>CANPZW010000009.1 GCA_947589385.1 uncultured Clostridia bacterium | reverse complement strand
CTGGCAAGGGTATGCCGCATTGCCCGTATCCGACAGGGATGTAAAGATACGGTTGGACATCGTGGCGGGGGCTGATTTATCAGCCCCTGCTTTTGTCATTTTTTAATGTGATATGCTCGGGCTTACGCCCTCGGTATGACATGAGAGGAAAGGGGGGATTTTATGGTATTAACTATATGGGCGGCGTACTTCTTTGCGACGTTCGCGCCGGTGACGCTTTCGATTCCGCCGAAAAAGGCGTTGGAATTGACTTCGCACAAAAGATATCCGTCTTTACCGAAAAGGACGTCTATTCCGCAGTAGTCCAAATTCAGTAGTCGGGCGGTCTTTTCTGTAAGCGCGCGCAATTCGCCGTCTATTTCATAGGGCGTTCCCCTTCCGCCTAATTCTATGTTGGAACGGAAATCGCCGCTTGCTTCCCGCTTCATGGCGACTTCGGCTCTGCCGCCGACGCAGATGACGCGCACGTCTTTTCCCGCGCTTTCCGAAATAAATTGCTGGAAAAGGTGGGGGACGCACTTTAATTCCTCGCCCGCAGTTTCCAACTCTTTCATGCCGTCGATTTTATAGACGAATTTCCCTAGCGAGCCGTAGCAGCGTTTGGCTATCATGGGGAAGCCCAGCTCGCGCGCAAGAAACTCATACGTATCGCGCGAAACGCGGGAATCGGGCGTGTAGCACAACAGCCCGGGAAAGGTTTTCGGCATGGGCACGCCGCTGTCCGCAAGGCGCAAAAAAGTTATGGCTTTGTCGTCGCAGGCGCGGATGGCGTCGTGGCGGTTGAAAAGCCTCATTCCGCATTTTTCCAATGCGTAGGAAACGTATTTATCCTTGTCCAGATACACGCAAAAATCGTATCCCGCCGCCGCGTTTTCAAGTTTTCCCTCTTTTATTGCCGCGCCGAAAAAGTCGTTCTTTTTTACGTCGGTTTCCACTCCGAGCTTTTCAAGTTCTTCTTTAAGGCGCGCGCTTTGGTAACGCGTTGCGGCGGTATCAAAGTAGGTGTTGTTTAAAATAAGTCCTTTCATTTGCTTTTCAGACAGGCTTTAAAGGCGCGGGGGTCGGGCTTGCCGTCCACAATTACGGGAACAGGCTTCCCCGCCTTTTTCTTGCCGTTTATAACTCGGTATTCGACCGAGGAATAGGCAGAACCGCGCTCATATAGCTTTATAAACGTGGAATTAAGTTTATCCGCTACGGCGGACATAGCCGCCGCCCTGCGGGAAAGAGTAAATTTCCCGAACGGTGAAAAATCGAAAACTATTCTTTCCTTGCCGCCGTTTACCGAAATTTGAACGGACGTTTCGTCCGCCCCAATCTCGAAGGAAAGAGAAGTTTTTTCGGGACGTAGAGCGTGGGCGTTTTCGATAAGCGTTTCGGTGACGTATTTTTTAATCATTGCGGTTATGCCGCAGCCGAATTTCAAATTACAGTATGCCGCAACGGCGGCGCCCACGACAAGTAGAGGGGGCGCGGAAGCCCACGCAACGACGTTCAAAACAGCCGATTCCCGCGCGCGGGCGACGATTAACAGCGCGGCGAAAGCAAAAAACACGGCGGCACAGAAAAAAAGCGCAACCGTTCCGACCCTTTCGCCGCGTTGGTATTTTTTAAGTTTTTCAACGTCGAATTGCGCCATACAGTCCTCATTAAGCAAAATATTCGGGAAAGTTTTGCCCTTTCCCGAATATATTTTAATCGCTTTCTTCGTCTTTCGTCAAGCCCTTTTTGCCTTTTTTGCGGTATTTTACACATTCGGTCAGAAGGTATTCTATCTGTCCGTTTACCGAACGAAATTCGTCGTCCGCCCACCGTTCGAGCTCGTCAAATAAATTTTCCGATATCCTCAGCGGTATCTGTTTTTTGTTCGATTTTTCCATAACTTCATTCCCCGCCGCGGTTTTGGGCGTTTAAAAGTTCTTCTTCGGCAGGCGCTATGCGGGAAAGATATACTCTGTACATAATAGCCCATATAATAAAGGACGCAATGGCTGCCAAAATGAAAAAGACGGCGGTGGAGCAACCGACGTTTTCCCAAAGATTTGCGGAGTCGCCCCAGATATATCCGAAATAACCCAGCGCCGCGCCTATCAAAATCCCCCCTGCGTTGACCGACAAGAACATTATGTTCCCCGCACGACGGTTGCGCACATAGGCTGAATGCAACTGCTTTTTTAGGTTGTCCTCCAAACTGTTGCCGAGCTTTGAAAAGCTTGTTTGGAATATGCGGGAAGTTCTTCTGTCAAAAACTATAAGCGTTATTACAAACGCCGCAAAAAAGATAAGGGGTCCCGCGCATAAAAGAGTCAATCTAAAAGCGTACGGAAGGGCAATTTGCGCTGTAACAGCGCCAGCGAAAACTGCCGCCGCAAGAGATGTGCAGAAGATGATTATTACCGCTCTCGCCTCAGCGTAAACGGTTTTTCGGTAATCCTCGGCGTCCTTTTCGTCGCATAGAAAGAGTTCTTGATGCGGGATAGATTTCATAAAATTATATTTCACGGAATTTCAAATAGCTCCTGCCGCATGCGCCGTAAAACAGCGTATGTATTCCACTTAAAACACAAGGTATGTTATTTGTTTTAACGATAGGCGTGGTTTTGAAAAATTTAATATATACTGCCGCTGTTTACTACGGGCTGGGCGTCGCGGTTGCCGCAAAGGACTACCAAAAGATTGGAAACCATCGCCGCCTTTCTTTCGTCGTCAAGCTCCACTATATCGTTGTCGGAAAGCTTTTTCAAAGCCATTTCCACCATGGATACCGCGCCGTCAACTATCTTCTGCCTTGCGGCTATTATCGCCCCCGCCTGCTGGCGTTGAAGCATTGCCGCGGCTATTTCGGGCGCATAGGCAAGGTTGTTTATCCTTACGTCCATAATGTCTATCCCCGCCATATCGCAACGGGCTTGAAGCTCCTTTTTAAGTTCTTCCGCAACCTCTACCGAAGAACCGCGCAGCGATTTCTCGTCGCCGTTGTCGCTTACGTCGTAAGGATATTGGCGCGCCACCTGCCTTATGGCGGAATCGCACTGCGTGGAAATAAAAGTCATATAGTTTTGAACAGAGAATACTGCTTTTGCCGCGTCGGCAATGCGCCATATGACAACGACGGAAATTTCTATGGGGTTGCCGTCCTCGTCGTTGACCTTCTGTTTGTCGTTGTTCAAGGTCATGGCTTTAAGGCTTATCTTTTTGGAAAAGCCGCCCGCAACCGCGGGATTGACGGCGACGCAGAAGGGGTTGACGAAGGAAAATCCGTCCTTTTGCAGTGTGCCGTGATACTTTCCGAACAAAGTCAAAACCATAGCTTCGTTGGGCGCAAGCACTTTCAAGCCCGCAAAGCATATGCCCGCCGCCGTACACATCACTATTCCTATAAATAACAGCGCGAAATATGCCGGCGCGACCACTTCTTCGGTTTGAGGGTCTGTCGCAAGCATGGGTCCCGCTATAATCAGCGCAATGCCCAAAATTACGCCCGCAATGTTCAAAAACAGCATCAGCCAGCCGTTTATGCCTTTCAGTTCCTTTTCTTCGATGTTTTGCATAATTTTCTCCTAAAAAGAAATTTGATATCATTTTGATATCATAGGTATTATATTCCGCTGCAAAAATTTTGTCAACCGTTGCGCTTGAAATTTTTTTGCGGAAAGGGTAAAATACAATAGACCATATTTTATAAGGTAACGCCAAATTATAAGGAAACGCCGTGAAACTTAATTTCGAACTTGTGCCGGACAGCTGCTGGTATTCCAATTTAAGAAGTATTCTTTCCCCCGCGCAGTGGGACGTCGTACGCAAGGAAGCGTACGCCCGCGCGAACGGCAGGTGTATGATTTGCGGAGCGCCTTCGCGCCGCCTCGAAGCGCACGAACGTTGGGAGTACGACGAAAAGAACGCCGTCCAAAAGCTTACGGACGTAGTCGCCGTATGCCGCAGCTGCCACGAGGTAATTCATATAGGCAGAACCCAGCTTATGGGCGGCGAGGAGAGAGCCTGCGCCCATTTTATGAAGGTCAACGGCTACACTTATGCCGAGTACAGAAAGGCGTTGGGCGAGGCTAACGAAGCGCACCGCAGAAGGAATCTCGTGCCCGAATGGAAGCTTGATTTAAGCTATCTGAAAAGGTTTTTGTGAATTTGTGCTGTTAAATGTTACATTCTATATATAGTGAGGGCGTTAAAAATTTTCATACAAGATATTGTAGTCCATTGCTTGACTTTGAAATTCCCAAGTAATATACTTGACATTGCTCGCGCGGGAAAGGACAAGCGTTCTATGGAACGCTCAGCGGGCAATGTTTCACAAGATATTGTGGTTTTGGGTGTTGACAAGCCACTAAATATGTGATAATATATCTTTGTTCTACAATTTTCGGCAAAACAGGTCATCACTGAATCAGACGGCTTAAAAGTTTGGGAGAGGAGTTTATGAAAGTTATCAAACGCGACGGCACAACGTGCGATTTCGACAGAAACAAAATAGTTGTTGCAATCAGGAAAGCCAACGAAGCGGTTGACTTTGAGGACAGGATTACCGATTCGCAAATCAACGACATTGTTGACAGCATTGCGGACAGGCACAGACAGCGTCTTCTTGTAGAGGACATTCAGGATATGGTGGAGGAGCACCTTATGGAATTGCAGAAATTCCAGCTTATGAAGGCTTATATCCTCTACCGTTACGAGCGCGCCCTTGTAAGAAAAGCTAACACCACGGACGAGAGCATTTTATCCCTTATCCGCAACAAGAACAAGGACGTAATGGAGGAAAACTCCAACAAAAACGCGCGCACGGCTTCCACCCAGCGCGACCTTATTGCAGGCGAGGTATCCAAAGACCTTACCCGCCGTATTCTTCTGCCCGAAAAAATTTCCAAGGCGCACGACGAGGGCGCGATTCATTTCCACGACGCGGACTATTTCTTGCAGCCCATTTTCAACTGCTGCCTTATAAATATAAAGGACATGCTTGAAAACGGCACCGTCATGAACGGAAAGATGATTGAAAGCCCGAAGTCTTTCCAGACGGCTTGTACCATAACCACGCAGATAATAGCTTCCGTCGCTTCTTCGCAGTACGGCGGACAATCCGTGAATATCGCACACCTCGGCAAATATTTAAGACGTACCCGCGAAAAGTATGAAAGACAGTGCGAGGAGCAGTTCGGCGACAAGATAGACGAAGCCACCAAAAAGGAATTTGTCGATATGCGCATAAAGGAAGCGCTTAAAGCCGGCGTGCAGACCATCCAATATCAGATAAACACTTTAATGACCACCAACGGGCAGTCGCCGTTCGTGACCCTGTTTATGTGGCTGGACGACAACGACCCCTATATCGAAGAAAACGCCATGATAATAGAGGAAATTTTAAACCAGCGTTATCAGGGCATAAAGAACGAAAAGGGCGTTTATGTCACTCCCGCATTCCCCAAACTTATATATGTGCTGGACGAAAACAACTGCCTTAAAGGGGGCAAGTACGACTATCTGACCCGTCTTGCCGTAAAAT
Organism: uncultured Clostridia bacterium; assembly: GCA_947589385.1. GTDB lineage: Bacteria > Bacillota > Clostridia > Christensenellales > Borkfalkiaceae > Coproplasma. Next base: position 51,935 of record CANPZW010000009.1, on the reverse strand, counting down.
GTTCGTCCAAACGCCTTTATCCCGACTATATTTCGGCAAAGAAGATGCGCGAAAATTACGAGGGCAACGTATTTTCGCCCATGGGCTGCCGTTCGTTCCTGTCCCCGTGGAAGGACGAAAACGGCAACTATAAATTCGAGGGCAGGTTTAACCAGGGCGTTGTATCCATAAACCTTCCCCAATGCGGAATACTCGCAAAGGGCGACGAAAACAAATTCTGGCAGATTTTGGAAGAGAGGTTGCAGCTCTGCTACGAAGCATTGATGTGCCGCCACGAGGCGCTTATGGGCGTAACCAGCGACGTATCTCCCGTGCATTGGCAATACGGCGCCATTGCAAGGCTTCAACCCGGTGAAAAAATCGATAAATACCTTGAAAACGGCTATTCCACCATATCTTTGGGCTATATAGGTCTGTACGAAGTGACCAAGCTTGTAAAGGGCGTTTCCCACACCACTCCCGAAGGTCAGGAATTTGCGTTGAAAATTATGCGCACTCTGCGCGACCACTGCGAAAAGTGGAAGAAGGAAACGGGGCTGGGCTTCGGACTTTACGGCACGCCCGCGGAATCCCTTTGCTACCGCTTTGCGAGAATAGACAAAGAGCGCTTCGGCACTATCAAAGACGTGACGGACAAGGGTTATTATACGAACAGCTACCACGTTGATGTGCGCGAGCATATAGACGCTTTCTCGAAATTCAAATTCGAAAGCCAATTCCAGAAGATATCTTCGGGCGGAGCCATATCGTACGTCGAAATTCCGAATATGCGCCACAACCTGCAAGCTCTTGAAGATGTGGTTAAATTCATTTACGACAATATCCAATACGCAGAATTCAACACTAAATCCGACTATTGCCACGTGTGCGGCTTCGACGGCGAAATTATAATCAACGACGACAACGAATGGGAGTGTCCCGTCTGTCACAATAAGGACCAGCGCAAGATGAACGTTACCCGCCGTACCTGCGGATATCTGGGCGAAAACTTCTGGAACGTGGGTAAGACTAAGGAAATCAAAGCGCGCGTTCTCCACTTATAAGTTGCGGCGCGGAATTGTTTGAAAATACATATGTTATGTTAAGCCGCTTTCGGGTAAAGCGGCTTAAATAATCTTATGAAGTAAGAATGCATTACGATTGCATAAAAGGATTTTTTATGAACTACGCAAAAATAAAATATTTCGACGTGTCCAACGGTCCCGGCGTAAGGACTTCGCTTTACGTCAGCGGATGCCGCAACCATTGTAAAGGCTGTTTCAATCCCGAAACGTGGGATTTCGGCTACGGCGAGCCGTTCACCGAGGAGGTGGAGGAAAGCATAATAAAGTCTATGCAGCCCGAATATATTAAGGGTTTCACGCTTCTCGGAGGCGACCCGTTCGAGCCCGAAAACGCAGTACGTCTTGCGCCTTTTATGGAAAAACTGCGCAAAATCTATCCCGCAAAATCCTTTTGGTGTTTCACGGGATACGACTTCGAGGCGGATTTGCTTACGGGCAAAAAGGGCGACCACAACGTGAATATGCGCATCCTCAACACGCTCGACGTTTTGGTTGACGGCAGATTTGTTGAGGAATTGAAGGATATAAACCTGCTGTTCCGCGGTTCTTCAAACCAGCGCATAATCCTTGTGCGCGAAAGTCTTGAAAAGGACGATGTGGTTCTTTGGAACGAAAAGGACTTCGTTTAAAACCGTAAGGAGGGTGAAAATGAAAGTAAATATCAAAAAACTCGACCCCAAGGCGGTAATTCCCGCTTACGGCAGCGAATTTGCCGCGGGCGCGGATTTGTATGCCTGCATAGATGAAGATATAGTTATAAATTCCCATCAAACGGCGCTTATTCCCACGGGCATCGCTTTGGAACTCCCCGTCGGCTACGCGGGGCTTGTGTATGCCAGAAGCGGACTTGCCACGAAAAAGGGGCTTGCCCCCGCAAACAAGGTGGGCGTTATCGACTGCGACTACCGCGGCGAGGTCAAGGTCTCGCTTCATAACCATTCCGAAACGCCGCAAACCGTTTCCGCGGGAGAGCGCGTTGCTCAGCTTGTAATAACCCCTTATGTGACCGCGGAATTTGTGCTTACGGACGAGCTGTCCGACACGGCGCGCGGTTCGGGCGGCTTCGGTTCTACGGGTAGCAAATAAAAAACAGGGCGCACATTGAATACGCCAGAATATCAAAAAATTATAAGTTCGACATTGCCGGCGGTTGCGTTTAGCTGAATAACTTAAATAAAATTAAATTCGGGGAGCTGTTCAAGTAATGAACAGCTCCCCGAATTTTTTGTCGGGCGGCAATGCGCAAATGGCAAACTTTGCCGTGACAAAATTCAGTCCTCTAAATTAAGCCGATTGATAATATTTCATGAGCTCTCCTGCCGCGCAAGTATGTTTGACTTTTAAACTCCCGAATGATAGAATATTTTACTGTTAAAATACCGTCGGAAGTTTTTCCGCCGCGGAAAAAATCGGGCGTCCGGAAGGATTTATTTATATACCTCATTATAATGATTTATGTTTGACTTTTTAATATTTAAATGTTAGAATGATATTTACCATATAATGGGTTTCTTATGTTTACATATGTAAAAACGGTTTAATAAAACCGTTTACGGAGATGTTACGATTATGCAGGAAGCGGTTACGGTCGAACAATTCGATTGTCCGACAAAAAAACGCAATAAATTTGCCTATTTTTGCTATCGCTTTACAAAACGGTCTTTCGATATAATTTCAAGCGGACTGTTTCTTATAATCTTTTCGTGGCTGTATCTGATTCTCGCGATTGTTGTAAAGTGCAGCGACGGCGGAAAGGTAATTTACAGCCATAAAAGAGTGGGCAAGGGCGGCAAGATTATATCCCTGCCCAAATTCAGAAGCATGCGCAAGGATGCGGACAAGCTCGAAGACATGCTTACGCCCGAACAGCTTGAAAAATTCAAACGCGAATACAAGCTGGACGACGACCCCCGCGTAACTAAACTCGGTAAATTTTTGCGCAAGACAAGCCTTGACGAGCTGCCCAACGTCTGGGCGATTTTCGTGGGGAGAATTTCCGTTATCGGACCCAGACCTTTGGTTCGGGAAGAGCTGGAAGAAAAGTACGGACCTTCCGCCGAAAAATTGCTATCCGTAAAGCCCGGGATGATAGGCTGGTGGGCGGCGAACGGCAGAAGCAACACAACGTACGAAAGCGGCGAACGGCAGAAGCTGGAACTGTACTATGTTGACCACTGCTCGGTTGGGCTTGACATAAAAATCATTTTCAAGACCATAGCGGGCGTATTCAAAAGAACGGGAGCGAAATAAATGATTATAACCCAAACGCCATTCAGAATGAGTTTTTTCGGCGGCGGAACGGACATGCCGGAGTTTTTCAACGAATACGGCGGCGCCGTTTTATCGACGACTTTCGATAAATATTGCTACATAACCGTAAGGCATTTGCCGAGATTTTTCGACTATACAAGCGAACTCGTATATGCCAAAACGGAGCGCGTAAGCTGCGTGAACGATATCGAACACCCCCTTATCAGGAACACGATGAAGTTTATGGACATGCACGAACTGCGCTTAAACTACGAAGCCGATTTGCCCGCGCGCACGGGGCTTGGGACAAGCAGTTCGTTTGCGGTCGGGATGCTGAATGCGTTTTACGCCATGAAAGGCAAGTTTGCCGATAAAAGGAAACTTGCCGACGAAGCCATTCATATAGAACGCGGGCTGTGCGCCGAAAGAGGAGGCTGGCAGGACCAGATTGCCGCGTCCTTCGGCGGGTTCAACAGGATAGATTTCGCAAATAATTCATATACCGTTTCGCCCATAATAATGTCCGCGGAGAGAAAGTGCGCTTTAAATTCCAACCTTCTTATGTTCTTTACGGGCTTTACGCGCATTTCTTCCGATATCCACAAGCAGGCGCCTTCCGTAAAAGAAAAGACAGCGCAATTAAAGGAAATGCTTAAACTCGTCGATGAAGCCGAAAGAGTGCTTGAAGACAAAACCCGCGATTTGGACGATTTCGGCAGGCTGCTTAACGAAACTTGGACTTTGAAAAGGCAGACGGGCAGCGTAGTTTCGAACGAATATATAGACGGTTTATACGAAAAGGGCTTGAAGGCGGGCGCGCTCGGCGGTAAACTTCTCGGCGCAGGCGGCGGAGGATTTCTCGTGTTTTATGCAAGACCGGAGGACCATAAAAAAATCATTTCGGAATTTAAAAATCTTTTAAGGATTCCTTTTTCTTTCGAGGACGGCGGCACGCGCATAATATATTATCTTTCCGAATCGTACGACCGCGAAAGCGCGCAGGAGAACTGATGCAAACGGTAATAATGGCAGGCGGCAGGGGCACCAGGATAGCTTCGGTAAATTCCGAAGTTCCGAAGCCCATGATAGAAATCTGCGGTAAGCCAATTTTGCAATATCAGATAGAATGTCTTAAAAGGCAGGGATTTACCCAAATAATTCTTGTTGTCGGATATCTTCGCGAAGCCGTGGAAAAGTACTTCGGCGACGGAAAAAAATTCGGCGTGGATATAGAGTATATAGAAGAGAAAGAGCCGTTGGGAACGGCTGGCGCGCTGTATTTTCTGAAAGACAGGATACACGATGATTTTTTACTTATAAACGGGGATATAATTTTTGATGTGGATATCCCGCGTTTTGTTGCGGCGCATAAGCGCAACCGCTGCGCTGCCACTATCTTCACCCACCCCAATTCGCACCCCTACGACAGCGGGATAATATTTGCCGACGGGAACGGGAAAGTGACAGGCTGGCTTCATAAGGAAGACGAGCGGCTGTGGTACCGCAACAGGGTGAACGCGGGGCTTCATATGCTGTCCCCGCAAATTTTCAAAGAAATTGTCTCGCTTAAAAAAACGGACTTGGATAGGGATGTATTGAAGCCTTTGATTCCTTCGGGAGAGCTGTATGTTTACGATTCGCCCGAGTATGTCAAAGATATGGGTACGCCCGACAGATATTACGCCGTTGCCGAAGATATTAAACGCGGAAGGGTGTGGGAGAAAAATCTTTCCCGCAAGCAGCGCGCGATTTTCCTCGACAGGGACGGCACGCTGAATAAATATGTAGGCTTTCTTACCGATATTGACAAGCTTTCCCTTATTGACGGGGCTTGTGGCGCGGTGAAAAAAATAAACGAAAGCGGTTATCTTGCAATCGTGGCATCCAATCAGCCCGTCATAGCGCGGGGAGAGGTAAGTTTGGAAGAACTATCCGAAATCCACGCTAAACTCGAAACGCTTTTGGGGGCGGAAGGCGCCTATCTCGACAAAATATATTTCTGCCCGCACCACCCCGATAAAGGGTTTAAAGGGGAACGCCCCGAATATAAAACAGACTGCGATTGCCGCAAGCCCAAGGCGGGCATGCTTTTACGCGCGGCGGCGGAGTTCAATATAGACCTTTCGGCTTCCTGGATGGTCGGCGACGGCGAAAACGACGTGCTGTGCGGCAGGAACGCGGGTTGCAAAACGGCTTATATCGGCAACGGGAATCCCTATAATGCCGACGTGTGTGGCTTAAATCTTTCCGAATGTATAGATAAAATTCTGGTGTGACTATGGAAAAAGTTTTTGCGTGTTTAGACGCGCTCGAAAGCAGGTATCCCCAGCTTGTCGTATGCCGAAACGATATCCTTTCGGCGTATGAAGCGCTTGCGGAATGTTATAAAAAAGGCTGTAAACTTCTTTTGGCTGGCAACGGGGGCAGTTATGCCGACGCACAGCATATTGCGGGCGAATTGATGAAAAGCTTTAAGCTCCCGCGGCGCTGCCCCGAAGAGTTTTCCGATAAACTTTTAAGATATGGCGGGGAACGGGGCGTCGCGCTGTCCGAAAAACTGCAATGCGGATTGCCTGCGATAGTTCTCGGAGAGCATCAGGCTTTGAATACTGCGTTTGTAAACGACGTCGCGGAAGGCGGAGAATTTGTTTTCGCCCAACAGGCGTTCGTTTTCGGTAAAAAAGGCGATGTGTTTATGGGTATTTCCACTTCGGGCAATTCCCGTAACGTTATGAACGCGGCGTGCGTGGCAAGGGCGGCGGGGCTTAAAGTTATCGCTCTGACGGGCGCGCGCGGCGGGGAACTTGCGGGCTTCGCCGACATTGCGATAAAAGTTCCCGCAGACGAAACTTATATGATTCAGGAGCTTCATCTTCCCGTTTACCATTGTCTTTGTCTTATGCTCGAAGAAGCTTTTTACGGTTGATTATGAAAATTTTACAGATTTCCAATTACCTGTATCCGCATATAGGCGGCATAGAACAGACCGCGCGCGATATTTTGAACGCGCTTAAAAGTAAAGAAGATTGCGAACAGGCTGTCTTCTGTTTTAACGGCGGCAGGGAAACGGTATTTGACGAGCTGGACGGCGTAAAAGTAACGCGGTGCGGCTGTTTCGCCAAAATTTCTTCCCAGTCGCTTTCTTTTAAATATAAAAGATTGCTTAAAGGGCAATTTAAATCCTTTAAACCCGACGTAGTAATATTCCATTTCCCCAATCCGTTCGCGGCTCATTATCTTTTAAAGATGTTGAAGAAGAATAAGGGTTGTAAGCTTGTGGTTTATTATCACCTCGATATTACCAAGCAGAAGATTTTGGGGAAATTATTCAAGGGTCAGACCGAACGCTTGCTGAAACGGGCGGATAAAATCATCGCCACGTCTCCGAATTACGTAGAGGGCAGTCCTTTTTTAAGCAGGTATGCGGGAAAATGCGTCGTCATTCCGAGCTGCGTGAACGAGGAAAGGCTGAAACTTGACGGAAATTCCAAAGCCAAAGCGGAAGCCGTCCGCGCGGAAAACAAAGGTAAAACCATTTGTTTCGCGGTGGGGCGGCATGTGGAATACAAGGGCTTGCAATATCTGATAGAGGCAAGCGGGCTATTGCCTGCCGATTTTAAAATTTTTATCGGGGGCGAAGGTCCTTTGACCGCCGAACTGAAAAAGAAAGCGGAAGGCGACGATAAAATAGAATTTCTGGGTAAATTGACCGACGAAGATTTGAAAGCTTATCTTTCCGCCTGCGACATATTCTGTTTCCCCTCCGTCACTAAAAACGAAGCGTTCGGGCTGTCGCTTGCGGAAGCTATGTACTTCGGTAAACCCGCAGTCACTTTTAAAATCCCGGGCAGCGGCGTAAACTATGTAAATTTGGCAGGCGTTACGGGGTTGGAGGTAGAAAACGGCAACGGCGAAAAATTTGCCGAAGCGATAAAAAAACTTGCGGACGACTCCGCGCTCAGGGAAAAACTCGGAAAAGCCGCGGGGGAAAGGATACTTCAACTTTTTACTTTCCGTGATTTTTCCGAAAAAATCATAAATGAAATCACCTGCCTTTAAGGCTGTAAGGCGTATGAATATAGCGATAGATTGCAGATATATCGGGAAATCGGGGATAGGCAGAGTATGCCTCGGTATTCTCGAAAATCTGGATTATACTGAAAATAAATACTATTTGATAGGCAAGCCTCAGAATCTTTCGCAGTTTGCGGGAGCCGAAATAATAGAGGATAATACCGAACCTTATTCCAAAACAGGGCTTTTTCGGTTTGCGAAGAAGAGGGTGAATAAGGAGTGCGACTGCCTGATTATTCCCAATTTCCTTGTGCCTTTGGGGATAAAAGTGCCCGTTCATTCGGTTATGCACGATTTGATTTTCCTCGATATGAAAATCACTTCGAAGAATTTTGCCGACAGAGCGGTAAAAAAATATCTTCTGAAAAGATGTATGAAAAGGTCCGCGTCGGTAGCCTGCGTTTCCCGCTTTACGATGGACCGCTGCAAGTATTATTACAAACGTCTTGCCGAGAAGTGCTATCTGAATTACCCGGGGCTTGCAAAAGCCTTGATTGAGTATGCCCAATCTCATACAGAGCCCGCGGTCAAAGAAAACAAAATAATTTTCGTCGGCAACGTCAAACCCAATAAGGGTCTGAAAATTTTGCTTTCCGCATTCGAAAAGACAGAGGGCTTGACCCTTAAAATCATCGGTGAGCGCGACAATTTCATTACGGGGCTGAGGCTTGACGAAAGCCAATATAAAAACGTCGAGTTTACGGGGAAAATTTCCGACGAACAACTTTTCGAAGAAGTGCGCACAGCAAAATTTCTTGTCCTGCCGTCCCGTTACGAGGGCTTCGGCGCGCCCCCTATGGAAGCGCTGTATTTAAACACCCAGCCTATAATTTCTGATATAGAAGTGTTCCGCGAGGTTTACAAAGATTTGCCCGTAGTATTTTTCAGCGACGAAAACGACCTTGCTTTAAAGCTTTCCGCGCAGCCTGAAACGCCCGATTGCGGGAATGTTATCGCGGAGAAATTCAACTATAAAAATTTTGCGGCAGAGATTTTAAAAAAATTAAGGTGAATTTAAGGCAAAAATGGAAACGGTTAAAAGCAAAAGAATACCGATTTCTCAGGTCAAGGTAAACCTTGACCTATTTATCCATATATTTTGTTTTATATCCGTGCTTTTGATTGGTGCAGACCGCTGGGGACTTAATATAGGCGTAAACCTGCGGCTGGACCAGCTTTTTTTGATTATCTTCGTAATTCTGCTTGCAATAAAGGGGCAGTACAGGCTATATTTCAATGTATGGATAGTTCTGTTTGCTTGCAGTTCGCTTATTTCTGCGGTTTTTGCTTTTGATACGACTCGCGGTCTGATTTTCTGGCTTTCCGTTTTTTACAATATCGTAATTTTGATTTTCGGATTTGCTTCCTATGTAAGGACGTACGGGCTGAAAAAGATGATAAGCGTTTTAAGACTTTCGTTTTATGTTCAGTTCGCCGTGCTTTTGTTGCAGCTGTTATTAAAAGTCGCATTCGGTTACGAGCTGCCTTTTTTGCCGTCGTACGGCTCGGTAGAGGACGTGTTCCGTTTTCAGCTATGGTTTTACGAGCCGAGCTATCTTGCCACGTATCTTACGTTTTGGTTTGCGCTTTCCGTATTTATGTTCTTGATAGCCAAGGATAAGAATTACCTGAAAGATATCGTCGTCTGTCTTGCAATGTTTCTTATTTCGACTTCCACAACAGGATTCGTCGGAATAATGCTTGTATTTGTTTCGGCGTACTTGATTTGGTTCGCAAGCGGAAGGATAACTCTCAAAAAAATACTTTTCCCGCTGGCGGTAATCCTACTTTTCTTGGCGTTTGTGTTGATTTTTCCTTCGGTTTACGAACTGTTTTTCGCAAGACTTTTCAAAATGTCGCTTAACGAGTCGTCCGGCGGACGGGTTGCGCTGTGGGCGGAAACTTTCGGCGTTTTCAAAGAAAATGTGCTTTTCGGCGTCGGTCCGGGTAACTATGGGCTTTATCTCGGCGAAGACGCAGGCTATGTTCCCACAAACGTAACTTTGGATATTCTTGCCACACTGGGCATAAGCGGATTTATACTGTTTTACGGGCTTACGCTTTCGCTTTTGGTCGGGTGCGTAAAGGTTTACAAAAAAAATCCAAACGCCGATACGCGCTTGCTTTTGGCTTGCGCATACGCGCTTTTATGTTTTACAATAGTTTTGCAGGCAAATCAAGGATATTTAAGGCTTTATCACTGGATGTTTTTCGGTTTGTTGTGGGGAGGAGTTCTGAAATATGTCAAAAAGAAAACTAAATCTTGAAAACGCCATAATTATCGACGGCAGATTTTTTACCCAAAAACTTACGGGAGTACAGCGTTTGGGCTTCGAGCTTTTGGAAGCCTTTAAAGAGCTTGAAGATTTTAAGGCGATAGTCGCCCTGCCGCCCGACGCGCCTGACATGCCCCCGCAGGACGGGAACATAAGCTATGTAAAAGTGGGCAAGCTCAAAAATAATTTATGGGAACAGTGGACTTTGCCGCGCTATGCCAAAAAAGCGGGGCTGCCGCTTTTATGCACGGGCAATTATTCGCCCATACTCTATAAGCACTTCGTTATCCTGCACGACGTCAGGTTCAAAGAAAAGCGCGACTACAAAGAAAAGAAGTCGTGGCTCCGAAAGATAAGTTTTTTGGTGCGGGCGTACATATATAAAAGCAAAGCCGTGTTCACAGTTTCGGAGTTTTCGGCGGACAGGATAATGCATTTTTATCCAAAACTCAAACGCCGCCCCGTTGTGATATACAGCGGTTATGAACACGTTCTCAAATGGAAAGAGGAAGAGGTGAAAGACGTTCCCGACGAGTTTTATTTTTCGGTGGGAACGGCTAACCTCAACAAAAATTTCGCGTACGTTTTGGAACTTGCCAAAGCCAACCCCGATAAAAACTTTATAATTGCGGGCAACCCCGTACCCAAGTTTACCGAAAACGCCGAAAAAAACGGCGTGAACAATTTTAGATTTCTCGGCTATATAACCGACGGGCAGATGGCTTGGCTTTACAAGCATTGCCGCGGCTTTATATTGCCGTCGACATATGAGGGTTTCGGGCTTCCGCCCCTCGAAGCGGTCGCTTCGGGTTGCCGCGCTTTGTATCTTTCGGACATACCCGTTTTTAAAGAGGTGTACGGGGATGCGGCACGATTTTTCGACCCTTACGACTATGAAAACACGGTTAATCTCGGCGGCGGGAGGACGATGACTGACGGACAGGCACAAGAACTGCTCGAAAAATGCAGTTGGAAAAAAATGGCTGAAACCGTAAGGCTAATTATGCTGGGAAAGAACGAACAGATATGAACGCATAAGAGCTTCTTTATAGAAAAAGTACAGTTGGGAAAGGTCGGCGCAAGCAATAATCGACAATATTTGCTGATTATTAAATTAAAGATTGCGAACCGTTATAGGAAAGTTTTATCCGCCTGTTCACTTTGATAATAAAGGCAGGATAGACTGTGGAATTTCTGCAATGAAAAAAAATACCGCAAGACGAAGTTTGAAATCGAACTTTATATATAATTTCATAACGAATGTATTGACGCTGATTGTTCCTCTTGTTACAACGCCCTATCTTTCGCGCGTTCTGCACGAGGCGGGCAACGGAAGATACAGTTTTGCGGCTTCGATAATTTCCTATTTCATTCTGTTCGCAAGTCTCGGCTTCGATATGTACGGACAGCGGCAAATCGCCGCCTGCGGCGACGATACCGAGGAAAAAAGCAGGGTTTTTTGGGAGCTGTTTATTTGGAAATCGGCGCTTACGGGCATTTCCCTTGCCGTATTGTATTCCGTGATTTTTACTGTCGGCTTCGGGGAAAGCTATAACTTGCTTATATTGATACTTTCTCTGCAATTAGCGGCTACGCCTTTTGATATTCAGTACTTTTTCCGCGGGGAAGAGAATTTCAAATCCATAGCTCTACGCTCGATAAGTATGCGCGTTATAGGGCTTGTGTGCATTTTTGTCTTTGTAAAAACCGAAAACGACACTTGGATTTACACCCTGTGTTTCGCCGCTTCCGTGTTTGTTTCATACATTATAATGTGGCCCTCGGTTTTCAGAAAGATACATTTCGTCAAAGTCAATAAACTGAAACTTTTAAGACATTTGAAGCCCTGCCTGTTGATTTTTTTGCCTACGCTTGCCGTAACGGTATATTCTGTTTTCGACAAAACGATGATAGGGCTGCTTGCGAAAAATCCCGATTACGAAAACGGCTGTTACGAACAGGCGTATAAGATAAACGAGGCGTCGTTTATGGTGGTAGCGTTTATATCTTCGGTTATGATGTCGCGCAACGCGCACGACTTCCGCGCGGGCGACGTAGAAAGCCTTAAAACGCACCTTAAATTTGCGATAAATTACGTGTGGATGTCAGGCTTGCCGTTGATAGCGGGCTTTGCCGTGCTTGCGGGCAATTTAAGTTCGTGGTTCTTGGGCGAGGGGTATAGCGAAGTGCCCGTCTTGTTGCAGATAATGTCCGTAAGATTTATAGTGTCGGGTATGACCGAAGTATTCGGCAACCAGCTGTTCATTGCGATAGGAAAGGAAAAGTATTCCACTATTGCAACCGTATGCGCCGCGCTGGTAAATCTTGTTCTGAATTATGTGCTTATTTCTAAATACGGGGCGCTGGGCGCGGCAATCGCAACGTCCGTATGCGAAGCGCTTGTCGCAGTAATTCTCGCGGGATTTGCGTTAAAGCAGAAATTCATAACTTTCGGCGGAATTTTCAAGTGCAGTTGGAGGTATATTATAGCGGCTGCCGTCATGTTCGGCGCTACGTATTTTATCCAGAAATTTCTTCCGTATTCGGTATGGACGTTTTTGTTGATAACCGCGGCGGGAGTATTGATTTACGGGTTAGCTTTGCTTTTGCTACGCGATAAATTTTTCCTGTCGGCATTGAAAAGCGTGCTTAATTTCCGTAAACGCAAAATCACCGACGAAGAAGTTCCTTTGCCCGAAGAAGCGCAGGAAAGCAATTCCGACAAAGAGATTGAAAATTAAATTTTTTGATATTAAGAGATTTTAGCCGCCCAATTTTAACTGTCCTTGACACCAATATATCCGTATTCCGAGCCGCACCTAAAACCTGTCATTACGAGCCGCTTGCGGTATTCAAATTTCAAGGAAAAATAAAGCGCATTAAAAAAGCCGAACCGAAAGGTTCGGCTTTTGGATTAAATTATTTTTCCGAATTGTAAAATTCGCAAAGGGTTTTTAATGTGCAGTTTTCACAATCGGGCTTACGGCTGTGACATACCCGCCTGCCGTGATATATAAGATAATGGTGCGCTTTCGACCACATGTTTTTCGGGATTATCTCGGTCAGCCCCCGTTCGACTTTTTCGGGAGTGTTCCCGTGCGCCAGCCCAAGACGGTTGGATACGCGGAAAACGTGCGTATCCACGGCAATCGCGTCGCCCCCGAAAGCTACGGCATACACTACGTTCGCCGTCTTTTGACCTACGCCCGCCAAACTTTTTAATTGCTCGTGGTCGCGCGGTACTTCTCCGCCGAATTTTTCAACTATATCCCGCGAAGCGGAAAGAATGTGCGACGCTTTGCTTCTGTAAAATCCGCAGGAATATATGTATTTTTCCAATTCTTCCTGCGAAAGTTCAAGCATGGCGCGCGGGGTGTTGTATTTTTGGAATAATTCTTTTGTCACCTTGTTCACCCGTTCGTCCGTGCACTGCGCCGAAAGTATAACCGCGACAAGCAGCTCGTACGGCGACCCGAATTTAAGCGCGGGAGCGGCGTCGGGGTAGAGGGAAGCAAGTTCTTGCAGAATCTTCAAAGCTTTTTTCTGTTCCATGGGTAGATTTTAACATATTTTTCCAAAGCAATCAATAATTTTTTACCCTGAGAAATCCGTAAAAAGCCGAATATCTGCCGTTTAAAATAAGCGTTCTGACGCGCGGCAGCATATTCTGCGGAAATCTTATCGAAAGTCCGCAGCCGATGTTCGCTTCGCGCGGGGTGTTTATAAGCGATGAAGGCACGCCGTGCGCCCGCAGACGGGTGTTACACTCTATTGCCTGCGTGCGCGAACGGAAAACGGCAATTTGCTCTGTCATATTTGAGACCTTCCGTAGTATAAATAAAATATACTATTATATTATGTTGAAAGGAGAATTTATGATATATCTCGACAACGCCGCCACGGGCGGCTTCAAGCCCGACTGCGTGACTTCGGCTGCAAGCGCGGCTCTGGCGCACGCGGCTAATCCCGGGAGAAGCGGACACAGGCTTTCGCTTTCCTGTATGGAGCGGGTGGTCGCCGCCCGCAGGATTTTAAGTGAATTTTTCGGCGGTTACGGCTACGAAAGAGTGGTTTTTACGAAGAATTGTACGGAAGCTTTGAATATCGCGATTTTTTCCCTGCCGACGCCTATTATAACAACGGTTGCCGAACATAATTCGGTTCTGCGCCCGCTTGAAAAATTGAAGAACGGCGGGGCGAAAATCGAATACGTACCGCTTAATTCAGAAAACGAAATTGATTTGGATGAAATGGAAAGGGCGGTGGAGGTTGCGGCGCGCGGCGGCACGCCGCCGCGCGCCGCCGTGATAACGCTGGCCTCCAACGTCACCGGAACCGCGCCCGATATAATGCGCGTGCGCAAAATTCTTCCGCCCGAATGTCTTTTGATTTGCGACGGCGCGCAGGCGTGCGGGCATACGGAAATCGATATGCATAAATGCGGAATAGACGGGCTTGCCGTCGCGGGACACAAGGGAATGTTGGGTATTCAGGGCAGCGGCGCGCTTTTGTTTTCGGAAAGATTTAATCCCGCGCCATTTATGTTCGGGGGCACGGGCAGCGAAAGCTATAACCCCAACATGCCCGATTTTTATCCCGACAAGCTTGAAGCGGGCACTTTGAATTTCCCCGCGGTTATTTCGCTTGCGGAGGGTGCGACATATCTTAAAGAGCATATGTCCGAGCAAAAAAAGCGGGTGGAGGATTTTACGGCGCGCACCATAGAAGGACTTAAAAAAATTAGCGGTGTGGAAGTTTTTTCCAAGCCGAACCCGTACGGAATTGTCGCCCTGCGCCTTAAAAAAGTTCAGTCCGAAATGGCGGCTTTCGCGCTTTCGGAAGAATTTGGGATATGCGTGCGCGGCGGATTGCACTGCGCGCCGCTTATGCACAAAGCGTTAGGCTCGGACGGGCTGATACGTCTTTCGTTTTCGGCGTTTACGCCGCCCGTTGCGGTCGAAGAAACGCTTAAAGCTATTTCCGCACTTGCGTGATTTTGCGTTGCGTTGAAACATAGCGTTAATCCCGATAAATTTATTTGAATTTAAAATGCGGTAAATTTGCCGTAAGATGTGCGCCGCCCGAGGCTTATTGCCTCGGGCGGCTTAAATTAAACTTTAACCGAAATTCCGAACAGGCGGCGTTAAAGCCGACGGATTGCCCGAGTATGCCGTTCAGATACTTTTAAGGCGGGCTATCACTTCTTTCAGTCTGCGCCGTTTTGCGCTGTCGAGAATGGGCGAAAGCACCGCATAAAAATTGTCCAAATCTGCGTTTGTCAACGTGCCTTCGCGCTTCCCGCGCTCCGCTTCGGAAATTATCGTCTGTAAAATCTGAGCCGTGGATTTGCCGTTCATCGCCTTTGTGATAATTTTCGCCATTTCCACGGTCGCGTTTAACTGTTCGGGCGTGCCGCCGTTAGCGCCTCTTTCGTTATCGCCTGCCGCTGCGGCTTGCTCGCGCGGCGTCTGTGCCCCGTTTTGCGCATACGTATTGCGTTTTTTATCGTCCGAATAACTTTTAAAGTCGTTCATAACCTGCCTCGCATATAATAATACTATCAAAATATGCAGGGGAAATTTTTTATGCAACTGTTACTGATTTTGGTTTTGTTGTCGCTCTGCGACCGGAAGCCGCAGAATAGGAACGTCGTTTCGGAGCTTTTGGAACCTGAAACTATGGAGCTGATTAAGGAGATTTCGGGCGGCGGAGAAGAGGTGGATGCGTTTATGCGTGAAGTCGGGCAGATTTCCGAACTCGTTTCGGCATTCGCGCCGTTTATGCAGACGGCGTCGGAATCGGAAAACGCAGAAGCCCATAGCCCCAAAGCCGACTCGGAATTTTCCGAAAACGCAAATACATATATAAAAACGCAGGACGTATGCGATATTTTAAGCCCCGTCCGCAATCTTGCCGACGACGGAATTTATAACGCCCTCGCCCGCGCCGTATGATTTTACCCTAATAGCCGCTTAAATTCATCGTTACGTTTTTTCGATTTAAATGTAATCCCCCGCCGCTAATTGCGTTTGTAAGCCATGCGCTGGGGCGAACTTGACAGAGCTTACGCCGCGTGCTAAAATGTTTTTATGAAAACGGGAATCTCCACTTCGTCATTTTTTCTTCGCGAAGAATGTGAAAACGCAATAGTCAGGATAAAGGAGCTCGGCGCAGAGTGTGCGGAAATTTTTCTCGGCACTTTTTATGAGTACCGCCCTGAATTTGCAAAAACATACAGTCGCCTCGCAGAAGGGCTTGAAATCTGTTCTATACACGCCCTTCCGACTAATTTCGAACCGCAGTTGTTCTCCGATTCCCGCAGGGTGCGCGGCGACAGCTTTTATTGGCTTGACCGTTTTTTGCGGTCGGCGCAGATTTTCGGGGCAAAAAAATATTCCTTTCACGGCTATATTTCGGGTGCGGCGGGGGCTATGGATTACGATAAAACTGCGGGATATATGCGTGAAATCTGTGATTTCGCCGCCCGTTACGGCGTGGATATCTGCCTTGAAAACGTTTGCTGGTGCATGTACGACCGCCCGAGTATTTTTAAGGAACTGAAAAGCCGCTGCCCACGCCTTGCCGCCGTCCTCGACGTCAAGCAGGCGCGCCGTTCGGGCTATCCGCTGAATATGTATATTGAGGATATGGCAGGCTCTATCTCTCACGTGCACATCTCGGACGTAGATGAAAAGGGCGCAATCTGTCTGCCCGGCAAAGGGCTTTACGATTTCGAAGAAATTTTCCGTCGCCTTAACGGCGCGGGCTTCGACGGACCTGTGATAATCGAAGTTTACGGTCAAAACTACGGCGATTATTCGGAATTGAGATGGTCGCTGGACTATCTCAACGAAATTATCTATAAACTGAATTTTTAAAGCTTGAATCTATGGTACGTATTGCAAAATTAAATTTTGTATTGACTTTTTTTAAGGCTGTTTTATAATAAATTTAATATATTGATACACGTGGGGGTGGAAGAATGGTAGAATTTAAAGGCACATTGGACAGCGGCAAAACTCAAAGCGTAAATAATAGACAATTTAAAAAATTATGGTGGCTGATTGCTTTTTTTTGCGTGGTTTTTATTGCGCTGGGTATTATGGGCATAATATTTCGTGAGGACGAGAGCGATTTTTATCTTGGCATATTTTTAATTTGCATGGGGGCTTTATTCCCTTTACTTGTTTTTTTCTTAACAAGACTTACCCAAAAACGATTGGATAAATCCATGCCCATTTTAAGCGACGAAACTTTCGAAACGTATTCGTTCTATCCGGACAAGCTTGTCATCACAACCCGCAAAGGGGACGAGTACGAAGGGGTAGTTACGGCAAAATATTCTTATCTTTATAAAGTGGAGGAAACGTCGGATACATACTTTCTTTTTATTTCAAAAGCGCAGACGCATGTCATAAAAAAGTCGGATTTGACGCAGGGCAGCACGGACGAATTAAATTCCTATTTTGCCGCCAATCTCGGCAGTAAATTCAGACCGCAAAAAAATTAACGTGTTTTCCCTGTTTTATATAAGCGTTTTATCGGTGGGAATGGGGACGGAGCTCCTTTGAAGTATAGTTAAGGATTTTTAACTAATGAAAAGCTGTTAAAAGAAGCGCGGGGCGCGAATTTCAATTCGCGCCCCGCGCAAAAATTTATTTATCGGCTTTTATAGCCATTTTTCGTTTTTCGTAATACGCTATAATGGCGGCAGCTTCTTCGCGGGTGAGCTCCCGACTCCAAGGAACAGGGCAGGGCGTAAAACCGTATTCCAGCCCGAAATGACAAAATCTCGCCGTCTTGTCGCGGGAGGTGTCGTTCCATTTGTCGTATAATTCGGGTTTTATGTGTTCACCTATTCGGCAGTTTATAAATTCGCACTTGCCGAAATCCCGCCACGGACGGGCAAGATATACGCTATTTACTCCCGCGCCGCCGCTTTCGAAATCGCAGTCTATAAACGTAAATCCCCGTTTTTGTGCAAGGGCATGGGCGGGGGCGGCGACAAAACCGCACCCGCGGGCGTCGTTTACCGAAATCAGTTTGCAATTATGGAAATATGCTTCCCCGCAGCCGAAAACGAAATCCACCGTGCCGTATATGCGGCAGTTTTCGAAAATCTGCACCGCGCCGCCCTCCATAAATAACTCGTCCTGCGGGATAAATCCTCGGTAGCGCACCACGAGGTCGTCGGGGAAAGGTGAGCAGAAAAGGGTGTCCTGCGTGGATTTGAGAGCTACGTTTTCTGCATAAAAATCCTTTGCGTTCACGGAGAGCGCCACGCACTGCCCCACGTCCTGCGGGCGGGTGTTGGAATTTTCCACCGTAAGGTTTTTAAGCTTCACTCGGTTGCCCGTCACGCAAAGCGTGTAGGTGCGGAAAGTGTTGTATTCCCTGCCGTCGGCATGTATTTTTCTTGCATAATCATCATAAGTTATAACGGTTGTTTCACGGTCCTCGCCTATCAATTCCACGTCGTCGGCGCTTATCTTTACTTTCTGCCTGTAAATTCCCTTTTTCAAATATATTGCGGCGGGTTCTTTCAGATTGTTCAATATATCCGCCAAATCGTCCTCAGACGTAAGACGAAGTTCAATCATAACGTTTCTCCTGAATTTATATATATTAAGTATAGCATATCTTTTTCCGTGAAACAATAAAAAAGGGTATTGATTTTTAAAATTGCCTATGCTATAATAAAAAAGAAAAATGTAAATTTATAACTTTTAAGTCGATTTTTCCTATGCGTCGGAACGGGTCGGGGAAGATTTCCTTTAAACAATACAGATTTACGGATTTGTTAATATTTGCGGCGATTTTGGCGGCGTTCGAACTCATTTTGCATTTCGCATTCAAGGCGTTCGAGGGCAACGGCGCGTTTTTTACCTTTTCGCCCATGATGCCCATAATTGTGCTGGTAATGATGCGCTGGGGCTGGATTTCCGTATTTTACGCCGTAGGGGACGGCGCGCTGTTCTGTCTTTTGAACGGGGCGGGCTTCGAAAGTTATGTTATCTATTGCGCGGGCAACGCCTTCGTGATACTTTTGTTGTTTTTTACGCGTTTTGTCGGTAAAGAACGAATCCGCAAGTCTTTATATCTTTCCATGCTTATGGTTTTATTAGGCTGGCTTCTTACCGTTTTCGGCAGGTCTGCCGTCGCGGCGTGTTTCGGCATTAACTTTGCCGAAGCGCTTACGGGTCAGTTATGGGAGCTTATTTCGCTTGCCGTGGGGCTTTTGCTTATTGCGGGTATGCGGAAGCTTGACGGAATATTCGAGGACCAGAAGCACTACCTTCTCCGCATGGAAGAGGAGAGGCTTGAAAAAATGCGCCGCGACGAATTCGGCGACGAACCGATAGAGTTGGACGGGGAAACCATATCTATTCTTAATAAACGCGACGACGAATGGCAATAACCCATTCGGTCCGCAACAAATAAACGCATACGTATTGCGTAATTAAAAATTTAATGCCGACACAGAAGGGCCCTTCTGTGTGCTTGTGCAACAAGCACACAACAACACTTAAACGGTAATCCGCGGGAAACCGCTTTTAATAAATACTTTACTTTAAGTGGTATGGAGGAGATTTTTCATGTTTAAACTCAAATATGACGACTTCCTTATCTACGACGAGGCGAGCGGGACGTATTCCATGGCCGCCGATCAGAAGGTAAGGGACGAAACTGAGCGAAACAAGTGGAAGACGACCGGCTGGACCATCCTTAAAGACTGGCGGCTTTATTTGATGCTGGTACCCATGTTATTGGTGTACCTTCTTTGGCGTTATCTGCCTATGAAAGAGCTGTTCGCCGCCTTTAAGGACCCCGACAGCGCACTCGAAGTAAGCGACCAGCTATGGGTGGGTCTTGCGAACTTCAAAATGCTGTTTTTCGGGGCGATGCAGTATGAGTTCTGGCGGGCGTTCAGAAACACGTTCATAATCGCGTTCTACGGACTTCTGTTCGGTTTCCCGTTCCCGATTATTCTGGCGCTGTTCTTCAATGAGGTCAAGTCAAACGTAACCAGGTCTGTATTGCAGGTTTGCGTCTATCTTCCCAAGTTCATGTCAACGGTTATCATAACCGCGCTGGCAATCGTTCTTTTCCGCGGTTCTACTTCGGGTCAGGGCGGCACGGAAGGCATAGGTATCGTTTCGCAATTCCTTATGTGGCTTCCCCATTCGGAAAAATTTGCCGCCGAGGTGACGGGCGCGCGCAACGGGCTTGTGTTCACCCAAAGGTATTTCAGGGCGATTTATCAGATTACGGGCATATGGGAACACGGCGGTTATGACTCTATCGTCTATTTCGCGGCAGTGATTGCTGTTTCACCGACTTCGTACGAGGCGGCGCAGATAGACGGCGCGGGTAAAATGGCGCAGATGAGATACGTGGTTATTCCCAGCATCCTTTCTACGGTCGTCATAATGCTTATCATGAAGATAGGCTCTCTCCTTTCCGTAGGCTACGAAAAAGTTTATCTGATGTCCAACGCTTCCAACTACGAAGCCGCCGACATAGTGGCTACCCTGTCCAACAGGTGGTCCCAGCAAGGCAACGCAACCCTTGGTATCGCAGCCGAAATGGTCAATAACCTTATAGGCATGATACTTGTAATAGGCGCGAACTCCGTCGCAAGAAGAGCGGCGAACGTATCTTTGTATTAAGGAGGACGCAGACGTATGAAACGTAAA
Source organism: uncultured Clostridia bacterium (assembly GCA_947589385.1). Classification (GTDB taxonomy): domain Bacteria; phylum Bacillota; class Clostridia; order Christensenellales; family Borkfalkiaceae; genus Coproplasma. The sequence continues at coordinate 31,574 of CANPZW010000009.1, read as the reverse complement.
ACGGAAATCAGCGAACTGATATTCAAAATCATCGCTTACGTTCTTTTGATAGCTTTCGCGCTCATGTGCGTATATCCTTTCATATATGCGATAAGCTCCTCGTTCAGTTCGGCGGACGCAATATTGCATGGCAAGGTAATTCTGTGGCCGGTAGAGCCGAATATACAGGCATATAAGTACGTATTTTTGGACAATATGTTCTGGGTCAGCTACGCCAACACGCTTTTCCTTGCGCTTGTGGGCACGGTGTGGTGTCTTGTTTATACGATTATGGGCGCATACGCCCTCTCCAAAAAGAGACTTATGGGCCGCCACGCGTTCAACTTCTTCCTCGTATTCACAATGTGGTTCTCTGCGGGCATCGTTCCCCAATTCCTCAATTATCAGGCTACGGGCGATATCCTTGCGGGATTTGCGGGGCTTCAATATACGGACAACGGTTTCGACCAAAAATGGCTTATTATCCTTGCAATGGGTATGAACGCGACGAACGTAATTCTTCTCCGTAACACTTTCGAGGGCGTGCCTACCGAGATAGAGGAAGCGGCGAGGATAGACGGCGCGACGGAAATGCAGATTCTTTTCAATGTCTATATCCCCATGAGCAAAGCCACTATCGCGACCGTGGCGCTATTCTTCGGCATATCCCGCTGGAACGGCTATTTCTGGGCGATGCGTATGATGCCCGACCAGGAATTTTCCTGGCCCGTGCAGGTCAAGATACGAAACTTCATAGATTCGTATTCGGGACTTATCGAAACGCCCAGCGTGGATAACGTAGATGAATGGAAAATCGTGGAAAGCGTTGACTATACGAAAGCTTCCATAATGTCGGTAGTCTATGCTATGGTAATTTGCGGCGTAATACCCATACTTGTAATATATCCTTTCATTCAGAAGTATTTCGCCAAAGGCGTAAACATGGGCGGCGTAAAAGAATAATCGCGTCCATGCGAAAATTTTCAAAAATGATTTTAAAAAGGAATAAAAAATATTTATAGGAGATTTATATGAACAAATTCAAGAAGATGGCAACGACCGCCGTAGCCACGGTTATGGCGGGCACAATGCTCGGGTCTGTTGCGTTCATGGCTGCGTGCAAGCCCGACAATTCGGACAAGGGCGGCAATACCAACGGTAACCTTAAAGTGAACACCGACGCGAACGGCAAGCTTACCTATGCGGACGGCACGGTTGTAAACTTCAACGTCGGCAACCAGAACAGCAAAGCGCAGGGTATAAGCTACACCAACAGCGATTTGTCCGGCTCTACCTATATGATAGACGGAAAATCCTATTCGTCCGGCAACCTGAAACCCGCATGGGCGGCTATGGCTTCCCAGCTTAAAATCGACGCAAAGGACGTGTTCACAAACGTCAGCTCCGATAAACAGATAACCAACGCCGTTACGGAAAAAACTCTTTCCAGATACGACATTATTACGGGTTCGCTTTCGGCAATCAACCAGAATACGAGCAACTTCGTTAATCTTGCGGATTGGCTGGACTATATGCCCAACTACAAGGCGTTCCTCGAAGCCAACGCCGTTACAAAGTATTCCCTTACGGGCGATACGAACGGCGGTATGTATGCCGCACCTTACTTCGACGGCAACAACGATATAGAATACTACAATACAATCCGCAAGGATTGGGTCGAAAAGATTCTCGACAATGAATTAAATTCCGAAAAATTCAAGACGTTCGCGGCGCAGGCGGCGGAAAAGGATTCATATAAGGACGGCAGCGATACCAAACAGCACGGAAGCATAGTAGGCACACAGTCCGCCGTTAAAGCTTATATGGGCACGAAAGCCGAAGACAGTTATACTGTTGAATCCGCAGCCGAGGACGGCACTAAGATTTTCATAAGGCTCGATTACGGCAAGGCGCTTACAGCCGCAAAGGACGGAAATTCCGCTCTCGGTCAGGCGATAACCGCCGCGGCGGGCAAAGCTTATGACGGCGATAGCGGCAATATCGTGGATATGCAGAACTTCGCCATAAACGAAAAGCAGGGCGACGTCACGGGCGACAAGCTTGCAAAAATCGTAAGCGAATATATCAAGGTCGCATACCTTAAAGTCGCAAGCGCAACAGCCACCGACGGCACCCCCGCATATACCAAGGCTTCGGACGTATTCAACAGCGTTTCCGCGGCATGGGACGTTGACCTTCTCGCCGCTACTCTCCGCGCGATAATCTGCAACAACGGTTACCTCGACGGCGACACGGGTGCGCTTTACGGCATCGTGGCAAGACAGGCTACCTCGCAGAGACGCGTAATGCTTCTCACCATGGCAAGCGAGCTCTACGGCGTGCGCGGTCTCGGTTCAAGACTTGAATATATCTATATTGATAATAACGGCGAACTCCGCGATTCCCGCCAGAACGCCGATTCCTACAACGCGCTTAACAATTTCAGTGCGTTCGCAAAAGAGGGCATCCTCTACACGGGCGAAGAGGGCGCGGACGGCTTCAATTCATGGAGAAACGAAAAGTCCAATGTTCTCGGCGCAATGTCCTACGACTATATTCAGACGCAGACGAAAAACGCCGTTACGGGCGCTTCACAGCATGCCGCTCCCGGTTATAACTATGCGCCTATTCTGACGCCCGTTTCGAGATGGGACGTCAACGACGACGGCACGCACGAAACGGTTATGAGATTTACCGAAAGCTGGCGTTCCGTTAAAAATACGGGCTTCTGCGTTCCCGTCGAAGCGGTTTCGAATAATCCCGATAAATTCTCGGCAGTGCTTACATTTATCGACTTCCTGTTCTCCGAGGACGGACAGATTCTCATGACTTACGGAACTCCTTCTTCGACGGACAGCTACGACGAAACTGCGGGAACTTCCTCCGATAACGGCTTCTGGTATGCAAAGGAATCCAGTCTCAAACTCGAAGATGTCGCAACGTTAAAGACGGCGGCATACGGCAACGTTCCCGCGCAGTACGAAGTTAAGCCGGAATACAAGACGGGCGCGGGCGGCGTGTTCGTTTATAACGGAAAGGTCTATGAAGGCACGGAATACGGCGGCAGAATAGTTCCCCAAATCACGAAAGCCAATTATGCCTTCTTCTCCGGCAATGAAATCAAGGTAAAGGGTTCCGACAACCAGGAACACCCCATAAAGCAGAATACGGGCAACCTTACGATAAACCAGGTGGGCAGCTATACCAACTATGCGCGCTACGTGCTCGGCACGACCCTTCCCATAGGCAATAAGAATCAGGGCTTCGAATTCCAGTGCACCGCAGAGTGCGGCAGAAACGGCGCTTCCATAGTCGATAAAGCTATAACCGCGGGCGTTATCAAGCACGTTGTGGTTGACCCCAAGGACGCGGCTTCGCCTTGGTATTTCATCTCCCCGACGGCTTATCCTCTTACCGCTAACCAGCAGACAACGCTTAAAAACGACGAGCAGACCAAAGTAGGTCAGTACTTCCGCAGCAGCAGCACCAAGGGCGAAGGCATGAACGTATATCTCGAAGTTATGTATTACGGCTTCGGCACGCAGAAATGGCTGGGCTCGGACGTGTATATTCTCGGTGAACAGGGCAACGGCGGACTTAAAGCGAACGGCGAAGAATATGTCAACTGGTTGAATGGCGCCGGAATGAACGTACGCGTAAATATCTACAAGGCCGCATGGGCTACTTTAAAAACCACTTATAATATCTTTAATTAACCGACCCGACGTTAAAACCACCGCGACTTAAATGAATTTTGCCTGCCCGCGCAGGCGGGCAGGCAAAAAAATTTTTCGGAGACACTTAAATATGAAAGTTCAGATGAAATTTCAAAGGATATTGTGTCTGGTTTCGCTTATCATAGGCGCGTTGACCTTTGTTAGCGCAATAATATTTTTAAGCGGCAACCTCAACGATATCGCATATTACGGCAAAGACTACCCCGAACTTGCGGGGGACTTCTGCACAAGCGCGCAGAGCTTTGTCAACGTAATGTTCACACTAACTATCATTTATATCTGCGCCGCGGTTACGCTGTTTATAACCGATACGAACAAGCGCCGCAATTACTACGTAACGAATTATGTATCTTCGGGGCTTGTCATTGCAACCGCGCTTGCCGTGGCGCTGTACGGCATTATATTTACGGCAGTGCTTATGGGCAGTTTTTACGGAATGGATTGGGAAGAACTGAATTTTTACATACAGATATCTTCGGGTATGGGCGGACCTTCCGTCTCCAAATCTTCCCTTATGTTCGTGATAAGCTTCGTGACAAGTTTTCTTGCGCTTGCAGACGCCGTAGCGGTTGCGCTTAACCTTATCTGGAAAGTAAAACTTATGAAGGGCGAAAAAGCCCTTCTCGAACAGAATATTGCAAAGGAGGCGGCATAATGAAAGAGCTTAATCCCAATCAACAGATAGTTGCGGACGATATTCTCCGCTATAAAAAGAACAGTCTGCCCGCAAATCTTGCGCTTTTGGGACTTGTTTTCAACTGTCTGTATTTCATGCTTCTGTACGGCATCAAGCTTTCCACCGTAATGAACAACGGCATGACGGAAGCTACAAGATTTTCAAATCTTACCATGGGCTTTTCGGTAGTGCTCACTTTGTTTATGCTGCTAATCGCTTTCCTTTCTTCCGAAGGCATAAAGGGCTATAACAAAAAATACTGTATAGTTCTTTTGGCGCTTGCGGCTTTCCAGATATTCAGAATTTTCGGATATCCCCTTTACGGACTGAAAAACAACTATCTGACGGTAAATTATTTTTGGCTTAATCCCACCGAAAGCATAACCGAGTTCATAATAATGCTTGCCTACCTCTGCGCTTCGGCGGCGTGTTTCGTTCTTGCCGCGGTAATCGGATATTTCCGCTGCCGCCGTCTTGAAAAACACGAGGCGGGGGTCAAAGACGGCTCGGTAAACGTTGAAAACGCACTTAAAACGCTTGACGAAGAGGAATCCCGCGCCGCAGCCGAATTTTCCGAAAGGGAAAAAGAGCTTGTAGAGGAGGGAGAAAATGCCTGAGGTAAAAATACAGCATTTAGATAAAATATACGACGGCGGCGTTCAAGCCGTATATGACTTCAATCTCGATATTGCCGACGGGGAATTTATTGTACTTGTAGGACCTTCGGGCTGCGGCAAATCCACGACGCTGAGAATGGTCGCGGGGCTTGAAGATATTACGAAGGGCAGCCTTATTATCGACGGCAAAGACTGTACGCAGCTTCCCCCCAAGGACAGGGATATAGCGATGGTTTTCCAGAACTACGCGCTGTACGGGCATATGACTATTTACGAGAATATGGCTTTCTCCCTGACCCTGCGGAAGGAAAAAAAGGAAACTATACATAGAAAGGTCATGGCGGCTGCGGAAATATTAGACCTTAAATCGCAGTTGAACAAAAAGCCCCGCCAGCTTTCGGGCGGGCAGCGCCAGCGCGTAGCCATGGGCAGGGCAATCGTGCGCAACCCCAAGGTGTTCCTGTTCGACGAGCCGCTTTCCAATCTCGACGCTAAATTGCGCGGCTCTATGCGAAGGGAAATTCTCCTTCTGCATAAAAAATTGAATGCAACCATGATGTACGTCACGCATGACCAAACCGAGGCGCTGACCCTCGCGGACAGAATCGTATGTATGTCTATGGGGCGCGTACAGCAGATAGGCACGCCCATAGAACTGTACGAACAGCCCGCCAACACATTCGTGGCGACGTTTATAGGACTGCCGCCCATGAACATGTTCGAAGGCAGGGTGCAGGACGGTAAATTCGTAAGCGAACTGTTTGAATATCCCCTCGACGAAAATCAAAGGCAAATTCTCGCCCCCTACGAGGGCAGGGAAGTTATTTTGGGAGTAAGACCCGAAAATATCACCCGCGACGGGCATATTAAAATGCAGGTCACGAACAACGAAAACCTTGGTATGAACACACTTGTCCACGGCAAGGTGGGCGGCGTAAAAAACGTAGTCTGCAAGTTCGCGGAATGGTGCAGCTATATGCACGGCGACGAAATTGAAATCGGTTTCGACTCCGCCATGATGCACTTCTTCGAGCTGCCCGTAACCGACGAAAAGGGCAATATTTCGGAATACGGCAAGGCTATCAGGTAGGAGGAAAGATTATGGAAGAAAACCAAAACGCGGTAAATGCAGTGGCTTCCGAGCCTTCGGAAAAGAAAGGCGCGGGCGCGGCAATAAAAGAGCGTTGCAGAAAGTTTATAGTTAAACTGAAACGCAACACCAAACTGATACCCTACACATATTTGATTATAATAATGTTCCTGTGGCTTATTTGGCTGTTTACTTTCTCGCGGTCGGTAGCCGAGCTGTCCAAAGCGGAATGGGGTGGCATGTCCATATTCCTTACCACGCTTTTCTCCATTCTTTCTGTAGCGGTATTCGGAAGCGCTTTCCCCAAGCGTAAAAAGACGAACGTTGCATTGCTTTGCGTGCTGTTCGCATTTCTCATAATAGTAATTTTAAGCCAGGTGCTCTATTATGTAAAAGTCGGTGATTATATCTACCACGGCTCGAATTTCGGCGCCGAAGATTTGGCGAAACGCCCTTACCTTGAACAGTCGCTTAATCTTTCAATAGCCGTAATGGTACTTTACGGCATCGGCATATTGCTTGTGGCGACCCTTCCCCTGTATAAAAAACTGTTGCTTAAAATCAATACGCGGAAGGACCTCGAAGAAAATAAGCTGTCGGAGGAAATCGACACAAGCGAAGAAGTTTAATTTTCATAGTGACAATAACCGGCAAATACAACTTTGTCGGTTATTTTTCGGAAAAGGTTTGTTATGGCAAAAAAGAAAAAAGATTTCAGAGAAACGACCATCCAAAATTATTACGATTTGAAAGCGGATAAGGTGGATGAACTTGTTGCGGCGCTTAAAGACGGGGACGCGCCGTCCGGTGGGGATACAAATTATTCAATCAACGCGAACACGGGGGTATATGACCCTAAAAATGTAACGCGGAGCGGCAAGGACAAGCAGTTCGACCCTTACAAGGTAGATAAATTATCGCGCATACCCACCTGGATAAAGGCGATTTTCGTCAAATGGTGGTTTGCGGGCGCAACAAGCTATTTCATCCTTTGGGGCTTGCCCTTGACGGGACCGGACAGCGTTTTGCTTTTGGGCGTAGTGCTGGGAATGGTGACGGACTTGTTTGTCAACCCCGTGTTCAGATATATGGAATCGGACAGGCGCGAGTACGACGGCTATGTTATGTTCCCGTTTCCTTTTAAAGCGTTCTGGACATTTTTCGCAAACATTATCTATTATACCCTTGTCGTCTATCTCGTGTCGGTAGTATATACAAACCTCAACGTCCTCGCAAATATCATAAATAAGACGGCGGACGCTATTTATATAGGCGTAGAGCCCCTTTTGTTCGGCACTATCTGCGTTTTGGCGGATATGGCGTTTATCGGCGTAAAGGACGGCGTCGTCGCCCTTGTCCGCCGTATGAAAAACAGAAAAAAGGAGAGCGTTTCGAATGTTTAGGCAGCTTTTTGTTTCAAGCACGTCCGCGTGCTTCGAGCTGGGAAATACCAATCCCTATTACAGCCCCGAAAAGTACAGGGTTTATCTGAACGGTAAAGCCGTGGGTGGGGAGAGGGAGAGCAACGTTTTCTCCCTTTTCGGGCTCGACCCCGATACGGAATACGAAGTGTCCGTTTCTTCGGACGGCTGTAAAATTCGTTTCAGAACTGAAAAGGATACAAACGTTATAGACGTAAAGTCTTTGGGCGCCGCCGGCGACGGCGTTTCGGACGACACGTATTTTGTGCAGATGGCAATCGATAAATGCCCGCCCGGCGGCAGGGTAGTCGTGGCGGGCGGAAGTTTTCTAATCCGTCCGATAGAACTCAAAAGCGATATAACTTTGGAAATCGTTAAGGGCGCGGAACTTTTGGGCGACGTGCTTGAAAAAAATTATCCCTTCGTGCCCGCCCGCGCCTATATCGACGGAAAGGAAGAGGTGCTCGCAAGCTGGGAGGGCGAGCCTTTCGACTGCCACCGCTCATTGATTTGGGCTTACGGAAAGAAAAACATCAGGATTATAGGCGAGGGCGCGATAAACGGCAACGCGGACAAATCCACTTGGTGGGCGACGCCCAAAGGCAGAAAAGTAGCCCGTCCGCGCCTTGTATTTTTGAATAAATGCGAAGATGTGGTTTTCCACGGAGTGACCTGCGAAAATTCCGCATCCTGGAATCTTCATCCTTTCTTTTCGGAAAATTTGAAATTTTACGATTTGCGGATAAAAAATCCTTATACGGGTCCGAACACCGACGGTCTCGACCCCGAAAGCTGCGACAAGGTGGATATCGTGGGCTGTGTGTTTAGCGTTGGTGACGATTGCTGTGCAATAAAAAGCGGCAAGCTGTATATGGGTAAAACTTATAAAACTCCCGCAAACCGCCACACCTTGCGCAACAATCTGTTCCGCGACGGTCACGGCGCAATAGTATTAGGCAGCGAAATGAGCGGCGGCGTTAAAAATCTGACCGTAAGCCAATGCGTTTTTATGCATACCGACAGGGGATTGAGGATAAAATCCCGCAGGGGTAGGGGCAAGGACGGCGTAATAGACGGCGTTCTGTTCGAAAATATCAAGATGATAAACGTAAAGACCCCCCTTGTAATAAATATGTACTATTACTGCGACCCCGACGGCCATACCGAATACGTATGGTCGCGTGACCCTTCGACCCCCGTAGATGACGGTACGCCTTACCTCGGCAAATTCAAGTTCAAGGATATCGAATGTGTGGATTGCGAGTGCATGGCAGGTTATTTCGACGGACTTGTCGAACAGCCCATAAAAGAGGTCGAGATAGAAAACGTAACTTTCGGCTTCAAGGCGGACGCACAGCCGTCTAAGCCCGCGATGCTCGAAAACGTCCGCGAATATTGTAAAGGCGGACTTTACGTGGATAACGTCGAAAAGCTGAAATTGAAGAACGTGGTATTCGAAGGGGTCGAGGGCGAAAAAATAATAAAGGGCAACTGCAAAAAAGTGACGGAAGAATAAGGTGAATTTATGGATTATTCGGTAATAGACAGATATATAGACGGACTTATCGCCCAAACCACGCCCGACAAGCCCGTATGGAATATCGAAAACATAAGGCATGGCAAGGCGGCGGCGTGGAATTATATCGACGGCTGCATGATGACTTCGTTATACACGATTTACGGGCAGACGGGCGACAGAAAATATCTGGATTTCATCGATAATTTCGTCGATTATTATGTGTTTGACGACGGTTCTGTCCGCGGATACGACAAGGAAACTTACAACCTCGACAATCTGAACGAGGGCAGGGTGCTTTTCGACCTTTACCGCGAAACGGGCAAGGAAAAGTACAAAAAGGCAATAGAGCTTTTGTATGGGCAGATTCTTTCCCAGCCGCGCACGGGCACGGGCAATTTTTGGCATAAAAAAATATATCCGAACCAGGTTTGGCTGGACGGACTGTATATGGCGCAAGTCTTTTATACCCGTTGCGAGGCGGAATTAAACGGCGGGAAAAACTTACAGGATATCGTAAATCAGTTCAGCGCCGTTTACGACAATATGTACGATAAAAACAAGCGGCTGTACTATCACGGCTGGGATTGGTCGCGTACGGCATTTTGGGCGGATAAAAACACGGGGCTTTCCAAGTCGTTTTGGCTGCGCTCGATAGGCTGGTACACCGTAGGGCTTGTAGATGCGATAAGCTATTTCCCCGGATATGCCGCAGGACTTAAATCGCGGCTTACCGAAATTTTTGCGCAGACGGTTAAAGGTCTTGAACGCTATATAGACCCTGCGGAGCATATGTTCTACCAAGTTCCCGACCAAATGGGCAGAAAGGGCAATTACCTTGAAACTTCGGGTTCAGCCATGATTGCATACGCCATGATGAAAGGCGCGCGCCTCGGCTTGACGGATAAGCGGTTTGCCGACGTCGGTAAATCCGTATTCGACGGCATCTGCGACAAATATCTGACGGAAACGGACGGGCGGCTCAATTTGGGCGGTATATGCCTTGTGGCGGGTCTCGGACCGGAAAACAACCGCCGCCGCGACGGCACGTACGAATATTATATCTCCGAACCGGTAGTCGAAAACGACGCGAAGGGCACAGGTCCTTTCGTTATGGCATATACGGAATTGAAACGGCTTGTCTGAGGCTTTCGGTTTTCCGAGGCAGCAACCGTAAGTTTACATCCTTTTATTGACTTATCCCGCCCGCGCATTATAATTATTTGCAGAATATTTACGGAGAGGGGGAAGTTATGACCACAGGGCAAAAAATAGCCGAATGCAGAAAGAAGAAAAATTTAACCCAGCAAAATCTTGCGGGCGTACTCGGCGTAAGCAGACAGGCGGTATCGCGCTGGGAAAGCGATTTGGCGTTTCCCGAAACCGACCACTTGACAAAAATGAGCAAGCTGTTCGGCGTTTCCGCCGACTATCTCCTGAATTACGGAAATGGCAATTCAGATGACGGTGAAGAAAACGGGGAACGGCGGGACGGGATAAATCTTTGGGGCAGTCTTAAAAATTTCCATATAGAGTATAAAAGCAAACGCTGCATAGGCAATCTGCCGCTGTTACATATAAACATAGGCTTGGGCAGAACGGCAAAGGGGATTTTTGCCGTGGGCTTGAAGTCGGCGGGGATATTTTCCGCGGGGCTTTTAAGCGTAGGCGTCGTTTCGGCGGGGGTGCTGTCTTTTGGGGCGTTTGCCGCAGGAGCGCTTGCACTCGGCTTGTTTTGCGCAGGGTCGTTAGCCGTCGGAGTGATTGCGCTCGGCGCGGTCACGTTGGGAATCTTTGCCCTGGGCGCGGTGAATTTCGGGCTTTTCTCTGCGGGCGCCGTCTCTTTTGGTTATTTTGCCGCCATCGGCGACAGGGCTTACGGCGGCATAGCTTTGGGCGCAAGCTCGGCAAACGGCAGAATCATTTCCGTAACCATAGAGAGATTTGCGGAAATGAAAGAGGAAATATATATGCGTTTTAACGAAATTCCTTCGGTGTTTTCGCTTTTTACAGAATGGACGCGCGGCATTTTCGACGGCGTATTAAACGGCGTGATTAAACTTGGCGGATAAAAGAATGTTATAATTATAAGAGTAAGCGCGGGCGCGGCGGCGGACGGATTTGTCCGCCGCCGCGCCTGTCTTTTTACGGTGTTTTTTTCACATTAGCCCTTTTCTTCCTCGTCATGCGTCTCGTTAAATAGTTAATTTTTTTCAAATCAAAAAGCCGAAAATTTATTGTGTAATTTGTTGACTTTTAAAAAACGTAATGTTATGATATTTAACGCTCGATTTCAGGAGAAAACTATGTCAGATAAAAATTCCGTTAATGAACAAGCTGCGGAAACGCAGGAAAATGCGCAAACCGCTTTGACTGCGGAGGAAACCGCAAAGGACGGGGCTAACGCGGAAAATACGGAAGCCGTAAAAGGCGGAAAGCCCAAATTTCGTATAACAAAGAACACCGTATTGTATTTTTTGGTTTTGAACCTCGGCGTATTTCTTATCGCGTTCAGCCTTTGGATATTCCAAGCTCCCAACAATTTCGCGCTGGGCGGCGTAGGCGGTATTTCCGTCGTTCTTGCAAAAGTTCTTGAAGGTCCTACCCACGGTATTTTAAGTTATTCCGTTATTTACGGCTTACTGAACGCCATATTGCTTATTTTCGGCTTGATTTTTCTGGGAAAGGCGCTTACCCTAAAAACCATTTACTGCACGGTAGTGCTTTCTTTGGAGAACATTCTTCTCAATCTTATACCAACTGAAAATATATTCCCCCTTACGGGCGGCAACCAACTCTTTCTCGAACTCGTATTCGCAGTGCTTATTACGGGCGCGGGACAGGCGATTGTTTTCAACTGCCGCGCGTCGTCGGGCGGAACGGATATAATAGCGCTAATAATTAAAAAATACTCCAAATCCAACATAGGCTTTGCGCTCTTTGTAGCCGATATTTTGGTTGCCTGCCTTGCATTCTGGCAGTTCACCACGGAAATAGGGCTTCTGTCGATTATAGGCGTATTTGCGAAGTCGTTCGTAATAGACGGCGTAATAGAAAATATAACAAAGACGAAGTACGTCACCATTATTACCGAGCACCCCGATATGGTTTCGGAGATAATAGTGGATTACATACACCGCGGCTTTACAAAAATGGAGGCTATCGGCGGTTACACGGGCGACCCCCGCACGGTTATAATTACCGTATGCCGCCGCGCGCAAGCCGCACACCTTAAAGCGAAATTGCATGACGAAGACCCTACCTCGTTCGTCATCATAACCGACGCTAACGAAATTTTGGGCAAGGGCTTTGCCGAAAGAATGTAAATTTTCAAAAGAATTTTAAAGCCGCGCGTCGTACGACGCGCGGCTTCTTCGCTTAAAAAATGCGCCGCTTGTCTTTTGCCTGCGCGTTAAACCTCTTTAAACATTGACAGGGCGCAAAATTTGTGATAAGATAGATTTGTTTAAGAGGTCGTTATGACAGATTTGGAAAACCCCGAAAAAGGCGAACGTACAACAGAAAACGCGGCGGAGAGCGAAACCGTATTGTCCGACAGCCTGCAAAATGAAGCCGCATTGCCCGTAGGCGCGGCGGAAGAAGTTGCAGCGGAAGTAGAACCCGAAGTTGCGCCGAAAGGCAAGAAGAGCAAGAAGGAAAAGAAGGAAAAAGTTCCGCTTTCACGTGAGGAGCGCAAAAAGAATATTATAAAAAACGTAAAATATTGGACGATGCTGAACATAGGCGTGCTGATTCTTTCGCTCGGCGTCCATATGTTCGAAATCCCCAACCATTTTGTTATGGGCGGCGTAAGCGGTCTTTCTATTTTGCTGACGCCCTTATTTCAGAACATAATCCCGAACTTTAACGAAAATATTCTTATAACGATAATCAACGTAATTCTGCTTATTATAGGTTTTATTTTCCTCGGCAAGGGCGTGGGTTTGAAAACTGTTTTCTGCACAGTTATGTACAACGCCGAGCTGTGGCTTTTCGAGCTTATTATACCCATGGAAACCACGCTTTCGGGCGAAGTGGCTACGCTTATGGAAGCCATTTATGCCGTCGTCACGGTGGGAGTGGCGCAAGCCATCATATTCTATTGCGGCGCGTCGTCGGGCGGCACGGACATTATTGCTTTGATAGTCAAAAAGTACGCCAAAGTCAACATAGGACCTGCGGTAATCGCAAGCGACTTCGTGATAGCCTTTCTGGCGTTTTTCGTCCCCGGCAGCAGCAAGGGAATAGCGATGCTTTCAATTCTCGGCGTGGCGCTACGTTCGTTCGCCATTGACGGAATTATAGAAAATATCGCAAAGACCAAATACGTTACAATAATAACGATGCACCCCGAAGTCGTTTCCAAGGTCATTTTGCAGGATTTGAACCGCGGCTTTACAAAATACGACGCGCAAGGCGGATACACGGGCGACCCCCGCACTATAATAATCACCGTTTGCAAAAGGGCGCAGGCTATACGTTTAAAGGAAAAGCTTTATCTTTTAGACCCGGCTTCGTTCGTCATTATAACGGACGCCAACGAAATTTTGGGTAAAGGTTTTGCCGCAAAATTCTGAAAAATTCTATGCATAGTTGAAAAGCCGCGCGGGCTTTAAAAAGCCCGCGCGGCTCGCTTTTTGTAGGATACGTATTGCGTTTTTTAACCTTTTACAAGTTCGACCGCGGCTTTGGTTTTAGCCCTGATTTCCTCGGGCGTGCCGTTCATCATCCAGCTGCCGCCGCAGGCGACGATTTTTTCGTAGGAGAGATATTCCAAAATATTTTCCGCGGAAATCCCGCCCGTCGGCATAAAGCGGAGATAGGGGAATGCGGCGCATATCGCCTTGATTGTTTTCAAGCCGCCGTAATTGGAAGCGGGGAAGAATTTAAGCGTAGTAAGCCCCTTTGAAACTGCCGCCATAGCCTCGGTGGGGGTGACTATTCCCGGCAGATACAGAAGACCGCGTTCGGCGCAGCAGTCGGCGACATCTTCCGAAAACCCGGGCGACACTATAAATTCCGCGCCTGCGGCAATCGCTTTTTCGCATTGTTCGCGGTTGATTACCGTGCCCGCGCCGACAAGCATCTGCGGGAATGTTTTGCGGGTCAGCCTTATCGCTTCCTCGGCGCAAGCCGTGCGGAATGTGATTTCCGCGCAGGGCAGCCCGCCGTCGATAAGCGCCTGCATCTTGGGCAGCGTTTCCTCTATGGAATTAAGCACTACCACGGGTACAATCTTCATCTTGCTGATTTGTTCCAAAAGCTTTTCGTGTGCCATATTTTTCTCCTTGACATATATTCGTTCTTTAATATTATACCACGCGGCGGAATTTAATGCAATACCCGCGCCCGAATGTTCTCGCAAAAATTCGCGTTAAAGGGGTGCTTTAAAATGTTGAAATATTCAAATTGTTGTGATATAATCACAATGCAATAAAAAATAACATCCGCAAGGCGGAAAAAAGGACAGTGTATGATTAAGGTTTCAAAGAAAGTCGCGTCTATCGCCCCCAGCTTAACGCTTGCCATTTCGGCAAAAGCCAACGAATTGAAAGCCGCGGGGGAGCGCGTTATCAATTTCGGCGTGGGAGAGCCCGACTTCAACACGCCCGCGCATATCATCCAGGCTGCGAAAGACGCGCTGGATAAGGGCTATACGAAGTACGTGGCGGCGGCGGGTCTGCCCGCTTTGAAAAAAGCTATTTGCAAAAAACTTAAAACCGACAACGGTCTTGAATACGAGCCCTCGCAAATCGTCGTTTCCAACGGCGCAAAACATTCGCTTTTCAACGCCCTCTACGCCATAATCGACGACGGCGACGAGGTGATTATCCCCGTTCCCTATTGGCTTACATATCCCGAGCTTGTAAAAACCTGCGGCGGCGTTCCCGTATTTGTGGAAACCACCCGCCAAAGCGCCTATAAAATGTCGCCCGAACAGCTTGAAAAGGCTATAACGCCCAAAACAAAGGCGTTGATTTTTAACTCGCCCTCCAACCCGACGGGCGCGGTTTATACCGAGGAGGAAATCAAAAAACTCGCGCACGTATGCGAAAAACACGGTATAATCGTCGTCTCCGACGAGATTTACGAAAAGCTTATCTACGGCGGACAGAAACACTATTCCATGGCGCAGGTTTCCCCCGCGATGAAAGCGCTTACCATAGTCATCAACGGCGTTTCAAAGTCGTATGCTATGACGGGCTGGCGTTTGGGCTATCTTGCCGCCCCGCCCGAAGTCGCCAAGGCGATAGCTTCTTTCCAAAGCCATTGCACTTCCAACGTAAATACTATGACGCAATATGCCGCAATCGCCGCCCTCGAAGGCCCCGCAAAACCGATAGACGATATGGTCGGGCAATTCGGTCTGCGCCGCGAAAAGATGCTTGAAATACTCGAAGGTTACAAAAAATACGGGCTGGATTTCGTTAAGCCGGACGGCGCGTTTTATGTAATGCTTGTCACCGAAAAGCTTTACGGCAAGTCCTACCGCGGCAGAAAAATCAACGGCAGTATGGATATTGCCGACTTGCTGTTGACTGAGGAAAAGGTAGCCGTGACGCCCAGCGTATGCTTCGGCGACGATACGTCCGTACGTCTTTCGTACGCACTTTCGCTTGAAGATATGGTTGAAGGACTGAAAAAAATCGAAGATTTTGTCCGCGAAATCAAGTAAATTTCGGCAAAAATGCGTCAATAACCAAATATGTAAAATATAATTTTGCAAAAAGTTTGAATAATGTCTTGAAATTTTCTTCCTTTGCTGTTAAAATAGGTGTGAAAGTAAGTATATTACTTGTATGGAGGATTTTCATGATTAAAATAATTTACGGCCCCAAAGGTACGGGTAAGACCAAGATGCTGATTGACAAGGCGAATGAAGATATCAAAGACGCCAAGGGTCTCAGCGTATTCATCACCGACAACAAAAGATGTATGTACGATTTGGACCGCAACGTGCGCTTTATAGACGCCGCCGATTATCAGATAGCCGGCGAGGACGCGCTGTGCGGATTCATAAAGGGCGTCGCAGCCTGCAACAACGACCACGAGTACATATACGTAGATGGCGTATCCCGTATCTCAGGCAAACCCATAGGCGATTTAAGCGGGCTTTTCTATATGCTTGACAAGGTCGCGGCCGCAAACGATATAACCATTACAATTTCGTGCAGTTGCGAAGAGTCGGAGCTTCCCGATTTCGTCAAAAAATACGTTTAACAATGTTCTGAACGGCGGCACGGCAGCGTGCCGCCGTTTTTCATAGACTTTTGGCAAGAGGTAAATATGAATTTCATCAGCACGCGCGGCGGCGAAAAGCTTTCGGGCGTCCGCGCAGCATTAAAGGGTATTCCCGCGGACGGCGGTTTGTTTGTGCCCGAAACCTTTCCCGCGCTTTCCGCGGAGGAACTTGAAGGCATGCTTAACATGAGCTACGCCGAGAGAGCCGCAAAAATCGCAATAAAATATCTTGACGGGCTTGATTTGGGCGAACTTATTTCCCGATGCGAAGAAGTGTATTCGGATTTCGGCGGAGACCCCGCGCCCCTCGTCCGCATAGACGACGGCGTATATATGTTGGAGCTTTGGCACGGACCTTCGTGTTCCTATAAGGATATGTCCGTGGCGCTTTTGCCCTATCTTTTTAAAAAATGCCTTACGGTCTGCGGCGAAAAGCGGCAGGCGCTTGTGCTTGCCGCAGCTTCCGCGGATACTTCGAAATCCGTGGCGGAATGTTTTAAGGATATCGAAGGCTTTAAAGTCGCGGCGTTCTACCCGGGCGAAGGCGCTTCGAAAATGCAGAAACTTCAACTTTGCGCTCAGGGCGGGGAAAACGTTCACGTGGCGGCTGTGCGCGGAAATTACGACGCATGCCGCGCGGCGGCAAGGGAATTGGTTGCGGATGGCAAATTTGCCGCCGAGCTTGAAAAACGCAATACGGTATTGATTTCCGCCGATTCTTTCAACGTTTTAAGACTGATTTTGCAGTCCGTTTACTATGTTTCCGCATACCTTGACCTTGTTTCGGGCGGGCAGCTTGAAATGGGGGAGGAGATTGATTTCGCCCTTCCCGTAGGCAATTTCGGCAACGCGTATTCGGGATATATGGCAAAACGCATGGGCTTGCCCATCCGCAGGATTCACTGTGCAAACAATCTTAATAACGCGTTTTGCGAATTTTTGTCCTCTGGCGTTTACGATATGCACCGCGAGTTTTGCAAAACCACTTCACCCTCTATCGACGTTTTGAACGCTTCCGACCTCGAAAGGCTGCTGTTTGAAATTTCCGGCAGAGATAAACAGCTGACGGCTTCCCGTATGGCGGCGCTTAAATCAGATTTGAAATTCGAGGTGACCGCGGGCGAGCTTGCCGAAATCAAGCGCATTTTCGACGGCGGATTTGCCAACGAAGAGACCTCGGTTGAGGCTATGTACGACGTGTTTATAGATACGGGCTACGTCATGGATACGCTTACGGGCTGCGCTATGAAGGTGGTGCAGGATTGGTACGAAAAGAACAAAAAGGATGAAACCAAAATTATAATCGTTTCCACGGCAAATCCCTATAAATTCCCGCAGGACGTGCTGTACGCCGTCACGGGAAACGACGTGAAGGACAGCTTTAAGGGCGTCAAAAGACTTCACGCGGCAACGGCTATGACCGTTCCGAAATGTATTTCGGCTTTGAGGGACAAGCCCGCGCGCTTCACAAAAACCGTTGACGTTAAAAAAATTCCCGAAGAAATACTAAACTTTATCAGTCAAATAAAATAAAATTCCTATATTATAAAATCGGGTATTAAAAAAATTCAGTCTTACGTATTGCAAAAGCATAAAATATTATATATAATATAAAAAAAGATAAAACGACAAGGAGATTGATATGTGCAAAAAGTTTTTAAAAATTTTATCGGCTATATTGGGCTGCGTAATTCTAATTTCCTTTTCGGCTTGCGCTTTAAAAGAATATGAGGACGGAACGGTTACTTCACTTGACGACCATACGTTCGGCAACGGGGATCCGGATTACTTTACGTTCTTTTTCTGCGACTATCTCTTTGATAAGAACCAATTTGAAAAAGATAACGTTAATCTTTCCTTTTTCTATTCAATAGACGAAAGTAAAGTTTTTCTCGGTAAGAGTAACTATTGGTATTCCGATATAATGCAGCACGGCGATATTGTTGAAGATAATCTTTATATAACAATGGAAAATCCTGCAATCGAAAAGTCGGCAGATTATATGTTCAACGCAGACGGCTCCAAATTATTTGACGGCAACAGTAGATATTATGAGCGGATTGCAAGTGCCGAGCAAGGCGTGTTGGAGAGAGGGAAAGGCATTTTCGTTTATAAACATTTCGAATTGTCCGATTCTTTTCCGTATGAAGATTACAAAATTGATATTCAGCGGGTCGAAAACAAATCCGTTCACACCTATTCCCATTCGGAAAATATAAAAATACCGGAGGAGCTGTTTGTCGGTGAGAATGGCATCATGTTTTGCGGGTTGACGGAGTTTGTTAAATTCGAGGACGGAACAGTCGAATGTATGTTTAGTAAGGGAACTCATTTTTTCTATTCGGTTCAAGATAATTTTGTTAAAGTAAGCGATAAAGAATTTAAATAATTTACTTAGGCACATTATAGTTTATCCGGTAAAAGATTTGCTTTGCGCCGCGCGGTTTAACCGCGCGGCGCATTTCGTGTAAACGGAAACGCGTCGTCGAGGGTGGATTTTCGTAGTCTTGTTTTCGTACGCGCTACGTTTGCGGAAGAATTTCAGCCCGCATTTTGTAAAATAAATGAAATTTAAAGCATACTTTGGTGATTTGAAAAAGTAGCGTTTAAAAAACTTTGCTTTTTTTCAAGTGGTATGCTATTATTATCTTGAAATAATTTGCGGATTTTCAAAATATGGACGAAAAAAAGACGCTGTATTCGGCAATCCAGCCGACTAACAATCTTACCATAGGCAACTACGTCGGGGCGATAACCAACTGGCTTAAATTGCAGGAGGAGTATGACTGCTATTTCGCAATAGCTAACATGCACGCCATAACCGTGCGTCAGGACCCCGCCGAGTTAAGGCGCAAAACGCTTGATTTGCTTGCGCTTTATATCGCCTGCGGAATAGACCCCGCAAAATGTTGCCTTTACGTTCAGTCGCACGTGCCCGCGCACGCCGAGCTGTGCTGGGTTCTCAACACGTTCACGTACGTCGGGGAAATGGAGAGAATGACGCAGTTTAAGGATAAATCCGCCCGCCACGCAGAAAACGTGAATATGGGGCTTATGGATTACCCAGTGCTTATGGCTGCGGACATACTTTTGTATCAAGCCCAATATGTTCCCGTAGGCGAGGACCAGCGCCAGCACCTTGAAATCGCGCGGGATATTGCGCAGCGTTTCAACAACGCTTATTCGCCTACTTTCACCGTTCCCGAGGGGCTGTTTCTGAAAGTCGGCGCGAAGATAAACGATTTGCAGGACCCCCAAAAGAAGATGTCGAAATCGTGCGAAAACCCCAACGGTTCGATTTTCCTTTCGGACGACAAGGATACGGTTATCCGCAAATTCAAGCGCGCGGTAACGGACAGCGGTTCGGAGATAAAATACGACCCCGAAAACAAGCCGGGCGTTTCAAATCTGCTTACTATATATTCGGTTTTTGCGGGGAAGAGCATAAGCGAAGCCGAAGCCGATTTTTCGGGTAAAGGCTACGGAGATTTCAAACTTGCCGTAGGCGAAACGGTCGCGGACAGACTTGCGCCTTTACGCGCGGAGCAGGCAAGGCTTATAGCGGACAAAGAGTATCTGGATTCGGTATTGAAAGCGGGCGCGGAACGCGCCGCGCATACTGCGGGCAGGACGCTTTCCAAGGTGTATAAAAAAATCGGCTTTTACCAAATATAAAAGGGAATAAATATGTTCGGATATATAAACCCCGACGCACCGTATCTTTTCAAAAAAGACGAAAACTTATATAAAGCCGTATATTGCGGTTTGTGTAAGGGTATAGGCAAGGGCTGCGGACAGTGCGCGCGCACCGCGCTTACGTACGATATGGCTTTTACGTCCGCCATAGTTCATAATATCCGCGGCGAGGACGTAAAAATAGAAAAGAAGCGCTGCGTAATACACTGGTTCAGGCGGCGTCCCATAGCCGCTTCGGACGACCTTACTGTCGCGCTGGGCTGCGTGAATACTATTCTCGCTTACTATAAACTGTGCGACGACAATGCCGACGGCGAAAGGCGGGGGGCTTTGAGACTTATTTACAGGGCGGGTTTCAAACGCGCGCTGAAACGCCATCCGCAGGCTGCGGAAATTGTGCAACGCCATATGAAATTGCAGTCCGAGCTTGAAAAAGCGGGCTGTTCCGTCATAGACGAGGCTGCCGAGCCCACCGCGGCAATGACGCGCGATTTGTCAAGCTACGTCCTCGGCGGTTTTGCCACCGAGCATACCCGAAAACTTTTTTACAGCCTGGGCAAATGGGTTTATTTAATTGACGCCCTCGACGATTACGACAAGGACGTAAAAAAGGGCGGCTACAACGTGTTTTACAATATGTACCGCAAAAACAGCAAGGCGGAAGCGTTGGAATGTGGTGGCGAGGAGCTGAAATTTGTCTTCGATATGCTGTTCGCGCAAATGCGGGAAGCGATTGCGGGCATAAAATTCCACTTTAACCACGACCTGACCGACAATATAATATTGCGCGGTATTCCGCTGAAATCGCGGGAAATTTTTTACGGCAAGCAAGGAGTTTGCAATGAACAAAAAAAATCTTGAAATTTTGGGGCTTTCCGAGGGCGCGACGGCGCAGGACGTTAAAAACGCCTATGAAACTCTGCGCGCCAAATATCTCGAAGAGCGGTTTATGGACGGCGAAGCGGGCAACAACGCCGCCAAAATGCTTACGAAAATAGAGACGGCGTATCAGGAATTGTCGTCGGAACTGAACGAAAACGCGGCGGCGGAGGACGGCGGCGCGTCTTTTGCGCGCGTTGAAGAGCTTCTGAAAGCCAACGATATACAGGAAGCCCAGCGCGTTCTCGACAGTTTCAATGAGCGGAACGCGCAATGGCATTATTTGCAAAGCGTGGTGTTTTACCGCAAAAATTGGATGAACGAAAGCAAAAAACAGCTTGAAATAGCCATCCAGCTTGAACCGAATAACGATAAGTACAGGGAAACTTACCGCAAACTTAACGATAAAATAAACTATAACCCGCAGGGCGCTCCCTCGGGCGAAAACGGTCAGGAGGGCTATCAAAGCCGTTACGAAGGTCAGAATATGAGCACTCCGCCCGACCAGGAACAAATGGGCGGCGGCTTCTGCGCCGATTGTATAAACTCTATCTGCACCTGTATGTGCCTTAACGCACTCTGCAACGGCTGTTGCAGGTAAGGTGATATGAAGGATAAAAAATATTCGAAGTCGTTCGAAATCGCGCTTTCGGCGCTTTCCTGCGCGTTTGCCGTCGGTTTTTTGTCCCTCGGCTTGCTGAGCACGGGCGACTATCTTCTGGGGCTTTGGTATATGCTGGCGATTCTCGCTTTAATGCTGCCCCTTTCCAAGCAGTTTATTTTGGGCGGGTTTCTGGCGTACGCGGGAACGCTTATTTTAACGGTCGTGCTCGGCGCGGCGGTGCAATTCTGGAATCTTGTGCCGTTCGCAATGTTTTTCGGGCTTCATCCGCTTGCAAACTGTTTGCAGATACGCTTTAAAATCAACCGTTGGCTTGCGCTTGCAGTTAAAGCCCTGTGGTTCGACTGTACCCTCCTTGCGGGATATTTCCTTGTATTCGGGGGCGTTTTGGGCGGGTCGTTTCTGTCCGCCGAATTTTATGAAATTTTAAATAAATACATATACGTATTTATTTTTTGCCTCGGGTCGCCGGCGTTCTTCGTCTATGACTATCTGATTTTCAAATGCCAGTCTATGGTGAATATGTTTGTGCGCAGGATTAAAAAATGATTGAAAAAAATAAGGTATATAGCGGCGAAGTGCTTGCTTACGGCACTGAGGGCGAGGGAATAATAAAAGCGGAGGGCACAACGGCGTTTGTGCCTTTTTGTCTTATAGGGGAAAGCGTAAAATTCAAGGCGTTGAAAGTCAATAAGGACGGGGCTGTCGCTTACGGCAAGCTTGAAGAAACGCTTATATCTTCTCCGCAACGCGTACAGCCGCCCTGCCCCGTATTTACCAAATGCGGCGGCTGCAATTTACAGCATATGAGCTATACGGGGCAACTTGAATTTAAACGCGGGCTTGTGGAAAACGCTTTGAAAAAAATCGGCGGCATTTCGGCGGCGGTTGAAATAACGGTTCCATGCGACAGGCAGTTCCGTTACCGCAACAAGCTGGCGATTCCCGTAAGCGTTGACGAAAAGGGGGATACCGTCCTCGGTTTTTACTCGGTAAGAAGCCACCGCGTAGTTCCCATAGACGACTGTCTTATTCAATCGGAATGGGTGAAAAAAATTATCGCCGCAGTCAAAAATTTTGCACGCGTGTGCGGGGTAAAGGGGTATGACGAAGTCACCCGCACGGGCGTTTTAAGACATATCGTGGTGCGCGAAGTCGGCGGCAAATTCATTATAGCTCTTGTGGCTGCGCGTAAAATCGATACGGACTTTTTGGTCGGGACGCTGAAAAAAGAATTGGCGGATTTCACTCTGCTTCTTAATATCAACCCGTTGGAGAGCAACGTGATTTTCTCGGATAATTGGCAAATCCGCTATGGCGACGGATTTTTCGAAGCCGAGGACTGCGGCATAAAATACAGGGCGGGCGCCGAAACCTTTTTACAGGTCAACGACGGCATGCGTGAAAAGCTTTATTCCCGCGTGGTTGAGGAGGCGGCGTCGGAAAATACGGTTGCCATAGATTTATACTCGGGCGGCGGAATGCTCACCGCAATGCTTGCAAAGGCGTGCGGAAAGGCTTACGGAGTGGAAATAGTGGAGGAGGCTTCGCGCTGTGCGGACGAGCTTTGCGATGAAAACGGCTTGAAGGGCAAAATGATAAATATCTGCGGCAGAGTGGAGGACAAGCTGGGCGGCGTTTTCGAAGCTTCGAAGGGACGGAAACGCGTGGTTGTCTGCGACCCGCCGCGCAAGGGAATGGAGAGGTCCGTCGTCGAAAAATTAAAGACGTGCGGCGCGGATAAGATAATTTTGATATCCTGCAATCCGGCGACGCTTGCCCGCGATTTAGGGATTTTGACCGATTCTCTGGCGTGCGGCGCGGACGGAAGTCTTACAGTCCGCGGCAATTCCGACCCCGTCCGCGTAAATTCCCCCTATGAAATTACTTCGGTGACCCCGTTCGATATGTTTCCCCAAACAAAACACGTCGAGACATTGGTCGTGCTTTCCCACAAAAAACCCGACGGACATATCGGCGTAAAAGTCGAGTTTGGAGAGGAAGAAGGGCAGATTTCCTTGAAAGAAGCGGAAAAACGCGCCGAGGAACGCAAGCCGAAAGAGAAAGTTACTTACAAAATGATTCAAGAATACATCGAAAAGACTTACGGCTTCAAAGTCCATACTGCGTATATTGCCGAAGTCAAGCGCAGTTTGGGTTTGCCTATGTACGACGCTCCCAACGCCGTGGAAGAACTTAAAAGACCTCGTTCGCATCCCTCGTCGCAACCGGTCGAGGCAATCAAAGAGACCTTGAAGCATTTTGAAATTATATAAGTAACAATAAGATAAAGCACATGGGTGTGTCCCGTAGGAAATCACAAAAAAATTTTATCGTAATACACCTTTGGGCGAGTCAAGGAAACTGCGAGGAATCATATCCCCGCTGTTTTTCTATATATAGAAATCGCCAGAAAACTTAATTTGTGTTCCGCTAATAGCCGTCCGACACCAAGTCGGGCGGCTATTTTCATGCAAGAAACAATGGAGTATTATATTCAATGCGCTTTGGTGCAAAAATCAACACAAAAGGAGAAAAAATGGTTTACAAAGAGTGGTTAAAGGAATGGTTGGAGCTTTACGTTAAGCCCTCGACCAAAGAAAGGACATATATGAAATACCGTCGGCAAGTGGAGAAATACTCTCCCCGCGCTCGGGGACTACGAGGCGGACGAGCTGTCCGCGGTCGAATTGCAAAAATTCTCCGCGACGTCACCGAACGGGGCATGGCGGCAAGTACCGTGAACGGCGTGCTGTTCGTCTTGAAATCATCTCTTAAAAAGGCAGTCGCGCTCGGGATAGCGCATCGGCAATTTACGGACGCCATCGTCAGCCCGAAAGCGCGGGAGAAAAAGGTTGTTTGCTTCAACAAGGACGAGCAGAAGAAAATCGAGCGGTACGTCTTGGAGCATAACATGCCTTATTTCTTCGGAATCGCGCTGTCCCTCTATACGGGGCTTCGGAACGGATAATTCCTCTGCCAAAGCAACTTATCGGAGAGTTGAAACAGCTTAAAAAGCAGACGGGCGGTCGGTTTGTTGTAGCGGCAAAAAGTGAATATGGGGTGCAAATTCGCGCCTATCAACGCTCTTTCGAGCATGTTCTCGAAAAGCTGAACATTGAGCGCAAAGGCTTTCACGCTCTGCGGCATACTTTTGAAACGTGCGCTCTTGAAGTTGGGATGGACATAAAGACGCTCTCGGAAATCTTGGGACACCGAAATCCTACGAACAACATGAACCGATACGCCCATTCGCTCCTCGAACACAAGAATGAAATGATGAACAAAGTCGGTCGGCTTTACGGCTGATAATCAAGGTACTTAAAATGAAAATGCGGCAGTTTTTATCGCCGCTTTGAGTCATAGAATAAGCTATTCTATGGACTTAAAACGGTCTTTCGGTACACTAAAATTGAAATCCATGTAGGCTTTTGACGATATTACCGAAAATATTGTAAATAAATATCTCTTATTCTTGACTTTTTGCATAAAATGAAATAAACTATATATAATAAGGTGCATAGAATAGCTTATTCTACGGTTTTAAATTTTAAGCCGTAAATAGATTGAAATATTTTTTCACAAAACGGCGGAGGGTTATATGAAACTCTTTCAAAAATTAAAAAGCAAACGCGGCACAACGCTTGTCGAAGTTCTTATGGTCGTTGCACTTATGGCAATTATGCTCGGAATAGCAATGCCGAATATTCTTGCCGAATCCGAAGAGATTAAAATGGCGGAAATGAACGACAACGCCCGCGCGGTGGCGGTAGCCGTGCAAAGCAAGCTTTACGGAATGAAAAACGCCGGCACTTCGGCAAAGTCGGCATATTTTATGCTGTGCAATACGGCTGCCGATAAAACTAAATTATCCGATGACGAGACGGAAGAAGATTTTCTTTTTGTCAACAACTTTTTAAGCGATAAAGGTTCCCAAGGCAGAGAACAGCTTTTGTCGGGCGCGATTACGGAGAGCGAGCTTTTGGATAAGGGCAAGATAGTGGTTGTATTTAAGGAATCTACCGCCGACGTTCTCGAAGTTTTTTACAGCGATAAGGATTATAATTTAGACGATATTCTTCCTCAGGCTAACGAAAATATTTTAAAGAGCAAGCGCATAGGTCTTTACCTCGGCTACGGTGCACCCGCGCCGGAACGCATGGTGCGCGTGCCCAACTTTTCGTGCAAATTCGTTTTCTCCGACGAACTCTATCTCGAAATGCAAATGGGGGAAACGCTCCCGGATGAACTTCTGGACAGCCGTCTGGGATTGGAGATATATGCCGAGATCCCCGGTGCCGACGGCGAACTGACCGACGAGATCGGCATCTATTATCAAGGATTTTTTGCCACGAGATATGAGACGCAGTACGCCGGCGCCATAGAGCCCGACGGCGACGCTCCGCACGCCCTCACGTTGAGGAAAATACAGCAAAACGACGGGGTTATAAGGTTTGCGCTCGACAGCATGATCACCGACAGGGCGGGCTACGGCGACGCTTACGTAAAGCAATGTTTGCGCCACCAGAACAAACCCGAATACACAACCGTGACCGACCCCACGCTATACCCCCGCGAATCGATCGCGAACTGGTTCAACCCGACGACAAATCCTTACATGACGGTGTGGCACCGCGAAATCAACGATACCGAGAACCGCGCTCTCCACAATAAAATCTTCGGTCTGGACTACACGAACGTAACCAAATATGTGGGCGTCGACGAAACCATGCAGCTCAAAATAAGGCTGAGCGTGCTCTCGGATGTTTGCAGGGACGCGGTGGGAATGCCTGAGGGTACGTCTGCAAGTTTTTACCAAAAGGACGAAAAATTTGCGTCTTTCGAAGCGCTGACCGGTGAGATCTCGCCCTATTTCAACGCCATCTCCGACGAAAACACCAAAATAGCCATCTCCGCCCTGCGCGATCTGAACAACCTCAAATACGTTTTCAACACAGACAACATCGTGAATCGGGCGGAGCTCAACCAGGATATAACTGCGCAGCAAACTTACGATAAGCTTGTAAAAGTGCGCTATGCCTTGATTCGAAAGAACCCCGAGGTAAACTCATATTGGACGAGATACGCCAATATCGACGCGATGAATGTGGATATGCTGAACCCCACGAAACCCTTTACCCTGTCCGGCAAGAGTAAAGACGGCGGTCGTCATGCCATAGTCGGCGCCGGGTTCAGCGGACGAACGAACCTGTTGGGCGGGCTGTTCGGTTATGCCTACGGCCTTACCGTCGAGGATCTCGATATAATCAGCCCCTCGGTAATGCGCAATGGCTTCGACCTTACCTTTTTATCCGAGGATAGCGACGGGAACGTTAGCGGGATAAACGCACGATATTCGCACGCCGTATCCGGCTCTTTGGTCGGCATAGCCGTAAATTCCACTTTCAAAAATGTACACGTCTATCTCGACAAGACTAGGGATTTAAAGGTAGAAGAAGATTCCAATACTCCCGAAGGCGACCTCGACAACACCAACAAGTATGCCGCGAACAATCTCGGTTACCGCCGTACGAGCGGCGTCATAGCGGGCGGCCTCGTGGGGATAGCGATCGGTTCGACCGGTATTACAACGATAAACGGTTGGAGTTCGGACACTACCGAGAACGAAACTACGACTTTCACGGACTGCTCCGCTTCGATCAACGTCGGCACGGAATTGTACGATCAAACAAGCAGTTGCCTCTACGCGGGCGGGCTTGTCGGCATGACAATGGGCAACGTCGTTATTAAGGGCTGCTTCGCGGCGAGCCAACTGAACGGCTACAATGCCGGCGGGCTTGTCGGCGGCGTCGCAAAACCGGGAACGTGGAAGTACGACAACCAAGGATATTACGGCAAACCGTATAACAACGGATGGTATTACGGTCAAAACGGCACGGGCACCGGCGGTTTGAAGATCGAAAAAAGTTTCGCTTCGGGCATCATACTGCGGCAGGCGCGCGTCGGCGGCGGACTGATCGCGGACATCGGCGGCACCGCCCCGGACGTTACCGATTGCTACTCTTCCGTCGAGTGGCAGATTCTTCCGCCCACCGCATACGGCACTTTCAAGGGAGACAATAAGAACTACTACATTGTCCAGACGCATCTGGCGGTCCCCATCACGACAAACACCGAGGCGCATTTTGATTGCACGGGCGATGTGTTCTCCCTCACCGGCGAAAGTAGCGGCGTCGCTTGCGCCAACGCGACCGATCTCAAAAAAAATCTGAACAGCGGCAACGGATGGGGAAGCGCAAAAGAAACGGTCTTCTGGCGGCGTGAGAACGGAGATTCTTACAGCGGAGACGGCAACCCCGAAAAGACATACCCTTTCCCCATGCTCAGCGAGAACAATGTGTTCAACGGTTCGTGGATCATGGAGTACGACGACATCCCCGACGCCGTCGTTCCCGAGACCTTTGTGAGCAAGTGTGTCGGGTTCTTCTGCGCGTATTATAACGCGATTTGGTCGAGTATCGGACAAAGCAACGTCGACACCGGAGTTATTTCCGCGGAAAAGTTTACCGTTGACGCGAAGAATAATGTTTTATTGAAGAACGCCATGCTCAACGGCATGTGGTGGATGAACCCGAACCCGGACCTGCCGAAGATGCCGGGCGTAGGTCTCACATCGGCTGTCACATATAACGACAAAAGATTCACTTTCAAGGGTTTCGCCTACGATGCTTCCTTGTTCGATCCCTTGAAGCGAAAAGGGGTCAAATCCGGGCTCTCCGACAGTTTGGACTATATCAATAAAGACGATACATCTCTTAACTGGGACTATTTCGGTCTTTTTTTCGGCGATCTGCAAGCCAAACACGCGTATTATATTGGTTTTGACGATGAAGTGGAGTACGGCGATGCCGAATTTCGAGAGACCGGAGCAAAGGATGAAGATGGAAATGATATTGATGAAAGGGATAATTACTACTATATCAAACCGAGTTATTTTAGCACATCGCAAATAACGATCTCATTATCCGAAACCGGCGCGAAAATAACTTTCACCGACGGCAGTTTCTGCGTGGCAGACGGAGGCGAGGCGTGAAAAAATACGGCGATTTACGCAAAAAAATTTCAGGCAGGCGCGGCGCGGCGCTGATGATTGCGCTACTCGTCTTTTTCCTTGCCGCGCTTTCGGGGACGGTAGCGCTCACCATGGCGGCGTCCAACGCGGGCAGATACACGCACGAAAAGGACGACCAACAGGCGTATCTCTCAGTCATTTCTGCGGCAAATATCATTCTCGACAGACTCGAAGATGTCGAGATAGAGTACACGGCGGAAAAAGGCTATCCCCAACCCGATGAGGTAACCGTAACCTATACTACCACCGGACAAAGGGATCTGTTTCTCGCCGACGAGGCCTTTACGAAATGTTTGCAGGCCTATTCGACCAGCGCGAACGCAAATTTTGATTTTTCGCTCTCCGCGACGGACGCCGGCATGGGAACGGTTTCTGTCAGCGTTTACGTTTACAGCGGTACCTTCGATTTCAGACTCTATTCGGTGGACGGCGACAACCGCGATTACCAGATAACCATGAAAGTCGGCACAACATTCAGCGATGGCATAGGCAACTTCGTGGAGGATAGCAACAGGAAGTTGTTTTACAAGCGAATGAAATTCGATATGAAAAAAGTTACGTATGTCGTAGAAGCAGGTTATTGAGGAGAAAAGTATGAAGAATACATTTTGGAAACTTAAATCAAAACGGGGCGAAACGCTTGTCGAGATCCTTGTCGCGATCCTCATCATTGCGCTCTTCGCGGGGATGTTCGCCGCCATGTACACCGCTTCGATGAATATCAATCTTTCCGCGCAAAAGCAGGACGAAGCATTTTACGAAGCCGTAAGTACGCTTGAAAAAATGGAAGAATCGGACAATACGACAAAGTCGAAAGGGAACCTGCAATACGAGGGCAGCAACGGAACAAGCAACGTTGAGGTGGAGTATTTAACGCAGGACGGACTTTCCGTCTATCACAACGGGGACACGCCATGAAAAAATTACGCAACAAAAAAGGTTTTACGCTTACGGAAATGTTGATCTCCGTATTGCTTCTCGGGTTTGTGTCGATTATGGTGACGGTTATGACATCGGCTATTCTCAGTTCTACCGTCACAATGCGGGAAGTCGCGCAGGCCGAGATCCTCGGTAGCGAGGCGCTCGACAATTTGCAGGGACAACTCCGCGTCGCAGAAAGCGTCACGGTCGACGGCAAGGGGCACGTCATGTTCGACATCAACGAGGCGAACAAGGGCTACGTGTTTTCCGTCAACGATGAGGGAAAGATCGTTATGGAACACGAAAAAGACGGCGAAAAGGAAACTGAACTACTCTTTGCGGGCGCCTCATACGGCAATCTTCGCGTTTCGGATTTGTCTTTTTCGGGAGACAAAGATAAGAAAACCATAAAAATTTCCGTGTCGATTTCTTTCGGCGGCAAGACGCTATGGAGCGGTAGCGTCACCGTAAAACCCTTGAACGGCATGGGTTAGTCTGATACATTGTTCTTCTCCTTTATGATCGAAAAGACAACGGTTTTCCGTTGTCTTTTCATATAGCTTGGTTTTCTTTTTGCACTGTTTTGTGGTATAATATCCGTATGCGCAGAGGGTATCGGATATTGTCTGTCGAGGCGGCGGACATATATAAAAATGAACAGGAAAACGGCGCGGTCGTCGGGTATCGGCTTCCCGAAAAGGGCGACGCGCGTTTTCGGCTGTTCAAGATACTTTTGGACGATTCCCTTGATTCCAACGAGCTTGAAAAGGCATATACGCGCATTTGCCGCAGGAAATTCTCTTTCCAAGACGAGTACGAAAACGCCTATACCCTCGCCGTCGTCAACGTCAAATTCAACTATGAATTCAAACCCGCAGACGGAAAACCTGTAAAAATTAAAGAACTTCGGGAACATTTCTATGAAAACGGCTTCTGCGTGGACGGTATTCGGTATGTGAGATACAAGCGGAGCGCGGGCAGTTCCCGCGAAGGCAAGTGTCTTTTCATAGACGAATGGCTCTTCCGCGCCATGTCAAAATGGAGCGAGTGCGGCTTGAAACCCAAAGCAGACCTCGCGTCGTGGGAGTCTTATAAAGCCCTATCACTCAGTAGTATCAAGGGAACGATAGAGATACCACTCAACGGCATCCTCTTTGTGCCGGAATATCAAAGCACGTTTACGGAAGAAGTCGTATCCGTCGAAATCGAGGACGGGAAGCTCGCCGCGCATACAAAAGAAACGCAAATCACAAACGATATATGGGACGGAGAAAGCCTGTTGGACGAGAGCCTGTTTGCGGGAGAATATGCGGACAGGCACATGGTGCTTCTCCGAAACAAGTTTTTCAAGTCTTGCGCCTTCTCTATGGGTTCAGGGAGCGCAACGGAATACCGTCACACGGATAAAATCGTAGAAATCATCGACGAGAGCAAAGCGAATATCAACCGTCTGTATATGGCGATAAGAACGGCAGACGAACAGGAGCGCGAAGTCCTCTTTGACAGGATCGCAGACGAAAAGTCACGGCGGGACAAGGAAGTGTCGAAGTGGCTGACGAACGAAAATATACTCATTCTTGTCTTGCGCCACTATGAGAAGAACAGCGCGGCGGATTGGCGCATCTATGCCGCACTCATCAATCACCCCGTGTTCAAAGACCTGTTTTGGGAATTGTCCCGCGGATTTATTTACAAAATCGTGGAGGACGAAAACGGCGAATATTCTCTGTATGGGAAAAGGTTTACGAAAAAATGAAACGAGCGACCGCCTGCGGAGACGGTCGCTTCTATGTATCAGCCCTTTTTCGGCTTTAATTTTTTACGCTGTTCGGATTCAAGCTGTTTGATACTCTTTTCGGGCGTAGGGAGTTCTTCGGGCATCGTGCCGCCCGCGCGCTCGATTGCTTCTCTGACGATTGTTCCCACCTCAAAGTGTGCGGCATTTGCTTTTTCGGGCGTGTCCGTCCCTTCGCGGCGCATCTTCGCTTCTGTCTGCGTAATTCGGAAGAGGTTCGCCGCAAGTTCCTCGCCGCCCATGTGGTCGAGAATTTCCTCGCCCTCGGAAAGCCCCTTATGCTCGGCAAT
>CANPZW010000008.1 GCA_947589385.1 uncultured Clostridia bacterium | reverse complement strand
AGACGGCTCAAAAACGGTGTTTTTCTCCGAAATAGAAGCCGCTAACAATTCGGATATTAAATGCGTTGGTGCACCAAAAACAGAAGGAGGCAAATAGTCTCCTTCTGTTTTTGTATTCAGGTTAATGACGTGCCCTGTGGTTCGCGCGAGCGAGCAAGCACAGCTTGCGACGCCCTGGGGGATTGCACAAAAAAATATCGTTTGGCAAACACTCTGCCAAATACGGGCTACGCCCCTACCGAATCCTAAATCTGCACCACTATGAACGAACACAACGGCTTGCGTATTTTATGTATGAAATCTTACTTGATTTTATTTCCATTTATTTGCCTTACACTTGTAAATTTGCTATAATTTGGAAATAAGTAAAATTATTTTTTATAAAGTTATTGAAATCAATGACGAAATAGAGCAAAATAATAATGATTGATATAACAAAATATTTAAACAACGAAACATTTTTGATAAATGATAAAAATACTTGGCACAAAGATTTGTTGGACTTAATAGAAAGCAATAGGCCACTTATCCGAAAGTATAAATATGTTGAAACTTACAATTTCAATTTGCATGAAGCTGCGAAAGAATGCACACCAGTAGATTATAAGAATTTAGATAGGACTAATAATTATAATGATGATTTCGAATCTCTTAAAGAATGTGTAAAATTTGAGTTAAAAAAATTAACAATAATCGGTTATCACGCTACAAGACTAACAAATGAAGAAATTACTAAAATCAAAAAAGACGGTTTGATAACTTCAAGCAAAGAAAATTGCTATAAACGAGCTGAAAATTTGCTGCTTGATGGATATATCACGAAGGAAGAATGTAATTACATAAAAAGTCTTTGCATTTTAAATTCTCCATTTGAGTCTGATAGACTTGGACAAATTTGGTTTGAATCTGGTAATTGTGATATTTCAACAAAAAATATAGGGCTAAATAATCTTTATAAAGACTATGGCGGCGAAACTATCAGGAACGGAATTGAGGGAACACCACTCTTAAAGAAATTAAATGCAATAAGCAAACCTTGTAATGTTATTTCGTATGTTAAATTAAATACTGTTCCTATATATTCAATTGACACATTGGCAAAAAAATTATTATTAGAAAGCGATAAGAGAAATATAAGCAAAATTTCTTTTGAAATGTATTCAGAAAGCGAAGCAATTCCGATTATAGATATTATTTTTGTGAACAAACATACTAAATTAAAATTTATAAAATAAAAGAGCATAGATTTTATGCTCTTTTTCTATATATTTAAATTTTCCTCTAAAAATAATGGGCTGTCTAAAAACTCACTTACCGTCATATCAAAGCCACCGGCAATTAAAATTGTAGTAGATAATAAATTGTCCTTTACTGTTTCGTGAATTATATTTTTTAAAGTGGAATGAGTTACACCGCTATTCATAGCTAATCGGTAACGTGTCATTCCTTTTTCTTTTAACAGTTCTTCAATTCTTAACGCTAATGCGTGGTTTATAGTATTCATAGTTGCTTTGTCGTTATGGCTATTTGCAACTATACTTTATTTTAATTTTTTAAATAAATATGGTTGCATACAACCATATTTTGTGTTATAATTTTAGCAACTAAACATTAAGGAGAGTTTTACATTGGAAGAAAATAATATTGAAGTTGATAGCAATAAATTTAAAAACAATCACATTCAAAATTTAATATTAATTTTTGCTTTTATCGCTATTGCTGTTATTGTTACAATTTTTTTAGCGGTTTCATTAAGCAAGTCTGAAAGTAAACCCAAATTGACAATTTCAGACACTAATATGTCGGTTACCTATAATGAATACTTAGGTTATTCCGCAACTATTACCGGTGTCGCTCAAAACACATCCGGACAAAATCTTTCATATGCAAGCGTAGAATTTTCAGTTTATGATGCATCAGGAAATAATCTCGGAACAGCTTTGGCTAATATCAACAATTTAGGGGAAGGCGACACTTGGAGATTTGAGGCCACACTACTTAGCTTCCCAAGTACACGCCCTACGTCATTTAAATTGGTAGAAATTATTGGTTACCAACTTTAAGGAGAGTTAAAATGTTTTTAATCTGCATAATTGTTTGTGTTTTAGTCTTTATAATCGTTTTTTGTGGTGTTCTTTTCTATCAATCGTCAAAAGATAAAGCTGATTCAAATGAACAATATGAAGTGAACAAAAAAATTTTGGAATATTTGAAAGCGCACGAATTTAAGGTTTCTAAAATTTTCTTTATAACCGATAGCCATACTTACAATAAAGAAAATTCATTTAAAAAAATGATTGTTGTAGATAATGAGAACAAAAAACTTTGTCTTATTGATTATCAGTCAAAAAAATACTATATTATAGATTTTGACGAATATCTAAATTATGAACTTTATGAAAATGGCGGGTTGGTTACGAACGGCGGAACAATCGGTGGGGTTGGCATAGGCCTTTTTGGTGCAGAAACAAACGGGAACTGCAAAGATTTAAAGCTAATCATACGAATTAAAAGTCTAACCAAACCGCAAGTCGTTTATGAAATTATTTCAAATTATATGGCAGATATGGGTTTAAATAAATCTTCGCCTTTATATAGGAGGTCCATTTCTTCGTTGCAAGAAGTGATTTCCTTTTTTGAAGTTATAAAGAACAATAATTTACAAAACGGCACTACGGGGGAAGTTGTTTAACGGTAGGGGCGAAATTCTGCAATATAAATAAATCGGATAAAGCATATATTATCTTAATTCAGTAATTTACCGACTTTATTCATCATTTCTATCTTGTGCTCCATAAGCGAATGGGCATAAAGCTGCAATGTTATGTTGGCATTCTGATGCCCCAATATTTCGGACAGCGTTTTTACATCCATTCCGCACTCCAACGCCCTTGTCGCAAAAGTGTGCCGCATGGCGTGAAATCCTTTGTGCGGAATTCTAAGCTTTTTTAAAAGATTTTCAAAAGTCCTTTGATAAGAACGTACTTCGGCGCCGAATTCAGTCTTTCCGCACACGACGAAAACGCATTTCGACCTATTCTTCTCCGCATCCAGATAAGATATAATCTGCTGCGGAATAGGTATTACCCTGTTCGAACTCTGCGTTTTGGGAGAATCGATTTCTTTCACGTAGCTTTTGCCGTTCCAGCAGTCGCGGCAGGATTTATTCACGGTAAGCGTGCCCTTTACGAAATCGATATCATCCCAGGTCAACGCAAGCAGTTCGCCTATTCTAAGCCCCGTATAAAGGCATAGCAATATTCCGATAAGATTCGGCTTTGTGTTGCGGGATGCGATTATATAATTTTCTATTTTCTTTTGCTCGTCCTTACTGAAACAGTCCGATTGTTTGCCGCGCACTTTTTGGCGCGAAACACATTCATTTGAAAATTTGTCCGTAATTCCGTTTTGGGCGGCGACTTTAAGCGAGGTTTTGAGCACGGCCATTACGCTGTTGATTGTACTTGCGGCAAGCCCTTGTTCCATAAGCGACGCGGAAAACTTTTGAAGCTCTGCGGCAGTCAGTCCGTCGATTCCGAATCCGCCGAGAGGGGGCGTAATATACTTTTTCACTTGGTATATATATTTCTTATACGTTCTTTCTTTTGTCGTCGGCTTTACATAAAATTCAAGCCATTCGCCAAGCCAATCTTTGTACTTCATTGTCATGCTCCTTTATATTTATTTTTATTTAATTTTAAATTTTTAAAAAATTTCAAACCTCTTATATTTTGCGGAAAATCTTTTTTATTTGATTTTACTTTTAATTCAGACGAAAAGAAAGCCAAACAGAAAATATCTGTCTGGCTTCCGTCCGAATTTAATTTTTAAATAATTGCCTTATATCCGGCGCCCCAATCGCCCATTGCGTCGAGCACGGGTTTAAGCGTTTTACCCAGCTCCGACAGGGAATATACGACGCGCGGCGGGACTTCGGCAAAAACTTCCCTTATAAGCAGACCGTCGCTTTCAAGAGCGCGAAGATTATCCGTCAGAACCTTTTGGCTTATGCCGGGGATAGTTTTTTTAATTTCCGAAAATCTTTGCGGCGCATCCAAAAGATTGCGGATTATAAGGATTTTCCATTTATTCCCTATAATCTGCACCGTGGTTGCTACGGGACATTCGGGCAATTCCTCTCTCGTCAGCATAATTTCCTCCTTTTCCTTATTTTAGCAGATTTAATTTTAAAATGCAACTATATATCCGATAGTTTTAAAAAGTTACCAAGTTACAAAATAATTATATGATAATAGATTTGTAACGTTTGAGATTTAATTTAAAGGTTGCGCTATACTGTTTTCAATAAAAAATCGGAGGTAGATTTATGAAAAATTTTAACAAAACGCATGTATCGGCGGGCGCGCGTACAGAGCTGCACGACCTGTTGAAACTTACGGGAGCGGAAATAAGCGTGAACGAATTGCCCGCCGGCGGGTGCGTGCCTTTTGTACATTCGCACAAGCAAAACGAGGAAATTTACGCTATCCTTTCGGGCAAGGGCAAGGTTGAAATCGACGGCGAAATCGTAGAACTTGCAGCAGGCGACTGGATACGCATTTCACCGTCGGCTAAAAGGCAGTTTTTCGCTTTCGGGGAAGGTTTGAAATATATCTGTATCCAGGTCAAAGCAAACTCCCTCGAAGGCTATACGGCTTCCGACGCAGTGATTTAAAATTTGGAACGTTTCGCAAACTTTAAAACATATCTTAAAATTTCAAAACATATCTTAAAATTTTAAACATTTTTAAATTTCAGAATTTAAAATTTTCGGGCGGAAACGCGCATTGCGTTTCCGCCCGTTCTTTAAATAATTTAATACGTATCAACATTTTCGGGCAAGCTCATAGCTTTCGTCGAGCAGAGAACAAATTTCTTCGAAAGAAACCGTGCCGTCCAAACAAACCGTAATCCAGCTCTTTTTGTTCATATGATAGCCGCGGAAAAATCTTTGACCGTCCGCCAAAACGTCAAGCTTTGAAGGCTCTATCCGAAGGTCGATTATATCCGTTATTTCGCCCGAATCGAGCCCGAGCTTCGTTTTGGGGAGTTTCATTAAAACGGCGAACCATTTGCCGTTGTCGCACCTGCGCCATACGGCGTCTTGCGGAAATTTTTCCCAAAGAAATTGCAATTCGCAGCCGTATTTATCGCGGACGTATTTGATTAAATCGCGCGCGCAGCCGCATCTGAACACGTCGCTTACAAAGCATTTTTCGGAAATTTCGGATAGCACCCGCCCGTATTCCTCGCGCACCCCGCCTACGAAAGAGCCGCCCGCGTCTTCCACAAGATGCAGGGTATATGGTTCTCCCGTGCCCTTATCCACAACTTTGGTTTTTACCGCGCCGTCCTTATAAACTTCAACGCGCATGTCGAACTGCCCGTCCAAAATTTCCGTTTTATAGGAATAAACATCCCCTTCCTTTACAAAACCGAAGTCTTCAAACTTGGAGAAATCGGGCAATCTGTCCTTAAAAAAATCTTTCATCGCACAACCTGATATAATATTGTCCAAATATTTTGCATAACATAAAAAAGCCGATACGTATTGAATTAAATTTAAAGACGGCGGATTTTCCGCCGTCTTTTTTTGCGTACAAGCCGCTTGAAATTATTGTTTTACGTACCTTACGACGGGCTGACGGGCAGCCTTTACCTCGTCGGGACGTCCTATTTGCGCGTGGTGAGGCGCGGACTTCATATATTCGGGGTCCTTGAACGCTTCTTCGTAAATTTCGCGGAGAGCGGCTATTACCTCGTCCAGCGTGCGCTTGTTCTCCGTTTCCGTCGGCTCGAACATAAGCGCTTCGTGAATGATAAGCGGGAAGTACATTGTAGGCGGATGATAACCGCGGTCTATCATTGTTTTAGCTATTTCCATAGCCGAAACGCCCGTCTTATCCTTCAATTCCTGCATGCTTACCACGAACTCGTGCATGCAGTGCCTGCCCTTTTCGGTGGGATACAAATCCTCTATGTTCACTTTAAGATAATTTGCATTGAGGACGGCGTGCTGAGCCGCAGCCTTTATTCCCTCCGCGCCGAGCGCCACTATGTACGCCAAAGCGCGGACATATACGCCGAAATTGCCGTAGAAAGATGCTACTTTGCCTATGCTCTTTGCGCCGTTGACGAATTTATAACCCTTTTCCGTCTTTTCCACTCTCGGATTGGGCAGGAACTGCGCCAATTCCTTCTTACAGCCGACGGGACCTGAGCCCGGACCGCCGCCGCCGTGGGGCGTAGAGAACGTTTTATGCAGGTTGAGGTGAACTACGTCAAAGCCCATATCGCCCGGACGTACTACCCCCATTACCGCATTGAGATTTGCGCCGTCATAGTAAAGAAGTCCGCCGGCGTTGTGAATAATCTTGCTTATCTCCTTGATATTCTTTTCAAACAAGCCCAGCGTCGTGGGGTTGGTAAGCATAAGCGCCGCGGTGTCGTCGCCGACAACGGCTTTCAAGGCTTTAAGGTCAACCCCCTTCTTTTCGTCCGAGGGAACGTTTATGATTTCAAAGCCCGCCATAACCGCGCTCGCGGGGTTTGTGCCGTGCGCGCTGTCGGGAACGATGACTTTCGTCCTCTTGAAGTCCTTTCTCGCCGCATGGTAAGCCGCTATCAAAAGCAGACCCGTATATTCGCCGTGAGCGCCCGCGTTGGGTTGAAGCGTAACCGCGTCCATGCCCGTAATTTCGGCAAGGCTGCAACTTAAAGTATCCATAACTTCAAGCGCGCCCTGAACCGTTTTTACGTCTTGCAGCGGGTGAATACGCGTAAAGCCTTCAAGCGCCGCCACCTCTTCGTTGATTTTCGGGTTATACTTCATAGTGCACGAGCCGAGGGGATAGAAACCGTTATCAACGCCGAACGCCCTGCGAGAAAGCGCCGTATAGTGCCTTGAAAAATCGACTTCGCTGACTTCGGGCAGTTCGGGTTTTTCGGCTCTGAGATATTTTTTATTTATTTTCGCCGCCTTGACGTCGGGGGTTCTTATGGTTGCGCACCTTTTGCCCTTTTCGGAAATTTCAAAAATCAGATTCATTTTACCCTCCTTACGACCTCAACGGCTCTGTCTATATCCGCCTTGGAGAGAGTTTCCGTAGCGCACCAGAGTATTTCGTTTGCGGAAAGTTTCAAACCGCCCAAAATTCCCGCCTTGTCAAGCGCTTTGATAATCTTGTCTGCGGGCTTATCACATTCGGTGACAAATTCATGGAAGAAATCTCCGCGGTATTTAAGTTTGAGCCCCGCGCTTTCAAGCCCTTCGGCAAGATAATGCGCATAAGATACGCAGGCGTTTGCAACCTCCGCCATGCCTTCCGGACCCATCGCCGACATATACATGGATGCAACCAACGCGCAATAAGCCTGGTTGGAGCAGATATTGGAAAACGCCTTTTCGCGGCGGATATGCTGTTCGCGCGCCTGTAAAGTTAGGACGTACGCGCGGTTTCCGTCGTGGTCGGTGGTTTCACCGACGATTCTTCCCGGCATCTTACGCATTTCCTTTGTCGTGCAAGCCATAAAGCCTACATACGGACCGCCGAAAGACATCGGAAGCCCGAGGGGCTGCGCGTCGCCTACGGCTATGTCCGCGCCGCATTCGGCAGGGGATTTCAAAAGCGCGAGCGCTATGGGATTGCAGCCCATAACGAATTTAGCGCCCGCCTCATGAGCCGCCTTGCCTATTTCCTCCGCGTCCTCGATAAGCCCGAAGTAGTTGGGCTGTTCGATATAGACGCAGGCGGAAGTATCGTTCAACTCCTTTTTGAGCGAAGCTATATCGCTTACGCCTTTAACGGCGTCGATAACCTTTACGGTAATTCCGCGGCGGTGCGCGTATGTGTTGAGAACTTTAAGCGTATCGGGGCGGATATTATTGAAAGTGACAAATGTTTTGCGGTTTTTTTCGCAACACATTAGCATGGCTTCCGCGGCGGCGTTCGCGCCGTTATATACGGAAGCATTGCTCACGTCCATACCCGTAAGATTGCAAATCATGCTTTGATATTCGAAAATCGCCTGCAAAATACCCTGGCTCATCTCCGCCTGGTAGGGCGTGTAAGCCGTTATAAATTCGGAACGGGAAGAAAGATTTTTAACCATAGAGGGTATGTAATGGTCATAGCTTCCCGCGCCGCGGAGAATTACGTCATACACCTTGTTCTTTTTGGACAAGGCAGTCATTATCTCCATAGTTTCCTGCTGACTCTTCCCCTCGGGCAGATTCAGCTTTTTAAGCTTCATATCGGCGGGAATATCCTCGAAAAGCTCTTCAATCGACTTAACGCCGATTTTATCGAGCATTTCCCTTGTCTCCCGCTCGGTGGTTGACAGATAATCCGACATAATTTAACCCTTTATGAAATCCTTGTAAGCGGCTTCGTCCATAAGGTCTGCGGGAACATCGGTAACCTCAATCTCGCAAATCCACGCGCCCATTGCGTCTTGATTGATAAGTTCGGGCGAGCTTTCAAGCTCTTCGTTTACCTTAATTACCTTGCCGGAAACGGGAGCGTACAGGTCGGAAACAGCCTTTACGGATTCTACGTCACAGAGCACGTCGCCCGCCTTTACTTCCGCGCCGACTTCGGGCAGATTGATGAATACGAGGTCGCCCAGCTCTTTCTGAGCGTGGTCGGAAATACCGATTTTAGCGGTCTTGCCTTCGATTGCAGCCCATTCGTGGGACTCTCTGAATAAAATTTTCATTTTCTAATTCCTCCAAAATTGATATATGTATTTTAAAATTTAAGATTTTTTATAGAAAGGAAGGTCAACGATTTGAAGTTTCAACCTTCTGCCGCGGACGTCCGCTTCGAGGGGCTTATCGATAAATTCCTTCTTTATGCGGAGCATTGCTATGGGATAGCCGAGAAGGGGCGCGTGAGTGCCCGACGTTACGACGCCTGCAAGCTCGCTTCCGCAGTAAACGTCGGTATGTTCCCTTGCGATTCCCCTATCGACGACCTTAGCGCCCACCCTGACGTATTCGGGGGTATGCGCTTCAAGCGCCTTCTTGCCTATGAAGTCCTCTTTGCCCATCTTAATGGCAAAGCCCAGCCCGACTTCGTTCACGGGGATATCCTCGCCCAGCTCATGCCCGTACAAAGGCATTGCCGCTTCGAGGCGGAGAGTGTCGCGCGCGCCCAGACCGCAGGGAAGAATACTCTCCTCCTTGCCTTCTTTAAGGAGTAGCTCGAAAAGTTTGGGAGCGTCCGCGTTGCCGCAGTACAGTTCGAACCCGCTTTCGCCCGTGTAGCCCGTGCGGGAAACAAGGCATTTCATTCCATTGACTTTTGCTTCCTTTGTGAAAGAATAATACTTTTTGGGGATAAATTCCTCCGCCAAAACCTTTTTCAAAACCGTTTCGGCAAGAGGACCTTGCAGGGCAAGCTGGGAAACTTTGTCTGAAATATTTTCGAATTTAACGTCCTTTGGCAAATGCGAAGAAATCCACGCCGCGTCCTTATCGGCATTGCTTGCGTTCACGACTATAAGGAAACATTCGCCGTTTACGCGGTAGATAAGTATATCGTCCACCGCGCCGCCGCGCTCGTTGGGCAGCAGGGAATATCTCACCTGTCCGTCGTACATTCCCCTGATGTCGTTGGTTACTATACGGTTAAGCGCTTCTTCGGCGTTTTTACCGCTTACCACTACCTCGCCCATATGTGACACGTCGAAAAGTCCGACCTTTTTGCGTACCGTCATATGTTCGGTAATGACGCCCGCTTCATACTGGACGGGAAGTTCGTATCCCGCAAATTCGACTATCTTGCCGCCGTGCGCGACGTGATTGTCATAAAGTGCCGTTCTTTTTGCCATTTTGAAATGACCTCCTGTATTATAAGAAAATTATGATTTTTTTATTTACCTGTTTTTAGGCGCCATATGGGTTGCAAGACCTTCTATGTCGCCGTAAGCTTCGTCAATGCTTTCCATAACCGTGGGATGCGGGTGGATGACCGAAGCAACTTCGTGTATGGTCAAGCCGAGCGAAATCGCCAAAGCAAGTTCGCCAACCATATCGGTGGCGCGCACGCAGAACAATTCGGCACCCACGACATAGTCGTTTTCATCCGCCACGACCTTAACAAAGCCGCGGGCTACGCCCTCTATCTGCGACTTGCCGTTGGCTGCCATAAGGAATTTGCCCACTTTGGCATTGGGAACTTCCGATTCCTTTTTACCGACGAAAGCGATTTCGGGCTGGGTATAAATGCAGGAGGGAACTATGCTGATGTCCATGGAATGGGGTCTGTTCAGCATACTTTCCACTGCGGTTATGGCGGTTGCGGAGGCGTAATGCGCCAGCTGTATCCGCCCTATTGCGTCGCCGCAGGCGTAAATTTTGGCTGCGCCCGTGTACATATTTTCATCTACTTCTATGCGCTTGCCCGCGGGTATTCCCACGTTTTCAAGCCCCAGTCCCGTAATATTCGCCATTCTGCCGATAGAGGTTATTACGTTGTCGAACTTCTGTTCGAAATCGCCCTTTTCGGTAGTATATTTTACTGTATGGTCGGGGAGAATTTCCTTAACTTTCGCGCCCGTGATAATCTTAATCCCTTTCTTCTTCAAAATGGCGGCAAGCTGGGTGCTGGTCTCCTTATTTGTCATGGGAATTATGCGGTCCATGGGCTCGATAAGCGTAACGCTTCTGCCGACGTTTGTAAGATAGTCGGTAAATTCCACGCCTATTACTCCCGCGCCTATAACCGCTATATTCTGACCTTCCACGCGTTCCGCAAGAACGTTATCCGAATTAAGAGCGTATTGCATACCCTCTATGGGACGCCTTGCGGGGTCCGAACCTATGGGCAAAGAGCCCGTGGCAATGAGAATATACTCCGTTTCGAGTTCTTCTTCGCCCGCTTTAACGGTATGCTCGCCAGTGATTACGCCGTGCGTTTCATAAAGGTCAATTTTATTCGACTTTACAAGCGTCCTTACGCCGTTGCGCAGATTCTGTACTATGGCGTCTTTGCGGCGGTAAATCGCGTCTTCGTCGAGGGTGACGTTTTCGGCTTTAACGCCCAATTCCTCCCAACCCTCGCGCGAGGCGTACAGCTCTCCGCTGTGCAAAAGCGCTTTCGTAGGAATACAGCCCCTATTAAGGCAAGTGCCGCCCAAGTCGCGCTCCTCAATCAAAGCCGTTTTCATCCCAAGTTTAGCCGCCCTTATTGCGCCGGTATATCCGCCCGGGCCGCCGCCGATTACAACCAAATCGTATTTCATCGTTTTAAAGCTCCCATTGTTTCGATAATATCTTTTATTCGGGGGTCGATTGTCTTTGTGACGTCCGCTCCCGTCAATAACCTTTCCTTTAATTCCACCGCCCCGGTGTCGAGCGCGTCCGAATAAATTTTAGCCCGTTCTATGACGTCGCCGTTGAAATCCAGCCGCACGTCCGCAACTCCCCATTCGTACCTGTATTCAAATTCCACGCCGTATCTGACGTCGTCTCCGCGCACGTAATCGGGGTCTGCAAATTCCGCCGTAAGCCTTTGTATTTCAGTCTCGGGCAAATCTCCCTCTTTAAGATATTCGCGCGAAGCGTGAGGATATCTGCTTTCAAGCGCGGAAATAAGCGCGTCCGCAACTTGTTCCGATGTTATGTCCGCCCTGTAATCGCGCAGATTGCCCACGCGGCTTTTTACGCTTTTCACGCCCTTTGCGTTCAGCTTTACGCGGCTGACGTTCAAATATTTTTCGATTGCGGAATAATCCGTGCCTATCAAAACCGTGCCGTGATGCAGACAGGCGGTTTCGCTTTTATAGAACGCGTTGCCCGAAAATTTTTTCCCGTCGATTACCACGTCGTTTCTGCCGTTTAAACGGGCTTCGAACCCCAATGCGCGCATAGCGCCCGTCATAACCGAAAACTGGTTTGCTATGTCGAAATCCGTGCGGTCGGCTATAAACGTAAAATTGAGATTGCCCTTGTCGTGATAAACCGCGCCGCCGCCCGTAAACCTGCGGGCAACGTATCCTCCGTCCGCCGTAAGCGCGGAAAGCCTACATTCCGAATAGGCATTCTGGTTTTTACCTATGAAAACCGTCTTGTCGTTCGCCCATAGATAGAGGGTCATTTCCCCCTTTTTGCAGCAGCCGAGAAGGTACTTTTCAATAGCCTGGTTACGGTAGGGATAAAGCCCTTCCGCACGGATTATTTTCAACTTGTTTATCATAT
Organism: uncultured Clostridia bacterium; assembly: GCA_947589385.1. GTDB lineage: Bacteria > Bacillota > Clostridia > Christensenellales > Borkfalkiaceae > Coproplasma. The sequence continues at coordinate 59,969 of CANPZW010000008.1, read as the reverse complement.
TCGGATTATCTCCGCACGGTTATTTGTCCAGCTGGAATATTATATCACGAAAGCCGAAAAAATGTAAAGAATTTTATAGCATATTGCTTTGAAAATCTTTTACGCCCCCCGTTGAAAGCTTGCGGTAGAAGCACAGCCTGATTTGTTTATATAATACCCAAACATAGAAACTGCCCGCGGAAAAATTTCCGCGGGCAGTAAAACTATTTGCGAGGTTCTCAAACAAAAAAAGCTAAAAAATTCTCACTTTTGCAGATTCAACCCGAATGCCGTTTACCGGACGAAATACGGGTATTGCGGCGATATCCGTGGTATTCGTTATACCGCCAGTGCGGCAATATTGCTTTTTGGCGTTAGCAATATGCCTCGGGAAACAACGCCTTTCCGTTGCCGGTGGAAAAGCGTACGCGGAACGCTTGCAAATTGTCCCTTAATCCAATTATAAAACGCCCGCTATATCGGTAGCTTCGCCCTTGTTAAGGGTGTCAAGAGCTCCGCCCACCTTCAAAGTAAAAGTTTAAATTAAAAAATCTAAACTTATTGTTAGTTTAAACCAAACAATAAAATATGTCAACTAAAATCGACTAAATTTTATAAAATCTTTTAGATTTATTCGGTGGCAAGACCATTAAGAAGGTTATCGTCGGCAAGAATTGCGCCCCCGCCTATAACCACGGCAAGCTGAGGTTCTTCGGGCATTATTACGGGAATGTTCAGCTTTTCCTCTATGTATTCGGGCAAACCGTCCAGCTTGACGAGTCCGCCCGTAAGGTAAATTCCGCCGCGCATAACCGCAGAGGAAACGTCGGGCGGCAGTTTTGCCAGGGCAAGCTGCACGTATTCCAAAATCTTATCCACGTATGCGGTTATTATGGGATATATCCTCTCCGAATTTACGCTGAGGGACGCGGGCGCGCCCGTAGTTGCGTTTCTTCCGTCGATGACCGACATCTTGTTGTCGTCGTGCAGAAGGCTGCCCACGGTGTTTTTCAGCCGTTCCGCGGTGAGCGTGCCCATCTTGAAGTCGGAATTTAAAGAAAACTCCTCTATAAGATGTTTATCTATGTTTCCGCCGCCCAAATTAACGTTAAGCCCCGATATAATCCCGTCGCGCGAAAACGCGGCGATATTTGTTATGGAATAGCCTATATCAAGCGAGAACTTGGGCGTGCTTTCGCTGATGGAAGCGTTGTGCCCGAGCACCGCAGCAAAAGGCACGATGGTGAAATAAACCGTTTCGAAGCCGCAGTCCTGCGCTATCTGCCTGTATTTGTCCTTGACGTTTTCCGTCACGCCGCAGGGCACGATAAAGATAAGTTCCGCCCGTTTCGCAACGCGGGGCGTTACTTCCACCTTTTCGAGGAAATAGGAAAGCAGGTAACTTGCAAGATTGGGGTGGGTAATATCGCCCTCGAAAACGGGATTAACTATAATCGTATTCTTCGCCGCCCTGCCCGAAAGCGCGCGAGCCTTGTCGCCGCACGCCTTGACAGCGTACTTCTTCTTGCCTGCGGAATACATTTCCTCTACCGCCATACAGGTGGCTTCGGTCAAAACCACGCCGCAGCCCGGCATATATATCTTGGTTATGCCCGAGCCCAAATCAACGGCAATTCTCTTCATAAGTCATCTACCTTTTCGATAAGTTTTTTTGTGAGCTGCACGGGCAGCCCGACAACGTTTGTATAATTTCCGAAATATTCCTTTACGAGCCCGCCGTCCTGGATGCCGTAGCTGCCCGCTTTGTCCAGCGGCGAACCGCCGTCAACGTAGATTTTAATAAAATCGTCCGAAAGATTGTTGAATTTGACCTCCGTCCTCTCGAAATCGACAAGCTTTTTGTACTTGTTGCGCACGCAAACGGCGGTGATAACGTAGTGCGTTTTTCCCGAAAGGCGTTTAAGCGTGGCGGCAGCGTCCTCCCTGTCTTTCGGCTTACCGAGTATCTCCGAGCCGAAAACCACTAGCGTATCGCACCCTATCACGGTTGCGTCGGGATTTTTCCCGAATACTTCGTCGCACTTGTTTTCGGCAAGGGCGCAGACCATTTGTTCGGGGAAGAGGGATAAATTTACCTTTTCTTCGCCCTCGGCGGGGATTACCTCGAAAGAAGGCAAAATCTGCGCCAAAAGCTCCCTGCGCCTCGGTGAAGCGCTTGCAAGAATATATCTCATACGGTCAATTCAAATGCCGTCCGTTATGGACGGCAGGTTGGTTTTATAAAATTTCGAGATTTTTGTGGAAGGACTTTCTGAACTCGGTAGCGGCGGCCATCGCGTTCTTGATTTCAAGCGTCGCGTCGCCCTCGATTTCGGTCTTCATTATGACGGAATCGCCCAAAATGTCGCAGTTTACGCTTTTTATCGAACCCGAATTTGCCCTGTCCAGACTTTCGGCTATGCGCAGCATTACGCCAAGCTTTTTGACTATTTCAAGGTCGTCGTCGCTAACCAAATCCTTGTATCGCGCCCAGTCGTAAGGGTTTATGTCTTCTTTCTTATGGCAACACGCCACAAACGCCGCAAGCACTATGTCGCGGTGGGTCACGCCGTAAAGCGTAGAATTTAAAATCATATACCAGCTATGCCGCTGGTGGTTGTAGTATTTTATACGCATGCCGCAGTCGTGCAGCATGGCGGCTACTTTCAATATTTTGAGATATTGGCGGGGGAATTTATGCAATACGCGCAGTTGTTTGAAAAGCTGTATGCTTAAATTCACAACGTGCTCCACGTGTTTTTCGTCGCAGTCGTAGTATTTTACGAGAGTAGTAAGCGAATAATTGAGCACGTCCAAAATAGGCTTTTCGATAGTCATGGGAAGGGCTTGGTTGAACATTATGCCCTCTCTCAGCCCCGCGCCGGACAGCGTAAAGCCGTCAACGTTCATATAGTCAACAAAAGACTTTATAACGGCAAGCGCGGCGGGCAGAATGTCCGCCCGTTCTGCGGAAAGCCCCTTTATCTTCTTCTTTTTGTCGAGGTCGAGAACTTTAAGCATATCGTAAATGGGTATAAAGTCCTCAACGCTCATACGGTAGTTATGAACGGTGTCCAAAGGATACTTTTTAACCATCTTCGCGATTTTGAAAAGATTCCTGAACGACCCGCCCACGCCTATCATCTGCACGTCGGGCTCGACGTCTTTCAACCACTCAACCTGTTTCAACTGGTCGGTGAAAAATTCCTCTATCTTTTCCGCCTGTTCTTCGGGTTTCAGGCCGTCGCCCGAGAAAAGCCCCGTAAGCGTCACCGCGCCGAAAGGCAGGGTGGCGAAGTTGAGCATATTTCTGCGGTTGTAATATACGATTTTGGTAGAACCGCCGCCTATTTCGAGAATTATGCCCTTGGGTGCGTCCATCGTGTTTATAACGCCGCGATAGACGAGAACCGCCTCCTCTTCGGCGGAAAGTACGCGTATTTTGATGCCGCAGTTAGCCTGTATTTCGTCAAGAAAGCTACGCTGGTTTTTCGCGCGCCGCACGGCTTCCGTAGCCACCGCGATTATGCGGGTTACGCCGCTTGCGTCGCATAATTTTCGGAACATTTTAAGCGTTTTGATTGTTTCCGCAACGCGGGCGGGCTTCAAAAAGCCGTCGCGTTCCATATCCTGTCCGAGCCGTACGCTTTCTTTAAGCTCGTCAACGACCATAAAATAGCCGTCCGCGAAGAGGTTGACGATAACAAGTCTTGCGGAATTCGAGCCTAAATCGATAATGCCAATTTTTTCCAAAATTTTCTCCCCACGGATGGCGGATTACCGCCAAGTGATTTAAACTGATGTTAAACGAAATTTCGAGTGTTATGATTATAACATAACAATTGCAATTTGTATAGATTTTTTAAAAATTTTTGTGCACTTTGCATAAAAAATTTTTTAAATTTTCACATCGCTGCCCGATGATTGTATATATTTTACAGCTTTTTTAAGTACGGGGCAGACGAAATCGGGCGCTATCTGTTTAAGGGGAACAAGCACGAAATCCCGCTTATGATATTCGGGGTGGGGCACGATAAGCCTGTCCGTACAAATCACCTTTTTGCCGAAAAAGATTATGTCTATATCGAGGGTTCTGTCCCCCCAGCGCTTTTCGCGCGTTCTGCCGCAGGCGTCCTCGATTTTATGGATTTCGCACAGCAGTTCTTCGGCAGTAAGATATGTTTCGATTCCCACCGCGCAGTTTAAGAATTTGTTTTTTGCCGCGCCGCCGTATGGCTCCGTTTCAATATAATCCGAAACTTTTTTCACGCTGATATGCTGATGGGAAACGAGGGCTTTCACCGCCCTGTCGAGGTAATCTTTCCTGTCGCCTATACTTGACCCGAGGGAGAGATACGCCTCTGTTCTTTCCACTTCCACCGAAACGCCGACGGTTTTAAAATTTACTTTCATGGGTGCTTGCGGCTTGTAAACGGTAAGCGAAATTTTGCTTACGGGCAAGCTTTCCATAACCGAATAAGCGCATACGTATGCGAGTTTTTCGATTAAATTGAAGGATTGAGAAGTTGCGGCGGCGACGATTTTTTTGCAGGCGGCGGAATAGTTTACCGTGTCGTTCAAATTGTCGCTTTCCGCTGCCGCGGAAAAATCGAAGTAAAGGTCCGCGTCGAAAATAAAGGGCTGGGGGTGGACTTTTTCGAAGTCCTTTACGCCGTGGCAGGCGGAAACTTCAAGCCCGCGTATTAGAATTTTATTCATTTTTAAGCCTCGGTGAATTGCTTTCGTAATACTCCCTTATAGCAAGCGCGTTTTCCTTAACGTCGTGCACGCGCACGAACAAAACGCCCTTCTCGCAGGCAAGACGGGTCGCGGCGACCGTAGCGGGAAGCCTGTCCTCTACCCTGCCGCCGAACATAGACTTTCTCGAACAGCCCAAAAGAGTGGCATATCCGAGGGCGTTAAGCCTTTCGTAACCGTTCAACAGCTCGAAATTCTGCTCCCTGTCCTTTGCGAAGCCTATGCCGCCGTCTATGCAGATTTTATCGCCCTCTATGCCCGCGGCAAGCGCCTTTGCGGCGGAATCTTTCAAAAAACTCAATACGGGCTGCCATATATCGCCCCTAAGGGGCTCTGCCGAGTTATGCATAATGCACACAGAAGCGCCGTATTCGGCTATAGCTTTTGCGATATTTCCGCGGGTCAAGCCCCAAACGTCGTTTATCATATCCGCGCCGAGCGCAAGCGCCGCCCGCGCGCTTTTTTCGAAATACGTATCGACGGAAAGGGGGATATCGAACCTCGCCTTTATCATTCCGACAGGTTTTTCGAAACGGGAAATTTCCTCGTCCGCGCCCACTTCCGAATATCCCGGTCGGGTGGATTGCGCGCCTATGTCTATAACCGAAGCGCCGTCGTTTACGGCATTTTCCACCGCATAAAGCACGTCGTCGCACGTTCTGCGGCTGGGAGCGTAAAAGCTGTCGGGCGTAAGGTTTATTATAGCCATTACGTAGGTATGGTTTTTAAATTCCTTAGCGCCTATTTTCATTTATCAGCCTGAAAACCTCGTCCTTTTTCTCTTTGGGGAAGTTGCCCGCAACGGAATACGTCACCGTTTTGCTGCCCGGTTTTTTTACGCCGCGGCAGGTCATACAGGTATGTTCGGCTTCGCAAACCACCATAACTCCCTTGGGTTTTAAACAACGCATAATTTCGTCGGCTATCTGCTGCGTAAGCCTCTCCTGTATCTGCAATCTCTTCGCAAACACTTCCACGGTGCGCGCAAGCTTCGAAATGCCTACTACCCTTCCGTCTGGCACGTACGCTATGGCGATTTTGCCGAAAAAGGGCATGAGATGATGCTCGCAGGTCGAAGAAAAGCTGATGTCCTTTTCCACCACAAGCTCGCCGCCCGCGCTTTCAAACGTCTTGGAAAGATGCTCCTCAGCAGATTTTCCCTCCCCCGCAAGCAGTTCGGCGTACGCGTCCGCAACACGCCTTGGCGTATCTTTAAGCCCTTCCCTCGCGACGTCCTCTCCGAGGGCGAGAAGCAAATCTTCCACCGCTTTTATAACCTTTTCTCTATCCAACTTACCGCCTCCTTGACAAGCGTAAACGAACCGCACACCACTACGGCGCCGTCCGATTTTTCAAGCGCGCTGCTTACGCTTTCCGCAACCTCGGCGGCGGGAAAGCGCTTTTTGCACGCGGAATAAATTTTATCTATATCCATAGCGCGAGGACTTTTCGGCTGTACGGCGAAAATCCGCCCCGCAAGCCCTTCCAGCGCGCTTAGGTTGCTTTCTATATCTTTATCCGAAAGACAACCGAAAATAAGCGTAACCTTTTCGGGGTCGTATTTCTTCAACTCGGCGGCAAGGGGGGCAAAGCTTGCAGGATTGTGACTGCCGTCAACTATATATTCATTGCCGCCCGCCTTGAAATATTGAAGCCTGCCCGCAAGGAAAGCCGCGGATAAGCCTGTACGTATTGCGTTTTCGGGAATTTTCAAAAGGCGCGCCGCCTCTATCGCGACAGCCGCGTTATACGCCTGCGCAAAGCCTGCCATTTTAATTTCGAACTTATCCCCGCCGTATAAAAAACTTTGTCCCGAAAAACCGCTTGTGAGGATTTCCAAAGGCTTGTCCGCAAAAATCACGTTGAGTTTTTTGAAATATGAAAGGACTGCTTCGGGCTGCAAAGCACTTACCACGGCGGGACAGCCGCGTATTATCCCCGACTTATGCGCGCAAATCTCTTCGAGCGTCGCGCCCAAAACGGCGGTATGCTCCAACCCTATGGAGGTAATTACCGCCAATTCCTTTTTCCGCACGGCGTTCGTAGCGTCGAGAAGTCCTCCCAGCCCGCACTCCACAACGGCGTACTCGCATCCCTCTTGGGCAAAAGCGTAAAGCGCCGCGGCGGTGGTCACCTCGAAAGAAGTGCAATTCTCCGCGGCGGCGTACGCCTTTTCCATATACTTTTCCGCCTTTTCGGCGCAAAGGGGCTTTCCGTCGATTGAAAACTGCTCCGAGCAGTCGAGAACGGGTGGCGAGGTGAACGTGCCGACTTTGCGCCCCGCCGCGGCGAGTGTCCGGGAAATATATTCCGCCGCAGAACCCTTGCCGTTCGTTCCCGCTATGTGGATTATTTTCAAACGGCCGTCGGGCGAACCGAGCGCGTCTAAAAGCGCGCGGGTTCTCTCGGTGCCGAAATTCATTTTTCCGCCGTTAAGCCTTTCAATATCTTCAAAAACACCGGGCACGCCGCTTCTCCTTTTTTCTAACGAATTATAGCACACCGTCCCCGCAAAATCAAGAATATTAGCCGTTTTTTTGACAATACTGTTTATAAATAAAATTGCGAAGGCTTTAAATTGGCACTTGTACTTGTACGCACTACAATTATATTTATAACCCTTCTTCTAATTATGCGGCTTATGGGTAAAAGCCAGATAGGCGAAATGCAGCCCTTCGAGTTTGTAATAACGCTTTTGATTGCCGAACTCGCCTGCATACCCATGGCGGATTCGTCCATTCCGCTTTTATACGGGATAATAGCAATTATCGCCATATTTATACTCCACCAGATAGTTTGGCTGTTGGACCTATGGTTCAGACCCGTAAAAAACGTGATTTGCGGCGAACCTTCCGTAGTGATAAACAGGGACGGGATAGACGTTTTTCAGCTCAAAAAAAACAATCTCGACGTAAGCGACCTTATAGAAAGCATGCGCGCCGCAGGATATTTCAACCTCGACGACGTATATTACGGGCTGTTTGAGTCGAACGGCTCTTTTTCCGCGCTCGAAAAAGAACAGGTGGCTTCGACCTCTCTTTCGCTGACGCTCGTCGATTTGGGCAAACCGGACAAAAAGAACATAAATAAATGCTTCGGCGGCGATGATTTCGATAAATTTCTGTCCAAGCAGGGCGCAAAACTGCGCGATGTGGTGGTCATGACCGTAAACGGCGAAGGGCGGGTCTATTTCCAGAAAAAAGGCGAAAAATACAAAATTTTACAGACAGAGGTCAAGGAAAAATGGTAAGGGCGATTTGCTACACGCTTGCCGCCGTTGCTCTATGCGCGGCTCTTTTCGTGTTCACGGAGTGGTACGTAGGCAAACAGTTCAAAGAATTTTACGACGCCGTGGAAGTACTTTACGAAAAAGTGGAAGACGAAACGGCAAACCGCGAGGACGGGTTTGCCGTAAGAACGCTGTGGAATTCAAAAAAGGAAAAACTGCACGTCTTTTTGCCGCACAACGACATATCATACGTGGATTATTGGCTGAGCGAGGCGTGCGGGCTTATTTACAACCGCCGATACGAACTTGCGCTGGGGAAACTCGAAGTATTAAAGGAAATTGCAAGAAATCTTCCCGACGCATACCGTTTGAAGTTCGAAAACATATTCTGATTATTCGTATTCGTCCAGACTACGCCTCGACTGCGGCGGGGGCGGCGGATACAGCGGCGGGCACATCTGCCCGTTGGGCGGCTTGGGGGGCGGGGGCTCATCCTTTAAATTTACAAGCACCGCGTCCTCCCCTATTTTCGTGACGCAGCCGAGCGGCAGATAGATATCCTGCTTTGTAAGCTTAAACCCCTTGCCGCCCGTCAGCCAGAAACCTTCCGTCCTGCCCTCGGGAAAAGTGAATTTCAAATCGCAAATCTTGCCCAAATGCTTTCCGTCGGCAACGTTTATCACTTCCTTGCGTTTCAGCTCAGAAAAAATAACTTCCATATACATAAATATATGCGGAAGGCGGTAAAAATTGCCTTCCGCATAAAAAATTTGTCGTTTTTTATATTTCTATCAAGGTTTTACCATCCGCACTAGAACGGCAAGCGGATTATTCTCGTAAATGGGCTTGACAATCGTGCTGCCCGCAATCTGCGCCAAAAAGTCGGAAGCCGTGTCGCCACCGCGCCATGCAATTATCTGGAAAACAAACAAAAGCACAAGCACGCCTATCGCGGTGAACAAAACCGCGCCGCACGCCTTGTTTATGACCTTAATCACGAACACATCCGTTTCCAGGACGTGCGCAAAAATCTTGACGATAAGTATCCGCAAGAACGATACAATCACAAACAAAACTATATAATATATGACAATTTCGATGTGAATTTTATAAAGCCACTCTATGTGCGCCCATTTCGAAGAAAGCCCCGTAAGCAAATCGGTTACGAAAGGTATATCGAGGATTATTCCGCCGAACGTATAGCATACGAACATTGAAATCGCAAAGCCTATAATACCCCGCGTAATGAATTTAAGCCCTTTGCCGAAGCCTATAAGCGCGCCCAAAGTAAGACAGCCCAAAATTCCGCCGATGAAAATCCAGTCAGCAAGAACCATTCCCTACCTCCCTTTTCATTATATATCCAAAAGAGGTAAAAGTCAATCTATTTCTCCGAGTAAACAATCCCCGCGGCGTAAGGTCCTATGTGCGTGCCGATAACCGGACAGATATTCGCCTTTTCGTCAAATTTAATTCCCGATTTGGCAATCAGCGCAAGACAGTTTTCGTCGTCCATGGTATATATGAAATATACGGGCTTCGAATAATCGATTTTGTCTTTATCCACCCTGCCCGCCACGTTGGATATGCCCTTGGAAATCCCGAACTGCCTTGAAACCAGCTCCACCTCGCCTTTAATGTTCAACGTTATTACGGGTTTGATTTTCAGCGCCGAACCCAGCGTTGCGGCTGCCTTGGAGATTCTTCCGCCCTTCCCCAGATATTCGAGAGTGTCCAAAGCCGCGAAAAGTTTAATCTTCGGGCGCAGGGAATCGAGAATTTTTATTATTTCCCTAACGGGTTTTTCCCTGTTCGCCGCGGCTTCGAGAACCATCATTTTAAGCATAACGGTAGTGCATTTTGTATCGTATGCGAACACGTTTTCATATCTTCGGGCAACGCCGGCGCACCTTTCGAAAGACCCCGAAAGCGCCGACGATATAGGCATAATCAACACCTCGTCCGCCTTTTCAAGCGCCGCGCGCACGGCTTCTTCTATCTGCGCTTCGGTAAGCTGCGCCGTATGCGGAAATTCCTTGCCTTCCGTAAGCCTTTTGTAAAATTCTCCGCAATCTATATCTATGCCGTCGCGAAATTCCGTCGTGCCGAAAATTATCGTAAGCGGCATAACGGTAACTCCCAGCTCCGCCGCCTCGCTTTGGGTTATATTACTTGAAGAATCGGTAATAATCGCAACCATACCCCCTCCTTTACTTGTTTTCCGCCTCTATCGTGCGCACAAATTTTTCAAACAGCCTGTCTGTCTTTTCAAGTTCTTCTGGGGTGAGCGTCTTTGAAAGAATGTCGAAGATATACCTTCCGTAGCTGTTTTCGCTGTGGTAATATTTCACGAATTTTTCAGTCACCCGCAACTTATAAGAACGCTTGTCGTCCGTGGGAATTTTTTCCACATACCCCTTTTCCATAAGCTGCCGCACCTTGTAAGCCGCGTGCGAGGAAGTTATGGAAAGACATTCCGCAAACTCGCCTATCGTGGGCTCGCCCATAAGCCCTATTGTTTCCACCGCGAAAAATTCGGTGACGGTTAAAGACCCTTCGCGTTCCCCCATAATCTCGAAAATCCGCCTGTACAAATGCAGTCGAAAGTTTCGGTAAATCTTTTCGAAATTTTCCTCTATCATATTTCCCTCGTCTAAATATTTTTAGCTAAAATTTTTGAGATAATTATAGTCCTCTTTACTTTGCAAGTCAAGCGAATTTTTGCGCTTTAATCAAATTTCCATTTTGTCTTGCGTCTTACCTTAAATGCGGCATTGTAGAAGCAAGAAAAAAGACGGTCCGTTGGACGGACCGTCATTATAATTTTTAAGGTTTTTCTGTTCTGTACAGAAGATAGTCAATGGAAACGTTAAAATAGTCGGCAATTTTAATCAGGGTGTCATAATCGGCTTCGTGTTCGCCGCTTTCATACCTGCTTATGTTGTTTTGGTTTGTGCCTAAATCCATTGCAAGCTTTAACTGCGTTATATTTCTTTGCTTGCGCAATTCCCGCAACCTTATTTTTCCCATACGCTTAACAAAATTATACCATACCGGTAGATAGTTCAAATTTTAATCATACCCTCGCCTACGAGGTTCGTTTTCTAATCAATGACAAGTTCGGGGTCGGTAAAAATCGGGTCGTCGAAAAACTCGGCGGGAGTCATATCAAGTCCTTTAATAATCAGCATCAGCGTCGTCAGGTTGACGCTTTTATTTCTTTCTACCATCAAGGACTTCAAAGTACTATGTGACATGGCAATTTTTCTTTCAAGGCGATATTGGGACATGCCCTTTTCATTTAAAATTCTACCGATTCTCGACGCCACCGCTGTACTTAATTTCATGGTTTCTCCAAATAGGGACATTTTTATACTCTATTCTATCCAAACTTGATTTTTTAATATATGTCGCAATTATGACCCTATTTTTCTTGTCATATTTTTTTCAATATGTTATAATTACGGCGCAATTATGACCTTATGAGGAGAAAAATATGAAATCAAGAAAGCTTACGAAAAATGATTTGATAGCTTTGCAACAAGCGGCAGATTTGCTCTGCGCCATAACTGTTAATTCGCTTTTCAACGCATATGCCATTGAAAACGTGATTTTCGGCAATCTGAAAACGGGCGATAGAATCCCGTTCGAGAAGTTTATCAAGGACTTGCATGTGGACGCTTGGCAAGCTTATAGCGTTCGGAATTGTATAAAGGGCGTCGCCATTGGGGAGAACGAAACAATCGCGGAAAAAGAGATTGACTTTTTCGAAAAGGAGTGCTTCATCTTCCACATTAGTTATGTTTTTGACAGCGCGCCTTGCAAGAAAAAAGACGAAGATGAAAACGGTCTGTATTCGTTTACCAAAGAGGGGCTGAACGACTATATTATGCGTTTATATCCGCTATTCAAAGATATACTTGCGACCGAAACCGAGCATGAATTTTTTGAGCTTGTCTCTCCCTTTCCCGACCGTAAATCGCAGACTTCGTGCTATGAAAAAATTGCAAAGTTTTTGGTTGCGGTAATAACGCGGGGGCTTCGGCAAGGCAGCTGTGTTGACCGATACGTCAAAGGACTTCCGTATTTGCCGTACTATGTCAAACGGCTTTTAAAAGTAAAAAAGGGTCGCTGTCTGCTTGCAAACAGCGACCCGGAAAGCCTTGATTTTCGGCTTGCCGTTCTTTCGGCAATCGAGTTTATGAACGCCGAGCATACTCAGTTATTTGAACTGAAAGCGCGGAAATGGGCTAAAACGGTTAAAAATGCATAGAAAAGCCAAGCCGTATCCAGTTGATTAGCTACGTTGATTTACAATTTTATAAGGCGGCGCGGCGGGCAATTGCCCGCCGCGCCGCCTTATGCTTAAACCTACGCGGAAACCCCGCCGTATGTTTTTTGCAAAAGCCGCTCGGGCGTGTTCAGCCCTTTTAAGTTGTCAAGCTCAATCAAAAGCTCCTCCCTGTCATATAAGCGGACCTCCTCCGTCTTTTCCGTAATAAAAATTTCGCAGTGATGCCCGCGAATCATATTTTTTTGTCTTTGAACATACGCCGAAAAATTCATATTTTAAACCTCCGAACCGAATTATTGACTGTTTGCCTATATTCTAAATATAAATATTGACAAATACTGTCAGGTATGGTAAAATTTTTATAAATATTTTTTACGGTTTATTTTACGGAGGAAAGCACGGTGAAATTCCAGATTATGCTGAAAATTTTAACGCTTTTACTGTCGAAGCGGAAAATTACCGCGCGGGAAATTGCCGAAAGATACGAAATTTCGGTGCGAAGCGTATATAGGTATTTGGACGAACTGACGATTTGCGGGGTTCCGCTAAACGTGGCGCGCGGGCGCTACGGGGGGATTACGGTTGCCGACACATACAAACTTCCGGCAGGATATTTCACGCGGGAGGAATATTCCGCCGCCATTAACGCACTGAACGCCATGGCAAGCCAAATAGGCGACGCAAATATCATTTCCGCCCGCGAGAAGCTGGAAAGCAGGCAAAAATGCGAGCGGACGGGCACTTCCGTAAGCGGAAATATCATAGTTGACGGCGGGACCTGGGGAGATACGAAAAGATTTTCCGACAAGATGCAGGTGGTGGAACAAGCCGTGAACGAGGGCAAAAGCCTTATCATAGATTATATTTCGCGCGAGGGCGAACATTCGAAGCGGGTAATAGACCCATATGTTTTGATTTTTAAACAAAACGTATGGTACGTGTATGCGTTTTGCCACACAAAACAGAGTTTCAGAACCTTTAAAATTGGCAGAATCCGCGGCGCGGCATTTACGGGCGGCACTTTTGAAAAGCGTACGATAAGCCGCGACGAAATTCCCCTCGACTTTTACTATCCGACCGACAAACTTATTTCTGTCACTCTCGAAATAGAAAAAGCTTCGCTTGCGGACGCCGAAGAATGGCTGGGCATAGAAAATATCGAGCCGCGCGGAAAAAGTTTTATTGCAGACGTGACGTTGCCGAACGACAGCGGGCTTACGGGAAAAATTTTGAGCTACGGAGGCGCGGTCAAAGTGCTTGCGCCGCAAAGTCTTAAAGAAAAAGTTATCGCGGCGGCGAAAAAAATAAAGGACATATACGCATAAACGCGTATATGTCCTTTTTAAATCCGACCTATGGACGGCTACCATTCAAGCGGCTGTCCGCCTAGAATATGAACGTGAAGATGGCGAACCGTCTGACCTGCGTCCGTGCCCTGGTTTATCACAAGGCGGTAGCCGTTTTCACAGCCGTTTTCACGCGCGACGTCGGGTATCTTCGCAAAAATGTGCGCAAGATATTTTCCGCCCTCTTCTCCCGCTTCCGAAAGCAACGCGAAGTGGGTTTTGGGAACGGCGAGAAGGTGTACTTTCGCCTTGGGCTCTATGTCCTTGAAGACAAGCATCATATCGTCCTCATAGACCTTTGCGGAGGGAATTTCTCCCTTTATTATTTTGCAGAAAAGGCAATCGTTATTCAGCATTTTTATTTCTCCTTATCTTTGATTTTAATATTATATAGCTTAACCCGCAGCCGATGAAAGCCGCGCCGAAAACCGACGTGAAAACAATGGACTCCGTGCGTCTGACGGAAACGACTTCCTCCATCATTACGCGGTAGCCGCCCGTCTTGACCGTATAGAGGGCGACGCATTTTTCGTTTACTATGAAATAATTCAATTTTTTGAGGGCGGCGCTTTCCGCGGGGTCGGCTTCCGTATCAAGCACGTAAAACGATTGGCAGCCGTACATTCCGTCCTCATATTCGAGAGTTATACTCTGCAACTCCCACCTGCGAGCGTATCGGGGCGCGCCGCTGTCGGGGGCGTAAATAATTTCGAACTCGCCGTTTTTAATATTGTCTTTAAGAATATAAACGTCCTCGCCGTTTACCCTTACATATAGGTTGTTTTGCCCGTCCTTAAAAATGGTATATCGGGAATAGGCGTATCTGAAACGGTAAAAATATCCGCCGTAATTCTCCCTTTGGGTGACCGACGAAATTTCGCCGTCCGGCGGCGACCATGTGAATTGGTAGTTGAAATAATTGCCGAAAAGGTCCGACCTGTCCTTTTGGTCGCCCTTGTATTTTCTTTCGAAGTCGGGCGAAAAGTCCATACCGTTCTCGGCTATCGCTTTCGCATCTTCGAACGTTTGGCAATCCACGTAGTTATAATTTTCATAACCGCCGTAAACGCAAGTAGGTCCGAAAAGCATGCAAGAAAACAAAATAACCGAGCAGGCGGCAAGCACGTTTAAGGCAAGTTTTTTCTTCCCCGCACTCGAAAGTACGGGTACGCAAGAGATATATCCGACAAAATTTCCTACAAAATTACCTTCAAAATCCCCTTTGGATTTTTCGGCTTTCGAAGGTGCGAACATACTCAACTGCCCGTACGGCAAAAATTCACGCCTGCTTATGACGACGATGTAAATCAAAAACGCGACAGACATAATTCCCGTCGCGGCGCTTATCGGATAGCCTTTCCACCCTCCGAAAGCGGGAATAAGCGGGAAATTGACGAAAAAGTGCATCGCGAAATCAAACGCAAGGACGAGGTAAATTTTAGGCTTTCTCCAAGGTTTTTTATCCGAAAGCGCCCAGCCGAAAGCCGCCGCCCACGCGGCGTGCGAAAAGGGCGTTCCCAGCGCACGGAAAAGGGCGTTGGACATCGCGGGCGACAACCCGTAATAGCTGGTAACGAAGCCCTGCGTGTACATATACCACATATTTTCGAACGCCGAAAAGCCGCCGCCGACCGCCGCGCCTATCAATAAATATGCATACGTATCGCGTTTTTTCAAAAATCTGACGATAACAAGCGTTGCAAGGACCTTGCCCGATTCCTCCACGAAAGCCGTCCACGCCTGCGAAGCGTACGCGGCTTTCACACTAAAAATCCCGTATAAAACATATGCGAAAGAGGAAGAAAGCAATCCCCCCGCAAACAGCGCCGCGACAGGCGCAAGCAGTGAAAGCGTTCGCTGCGGATACAGCTCGTACAAAAGCACGATAAACGTCAAATCGGCAAATATTCCGCCGGCGAAAGCGACGGCTATGAAATTGATATCGGAAAAGCTGTAACCCAGACAAATCAAAGAGAACAACAAAAAGCATACCAGAAATACCCGCGAATAAAACCACGGGTAGGGGGTTTTGCCCCTTCCGCCGTTCCCGCGCGACAAAACTTCCGCATAATCCTCCTTAGAACGGGGACGGAACGTTTCGTAGAAATACCTTTTGATACCTTCCTTAATTTTTATCTTCATAAACAACTTCCGCAAACGCGCCGTCGGCGTGCGCGCCGACAAGTTTCACGCTGTAAATTTTACCCGAGACCAGCCCGCCCGTCACATAAACGCGAATGTAATTCCCCGTATAGCCGCAGGTGTAACCGCCACAGGATTCTTCGGCTATAAAGGTCAGCGTCCTGCCGAAAAAACGCGATACGTATTTGATTTCCGCCGCTTTCGCGGCTTTTGTAAGGCGGGAAACCCTCTCCTCTTTCACACTCGGCGGCAGCTCCTTCATTTTAAACGCAACCGTGCCCTCCCTCGGCGAAAAGGAAAAGCAATGCACCCTTGAAAAGCCCGCTTCCTCAATAATTGAAAGACTGTCGGCAAAATCCTTTTCCGTTTCCGTGGGGAAGCCCGATATGATATCCGTTGTAATTGCCGCGTCGGGGAAAAAACGGTATATAAGCGCGCATTTTTCAAGATATTCTTCGCGAGTGTAATGCCTGTTCATCGCTTTCAGCACAGCCGTGCTTCCGCTTTGCAGCGAAAGGTGGAATTGCGGTGCGAAATCTTTAAGCTCCTTTAAGGCGTTTAAAAATTCCTCGGTGATTACCGAACACTCCAAAGACCCTATACGTATGCGATTTTTTACGTTTTTCAGCGAATTTATAAGTTCGGGCAATCTGCGCCCGCCGTCGTTATAGGAGGAAATATTTATGCCGTTCAGCACAATTTCGGGGCTGCCGCACAGTTCTATTTCCGCGCATATATCTTCGACAGTGCGCGATTTTTCCCTGCCGCGGAGATAGGGTATTACGCAGTAGGAACAGAAGTTGTTGCAGCCGTCCTGAATTTTTATGAAAGCGCGGGTTTTGGTCTGTTTGGGATAACACGGCATACCACATTCGCCGCCGAAGTCCGCGCAGACGGCTTCGCAAACGGCGTTTTTATCGCCCGAAACGCATACGAACGCCGCGCCCTTTTCCTTGAACGGCTCAGCGTTTTTGACAGAGGCGCAGCCGCACACGTAAATTTTCGCGTCGGGATTGAACTTGCGGGCGCGCGCCATAAGCTGGCGGCTCTTTTTTTCTGCTTCCCGAGTGACGGCGCAGGTATTCAGAACGTAAATATCGGCATAGCCCAGCTTGTCCGAGACTTCCCAGCCGTTCTTTTCCAATCCCGCCATTATCGAAGCCGATTCCGTCTCGTTTACTTTGCAGCCGAGGGTAAAGACCACCGCTTTCATTCAAGTTCCCCCAGCGCATAAGCGGTAAGCGTGCACAAAGCCACAGCGGCAGTTTCGGCGCGAAGTATGCGCTTGCCGAGCGAAATACCCTTGAACCCCAGCGATTTTGCATACATATATTCTTTTTCGGAAAATCCGCCCTCGCTGCCGACTACCAAAACGGTAGCACCGCAAAGTTTCGAAAGCGAAATTTCGGACTTCCCGGCAAATTCGCAGGCAAACAGTTTGTTTTCGAAGCCTTCCGCCGACTTCAACGCGGCGGCGAAATCGGGAAAATATTCTATTTTCGGCGCGCAAGCGCGCAGGCATTGCTTTGTAGCCTCCCGCGCGACTTTTTTCAGGCGTTCAAGCTTGTTTTCGTTCATATATGCCGAACTGAATTCGGAGGAGAAAAAGGCTATACCGCCCACCCCCAGCTCGGTAGCTTTCTGCACGATAAGTTCGTTCTTATCGGCGTTTTTCAAAAATCCGCACATAAGATAAATCGTCGTTTTGGGTTCTTTGTCGCAGAGCGAATCCCCCGTTACGTGTGCGATTAAACGGCTTTTTTCAACCTTTTGAACAACGGCGGAATACTCTTTCCCCGCGCCGTCCAAAAGGACTATTTCATCGCTGACGTCAACCCTTAAAACGGTTTTGGCGTGGATAAATTCTTCGCCGTCCAGAACGACTTCGCGCTCCTCGGGATAATTTAATTTTTCTGCGAAAAAGCGGCGGGGCGTACTCATGCTTTGAATGACAGGGCTATCCACTCGCCCTCTTTTATTTTTTTATCGAGAATAAGATTTTGGGCCGTAAACGCTTCCAAAACCATTTGCAGGCGGCTTTCAATAATTCCGCTTAGAATAAGCGCGCCGCCCTTTTTAAGATTTTTGGGAATGGACGGCGCAAGTCCGCAAAGAATTTCCGCCGTTATGTTTGCAAGCATTATGTCGCCCTTTATATTGCTGTCGTCCAAAAGATTTGAGTGTGCAACTATAATTTTGTTTTCGACGCCGTTTATTTGCGCGTTGTGCTTTGCGCTCTCCACGGCGACGTAATCTATATCGGTGAGATAGGCAAGTTTTGCGCCGAGTTTTACGGCGGATATGCCCAAAATACCGCTACCGCAGCCCACATCTATGCACACGCTGTCGGGCGTGAGGTATTCCTGCAACAGCTTGACGCACATTGCCGTAGTTTCATGCTCGCCCGTGCCGAACGCCATATTTGAATCGAGCAGAACTTTCTTTTCGCCCTCTTTTTCGGCGTAATCTATCCATTCGGGACAGACCACAATATTCCCGAGATGAATGGGGCGGAAATGTTTTTTCCAAATTTCAATCCAGTCGTCGCCCTCCACCTCGCGGCGGGAGGTTTCAAGCGTGCCGAGGTTCAAAACTCCCTCGCTGTTGCGCGACAATTCCTCCAAATCCTCCCTGATTTTGGGGAGAACCGTTTTTGTTTCTTCCGCGGGCACGAACGCCTTGACAAGAACATCCCCCCGCTCGTTTAAAATATCCTCGTCTATGTAATCCCAATACATAGCCTTATTCTGTTGCAGGGCAATCACGTCCTTTACATCCGAAATGGCTACGCCGTAATTAGTATAACGCCACATAATGTCGGCTACAAGTTCGCTGCCCTCGGTTGTGGTGTGAATAGTGTATTCGCAGAATTTCATAAATTTATTTTAACATTAAGCGCGGCTTTTTGCAAGCGGTTTGATAAAAGGAATGCGGCGGCGGGCAAAATTGCCCGCCGCCGCACTATGTTTAGCTTTATTTGACTATCCCCTATTGCAAGGAAAGCAAGCGAAAACCGAAGCGAGTGTCACAGAAGTACACTAACAAGGCGGAAGCTTGATATACACAGAACTACGCTTATTCACTATTAGCGGCAGAAAGATATTCCACGGCGGAATGGACGGCGACGTTACCCTCACCGACCGCCTTTACATATTGATAGGGGCGTCCGGTGCAGTCGCCCGCGGCAAAAATACCCGCAATATTCGTTTCGCAGGCACGGTTCACCGCTATATGCCCGCCCTCCGTCTTTAATCCGTGAACGAGCGTGGAAGGCGGAATAGCCCCCTTCAAAATAAACACTCCGTCAACGTCTATGGAGCTGCCGTCCTTGAAGAAAACATGTCTGACACGCATATCCCCCGAATATTTTACGGGCGCTTTCAGAACTATTTTCGCGTTCTGCGCGCTTACATCGATATCCTTGTACATAGGCACAACCGTGCAAGTGTGGGCAAGACCGCAAAGATATTCTATCTCGCGCTCGAAACTCTTATCCATACAGACAACGGCTATGTTTTTATCCTTGTACAACATTCCGTCGCAGGTGGCGCAGTAGCTTATCCCTCGTCCCAAAAATTCTTCCTCGCCCTCGACGGGCTTCGTCGCCTGCACCCCGAGGCAGAGAATTACTGTTTTCGCTTCATACTCCTTGTTGCCCGCCAAAATCGAGAACTTCCCGCCCGTGTCGTAAACGCCCGTTACCACCTCTTTCGAAAGCTCTATACCCATAGATTCGGTGTGGTGCTTCAAAGTCCAGGCAAGCTGTTCGCCCGTTATGTCGGGCAGCCCCGGATAATTTTTTATAAGCTCCGCCCGTCCGACTTTTTTGCTTGTTGCCTCGCCCGAAAGCCAGATAAACGACTTGTTCAGAATTTTTGCGTTGATTGCGGCGGAAACTCCCGCAGGTCCGCCGCCTATTATTGCAATATCGTACATACTAAAATTATACCCCGTATTCCGACTTTTTAAAAGGTCGGGATACGGGCTGGTTTCATTCCATTTCGGTAAGCTTTTCAGCCAGATTCTCCAAATCCTTTGGCGGAACCGCCGCCGCGCTTTCATTCACATACCGCTCTACCGAAGCCTTTGCGGTTTCGGGCGCAATTATTGTTCCAACGCCCGCTACGCACCCACCCGGGCAACCCATTCCTTCAATCATATATCCGTCCATTTTACCCGCTTTGGCGAGAGTCAGAAATTTTCTGCACTCCGAAAGCCCTTCGGCGTGGCGGATTTTGACTTCCGTACCGGGATAGTATGCGTTTATGCACTTTTCGATAGCGACCGAAACGCCGCCCGCGCACGCATATCCCCGCCCCGCGCCCGTTGCGCCGAACGTAACGGGGAGTTCTTCCGATTTTTCGAGGTCGATATTTTTTGCGGCGAACATTCCCGCAAGTTCTTCGAACGTGATGACGAAATCCACGTAACTTCTTACGTCCTTGCGCGAAGCTTCAAGCTTTTTGGCGGCGCACGGACCTATAAAAACCACCCTTGCGTCAGGTCTTTCCCTTTTGACCGAACGCGCCGTCGCCACCATAGGCGTAAGCTCGCGCGAAACTTCGCCCGCAAGGTCGGGGAATTGTTTTTTTACAAGCACCGCCCACGCGGGACAACAGCTTGTGAAAAGGAAAGGCAATTTGCCCGTCCTGACGTCGTTCACGTAGTGATGGGCTTCTGCGATACAGCCCACGCCCGCGCCCGAGGCAACCTCGTAAACTTCCTTGAAGCCAAGGGCGAGAAGTCCGGATTTAAGCTTACCCGGCGTAACGTTGTCACCGAACTGACCTATAATTGCGGGAGCGACGGCGGCGACCACTTCGTCCCCCTGCTTTATAGCCTGTATAAGCTGAAATATCTGCGATTTATCTGCAATCGCCCCGAAAGGACAAGCCGACATGCACTGCCCGCAGGCGACGCACGTAGAGTTGTTTATCTGCGCCCTGCCGTATTCGTCGGTGGAAATAGCCCTTACGCCGCATGCCTCGGCGCACGGGCGCGTACGGTGGGCTATTGCGCCGTAAGGGCAAGCCTGTCTGCATTTTCCGCATTTCACGCACTTTGAACTGTCTATAACCGAACGTCCGCCGATTATCGAAACCGCGTCTTTGGGGCAGCTTTTCACGCATGAGCGGGCGACGCATCCGCGGCACTGGTCGGTAACCACGTAGTCGTTTTCGGGACATTTATCGCACGCCGAGGGAATGACCTGCATAAGAGGAGGCTCATAATATTTTTCGGCAATCGTACTGCGGCTTATGCCCGCCGTTATGTTTACGGGTTTGTTTGCGGGCCGCAAAGAAAGCCCCATTGCAAGGCGGACGCGTTCGGAAGCTATTTGCCTTTCACGGTAAATGCTTTCGCGGTAACGCGGAATTTCGTCGGGCGTAATCAGATAGGGTATCTTTTCAAGGTCGCTTGCCACGTGCTCGGATTCGTATGCAACGCGCGCTACCTCGGTAAAAATCATTTTTCTGATATCCGTCACTACGCTTTGGCGTTTCATAAATCACCCCCGACATAAAAATTATAGCACGCGAATATGATATTTTCAATATGTGCGAAAAAATTTTTTTCATCTGAAAAGCGCCGAAAGAATTAAGATTTTAACTTCTTACGACTTTAACCGACATATGTATAAAGAAAAACGGGAGCATACGTGCATATAAAAGATTTCAACAGGACAGAAGCGGACTTTTTGTCGTCGGTTTATACGGCGCGATTTAAGTTGACAATTTGCGAGCGGTTATATACAATATATACGCAAATGGATAATTGTTCAAATGTAAATACGTTTAAGTGCGCATACGTGCCTTAAAAGCGAAAAAACAAAAAAACGCAATACGTATTGCATTTTTTTTGCGGATATGGCGAAATTGGCAGACGCGCAGGACTTAGAATCCTGTGGGCGACCGTGCAGGTTCAAATCCTGTTATCCGCACCAAGCCAATAAAATCCGAACCAAATACTCGTAACGAGTGAATGGTTCGGATTTACTTTTTATCTATGAGTGCCGCCTGCTACTTGCGTTTCTCCTGTTTGTATGATAAAATGCTTAGTAGGAATTTATCGCAAGGAGACGAAAATGATTACAAGAAAATTTATTGAAAAAGTGCATTATGCCTTTGATGAGTTGAATTATCACGAGACCAAACGGCTTGATTTTGATAACTTTAATAATGCCGCATTCAACACATTGATTCACTGTAAAGACTTATCGGACGCAATCAATGCAATTGATATGTTCCAATTTTGTCTTGCAAAATGGGATAAAATCGAAAAAATATTTAATAAGAAAATTTCTTTGTTCAATGAATATAGCTATGAAGGGAACTCGCTCATTTCCGTTGTATCGGAAGCAGAAGCCGCAGGCACATATTATATTACAAACGGTATCAACAGGAAGATAAAAGAAATATTCGTTGCAAGTTGTTCATTCGATGACGATAGCATATTTATGCTTAGCTTTAATAAAGGAAAATGTACAGTTTTTAATGACGGAGATTATTACATAAAATATTCAAAATCGTCGTCTGTCAAAATGAAGTTGTTTAATAAAAACAACGATTGTATGTGCAATATTGTTTTGAGTGAAGAATTGGGCATTTTTTTAGAAAATAATATGACCCCATATGAATTAGTTGTCTATGAGGACCTTGTAGGTATATATGACCGTAAATATATAAACTCGTTAGCCCCCGACGATATAATCGATACCGATAAGTTGCTTGCCGATATAGAATGGGATATTCTTAAAAAAAATTCTGATTTGGGAGTAGCAAAATTAAATACTTATGCTCCCGATCAAGATTTGGAAATGTTTCTGTTATTCGCAACCTCAACATTTTTACTTTTTCAGAAATATATGCACGAACGAAAAGCAGCTATGGCATATTTGGTTACAAGGAGATGAAATCATATTCCTGTAATCTTTTCTCGTGAGGCGCCCACCATAGTAAAAATTTCTAACAAGGTAAGGTAAAAACGTTTATGAAAAAACTGTTCATTCTGTCCGTAAGCTTGGCTTTTTGCATTTTTTGTTTAAGCGGATGTGGCGGCAAAACAGAAAAAAGTAATTTTTTCACTCAACAAAAATTGGATGAATGTCTTATTCCGGAATTACCCGACATCCAAAGCGAAACGTCGGATGAGTTGAAAGACAGGTCCTATCATTATTCGCTAACCGAAGAAGAATTTACGGAATATGTCGAATCGGTTTATGAATATCTGACCGAACGCTCTTTCGGGTTCTTCGGCTATCCCAAAAATATCATACCCGTTGCATACGACGAAAAGCCCCGTTTTTCTGTCGGAAGCGGAAAGGTATTGGACGAATTTCAAACCGACATAGCCTTTTTATTAGACGGCTTTTCCAAACCTCCCTTGGGGGGCTTACATTACTTTTTCGTTTGGGGCAATGGAAAAGAAGCCGCCGACGAGCCCGCGGGCTATATGCGTTTAAAGGACGCAAATTATTTACAAATAGGCTTTTATCAGGTCAACGCATTGGGCTGGAATACTTATTTAATATTGTCCGATACGGAAGCGGGCTATTCCTTTTATATGCCGAATTAAAGACGTTGACAATTTTAATGACGTTCGGTAATATATATTAAAATATGAAATTAAAACGCTTTTTTATAAATTTGGCATGCGGCGCGGCGATAGGCGTGGGAATAATTATCCCCGGTGTAAGCGGCGGCACGATAGCCGTAATTTTGAAAATTTACGACAGGCTTATTGACGCGCTGGGGAATTTGAGAAAAAACTTTAAGGAAAACATTCTGTTCATACTGAACATTTTTTTAGGTGCGGCGATAGGATTTGCCGCAATGTATTTTCCCCTTAAATGGGCGCTTGAACACGCGCCGTTCCCCACTTGCATGCTGTTCGCAGGGCTTATGCTCGGTTCGCTGCCACAGGTATTCAAAGACGGTCTTAAATCGGGCTTTAAAAAGATAAACATACTTTCCGTTATAATTCCCTTTGCGGCGGTAATTGGGATTTGTCTTATAAATATCTTCGTTTCGGCGGGAAATGCGGACTTGTCCGCAAATATATCGGTCGGCGGATATTTTGCGGTCGCGGGCGTAGCCGTGCTTGCAAGCTGCGCGTTGGTCATACCCGGCGTAAGCGGCAGTATGCTTTTGATGATTTTGGGTTATTACGCGCCCGTGCTTGGACTTATAAGCGGAATTTTTACCGATTTTGCACATTCGGCGCTCGTGCTCGCAATTTTTGCGGCGGGGCTGGTCATAGGATTTTTTACCATAGCGAAACTTATGAAGTGGTTTCTTTCCCGCTTCCCCCGCGGTACGCACTGGGCGATAGCGGGCTTTGTCGCCGGCTCTATCCCCGGAATTTTGATTGTATTCGACTATTCCTCTTCTCCGCTCGGTACGGCGCATATCCTCGTCGGCTGCGTGCTTCTCGCGCTGGGCGCTGTTGCGGCTTATGCGCTGACGGCTTACTCCGTAAAGAAGTCGGAAAGTATCTGAACCCCAAAAAGCCGCATACGTATTCAATTAAATAAAAATTCAGTGCCTTTGATTAAATAAAAATTCAGCCCCGCCGTCCGCGGAAAATCCGCGGACGGCGGGGCACATTTATATATTGGATTTCTGTATCACACGTTAGATTTATAATCGGTCAAATCCACGGCGCTGCTGAATCCCGGACGGATTGCGGGCGACATATTTTTATATTCTTTCACGCCCGTGCCTGCGGGAATAAGCTTGCCTATGATAACGTTTTCTTTAAGACCTATAAGCGGATCGACCTTGTTCTTTATAGCCGCGTCCGTAAGCACTCTCGCCGTCTCCTGGAAGGAAGCCGCCGAAAGGAAGGAATCGGTAGATAGCGCAGCCTTGGTAATACCGAGGAGCACGCGCTTTTGAAGGGCGGGCGTGCCGCCTTCCTCTATCGCCTTTGTGTTTTCCTCTTCGACGGTGAACATATCCACTGTTTCGCCCGGAAGAAGGGACGTAGAGCCCGCGCTTTCAATCCTTACCTTTCTAAGCATTTGGCGCACTATGATTTCGACGTGCTTGTCGTTGATATCAACGCCCTGTGAACGATATACGGACTGAACCTGTTCGAGGATATAGTCCTGAACGCCCTTTACGCCCGAAACCCTTAAAATATCCTGGGGATATACCGAGCCCGCGTTCAGCACTGTGCCCGGAACGACCGTTTCGCCCTCCTTAACATGCAATTCGGCATTGAAAGGAAGCTTATATTCCTTTTTGATTTCCTTCGTCACGGGGTCGCGCACCGTAACCACTTTTTCGCCGTCCTTGTCGTCAACGGACGCCACGCCCGAAACCTCGCAGAGGGTCGCGCAACCCTTGGGCTTGCGGGCTTCGAAAAGCTCTTCGACTCTGGGCAGACCTTGGGTAATATCGCCCGTTGCGGCAATACCGCCCGTGTGGAAGGTACGCATGGTAAGCTGTGTGCCGGGTTCGCCTATGGACTGCGCCGCGATTACGCCAACCGCCTCTCCGGGCATGACAGGCGTATTCGTCGCCATGTTTTTACCGTAGCACTTTGCGCATACTCCGTAGCGGGACATACAGGTGAATACGGAACGTATCGAAACTTGTTCAATCCCTGCGGAAACTATTTGTTTTGCGATTTCGTCGGTGACAAAACCGTTCTGCTCTATAATTATTTCGCCGTTTTTGTCGCGGACATCCTCCGCAACGAACCTGCCTTGTATTCTGTCTTCAAGTCCTTCGATAATTTCGCCGTTTGGACCTATAATCGCCTTAACAATCATGCCGCGGGGCTTTTTGCTGCCAGCCATGCAGTCCTCTTCGCGGACGATAACGTCCTGCGAAACGTCAACAAGCCTTCTCGTAAGGTAGCCCGAGTCCGCGGTTTTAAGCGCCGTATCGGCAAGGCCTTTTCTGCCGCCGTGCGATGAAATAAAGTATTCGAGAACTGACAAGCCCTGTCTGAAACAGGATTTAACGGGAACTTCGATTTTCTTACCCTGCGGGTTGACCATAAGTCCGCGCATGCCCGAAAGCTGCTTCATCTGGTCGATAGAGCCGCGCGCGCCCGAGTTTGCCATCATCCATATGGGGTTGAATTTATCAAGCGACTTTTTAAGTTCTTCCGTAACCCTGTCCGTCGCCTCGTCCCACGCGCTGATAACCGCGTTGTAACGTTCTTCTTCACGGAGAAGTCCGCGCTGGTATTTCTTTTCTATCGCGATTACTTTGGCTTCCGTTTCGGCGACAATCGCCTGCTTGGCTTCGGGGATGTGCATATCGAATACGGAGGTGGTAATTGCGCCGACGGTGGAATACTTATAGCCGAGCGTCTTTATTTTATCGAGGACGTCCGCCGCACGGGGCGCGCCGCCCGTCTTGAAGCAACGCTCGACTATCTTACCGAGCTGCTTTTTGCCGACCGCTACCACATTGCCGAGAAATTCGTAGGAAATTTCGTATTTGAGATAATCCTCTTTCTCTACGCGGGCTACAAAGCCGAGGTCCTGCGGCATTTCGTTGTTGAATATAATTCTGCCGACGGTAGTCTTTACGATTCCCTGAACGGTTTCGCCGTTATAGGGGGATTTTTCGTCGTTTATTTTGACAGTACGTCTTACGAGGATTTCATCCTGCATATGCACCAGCTTTAACTGGTAAGCCATCATAGCTTCATCCTCGGAGATATACGCGTTAGAAACGTACTTTTCCGCACCTTCGTCGCCCTCGGCACATTCGTAATACCTGTCGCCGCTCCACCTGTAAAACTTGCCGTTCTCCCTGCGGATTATCGTCAGATAGTACGCGCCCATAACCATATCCTGCGAGGGCTGCATAACGGGCTTGCCGTCCGAAAGCTTTAATATATTGTTACAGGAGAGCATTAAAAATCTCGCTTCCGCCTGCGCCTCTACCGAAAGGGGTACGTGAACCGCCATCTGGTCGCCGTCGAAGTCGGCGTTGAACGCCGTACATACGAGGGGATGGATTTTGATTGCCCTGCCTTCGATTAAAACGGGTTCGAAAGCCTGTATGGAAAGGCGGTGAAGGGTGGGAGCTCTGTTCAAAAGTACGGGATGCTCTTTTATTACCTCTTCCAGAACGTCCCATACGAAAGGTTTGGCTTTTTCGACCGTACGTTTCGCGCTTTTTATATTATGGCACTGACCGCTTTCCACAAGCTTTTTCATAACGAAAGGCTTGAAAAGTTCAATCGCCATTTCCTTGGGAAGCCCGCATTGGTAAAGTTTGAGTTCGGGTCCTACTACGATAACGGAACGTCCGGAATAATCGACGCGCTTGCCGAGAAGGTTCTGGCGGAAACGTCCCTGCTTGCCGCGGAGCATGCCCGAAAGGGATTTAAGCTCGCGGTTGGACGGACCGGAAAGCGCCTTACCGCGGCGGCCGTTGTCTATAAGCGCGTCAACCGCTTCCTGCAACATACGCTTTTCGTTCTTTACTATCATTTCGGGCGCGCCGAGTTCTATCATTCTTTTAAGACGGTTGTTTCTGTTTATGACGCGCCTGTATAAATCGTTGAGGTCGGAAGAAGCAAATCTGCCGCCGTCGAGTTGAAGCATGGGACGAAGGTCGGGCGGAAGTACGGGCAACACGGTCAGAATCATCCATTCGGGACGGTTACCGCTCTTGCGGAAAGCTTCGAGAATTTCTATCCTCTTTACCGCTTTTACCCTCTTTTGGCTGGCAGAGCCCGATTCTATTATCTTTCTCGTTTCCTCACATTCCTTATCGAGGTCAACCGCCATCAATAGTTCGCGGATGGCTTCAGCGCCCATGCCTACTTTAAGCCCCGTAACTTCTCTGTCGCCGTATTTTTCCTCGATGTCGCGCAATTCCTTGTCGTTAATGACCTGCTTGTATTCGAGCTCGGGCACAGTGCCGGGGTCGATTACGACATAAGCGGCAAAATATATGACCTGTTCAAGCGCTTTGGGGGACATATCGAGGATAAGCCCTATGCGCGAAGGCACGCCCCTGAAATACCAAATATGCGATACGGGCGCGGCAAGCTCTATATGCCCCATTCTCTCCCTTCTGACCTTTGCACGGGTGATTTCCACGCCGCACTTTTCACAGGTTATGCCCTTATAGCGGATTCTCTTGTATTTGCCGCAATGACATTCCCAGTCTTTCATCGGTCCGAAGATTCGTTCGCAGAAAAGTCCGTCCTTTTCGGGCTTCTGCGTTCTGTAATTTATCGTTTCGGGCTTCGTTACCTCGCCCTTGGAAAGTTCCCTTATTTTTTCGGGGGAAGCTACGCTGATTTTTATGGAATTGAAATCGTTTAATTCAAACATATACTGCCTTTTCCTCCCTTACTTATCCTCGCCGTCGGGGTCTTTTTCTCCGTCGGCTTCTTCATCGTCGTCCTCGTCGAACAAAGTGTATTTATCGTCCAAATCGTCGTCGCCGAAGTCGTCGAAGTCGTCCTCTTCTTCGCCGTCGCCGAACAGTTCCTTGCTTGCGAAGTCGTCCTCGTCGTTGTCGAATATCGAACCCGATTTATCGAGGTCGAAGTCGTCCAGCCCGGGCTCTTTGACGATATCCAGCTCTTCTTCGGGACGCGCGTCCTCAATTTCCTGCATTTCGCGTGCGCGCGCCGTCGGTATAGCGTCGTCCTCGTCGTCAAGCTCGCGGATTACAAGCTCCTCGCCGCTCTCGGTGAGCACCTTGACGTCGAGCGCCAACGACTGCAACTCTTTCAAAAGCACCTTGAACGCTTCGGGCACGCCCGGTTCGGAAATGTTGTTGCCCTTTACTATGCTTTCGTATGTCTTGACACGGCCGACGATATCGTCCGATTTTACCGTAAGAATTTCCTGCAATACGTGCGCCGCGCCGTAGGCTTCGAGCGCCCAGACTTCCATTTCGCCGAACCTCTGTCCGCCGAACTGCGCCTTGCCGCCCAAAGGCTGCTGCGTAACTATGCTGTAAGGGCCTATCGAACGCGCGTGAATTTTATCGTCAACGAGGTGGATAAGCTTTATCATATACTGGACGCCGACGGTGACCCTGTTTTCAAAAGGTTCGCCCGTGCGCCCGTCATATACCTGTATTTTGCCGTCAACCTTGCCTTCGGGGTTGACTATGTTGTTTTCATAGAACAGTTTCTTTATATCCTGCTCGGTCGCGCCGTCGAATACGGGCGTTGCAATCTTCCAGCCGAGTTGCTTGCAGACATGCCCCAAATGGACTTCGAGTACCTGTCCTATATTCATACGCGAAGGAACGCCGAGGGGATTTAAAACTATCTGCAAAGGCGTGCCGTCCGCAAGAAAAGGCATATCCGCCTGAGGCAGAACTCTCGAAATAACGCCCTTGTTTCCGTGGCGTCCCGCCATTTTATCGCCGACCTGCACCTTCCTCTTCTGCGCGATATATACGCGCACAAGTTTGGAAACGCCGGGGGAAAGCTCGTCCTTGTTCTCGCGGGTGAATATCTTGACGTCAACCACGATACCGCCCTCGCCGTGGGGAACTTTAAGGGAAGTATCGCGCACTTCCCTCGCCTTTTCACCGAAAATCGCGCGCAAAAGCCTTTCCTCGGGGGTAAGCTCTGTTTCGCCCTTAGGCGTAACCTTGCCGACCAAAATGTCGCCCGTCTGCACTTCCGCGCCTATTCTTATGATGCCGTTTTCGTCCAAATCTTTAAGGGCTTCCTCGGAAACGTTGGGTATGTCACGCGTTATTTCTTCCGCGCCGAGTTTTGTGTCGCGCGCTTCCGTCTCATGTTCCTCTATATGAATGGAGGTAAACACATCGTCCTGCACAAGTTTTTCAGAAATGAGAATGGCGTCCTCGTAGTTGTAGCCCTCCCATTCCATATAACCTACCAAAATATTCTTGCCCAGTGCAAGCTCGCCATTGTTGGTAGCGGGACCGTCCGCAATGATTTCGCCCGCTTCAACCCTGTCGCCCGTGTTGATTATGGGGCGCTGGTTAAGACAGGTCATTTGGTTGGAACGCTCGAACTTTTTAAGTTTGTATTCGGTTATCAAACCGTTGTCTTCCTGAATTTTAATGCAGTCCGCGGCGACGCCTACGGCAACGCCTGCGTTCTTCGCGTGCACAAGCACGCCGCTGTCGCGGGCTATTGCGGCTTCTATGCCCGTAGCGACGATAGCCGATTCCGTTTTCATAAGGGGAACTGCCTGCCGCTGCATGTTTGAGCCCATCAGCGCACGGTTCGTATCGTCGTTTTCAAGGAAGGGAATAAGCGCCGTGGCAACCGAAACAAGCTGTTTGGGCGAAACGTCCATATAGTCCATTTTTTCGGGCGGGTACTGCGTTATAAGGTCGCGGTTGCGGCAGCCGATATGCGCGTTGACGAAATGGTTATGCTCGTCAAGCGGCTCGTTCGCCTGCGCAACTATATATCTGTCCTCTTCGTCAGCGGTAAGGTAATCCACCTTGTCCGTTACGGTGGGAATACCGTTTTCGTCCTTTTCCACCCTTCTGTAAGGGCTCATGATAAAGCCGTACTCGTTCACTTTCGAGAACGTGGCAAGCGAGGAGATAAGACCTATGTTCTGACCTTCGGGGGTCTCTATGGGGCAAAGCCTGCCGTAGTGGGAGTGGTGAACGTCGCGCACTTCGAAGGTGGCTCTGTCGCGGTTAAGACCGCCCGGACCGAGAGCGGAAAGTTTGCGCTTGTGCGTAAGTTCCGCGGCGGGGTTGGTCTGGTCCATGAACTGTGAAAGCTGCGACGACCCGAAGAACTCGCGTATGACGGCGGATACGGGACGCACGTTTACGAGCGCGGACGGGGTGACTTCCATAGCGTCCTGCGTCGCCATACGCTCCTTGATAAGCTTTTCAAGCCTTGCAATGCCTATGCGCAGCTGATTTTGCAGCAATTCGCCCACAGAGCGCACGCGGCGGTTGCCGAGGTGGTCTATGTTGTCTATCGTGCCTATGCCGTACTGCAAATCTATGTTGGTGGATATAGCCGCAACTATATCGTCCACGGTTATATGTTTGTGGTCGAGTTTTTCTATTACGGGCTTTATTTCCTTTTTCTGTTCGTTATCCAGCTCTGTCAAATCGGAATTGAGGAGTTCGCAGAATTTTTTGCACGCCGTAACGAATTTTATGCGGGTTTCCTTTCTCTTTTCCCTGTTCTTCTTGTCCTCCGGCTTTTCGTCGTCGGCTTCGGGAGTTTCCGCAACATAATAAATGGCGTTGATTTCGTCGGTATATTTTGCGGCTACTTCCTCAATCTTCGCTTGCTCACATTCCGCGGCAAGTTTAAGAACAAAACGATAGTTGGGATAATATATTGTAGGCAGAAGCCCGAACATCTTATGGGGCTTGGAACTTACGGCTTTGAAATTTATCGTGTTGTTCGCGATGATTTTATGCTTGATTTCGCCCTGCTCGGGGTCGGAAACGAGAACGAACACTTCGTTTACGCCGCTGTCCTGCATTTCCACGGCTTGTTTTTCGGAGACTATGTCGCCTGCGTGCGCCATAATTTCGCCCGTTTCGGGATTGACGACGTCCTCGGCAAGCTTGCAGCCCGGCAGTCTGTACGCAAGATTAAGCTTTTTATTGAACTTATATCTGCCCACCTTTACTACGTCGTAACGGCGGGGGTCGAAGAACAGATTATTGAGATGCTGCTTTACGGAAGCCTCAGTAGGCACTTCGCCCGGGCGCAGACGGCGGTATAATTCGACAAGTCCGTCGCTTTCGGATTTCGTAGTGTCCTTGGCGATTGTGTTTTCAATCATCTTGTCGTCGGCGAACAGGTCTTTAAGCGCCCTGTCCGAGCCGAAGCCGAGGGCGCGCAAAAGCACAGTAGCGCAGATTTTACGCTTTCTATCCACGTGCACCCACAGCACGCCCTGCGCGTCCTGCTCCAATTCGAGCCATGCGCCGCGGTTGGGAATGACGGTAGTGCCGAACATTTCCTTGCCCGACTTATCGCGGGTGGAAGCGTTATACACGCCCGGCGAACGCACCAGCTGGGAGACGATTACGCGTTCCGCGCCGTTGATTATAAACGAGCCGGATTCGGTCATAAGGGGCAATTCGCCCATAAATACGTCCTGGTCGATAACGTCGCCGCGCACTTTGTTTACAAGACGCACCTTTACGTGCATGGGAAGGGCGTACGTCGCGTCGCGGTTGCGGCATTCCTTTTCGTCGTACTTGGGCTTTTCGTCGAACCAATGGTCGAGGAAATACAGCTCATAGTGGTCGGAATAGTCGGTAATGGGCATAAAGTCCTCGAAAACTTCCGTTATGCCCTCTTTGATGAACGCTTCATAGCTCGACTTCTGAATCTCTACTAAATCGGGAATGTCGATGACCTCGTTAATCTTACCGAACCTGCGCCTTTCGGTTTTGCCATACTTGTGAATCGGTAAATTCATTAAAACAGAACTCCTTTGGCGGAAAACTCCGCTATTTATTTTCACATTTAGGCGACCGCACGGCTATATCTTTTCACCGCGCAAAATCTGCAAATGTATATTTACGACTGAAATTTCAAAAAATTTTTTCTTAATTCGATTTTTTTTGCCGCACACCCTTTACATTCATGAAAATTTAGTGTATAATCAAGCGGAAAAATCAAATACGTATCGGCGTTTTTTGTCGGAACTTTTCCTTTCATTATTTTTATAAAATATAAAAAGGGAACAAAAATCGCATTTTAGTACAGTTTACTATTCTAATACTTGATTTCAATAAAGTCAAGCGTTTTTTTAATAATTATGAGAATTGATAAATTTTTAAAAGTTTCACGTATTTTAAAAAGGCGCACGCTTGCCGAAGAAGCGTGCGAAAAGGGCAAAGTTTACGTAAACGGCAGGGAAGCAAAACCGGGGCACCGCGTTAAAGCGGGCGATATAGCCGAAGTGACCTTTGCGGGGGGAACGATAAAGTTCAGAATACTCGAAATTAAGGAAACCGTTAAAAAAGACGAAGCTTCCTCTTTATACGAAATTTTGGAAGGTTGAAAATGAAACAGTTTCGCGTCCGCATAAAATTCAGGAACATGATAATGCTTTTCGTCGCAGGCGTGGTGAACGCCACGGGCGTAACGCTTATGCTGTTGCCTGCGGCGTTTTACGACAGCGGGCTTTCGGGCGTGTCCATGCTGGTTGTACAGCTTCTGCCCGAGAGCGTGCAAGGCTACATACAGTTATGGATTCCCCTTATCCTTTTAAACGCGCCCATATTTATTTTCGCCGCCAAAAAACAGGGGTTCGAATTTACTTTCTGTTCGCTTTTCGCAATCTTCGTTTACTCGATGGCTTCCCTCGTTTTCCAGCAGGTAATACCCAAATTCGTGCCCGACTTCTTCGGCGCGGGTTCGCCCATAGGCGGCTATGAAAAAATTATCTGCGCGATTTTCGGCGGACTGCTTTCGGGCATAGGCAGCGGAATGGCTATACGTTTCGGCGGAACGATGGACGGAATGGAGAGCCTTGCCGTAATGTTCGCCAAAAAGCTGAACCTTACCGTGGGTAACTTCGTGCTTATTTTCAACGTGTTTTTGTATCTTGTGATAGGCGTGCTCGCATTTACAAACTGTATTCCCAACAGCGGCGCCAAAGATTTTACCCCCGCCCTGTACTCCATTGTGGCGTATTTCGTGGCGGGCAAAGCGGTTGACTTTATCTCCGACGGTCTCGACCAGGCGAAGGGCGCGTTCATCATCACGTCCAAAAACGACGTCGTATGCAAAGCGCTTTCCGAAGAATTCGGCAGGGGCTTGACGGTTATGGAAGGGCGCGGCTTTTATTCCCAAAGCGAAAAACAGATTATATACTGCGTTATCAACCGTTTCCAGGTTGCCAAGCTGCGCGACGTAGTGTCCCGCAACGACCCGTACGCGTTTGTCACGATAATGGCTATTACCGACGTAATAGGTACGTCTATCAAATACAGCAGGGTGAACGACAAAATTTTCAAACAGAGAAAACAGCTTAAAGCCGCTTCGGAAATAAATGTGGAGGAAACGGACAATGACGACGGAAAAAACCAATAAAGTAAGCGCGGTAATCGCGGCGGCGGGCAGGGGAGAACGCGCGGGCTTTTCAAAAAACAAACTTTTAGCCCCCCTCTACGGCGCGCCCGCACTGTGGCACACTCTCGAAAAATTCAGAATACCCGAAATAGACGAAGTCATTATCGCTTCGTCAGAAGCGGATTTTAAGGAAATCGAAGAACTTGCGAAGCCCTTCGGATACAAGGTAGTGAAGGGCGGAAAAACGCGTACGCAAAGCGTTAAAAACGCCCTTGCCGAAGTTACGGGGGATATCGTTCTCATTCACGACGGGGCGCGCCCCTTTCTTTCCCGCGAGCTTATAATAAACTGTATAGACAGCGTTAAACGCTTCGGCAGCGCCGTGTGCGCATTGCCTGCAACTGACACGACCGCCGCTGCAAACTACGGGCTTATTACAGGGTTTTACGATAAAAATTCCACCTACCGCCTGCAAACGCCGCAGGGATTTTTTACCGACGAGATTCGCCGCGCCTACGAACTTTCGGGCGAAAAGGAATATCCCGACGATTCTTCGGTCTATTGCGAGTATTTCGCCTTCCCGCACGTGGTAGAAGGCGAAGAAAGCAACCGCAAGCTCACTTTTGCGGAAGATTTTAAAAACGAATTTCCCAAGACCGTTCCTCTCCCTTCTTCCGCCGTCCGCGCGGGTTTCGGAGTGGATGTCCATTCTTTTTGCGAGGGAAACGGCGTAATTTTGGGCGGAGTAAAGATAAAATGCGACCGCGCCCTGCTTGCGCACAGCGACGGGGACGTTGTTTTTCACGCGATATGCGACGCGCTTTTTTCCGCGGCGGGACTTAAAGACATAGGTTACCATTTCCCCGACGGCGACCCGAAGTACAATGGTGCCGACAGCGCGCATATGTGCGCGGAAACGCTTGAATTTGTACGCAAACAAGGGTATGCGCCTTTAAACATATCTGTTTCGGTGCAAGCGGAAAAACCGCGTCTTGCCGCATATGTTGACGAAATGATATCAAACGTGGCACATGTGCTTCAAATTTCAAATGAATGTGTAGCCATAGCTGCGGGCACATGCGAAGGATTGGGTTTTGTCGGAGAAGGGCTGGGCATAGCCGCCTACGCCTGCGTTCTTTTGAAAAAATCAGATTAGGTAAAAAAGCCGAAATCCGGGAGAGCCGATTTTGAATAAGTTGTTCGGGCTTATAATAGCAGCCGTAATTATATTCGTTACGGTAAAAATCTTTTTTCGTTCGTCCGCGTTTAAGGGAAAAATCGGGGAGCATAAAGTTTACCGCGCATTGAAGCGCTGCCGCATAGAGGGCGACAAAATTATCAACGATATAACCCTTGTCAATCCTGAAAACGGCATGACGTCCCAAATCGACCATATCCTCGTTTCCACGCGGGGAATTTTTGCGATAGAAACAAAAAATTATTCGGGCAGGATAATAGGGAGCGACAAAGATGAAACCTGGACGCAAATTCTTGCGGGCGGGAACGTAGTAAACGAATTTCGCTCACCCGTAAAACAAAACAACACCCACGTATATGTATTGAAAAAAGTTTTGGAAAGCGATGCTTTTATCAGCGGTATAGTCGTCTTCGCGCAGGGAAATATAGGTCAAATTTCAGGCAGTTGCGTATGTTCCCCGAAAGGGCTTAAAAATAAAATCTCATGCGCAAAAGCAACGGAACTTTCTCCCGAACAAAGAGATGAATATTTTAACCTTCTTAGCAAATTAAAAGAACACTCCGTGTCTAAGCGCAGACATATAAAAAATAT
The DNA here is from genome assembly GCA_947589385.1 of uncultured Clostridia bacterium. Lineage (GTDB taxonomy): Bacteria > Bacillota > Clostridia > Christensenellales > Borkfalkiaceae > Coproplasma. The sequence continues at coordinate 24,438 of CANPZW010000008.1, read as the reverse complement.
CCGCAGGCAGCAAAAGCGGTTGCGCCGCGGCGTATGCCCCCGCTGTAACGGAAAACTTGTATTGAGGACGGGACGCTACGGGGAATTTTACGGTTGCTCCAACTTTCCCAAGTGCCATTTTACAAAGGACTTATAACAATGCCTAAACAAAGCACACAATTCGTATGCAGCGAGTGCGGGGCGGCAAGCCCCCGCTGGCTGGGAAGATGCCCTTCCTGCGGCAAATTCAACACTATGGCGGAAGAACCGATTAAGTCCGCCGAAAGCCCAAAAACGGGCTTAAAAAAATCCGCGGTCAGCCGCGCAAAGCCGATTTCGGAAGTAACTTTCGAAAGATTCAGCCGCACGTCCTCGGGCGTTTCAGAATTTGACAACGTTTTGGGGGGCGGAATTGTCACGGGCTCGCTCGTGCTGCTCGGCGGCGACCCGGGCATAGGCAAATCCACCCTTTTAACCCAGATTGCCGCGCACCTTTCGGAAAACCGCAAGGTATTGTACGTTTCCGCGGAGGAAAGCTGTTCGCAGGTGAAGTTGCGCGCAGAACGCCTCGGGCTGAAATGCGGAAATATGCTGCTTTTGAACGAAACGTGCATAGACGGGCTCGAAAGCGAACTCGACGGCGTTGAATTTTGCGTTATAGACTCCATTCAGGCGGTCTATACCGACGACTTATCCTCCTCTGCGGGCTCGGTGGGGCAGGTAAGAGAGTGCGCCGCAAAGCTTATGCGCATAGCGAAAAGCCGCGGCATAACGTTCTTTATTATAGGTCACGTCACCAAAGAGGGCGCGCTTGCGGGTCCTAAGGTTTTGGAGCATATAATGGACACCGTCCTCTATTTCGAGGGGGAAAACCAGGAAAATTTCCGCATATTGCGCGCCGTGAAAAACAGGTTCGGAAACGTCGCCGAAGTGGGCGTTTTCGAGATGACCGAGCACGGGATAGTGGCAGTGACCGATTATTCGGGGATATTCCTTTCGGAGAGCCGCGGCGAGGAAGCGGGCAGCGCCGTGACCCCTGCGCTTACGGGCGCGCGATGTATGAACGTGGAGATTCAGACTCTTGTTTCAAAGACGTCATTCGGGCTTCCGCGCAGGATGCCCCTCGGCATAGATTACAACAGGCTTGCGCTGCTTATCGCCGTGCTTGAAAAGCGGTGCGGGCTGTCCCTCGGCAGCTACGACGTATATCTGACCGTCATGGGCGGCATAAAGCTCAACGAGCCCGCCTGCGATTTGGCAGTGTGCGCCGCGCTGGCTTCGGCATACTTCGGTCAGCCGATAGACAAGTTTGCGGCAGTTTTCGGAGAAGTGGGCTTAACGGGCGAAGTCCGCGCCGTAAGCGGGTGCGAAAAACGGGTCGCAGAATGTGTTAAAATGGGCTTTAAAAAGGTGCTTGTGCCCGCAAAAAACATGAAGTCCGTGGCAAAATATGCCGACAAAATTTCTATCGTGCCCGTGCTGTACGTAAATACGATGATTAAAAATCTGTTTAAGAGCGGGGATTGATTTTTAAGCGGAATACGGGCGTAACGGGTTAATTTTTAGCGCAGTAAAATTTTTTCGTAATTATCCAAAAAATATATGAAACATATATGAAAACGCCGCCGCGCGGGCTAAAAACCCGCGCGGCGGCTTTAAATAATTTACCTTGTTTTCTTTATTGTTCTTTGGGCAGGGATTGCAGGTATTTGTGCATAGCCTCCACTACGCGTTTGGAAGTTTCCGCCGCTTCCACAACCGTTTTTGCGCCGCGCACGACGTCGCCCGAGGCGAACAGTCCGGGGCGTGAAGTTTCGCCATTCTCGCTTATCTTTGCAAGCCCGCGTTCGTTCACTTCCAGCCCGTAAGTATCGGATAAAATCAGTTTCGAGGGGCGCTGGGATATGCATACCATGACCGTATCCGCCCGCATAAGCTCGGGCTTGTCCGAACAGGATATAACCTTGTGGTTTCCGTCGCAGACGGTATCGGCAAAAAGCACGCCCTCGTCCGTGATTTCAACGGGCGCTTTATTATATATAAACTGCGCGCCCTCTATTTGCGCGTACTCCGCCTCTTCCTTGCTTGCGGAATATCTGTCGCTGCGAAGCACGACTTTTACGTCCTTAACGCCCTTTCTAAGCCCCGTGCGCGCAACGTCCATCGCCACGTTGCCCGCGCCGATAACTATCATGCTGTTGCCTAAACGGTAGCTGTCGGGGCTTTCCAGAAAGTGAACGCCGTAGTGCACGTGTCCCAGCGTTTCGCCCTTGATGTTGAGAGCTATGGGCCAGGTCACGCCCGTGCCTATCGCTATTGCCTTGAAGCCGTCGCGGAAAAGTTCTTCCACGCCGAACGCCTTGCCTATCGTAATGTTGGGTCTTATTTTTATGCCCAGCCCGCGCATAATTTCCTCATAGCGGTCAACTATCGATTTCGGCAGGCGAAATTCGGGTATCCCGAAACGCAGTACGCCGCCTATTTTCGTCTTGGACTCGAAAACCGTCACGTCGTAGCCGAGTTGCGCCATTTTAATTGAAATTGTAATGCCCGCAGGTCCTGCGCCGACGACCGCGACTTTAATGCCGTTCGCGGGAGTTTTTTCAAGCCGAACCGTATCGAGGTAGCGCGAAGAAACAAAATTTTCGATTGAGGAGATTTCCACCGCCTCGCCCTTTATTCCGCGCACGCAGTGACCCTGGCATTGGTCGGAGTGATTGCACACGATTGAACATACTACGGAAAGCGGGTTGTTGTCGAACAGCATTTTGCCCGCCTCGTTGATTCCGCCGTTCAAAAACATTTGTATCATCTGCGGAATAGGTGTGTTTATAGGACACCCTTTCCTGCACGACGGATTTTTGCAATTAAGACATCTTTTCGCTTCCGCGATTACGTTATGAGCCATAAAATCCCTCCGCTCTTACAAAAATCCGCGCTTGTCTTTCGGTTCTTCCTCTTTGGGCTGTTCTTTCGACTTCCTGTATTTGAAAATCTTAAAGACGGCATAGAGAATACACAGCGCCGCAACCGCGATAAAAATAGCGCCCGAAAGGGTATTTCCTTTTACGAAATAAAAAACCGCAATTCCCGCCAGAACCGCAGCGCAAATAAAATAGAGTATAGCCGAAATCAAATTATATTTATTATTCATTTTATCACCTTGATACATATTACCACAGCCGCGGAAAAATGTCAATATCCCGCTTTTATACCGCCCAAAACGTTGACTATTCGGAATTTTTATTCTAAAATATCTTTAAGCAAAAAGGGAAATTTTATGATAACCGAAAACGTTGAAAAATTACTTAAAGAAGTGCCCGAAAAAAATCCGTTCGGGGAGCGCGTGACGGTGGTTGCGGCGGTAAAAACGCAGGAAGTACCCGCTATTAACGAGGCGATTGCCGCAGGGATAAGGGAAATCGGCGACAATCACGTGCAGGAATTTCGCGATAAATATGCGGCGATAGAGGGCGCGCCCCGCCGCCATTTTATCGGGCATTTGCAGACAAATAAAATAAAATATCTTCTCGGGAAATGTGACCTTTATCAATCTTGCGACAGACTTGAACTCGCCGAAGATCTTTCCAAAAAGAGTGCGGCGGCGGGCGTTGTCTCGAACGTGCTTTTACAGATAAACGCGGGAAACGAGGAGACGAAAGGCGGCTTTTCCTTCGAAGAAATTATCGGAGCGTACGAAAAAATAAAGTTATTGCCCGCGCTGAAAATAGAGGGGATTATGGCGATGCTGCCCTTTACCGACGACGATAAGCTGTTAAGGTCGTTAGCGTTAAAGACGCGCGCCGCCTACGACGAACTGCGCGCAAAAGACGGAAATTTCAGATATCTTTCCATGGGCATGAGCGGCGATTGGAAGCTGTGCGTGGAATGCGGCAGCAATATGATACGCGTGGGGACGACTATCTTCGGACCGCGCGTCTATCCGAACGCAAAATAAGGTTTTGATTTTTAAAAGCCGCAGGCGTTTTTTCAAAACGCCTGCGGCTTTACTTTTTCCCAAAAACACGGGTACGTATCAAGTTATTGCGCGTTTCCCTTAACTTTCATAAGCCTTACGACGGCAGCGCGCTCGTTTTCGTCCAGCTTGTCACGGATGTATTTTATCGTCTCTTCAAGCTGTGGTATCATTATATATTCCAGCGCGTTTACGCGGCGCTTATTCCGCTCTATTTCGTCTGCGAGCAAGCGCACTGCCTTTTCCACTTCGGCAAGCTTTAAAAGCCTCGGCAGCAACGCGGAAATTTTGCTTACGGAATAATCCGCTTCGCTTGTGATTTCCGAAAAGGCGTAGGGAAGTCCTTCGGAACGCACTTCCTCCGAAAGTTCGATTTTAGGCACGTCAACGCCCATTATGCTCTGCGTGTCGCAGTCGGCTTTAACGGCGACCGTAGGCATGGCGAAAGCCGTCTCCGCGCTGTAAGAAGGAGTTACGGAGCGCGCAACGGAAAATTGCTTCAAGGTTTCGGAAAGTTCCGATTCCACCTCTCCGCGCAGGCGCTTATCCTCGCGCAGAATGACGGTGAAACGGCGTACCATTTCGTCCGATTTATCCTTTAACAACTTATGCCCGCGCACGGCGGTCGCCAGCCGCGCTTTAAGCTTTTTCAGCTCCATTCGGGTGGGGTTTACGTTTAACCTTGCCATTTTACTACCTGTTTAAGTACTTGTCTATGTAATCCTGTCTTATTCGTTTCAATTCGCCGACGGGCAGTATCTTCAAAAGCTTCCAGCCCAAATCCAGCGTTTCCTCAATAGGTCTGTCCGTATCGAAGCCCTGGTTTACATATTGCTTTTCAAACTCTTCCGCAAATTTCGCGTAAAGTTTATCTACGTCCGAAAGCGCAGCTTCACCCAGAATAGCGGAAAGTTCCTTACATTCTTTGCCGCGCGCATAAGCCGCAAAAAGCTGGTTCAGCGTATCCGCATGGTCCTCGCGCGTTTTGCCCTTGCCTATGCCCTTGTCTTTCAGACGTGAAAGCGAGGGAAGAACGTCGATGGGCGGATTAAGACCTTTTTTGTACAAATCGCGGGAAAGAATTATCTGCCCCTCCGTAATATAACCCGTAAGGTCGGGTATGGGGTGCGTTTTATCGTCCTCGGGCATAGTAAGAATGGGTATCTGCGTTATAGAGCCCTCGCTGCCGCGGACTCTGCCCGCGCGCTCGTACAGCGAAGCGAGGTCGGTATATAAGTAGCCGGGATAGCCGCGCCGCCCGGGGATTTCCCTTCTCGCCGCGGAGACTTCGCGCAGCGCTTCCGCGTAGTTGGTGATGTCCGTCATTATTACAAGCACGTGCATACCGCAGGTAAACGCAAGATATTCGGCGCAGGTCAGCGCTATGCGCGGGGTCGAAATTCTCTCGACCGCGGGGTCGTTGGCGAGGTTTGTAAAAAGTACGGTGCGCTCTATCGCGCCCGTGCGCTTAAAGTCCTCGACGAAGTACTGCGCCTCTTCGAAAGTTATGCCTATCGCGGCGAAAACCACCGCGAATTTGGAATCGGAGCCGCGCACCTTAGCCTGTCTTGCAATCTGTGCGGCAAGCTCGGCGTGGGGCAAACCGCTCATCGAGAACACGGGCAATTTCTGCCCCCTTACAAGCGTATTTAAGCCGTCGATTGCCGAAATGCCCGTCTGGATAAATTCGTTGGGATAGTCGCGCGCGGCGGGATTTATCGGCTCGCCGTTGATATCGAGTTTTTTATCGGGGATTATGGGCGCGCCGCCGTCGCGGGGGTTGCCCATACCGTCGAATACCCTGCCCAGCATATCGCGCGAAACGTTAAGCTGCTGGCTGTGTCCCAAAAACCGCGCCTTGGCAGATGAAATTTGAAGCCCCTGCGAGCTTTCGAAAAGCTGAACGACCGCCTTGTCGCGGTTGATTTCAAGCACTTTGCCGCGGCGTATTTCGCCGTTCGAGCATACGATATCCACAAGCTCGTTATATTTAACGCCCTCTACGCCCTCCACGAGCATCAGAGGACCTACGACCTCTTTAATCGTTTTGTATTCCTTATACATCCTCTTCACCTCCCTGCGTAAGCGCGCCTATCTGCGCGTTCATATCCGACAAAATTTCGTCGAACTGCGCAAGGTTGTCCTCGGTTATATATTTAGCCCTGCCGATTTTGTCTTTGAAAGGGCAAGCGAGAATATCGTTTAAAGCGACGTATTTTTCTATCGCGCGTGAGGACAGCGTGTAGAAGTTGTAAATTATTTTAAGAAGCAACAGCTGTTTTTGCATGGAGGTGTATGTATCCACCTCGTGGAAAGCGTTCTGATGCAGGTAGTCCTCGCGGATTATCTTTGCCGTTTCCATTATAAGCCTGTCGGCAGAGGACAGCGCGTCCATGCCGACCAAGCGGACGATTTCGTCCAAAGCCGCTTCTTCCTGCAAAATCGTCATAACGAACTGCCGGTATTTAAGGAAGTTTTTGCCGACGTTCGCATCATACCATTCCTTCATCTTGTCGGCGTACAGCGAATAGCTTATAAGCCAGTCGATTGCGGGGAAATGGCGTTTATATGCAAGCGAAGCGCTGAGCCCCCAGAACACTTTGACAATGCGGAGAGTCGCCTGCGATACGGGTTCAGACAAATCGCCGCCCGGGGGAGATACCGCGCCTATGGCGGTAACCGAACCCGTCCTTTCCCCTTTGCCGAGCAATCTTACTACGCCTGCGCGCTCGTAAAATTCCGCAAGGCGGCTGGAAAGATAGGCGGGATAACCCTCGTCGCCCGGCATCTCTTCAAGACGTCCGCTAATTTCGCGGAGAGCCTCCGCCCAGCGGGACGTGGAGTCCGCCATTATTGCGACGTTATAGCCCATATCGCGGAAGTATTCCGCTATTGTAATGCCCGTATATATGGAAGCTTCGCGCGCGGCAACGGGCATATCCGAAGTATTTGCTATAAGCACCGTGCGCTTCATAAGCGGCTCGCCCGTTTTAGGGTCTTTGAGTTCGGGAAATTCGTTTAAAACGTCCGTCATTTCGTTGCCGCGTTCGCCGCAACCGACATAAACGATTATGTCCGCGTCCGCCCACTTTGCAAGCTGGTGCTGAACGACCGTTTTGCCGCTGCCGAAAGGACCGGGGACAGCCGCAACGCCCCCTCTTGCGATGGGGAACAGAGTATCGATAACGCGCTGGCCCGTAACCATGGGCGTGTCGGGCGAAAGCTTTTCCTTATAGGGTCTGCCCCTGCGCACCGGCCATTTGCGCATCATTGTAACGGGAACGACCGTATCCGCCGTTTTTATCTTCGCGACCGTCTGCTCCACCGTGAAGTCGCCTTCGGCAATTTCCGAAACTACGCCCGTCACTCCGTGGGGCACCAAAATTCTGTGTTCGACTATTTCGGTTTCCTGCACCACGCCGAGGATGTCGCCCGTTTCAACCTTTTCGCCCGCCCTTACCTTGGGAACGAAATGCCAAAGCTTTTCCCTGTCGAGGCGGTTTACCGAAACGCCGCGGGAAATACGCGTACCGTATTTGAAAAACAGAGTCGTAAGGGGTCTTTGGATGCCGTCGAAAATACCTGCGATAAGCCCGGGTCCCAACTCCGCCGAAAGCGGTTCGCCCGTGGAAACGACGTCCTCGTCGGGTCCTAAACCCGACGTTTCCTCATAGACCTGTATCGAAGCCCTGTCGCCGCGGAGTTCGATAATTTCGCCTATCAAACCCAACTTTGAAACCTGCACGACGTCGTACATTCTGCAATCCTTCATATTTTCCGCAACAATCAAAGGACCGGAAATTTTAACCGTTTTGCCTGTCATATCAATTACCTTGTTTTTTTGCTTGATTTTCGCTATGGGAAAGAATATCCACGCCGAGAGCGCGTTCCATAGCCGTTTTTAAAAGTTCGTCGCCGTAGCCCGTGCTTCCCTTACCCGAAGGTATAGGCAAAATTACGGGATAGGGCGATTCGTCGAATCGCTTCAAAAATTCGCCGAGCGGGCGGGCAAGTTCTTCCGTTATGAAGATTATTTTATAGTCTGCCGCAACCCTTCTTAAAATTTCACGCGCGCTCTTTTCGTCGGAAGCGGGGAATGTGGCGACGCCCGCCGCCTTGAATATCATTATGCTGTCGCCGTCGCCGACGATTGCCATACTGCCTGTCATACATTCTCCTTAAACCGCGCGCAAACGCCTTTTTATCTCGGCAGGGCTTAACCCCGCGTTGAGGCATACGGCGATTATGCGCACGTTTTGAATTTCCGCGCGACGGCGGAAAACGTAATAAAGAAAGGGCTTTTTGCCTTCGAGCTCGAACCGCTTTTCAACGAAGTACTCCGCCTCGAAAGATTCAAGCGCCCTTTCGGCTTCGGTAAAGGGCATTCCCTTCTCCTTTGCCGTAAGGCAGGTCTTGTAAAAGGCGGAATAAGCCATGCCGTCCAACGCCTTTTGGGCGTCGTCCGCGTTTCCGAACAGGGCGGCAAGCGCTTCCTTTTTAAGCGAACCGCCTTCGACGAACAGTTTTTCCGCCTGTTCGATGTCCGCAGAGCGCATATATGTCAGAATATTCTGCCTGTCCGCCTTGCCTGCGAGCAATTTTTTAAGCAGCGCGTTGCGTTTGCAAACCCCATGGAGATATTTATATAGCGCGCCGTCGAATATAGCGCCTATTTCCGCTCCCGAAACGTTATTTTCGTCCGAAAGCGCTTGCTCCGCGGGCTCACGAAGTTCTGCGGGCAGTCCTTCGTAATTTTTTTCGCTTATCGCGCGCGCTATGTCCTTAACGGGGACAAGCCCTTCGGGCGCGAGCATCTTATCGGCTTCCGACGACAAAATCGCAGCCTTGCACAGCGCCTTGGCGTTATGAAAATCCCTCGGGGACAAAAGATAACAAAGTTCGGTTTTCGCGGGTGCGTATTCACGGATAAAGCCGTCCAGCGCCGCCTCTTCCGCTTTACATAGCTCTTCCGGCTCTTCAAACGAGCCGCCGCCGAAGCCGTTTTCCTTCAAGGCGCGCAAAAATTCCTCCTCCGTCATTTCGCAAAAACGCAGAAGTTTTTCGCCCAAAAGGTATCTTTCTCTTACGGCGATTACGCCGTTTGTAAAGTCAGAATTCATCATATGGCTTTGTTATACGAACAATTTTGCCGCAAGCTCAGCCTGCCGCTCTTCCCTGTCGGCGCTTAAAATAGCCGAATAGGAAAGGTTTTTATCGCTTTTTTTGCCGCGGAGAATACACCCGCCGTCGATATCCGCGCGCCCGAGACTGAACGACAGCCCGCGCTCTTTTACGACGGCAAGGTTTACAGCACCCATCGCATAAGGGAAATTTTTGGCGAATATTATTTCGTCGCCCTCTTCGGCATTTTCGATAAGAAGCTTTTCCAAAAACTTCAACGCGTCGCGTTCGTTCAGTTCGAGAAGTTTTTTGTGCGCGCGGGCGTAAATTTCGTCAATTACCCGCCTTTTTGCGGCAAGAACTATCTTCGAACAGTCCAAACGCGCAGTCGCGGCTTTGCCTTCGCTTATGCGCTTTGACCTTTCGTCCAATTCGGCGGAAGTTTCCGCCCTCTCTTTTTCCGCAAGCTGTTCCGCGGCTTCGACAATCCCCTGCGCGCGCTCTTTGGCGGCGCGGACAATCTCCGCCGCTTCGGACTCGGCGTCCGAAATTATGCGGTTTACAATCTCTTCCTTGCCCATATGCGCCTTATATAGCCATACCCGCTACCAGCATTATGGAAATGATTAAGCCGAGAATCGCGTAGAATTCTATCATCGCGGGATAGATAATAAGCTTACCGCCGAGGGAATCCTGTTTGCCGACCGCATATATACAGTTGACGGAAGATTTACCCTGGAAAATACCCGTGATTAAGCCGGAAATCATCATCGGCAGAACCGCGCCTACAAAAGCCCAGCCCTGCGCCGTAGCCATCTCCGGCGCGAGCGAGCCGGACGCAATGATGCCTATGATGAAGCCGTAGATACCCTGCGTTGCGGGAAGAAGTACAAGCACCATAAGCTTACCGAACTTTTTCGGATTTTCGCTGAGGACTCCCGCTGCGGCGCGCCCCGTCTTAAAAAGACCTATGCACGAACCTACTCCGCACAAAAGCACGCAGAGTGCGACTCCCGCCATTGCAATGGCATAACCTGTTGTGTACATAATATTTAACCTCCGAATTATTGACTATTTAATACCCTTTGCGGGTGTGTTGCCTTGTTCCAGATAAATGTGTCTGTGCTGCGAACCGAGAGGGGTGAACAATTCTCCCTCGCCCGTATAGAACCTGCCGTAAAATTCCACGTATTGAAGCCTTGCGTCGTGAATGTACGCCCCGAGAAGCCCTATCGCAAGGTTGAAAGCATGTCCCACAAGCATCAAAATCACGCCCAATATCGCAAACAGTACGTTTTCTTTCATTATGAAGATGATTGAATACTTCGAAACAATCTGCGCTATAATCGCGCCAGACAGCATAAGCCCATACAGACGGGCGTAGCTTAAAATGTCCGAAACGTAGTTTATAACTCCGTAAACGGAGCCGAAGCCCTTTGTGAATTTGCCGACGAATTTTTCCTTTCTGCCCGCCGTAAGCGCGGCAAGCGCAAGGCTTGCCCCTGCGGTTATCCCGCCGACCGTCACGAAGATTTTCGGGAGATTGAAGTCCTCCACAAGTCCCAAAATCGCCAGGGCGACGCCCACGGAGAACAGCGCCCACAGTATGCCGTCGAAAAGTCCGTCGAAAAATCTGCCCTTTCTCCACTCCTGCACGGCTTTGCAGACGTATCCCGCGAAAAGCTGGGATATACCCAAAATCATGGCTATTACAAGTACGGCGGGTAATTCTATGCCCATAAATTTGTAGTTATCGAACGTGTTGTTCTTCATATCGAACGCCGAGGGCATAACGGTTGGCAACATCGTTATCTGCACGCCGAAAAACGAATTGAACAAAAAGCCCCAGATTACCGCAAAAACTCCGCCGACGGCGAACACGCCCGAAAGACTTTTAATAGCGCTTCCCTTGCGGCTTTTAATCCAAAGCGCGCCCCCGCCTAAAACCATTAACAGACCGTAGCCTATATCGCCCATAATAAAGCCGAGGAACAGGCTGTAAAAGAACGCCATTACGGTGTTGGGGTCAAATTCCCGCGCGTTCGGCGGGGAATACATATTTGTTATCGCTTCGAAATTCGAAACCACGGCGTTGTTCTTTGCAAGCGTCGGAATCTCCTCGTCCTCGGCGGGGTCGGAAAACTCATACCACATGGCGAACCCGCAAGAATCCAGCGCGGATTTTACATTCTGCTCCTCGCACGCGGGCACGAAAGCTTCCAAAATAAAAGTCCTCTCCGTGCCCCGCATTTTCGCGGCAGCCTCCGCCTTTTCAAGCTGGAATCCGACGTAATCGCAATAAATTTTCAGCCCGCGTATTTCGGAAGTAAGTCCCGAAAGATTTTCCTCCGCCGCATGCTTTTTTTCTGACGTAAATTGAAGCTGACCTTTTAGGGAGGCAAGCTGTTCTTCGCCCGAAATATCGCCCGAATAAGGACAGGGCGAAAATCCCGAACCGCTTAATATCCCCTCTGCTTCCGCCCAGACGCTTATATGGCAGAAAACGGCAAGCGTGACCGTTTCCCCACTTGTCTGCGCCTCGTATGCGGCGAGTTCGGTTTCGTCCAGCTTCTTTTTCAGTTCTTCCCACGCGGGCGCGGGCACAATACCGAGCGCGGTTTTGACCGAACGGGTCGCGGCGTATGCGGAAAAAGGAATTGTCAGCCCGCCGTAAGGTTCCGCCGCGGCTATCGCGCGGGCAAGCCGCCCCTGTTCGGATATGTAAGAATTTATCTCATCCGTCAAGGCATTTACCTTTGAAACGACGGCGGCGGATTCCTCCCGCCTTTCGCCTGCGGAAATAAATTCGGAATAAGTTACTGGAAATCCGTCCTTAACCGAAACCGTCTTACCTTTTTCGTCCATGTCGGCGGCGCGGGCGGAAAGCGTTTCTATCGCAGATTCCAGCGACGACAGCAACGCGGAAAGCTCCTCTCCCTGCGCGGGCAGAGGCTCTGTGCCCTCCTCGGCGGGGCGTTCCTTTATCTCGACGGCGTTCGTGCGCTGCAAGGCATCGAGTATGCCGTCGCGGTCGTAGGAAAGCGCCGCGAGATTGAGTTTTCGCATTTTTTCAATCACTTCGTCAGCCTCCCCACGACTTCGGAAACGTAAATTTCGGTATTCTTCAAAATCCCGTCCGCATAGCTTTCGGCTTCCGAGCGGGCTTTTTCGACTGCTTTAAAATAATCGCTTTGCGCCTTTTCCTCGGCGGCTTTAATGCCGCTTTCGGTATATTCCGCGCACTGCGCGCCGCATTCTTTGGAAATTTCCGCCGCTCTTTTTTCGGCTGCGGCAAGAATTTCGGCTGCGCGCTCCTGCGCCTGCGCCTTTATCTGCGCCGCGCGGCTCTCCGCTTCGGATATGCTTTTAAGTATGCTTTCTTCCATAATAAGCTCCGTGAGTGCGGCAAGCCGTACTCTGATAAGACACAAAGGATTATACGTATGTAATATAATAACGCTTAAAGCGCCGTTTGTCAAGGCAAATGGGGCGGATTCACATTTTATGTTAAAAAAGTAACTATTTTTTCGAATGGCGTTAATTGCAATTTCAACTAACGCCCTTTTTATTTTCTTGTAAAAAGCCCTTTCTCAACGGAAAGAGCTTTCGGATAATTTCATATTAAAATTTACAGAATTTTCCGCCCGCCGTCCAGTAGGTTTAAATATTCTTGCTTGCAGGTCAGAAAAATTACCTGATGGCGCTTTGCACATTCGTTTATCAGCTTGCAGGCTCGCGCCGTACGGTCCGCGTCCATATCCGTTAAGGGGTCGTCAAAAACTATCACGCCCCCGCCTTCGGGGAAAAGGTGGTCCAAAACGGCAAGCCTGAAAGCGAGGGACACGCTTTCCTTTGCGCCCTCGGACATTTTACCGTAATCCAAAAGGCGGCCGCCGCTGTAAATATCCATTTTAAGCTTGTCGCTTTCGGGAAATTCCGAAAAATCCCTGCCGCCCGAAATTATGTTCAGATAGCCCGAAAAACTCTCCGCAAGCCCGCGCATGGGATTGCCCGCCAAAGATTTTTTCAGCTCCTCGAAAACTTTCGAGATATGCAACCAATGGTCAAGCAGGTTCTTCTGTTCTTCGAACGCCCTTTCGGCTGTGCGAACGTTTTCCTCGGGGTCGCCCTCGATATTTTCCTTGAAGCTTTGCAACTTCCCCGAACTTTCCGTTTTAGCTGTCAGCGCGTCTTCGCGCGCCTTGCGTTTTTGCGTCAAACCGTTGCGCATATCCGACAAATAGGCTTCGGGGTCGGAAATTTCAAGATATTCCCGCGGGATTTTGCCCGCGCTCTCTACCGAAGCTTGCGCCTCTTGCAGTTCATGCGAAATTTTTTCGGTCCTCTCCTTTAAAGCGGCAATGTCGCCGTATTCTTTTATGTAACTTTCTTCAACCGCCTCGTTCGCGGCGATAAATCGGGCTATATCCGTTCCCCCGCAGACTTCAAAAATCTCCCTTTCTATTTCTTCCCGTTTACGTATATTCTTTGGCAGTTTTTCCGCCTCGCGGCGCAGTTCTTCGAAAGGAATACTGCCCGTGACGTATGCAAGCTTTTCATTAAGCAAATCAAGCCGTCGCAGATTTTCGGAACAGACTTTCGCCCTCTCTTCCAGCTCATCCACGCTCTCCGCTTTAAATTTCGATAATACGTCCTTTATGAACGCGCGTTGTACGTCAAGCCGTTTTTCCGTTTCCGCGACGTCAACGTCGGCGGGATACAGTTGCATCTCGAACACGTCCGGCACAGTAATTTTCACCGCCTCGGTCAAAGCGACGGAGTCGGCGGGCTCGAAAATCTTGCCCGTCCGCAGAGATTTGATTTCAACGGCGTTATCGCCGAAAACCCTGACAGACGCCGCGACGTTCATTCCGCAAAGTAGATTTTCCAACGCTTCCGAATTTTTAACGGCGGCTTTGGCTTCGTTTATTTCCGCCTGCGTAGGGCATAAAACGTTTTTCTGTGCCGCCGTAAGCGCGGCTGTTTCAAAATAGAGCTTTTCCGCCGTTTCGAACTTATCTTTAAGTTCCCTATTCTGCTTTTCTGCGAGAAGCGCCTGCGCCTTAGCCGTACGTTCTTTAAGAAGTGGCCACTGCGCAAGAATTTTGCCGCACTTTTCGAGGTCGGCTTGCAGCCTGACGATTTTTTCCCTGCGCTCCTTTATTACGGCAAGGATATTAGAATATCGGCTTAATTCTGAATAAGCGCTTTCGGCGGCACGCGCCTCCGCATCCTTTGCCTCGAAGACGGCAACCGCCCTGTCGAAATCCTTTTCGAGTTCACGGATATCCGCGAGGACTTTTTTACATTTTTCCAGCTCGTAATAAGCCTTGTGGACAATGCCCGTTTCCTTAGTCCAAACTCCCGCTTTCCGCACGGGCATATTGCGTTCAAAGTCCCAGTGCTTACCCGCCAATTCATCCACCTTCGCGGCTATTGCCCGCCCTATCGAATCGACGGAAATGCCGTCGCTTTCAGCGAAAGCGCGCGTGACGGCGTCGGCTATTTCACGTTTGGAGTCCGTTCCCGAAGCGTCCAGCAGCGTTTGCAGGGCATGTGCGGAAGCCTTTTGGGTGGTAAGCAGAATGTCCTCATAAACGCCCTCGCCATATACCAAAAGACCGCGCAGACATTCTTCGACGGCGTCGGGGTCTCTTATCACGCCTTCGGGGGTGGAAAGCATGCACCTGAAATCTTTCCCCCATTCTTTTGTAAGGGTATAGACGCCCTTTTCCGTTTCGAACGATATCTTCCCGTCGGCAAAATCCCCTGCCCGCGCGCCGCTTTTCAACGCGCAAGGGAAATAATTTGCTGTAAAATCCCTGTCGGTTCTGCCGTCCAAACGCGCACGTTGGAACAGCGTGCGCGACAAGAGATTGACAATAGTGCTTTTGCCGCTTTCGTTTTTGCCGTAAATGACGTTCACGCCCTCTCCGAAAGTAATTTCGAAATCGCGCATCCCTGCGAATTGGGTACAGGAAATCTTTCCGATTTTCAACTATCTGCCCTCCTTCAAGGCTCTCAACATATCATACACAAGCTGCGCTTCCTTGGGCTCGTCCAGCAATGTTTTTAAAAATTCAGCCGAAAAGGAAGTTTCCGGAAATTCTTTATCTATCAAATCCGCGGATATTACTTTGGTAAGCGTGCCGTCGTCGTAAGTACCCTCGATGAAACGGCTCAGACAGCTTTCGATAATTTCACGGCGGTTTTCGTATTCTTCTTCGCCGACCGCGCCGCCGATTATCAAATCGACAACGCAGGCGTCGTCCAAATCGGCAAGCGCGCGCGTCAATCCGCTTTGCGCGTTACCCGCCGTAAGCATTACGTTTCTCCGTACGAAGCGGAGATTGCCCGATTTGAATTTTTTTGCGCTTACGGACCCGTCGTCCGATATTTGTATAATGAAGCAGCAGCCCTCCGTATTGCACGAAACGTCCGTCTGCACGTGGGCGCCCGCGTTGAAAATCCTCTCTCCCGCGGAATATGAATCCGTTTTCAGGTCTGCGGGGAAGGGAACGTGGGTATGCCCTATAAGCCAGACCGTTACGGGTATGCTTTCAAGCTCCGCGCGGCGCATTAAGAAATACTGCCCCTCGCTGTCTATCGTTTCGCCCTCCACGGCGCCGTGGGCAATGCCTATGCGGTACGCTCCGTCGCTTTCGAATTGCAAGTCCTTTATCCAGCCGAGATTGTTTTTACCCGGCGCGGAGTGTAGCGAAGTGCAAAGCGCGGGATACAGCACGGCTTCGCCGCCCTCCGTCTGAATATGATAAGGGCGGTATTCGTTTAAAATAAGAATATTATCCTTTGCCGCGGTTATTTGGGCAATGTCCCGCCAAAGTTTGGAATCCCTGTCGTAAAAATCGTGATTGCCGGGCAGTACGGCTACCGTGCCGTTAAATTCCGAAAGGGCGTTAAGAACCCTCTTTACCGTTTTTTCGGGTATGCCGTACGTATTTTCGAAAAGGTCGCCCGTAATAACGAAAAGCGAACATTTTTCTTCGTTGGCGGCGCGCACCATTCCGTCCAGAGCGGAAATTCTGGCTTCGACGAGTATTGAAGCCTTTTCATGGTTTGCGTATTTCAAGCCTATATGGTTGTCGCCCGTCATAAAAATTTTCAGCACCGAATTACCTCGCTGTATGTGGTCTTTTTATTTTATCACAACCGAGCCCCGCCGTCAAGCGGCGTTTCTGCTCCTCTGTTCTGTTTGTTTCAGTCTATCTGCGAAGCTTTTGCGCGCCCGAATTTCGTACGCACCGCGCATTTTCCCCGCAAACGGGCTTTCAAATTGAAATTTATTGACTTATCGGCAGCTCTTTGATATATTTTAATCATGCGTAATCAATTTTCGAGAACGGAATTGTTGCTGGGCGAAGAAGGAATGGAAAAACTTGCCGCCGCCCGCGTAGCCGTATTCGGCATAGGCGGAGTGGGCGGCTATACCGTCGAGGCTCTCGCCCGCTCTGGCATAGGCGCTCTCGACCTTATCGACAACGACAAAATTTGCCTATCGAATATCAACCGTCAGATACTTGCCACGATGAAAACGCTCGGAATGTACAAAGTTGACGCCGCGGAAGAAAGAATTGCCGACATCAATCCCGACTGTAAGGTCAAAACTTACAAAACGTTCTATTTGCCTTCCGACGACGGCGGATTAGATTTTACCCTGTACGACTACGTGGTAGATGCCATAGACACGGTGGCGGGCAAACTCGCCATTATCAAAAACGCAAAAGCGGCGGGCGTGCCCGTAATCAGCTCTATGGGAGCGGGAAACAAGCTTGACCCCACCGCGTTCGAGGTCGCGGATATTTATAAAACTTCTGTTTGCCCCCTCGCTAAAACCATGCGCAGGGAACTCCGTAAAATGGGAATAGACAGCCTGAAAGTAGTATATTCCAAGGAAGAGCCCATAAAGCCGAAAAGTGACGACGGTATAAGCCCTTGCGAATGTTTGCAAACCGGACGGGCCGCCCGAAAAGCTATCCCCGGCAGCAACGCGTTCGTACCGCCGGTTGCGGGGCTTATTATCGCTGGGGAAGTAATAAAGGACATTATTTCCAAAAAATAAATGCGGGGTTCGGTTGAAAAATTAGCGGTTTTCCGTGTTTGGATATGCGGGGGCGCTCTGCTTTGCGCAGAGCGCCCCCGCATATTATCTTTACGGCATATTATCTTACGGCATTTCTTATAATAAGCGAATTAAAAATAAAAAATTTGCTTGACAAATACCCCGATAGGGTATATACTGCAAATACCTCGCGGGGGTATTTGGGATTAAGTTCCCGACCGCGGCGTAAAAAAATTAAAAACAGGTGATAATTATGCGTGACAAAGACAAAGAATGTTGCCTTTGCAAAAAGACGGAGCGCGGCGAGGAAGAGCGCAAAAAGCTTATAAACAGGCTGAATAGGATAGAAGGGCAAATCCGCGGAATACGCGCCATGATTGAAAAAGACGCCTACTGCACGGATATTCTTATGCAGTCTGCGGCGGTGAACGCCGCCGTCAACTCCTTCAACAAGGATTTGATTGCGGGGCATATACGCCGTTGCGTAGTGCGCGATATACGCGAAGGCAAAGACGAAGTAATAGACGAACTTGTAGAAACTCTGCAAAAATTGATGAGGTAAATATGGAGCATTATTCCATAACGGGCATGAGCTGCGCGGCTTGCAGCGCGCACGTGGAAAAAGCCGTTTCGAAAGTAGCGGGGGTCACCTCTTGCACGGTCAGTCTGCTTACAAATTCCATGAGCGTAGAGGGTTCTGCCCAACCGTCGGAGATAATCGCCGCCGTAAAAGCGGCGGGCTACGGGGCGGAGCTGAAAGACGCGAAAAAAGAAAGTACAAATAATTCGGCAGACGACCTTAAAGACAGGGAAACGCCGAAACTTTTGATACGGTTTATAACGTCGCTTATATTTTTACTGCCGCTTATGTATATAACCATGGGGCATATGATGTGGAGCTGGCCTCTCCCGCCATTTTTCAACGGCAATCACGTCGCCTTGGGGCTTGTTCAGCTGTTGCTTTGCTCTATCGTCATGGTAATCAACCGAAAATTTTTCGTCAGCGGCTTTAAAAGTCTTTGGCGGCGCGCGCCGAACATGGACGCACTTGTATCGCTGGGGGCTTCCGCCGCTTTCCTTTACAGCGTTGCGGCGCTGTTTTTGATGACGGACGCGCAGGTGAAAGGCGGCTCTTCCGCGGCAATGAAGTATATGGACGAATTGTACTTCGAGTCCGCCGCCACTATATTGACCCTTATCACCCTCGGCAAAACTTTGGAAGCTCATTCCAAAGGCAGGACAACGGACGCCCTTAAAGGGCTTATGCGGCTTGCGCCCAAAACTGCGGTAATAGTGCGCGGCGGGCAGGAAATAACCGTGCCCGTGGATAAGGTCGGGAAAGGAGATATTTACCTTGTGCGCCCGGGCGAAAGTATTCCCGTTGACGGCATAGTTCTGGAAGGCGGCAGTGCGGTAGATGAATCCGCGCTTACGGGCGAAAGCATACCCGTCGATAAAGCGGCGGGAAGCGTCGTTTCGGCGGGAACTATCAACCAATCGGGCTTTATTCGCTGCGAAGCGACCCGCGTGGGCGAGGACACTACCCTTTCCCAAATAATTCAGATGGTCGAAGGCGCGGCGGCGACAAAAGCGCCCATAGCAAAGGTTGCGGATAAAGTTTCGGGCGTGTTCGTGCCCGCCGTAATGGGCGTAGCCCTTGTCACGTTCATCGTGTGGCTGTTCGTCGGTCACTTTGCCGTAGGATACGCCCTTGCGCGGGCAATATCCGTCCTTGTAATAAGCTGTCCCTGTGCGCTGGGGCTGGCTACTCCCGTAGCCGTCATGGTAGGCAACGGCAAGGGCGCGAAAAACGGAATTTTATTCAAAACCGCCGCTTCGCTCGAAGCGACGGGCAGGGCGCAATACGTTGCGCTGGATAAGACGGGCACTATCACCAAGGGTGCGCCGCAGGTTACGGATATAGTTCCCGCCGACGGCGAAGACGAAACTTCGCTTTTGGAACTTGCCTACTCCCTCGAACGCAAAAGCGAGCACCCTCTTGCAAAAGCCGTAATTAAGAAAGCGGAAGCCGAAAATATCCCCTTCGAAGAAGTGTCCGATTTCAAAGCCCTGTCCGGCAACGGGCTGACTGCGGAAGTCGGCGGAAGCGTTCTTTGCGGTGGGAACTTCGGGTTAATCTCCTCTATGTCTGCCGTTCCGGAGGAAATGAAAGTTAAGGCGGAACAGCTTTCCGCAGTGGGAAAAACTCCGCTGTATTTCTCGCGCGGCGGAAAATTCAAAGGCGTTATAGCCGTCGCCGACGTCATAAAAGACGACAGCCCGCAGGCAATCCGCGAATTGCACGACATGGGTATCCGCGTGATTATGCTTACGGGCGACAACGAGCGCACGGCAAAGGCGATAGCGGATAAGGTCGGCGTTGACGAAGCGATAGCGGGCGTTCTGCCCGCCGAAAAAGAAAGCGTTGTGCGCGGGCTGAAAAAGAAAGGCAAGGTGATTATGGTAGGCGACGGAATAAACGACGCGCCTGCCCTTACAAGCGCGGACATAGGCATTGCGATAGGCGCGGGCACGGACGTGGCGATAGACGCGGCGGACGTTGTGCTTATGAAAAACAGCCTTACGGACGTGCCCGCGGCAATTCGTTTAAGCCGCGCAACCCTGCGCAACATTCACGAAAACTTATTCTGGGCGTTTATTTATAACGCTTTGCTTATTCCGTTCGCGGCGGGCGTATTCATCCCGCTTGCGGCATTCACACCCAATTTCGGATGGCAGCTGGACCCCATGTTCGGCGCGGCGGCGATGAGCCTTTCAAGCTTCTGTGTGGTCATGAACGCTTTAAGGCTGAACCTGTTCAATCCCCATAACAGTAAAAAAGACCGTAAAATCAAGCATAAAACCAAAAAGAACGAAGATATCGAAAAGGAGGAAAACTATATGCATAGAACTTTGAAAATCGAAGGCATGATGTGCGAACACTGCGAGGCGCACACGAAAGCGGCTTTGGAGGCGGTTGACGGCGTCAGCCTTGCCGAGGTCAGCCATAAGAGCGGAACGGCTGAGGTAACGCTTACAAAGCAGGTTGACGACGAAGCGTTGAAACAGGCTGTTGAAGCCGAGGGCTACAAGGTCACAAAAATTTCATAATTCATCATTCGGCGCGGCGGCGGGGGCTGATTTATCAGCCCCCGCCGCTCCGTCATAAGGCGTAAAAGCGACCTTAAATCCACCGCGGAAGTTTTGTATTTGAGGATTTGCGCGTCACTCTAAATTTTTGGCGAGCTTATTCATCATCGCGCACTTGTGTTCCATAAGACTATGGACGTATCTTTTAAGCGTAACCGTTGGATTGTTATGCCCCAATATCTCGGACAGCGTCCTTACGTCCATTCCGCACTCAATCGCCCTTGTGGCAAACGTATGCCGCAGGCTATGGAAACCTTTGTGCCGAATTTTCAAGTGTACGAGCAACAATTCGAACGTCCTTTGATATGAGCGTATCGATATCCCCTCCCCCTCGCTCCCACTTACGACAAACGCGCCGCAACTTTTCTTTTTCATTTCTCTCAGATAGGGTATTATCCTTCGCGGTACGGGAATTACGCGGATGGAACTCCGGGTTTTGGGCGTAGCTATAATCTTCTTGTATTTCCCGTCCTCCCAACTGTCGTGACAGGTTTTGGATACGGTGATTAACCCTCTCGGCAAATCGACGTCTTTCCATTCGAGGGCAAGCAATTCGCCTATCCTGATTCCCGTATATAGGCAAAGCAAAACGCCGTACAGCTTTATTTTTTTCTTGCCGATTATGAATTGTTCGATTTTTCGCTGTTCGGCTGCCGAAAAACATTCTATCTGCTTTTCCTCGCGTTTGGGGTATTGAATGCTGCCCGAGTATTGCCTTTGGGTAATTCCCGTCGTTTCGGCAAGTTGGAGAGAACTTTTTAAAACCGTTATAATCGCGTTCACAGTGTTCGCGGAATATTTGGTAGTTATCTGCGCCGTAAAATTCTGCAATACGGAAGCGGACAGAAAATCCATTTCATACTCCCCCAAATTAGGTATCAAATGTTGATTTGCGATTTCACAGTAACTTTGATAAGTCCTTAATTTTCTGAGCGGCTTTACGATTGTATTAAGCCACTCGTCCAGCCATTGTTTGTATTGCATATTTCCTCCCCGTAAATTATTGTGCGCAAAAAATTATACGCCGTTTAATAAACGACGTATTTTATTTAGAATATCTAAAAGCAAATTCTTCCGCCCGCTTTTACATTTTCTGAAAATTATTATATTTTTAGCCCGCCTTATAATAGGGTGGAGAAAGATTTAGGAAACCAAAGGTGCGGGCGCATATCTGCGCCCGCACCTTTGGTTATTCAATTATATACGTTCGGCAAGTATATAGCATAACTTGCCTATTTTAAAAATCTTATTTTATTTCATACAGCCGCTTCCGCACGAACAAATAAAAGATACTCAAAAACGACATCATACATATCCAGATTACAGGTTCTGTTATGCAAGTTCCCAAAAATCCTATTGCGGGTATAAGCGTGAAAGCCGAAACCACTTTCAGCGAAAGCTCTATTCCGCTGGATATAAGCGGCGCAATTTTTTTACCCATTGCTTGAAGAGCCGTACGCAACACAAGCAAAATACCGAGAGCGGGGAAGAAAGATAAATGCCACCTCATACTCAATATTGCGTTTGATATTATTTCATCGCTCTGTGTGCCTGTCGTCAATTTAATAAGCCCGCCGCCGCAAAACCATATAATTGCGCAGGCAAACAAAGACCATATTATTTCCATTAAAAGTACTTGCTTTAATGCCGTCTTTATCCTGTCCTTTTTACCTGCGCCCCAGTTCTGCCCCACAAATGTTGAAGATGCCGAAGCTATTGTCCCGAGCGGTTGCATAAATATATTGATTAGCCGTCGCGCAGAAGTATGCGCAGAAATAATTCCGTCCCCGAAAGCGTTGGTTGCGCGTTGGTAAACCACAGAACCGATATCCACCAGGCAGTACATCATGCCCATTGAAAGTCCAGTGGCGCAAAGATTACAAAGTAATTTTTTCGGAACATGAAAATGCTTTTTATCAGGTAAAATGCGGCGGTATTTTAATAATAAATAGCCTCCGCAGACAAAAGCGGATATTGCTTCGGATATAATCGTTGCCCAAACTGCGCCAGCAACTCCCATTTTGAATACCGCGATAAACAGCAGGTCTAACCCAATGTTCAAAATGCTTGCCAAAATAAGCGAATAAAGCGGAAAGCGGCTGTTTCCCACCGCGCGAAGTATTCCCGCAAACGTGTTGTACAGAACAGTGAAAAACATTGCGCCGCAAATCACTATCATATACGAATACGCTTCGCCGAAAATCGTATCGGGAGTATTCATAAAGCGCATTAAAGGCTTCAAAAATATTACCGAAATAGCGGTCAATAAAATGGTTATAGCGAAGTTTAAAATAAACGTACCCGCAACTGCGCGCTTGACAACTTCTTCATCATTTGCTCCGAAACTTTGCGATATTACAATCGCACAACCGCTGTTCATTCCCGAAGCAAGGTCGATAATCAGCGAATAGAGCGCAGAAGTAGCGCCTATCGCCGCTATTGCATTATCACCGAGATTATAACCGGCAACGGCGGTATCTACCGCGCTGTAAATTTGCTGAAAAATATTACCGATAAGCATCGGCACGGCAAATAAAAGTATCAATTTTACGGGATTACCCGTAGTCATATTTACTGTTTTACCTGTTTTTTCACTGCTCATTGCAAAGATTATATTTGTTTATAATGTCAAAGTATTGTATTTTTGTTTGATTTATTGTACAATTCTTTTATTAGAGGAAATTTTTATGAAATACGGCGCAGTTGACGAAAAAAAATTACAATACATAGAATTTTTAAACAGAGAAACCGACAACCGACACCATACCGACAGAGAGGATTCCTATCAATACGAGCTATTAAAAATGGGGGATATGCGTGCCGTTGAGGAATCAAAGCGAATATTTGCAGAGGGGTTGCCGGGGCACGTATCCGATGACCCTGTCCGTAACTATAAATATCTGTTTGTTGCAAGCTGTGCGCTTGCAAGCCGAGCGGCAATTTCGGGAGGAATGGAATCGGAACGGGCGTACAACATAAGCGACTTATTTATATTGAAAATGGACGTGCTTAATACAGTTGAGGCAGTCCTTGCGCTTCATGCAGAGATGATTGAGTTTTATACACGTGAAATGGCTTCTTTACATAAACGCAAATTCTATTCGAAGCCCGTAACTATATGCATTGATTACGTTTTTAATCACCTGCACGAAAAAATTACCGTTCCACAACTTGCGGAAACGGTTAATTTAACAGAAAGTTATCTTTCTACACTTTTTAAAAAGGAATTAGGCATAACAATTACGGACTATATACTTAGGAAGCGTATGGAAGCGGCAAAAAATATGCTTAAATTTTCAGAATATTCTTATGTTGAAGTGGCTTCTATACTTGCTTTCAGTTCGCAAAGCCATTTTATCCGCACATTTAAAAAGTTTAGCGGATATACGCCGAAGGAGTACCGAAACCGTTTCTTCGGAATCCGGGAAGATTTGTAATCAAGCTCATCTCGTTCGGCACGCACAGCGCACTGTGCTGTGCTATGAATTGCCTCGCTCGTCCTCCCATAGTAAAACCCAAGTACTTTTTGCAAAAATTAAAATTTTACGCAAAGCGTCGCCCTGCGGGCTCGCGCGTCGTCGAGCCGATTTGCCCTTGGGTTATAAATCTTGACAATATAGCTTAGCTAATACAAAAATAAAACAGCCCACGATGTGGACTGCTTTATTTTTTGAAATCCGGCAACGACCTATCCTCCCAGAGTTAAAACCCAAGTACTTTCGGCGCGAGTAAGCTTAACTTCTGTGTTCGGAATGGGAACAGGTGGGTCCTTACTGCCATTGTCACCGGAATGGTTATATAACGACAAAAGTCGGAATATACGGTATGTATTAAGTTATTTTGGTTTTTAAGTCCCCGCTAAGACTTTTAATTCAGCCTTTTATACGGAAAAACTTATCCCGCCGTCCGCGATTCTTCACTTCGCTTCCGGCTTGCCCAAAACCTGACAACTGCACAGTTAAAAAGAAATTTAAATATTCAAGGCTTTATTACGCTCGTTAAAAATGTAGCTAATCTTTGTTCGATTCGTAAATCTCTGTTCTATCTCATTGTATTGAGATCAAGCCCTCGACCTATTAGTATCGGTCAGCTAAACGCATTACTGCGCTTACACCCCCGACCTATCAACCTT
>CANPZW010000007.1 GCA_947589385.1 uncultured Clostridia bacterium | reverse complement strand
CATAACCGCAAATGTGGTCTGCCCGCAACTTCGCTTCAAATGGAGTACCCCAACATTTGGTGTACGGAAACAGTCAGAAGTATTCTTGCAAACCCCGCCTATCTCGGTCATACGGTAAATTTCCGAACGAGGAAGAAATCGTATAAATGCAAAAAGAAGCTCGACTTGCCGCTCGAAGAATGGGTAACGTTCGAGAATACGCAAGAGGCGATCATCGACGCAACGACCTATGAAACGGTTCAGCGCATTCGCTCGGCAAAACGCCGCCCTACGGACATGGGAGAAATGAGCGTATTTTCGGGACTTGTGTACTGCGCCGACTGCGGGAAGAAGATGTATCTTTGCCGTTGCTCGACGATGAAGCAAAAGGAGTATTTCAACTGCTCGACCTACCGAAAAAAGAGGAAGAACCTTTGTAGCTCTCATCAAATCACGGTAGAAAATGTGGAGAGGATCGTTCTCATGGACATACAGCGCGTTCTCTCCATGTGGCAAACCCGAGGAGATGAATTTGTGGCATTGCTGAAACGGAACGATAGCAGGGAGAACAGAAAGAAGCTCTCCGCGTATGCACAAGAGAAGGAAGCCGCAGAGCGGCGGGTACAAGCCATCGACCGTATCATCCGAAACCTCTATGAGGACAAGGTGAATGGTAGCCTCTCCGATGAACGCTTCCGCAAACTTTCCCAAGAATACGAGGAAGAGCAGAAAACGCTGAACGCGCGCATCCGAGAATTGCAGGAAGTTTTAGCAAAGGCAAAGGAAGAAACCGAAAACGTGAATCTCTTCATGCGAATCGTGCGGCAACAAACCGAAGTCACCGAGCTTACGCCCGAAATCGTGCGTCGCTTCATCGACAAGGTTGTCGTGCATGAGAAGCGGAAGGTTGACGGCAAGAGGATGCAGGAGGTGGAAATCATCTATAACTGCGTTGGAATCATCCCAGACTTTGCGGAAGAAGTCGCGGCGTAACAGGAACAATAGAATAAGCGGTTTGACTAACCGCCAAACCGCTTATTCATAAAATCCCTATGGAAGCCACCCTCCTGGGGCGTTTTTTGTTTCAATGCGGCAAATTATCGGATTTTATCCGAAGAAACTTACCGCGCCCTTGAAAATCGCATAAGCGATATTCCTTTGATATTCTGCGGTGGAAAGAAGTTTTTCGTCCTCGCCGTTGGTAAGAAATCCACATTCCACTATAACAGAAGGGCTTTCCGTGCATTTAAGCATAAAATAATCCCCCGCAAGCGCTTCCGAACGCTTTACACATTCGGGCATTTCGTTCAGCGATTTTTGTATCGCCTGCGCTAAAAGTTTTCCGCTTTCGCTGTTCTTATCGTAAAAGGTCTGCCCGCCCCTGCGGCTTTCGAGGGGACAGGAATTTTGGTGGACGGAAATAACCATATCCGCGCCGCTGTCCGAAATAATTTGCTTGCGCTTTTTCATATCCCGTTGTTTGAAGCCCGAAGTCGGCATCCCGTACAACCCGCCGTTAGAGCTTCTGGTAAGAACGGCTTTAAATCCCGCTTCGGAAAAATATCCTTTAAGCTGTTTTGCTATTGCAAGATTTATATCGCTTTCCTTGACGTGCGTGTTTACGCCCGTAACGCCCGCGTCGATTCCGCCGTGACCGGCGTCTATTACTATCACGCGCTCTCCCGCGGAGGCCGTCCCCGCCGAAGAATCAGCCGAAACCAAAGCCCCCGCGCACAGCCCAAGCGCCACGCCCGAAAGAATTATCGCTATCAGAACTACTATCGTGCTCTTTTTAAAAACTATGAATTTCACGCTATATCCTATGGAATATTTGCTTTTTTTATGACGAAGTATTATAATTATAATCGAATAGGTATGTTTGAATTTTTCCGTCCGCTTACGATTGCGCAGGCAAACAACTTAAACCCCGTAACACTCGCGTTTGCGGGGGACGCAGTGTATTCGCTGTACGTGCGCCACAAGCTTACTCTGGAAGCCGATTATCCGCCCGCGGTTCTGCAAAAACTGAGCTGCGAAAAGGTGTCCGCGCACGGTCAGAACAGTCTGCTTCGCGAAAAGGAGGGGCTTTTCACCGCGGAAGAAAGGGCGATTTTTATGCGCGGCCGCAACGCCAAAAAGCCTTCGCACAGCAAAAACGCCGACCTTTCGGAGTATAACAATTCCACGGGCTTGGAAGCGGTTTTCGGCTGGCTTTACCTTACGGGTCAAAACGAACGCCTTTTATTCCTTTTGGAGGAGAAAAAATGAAAACAGAGGGCAGGAACGCCGTTTCGGAGCTGTTGAAAACGGATAAAAATATAGATAAGCTGCTAATTGAAAAAAATCCGCAGGGCAGCCTGAACAGGATATTTGCCGAAGCGCGCAAAAAGAATATCCGCGTGCAATTCGTTGACAGGCGGGTTCTCAACAAGGAGAGCCCCGAGGGCAGGCATCAGGGCGTAATAGCGTTTACGACCGATTACGAATATTCTGCGGTCGAGGAAATTATTTCAACGGATAAGGACAACGCGCTTGTCGTTATTTGCGACGGAATAGAGGACGTGCATAACCTCGGCTCTATAATAAGGGTGGCGGAGTGCGCCGGCGCGGAGGGAGTGATAATCCCATTCAACAATTCTGCGAGCGTTACGGAAGCGGTAATAAGGATTTCCGCGGGCGCGGCTAACCATATAAAAGTGGCAAAGGTCAATTCGGTAAACAGGGTTATAGACGATTTGAAGAGGGCGGGCTTTTGGATATACGCCCTAGAAGCAAACGGCCAGGATATATATAAAACCGAACTTTCAGGCAAAACGGCGCTTGTTATCGGCGGCGAGGATAGCGGGGTTAAGCGTCTTACGCGCGAAAAGTGCGATTTCACGGTTTCTCTGCCCCTGAAAGGCAAGGTCAATTCCCTTAACGCCTCTGTCGCTCTGGGGATTGCCGCGTATGAGGTAATAAGAAGATGGACGACGAACGGCTGATTTTAAAGGCGCGCGGCGGCGACAAGGACGCCGAAAACGAGCTTTTAAAAAAATATATGCCCATGGCGAAGTCGATATCCGCGGGTTTTTTCATAAGCGGAGGCACAGCCGAGGATTTGTTCCAGGAAGCGATGGTTGGGCTCTATTCGGCGATTAACTGTTTTTCGCCCGACAACGGCGCAAACTTTACGACATACGCATACAGGTGTATGCGCAACGCCGTTCTTGACGCCGTAAAAAAGAATACGGGCGCAAAGAACAGGGCGCTTAACAATTTCGTGCCCATTGTGGAGATATCGGACGTTTATTCGCCCAACGACCCAGAGGACGAGCTTATCCGCAGGGAGCAGAGAAGCGAATTTTTGCAGAAGATATCCAAAATTCTTTCGTCATTGGAATTTAAGGCGACCGTAATGTATCTGGACGGACTTTCGGCATCGGAAATCGCGGTTGCACTGGATAAAAACGCAAAGAGCGTGGATAACGCTTTGAACCGCGCAAAGAATAAGTTGCATAAATCATATTACACGGAGTGTTAAAATGGCATACCTCGCGTTTTACAGAACTTTCCGTCCCGCGACTTTCGACGCCGTGGTGCGGCAGGAGCATATCGTAAGGATTCTGAAAAATCAGATAGAAAGCGGTAAGATAGGTCACGCATATCTTTTCTGCGGACCGCGCGGCACGGGAAAGACTACTCTCGCCAAAATTTTCGCGCGGGCTATCAACTGCGAGAACCCGCAGAACGCCTCGCCGTGCGGAAAATGCCCCGCATGCCGTGCGCTTGCCGCGGGCGGGAACCTTGATATATCGGAAATCGATGCGGCTTCCAACAACGGCGTTGACGAAATGCGCGACCTGCGCGAAAAGGTGCAGTATCCGCCCGTAGCGGGTAAGTACAAGGTCTATATTATAGACGAAGTGCATATGCTTACGGCTTCGGCTTTCAACGCCGTGCTTAAAACGCTTGAAGAGCCGCCCCGCCACGCCGTATTCATTCTTGCGACAACCGAGCCGCAGAAAATTCCGGCGACGATAATGTCGCGGTGTATGCGTTTCGATTTCAAACTTATCCCCCAAAAGGATTTGGAAGAGCTAATAAAATCTGTCCTTGTAAAGACGGGCAAGGACTTCGAGGAACAGGCGGTCGCCGCCATAGCGCGCGCGGGCGCGGGAAGCGCGCGGGACAGTCTTTCCATTGCAGATATGTGCGCTTCGTATTCGGAAGGCAAGCTTACTTACGACGACGTGGCTGCCGTACTCGGCTCGGCGGATTTAATGAAAATCGCGGAAGTGTGCGAGCAAATTCTCAACGAAGACGCCAGCTCGGCGCTCGCCTCGGTGGAAAATATTTTATCTACGGGTAAGAGCGTTGGGGTTTTAATTAAGGACATATTGGGCTTTTTAAATAATCTTTCGGTTGCGAAAGTGTGCCGCGCCTCGCGTGAAATAATAAATCTGCCCGACGAATCGTATGAAAGAATATTAAATATCGCAAAGGCAAGCGACGGACATAAAATTCTGCGCGTCACGGAAATTTTCGCAAAGGCGGAAACGGATTTGCGCTATTCCGCAAACGGCAGGATAATCGTCGAAACGGCGGTTTTGAAAAGCGCAATGCCCGAAAAGGACTACAATATCGACGCCCTTATAGGCAAGATAAACGCGCTTGAAAAAAAGCTTGAAAGCGGTGTTTATAACATTTCTAAGGACGTGCAAGCGGAAAACGGTACTGCCCGAACCCAATCTTTGCGCCCTTCGGAAGCGCCCGCAAGTGACGGAGGAGTAACTTCGGCGGGGCTGTTGCGGGAGGACGGCGCTTCGCCTTTCGAAGCCGCGGAGAAGTCTGCCTTTGGGCAGAACGATAACAATTCCGCGGCGGACGTGTCCGCGCAAAAGGCGGATACGGGCGTCCAGCCCGCGATTTGGGAAGAATCTCCCGAAATAGCCCCCCGCGGCGGCAGTCTTTCGGAGGACGAAAAACGTCAGGTTTTCGCCAAATTCATAAAATGTCTGCGCACCACCCATAAAAACGCCGTGTTGTTCACGCTTTGTATGGATTTAAGCGCCGAATTCGAGGGCGAAAAGCTGATTTTCACAACGGACAGCGAGGGGGTTTACAGAGCTTTGAAAAGGCCTGACAACTTCGCGTTCATGGGCGAAGCGCTTCAAGAGCTGGGCGTGAACGAATACGACGTTCTGATAAAACCCAAGGGCGAAAGCGAATACGAAAAAGCTTTGAATCAGCTTAAAAATAACTTTAAAGGAACGGATATAACCGTAAAATAAAGGAGATTTATATGGCAGGATTTAACAGAGGCGGCGGAATGGGCAACATGCAAAACATGCTGCGCGAGGCGCAGAAAATGCAGGAGCAGATGCAGGAAGCCGACCGCGAACTCGAAGAATACGAGGTCGTCGGGCTATCGGGCGGCGGCGAAGAGGGCGACGAAACGGTCGTCGTCTATATGAACGGCAAAAAAATCATAAACGGTATAGAATTCGGCAGCAAGCTGTCGGAAATCGTCGATATATCCGATGAGGACGACGTGGAGATGCTTGAAGACCTTATAATGGCGGCAATCAACGACGGCTATAAAAAAGCCGACGAAGTGTATAACGAAAAGATGGGACCTTTTGCCAAGGCGGGCGGTATTCTTCGCTGATATGGACGTATTTATAGAGCCTATCGGCAGGCTTATCAACGAGTTTACGAAATTGCCGGGCGTTGGCAAAAAGACGGCGCAGCGATACGCGTATAAAATCATTTCCATGACGGAAGAAGAGGCAAAACAGTTCGCCGAAAGCGTTCTGTACTGTAAGCGGCGGGTGCGCTATTGCAAGGTATGCGGTAATTTTACCGAGGACGAAGTGTGCGACATCTGCAAGCGTAGGGATAAGGGCACGATTTGTGTGGTAAAAGAGCCAAAGGACGTTATCGCCATGGAAAAACTGCACGAATATAAGGGAGTATATCACGTTTTGCACGGCGTAATTTCCCCCATGGACGGAATAGGGCCTGACGAAATCCGTATCAAGGAACTGCTTGCCCGCATAGACGGCGATGTACACGAAGTAATTATGGCTACCAATCCCGACGTGGAGGGTGAAGCCACGGCTATGTATATAGCAAAGCTGTTAAAACCGTTGGGCGTGAACGTAACGCGCCTCGCGCACGGGATTCCCGTCGGCGGAGAACTCGAATACACAGACGAGGTAACCTTATCCCGCGCGCTTCTCGAAAGAAAACAAATCTGAAAGACAGGTGAATTATATGAATATATCCGTTTTGGGATGCGGGCGCTGGGGCTCGTTTATTGCCTGGTATCAGGCGACAGTACTGAAAAATAACGTAATAAGCTGGGGACCCGAGGGCGATTATTCCTATGAAGTGCTCAAAAACGAGGGCAGGAACGAATACGTAGCCCTCGATAAATCCATAAAGCTTACGTGCGATTTGGGCTACGCAGTCAATTCAAGCGACGTAATTATAATTTCCATATCTTCGCAGGGATTGCGCGGCTTTATGAAAAAGGTGACCCAATTTCCCGTAAAGGACAAAACTTTCGTGCTGTGCATGAAGGGCATAGAGGAATCGACGGGTAAACGCCTTTCCGAAGTGCTTATTGAAAGCGGCATAGACAAGAATAAAATAGCCGTTTGGGTAGGCCCTGGACACATTCAAGCGTTTACGCGCGGCATCCCCAACTGTATGGTGATAGACAGCTATGACGAAACGCTTAAACGTCGTATTGCAGACAGTTTCAAATCCAATCTTATACGTTTCTATTACGGCAACGATATTATAGGTTCGGAAATAGGCGCGGCGGCTAAAAACGTTTTGGGCATTGCCGCGGGAGTTCTCGACGGAAGCGGATACGTAAGCCTTAAAGGTCCGCTTATGGCGCGCGGCGCTTACGAGGTGGGCAGATTTATCAAGGCTATGGGCGGAGAATTTACTTCCGCGTACGGGCTTGCCCATCTCGGCGATTACGAAACCACTCTGTTTTCCGAATATTCGCACAACAGAAAATACGGCGAAATGATGGCGCACGGCGCAAAATTCGAAAAGCTTGCCGAGGGCGTTATGACGGCGAAAGCAATGAAGGAGCTGGGCGACAGGCACGGACTCGACCTGCCTATAATCAACGCCGTATATGAGGCTTGCTTCCTTTCGCACCCCTTCGAATCGGGCGACGGCGCCGAAAACTGTATGAAGATAATATTAAAGCTGTTCGAACGCAGCACAAAATCGGAATTTTAAAAAAATCCCCGTAAAACAGGTTGCAATTTTTTCGCCGCCGCATTAAAATTTAAATTCGTTACGGTTTTAACTTTTAAGGAAAATATGTTAAGAGAAGATTTAAGAAATATAGCGATAATCGCGCACGTAGATCACGGCAAGACTACCCTTGTCGATGCAATGCTTAAACAGAGCCACACTTTCCGCGATAACCAGTCTGTCGAAGAGCGGGTAATGGATTCCAACGACCTCGAAAGGGAGCGCGGGATAACCATTCTCGCAAAAAACACATCTGTGCATTATAACGGCGTGAAGATAAACATAGTGGATACGCCAGGGCACGCCGATTTTTCGGGCGAGGTGGAGCGCGTCATGATGATGGTAAACGGCGTGCTCGTGCTGGTTGACGCGGCGGAAGGTCCTATGCCGCAAACCCGTTTCGTCGTACAAAAAGCGCTTGAAATGGGTCACCGCTTGATAATCGTGGTAAATAAAATCGACCGCCCCGATGCCCGCTTAAACGAAGTACAGGATGAAATTCTTGAACTTTTGTTGGAGCTTGACGCCTCCGACGACCAGCTTTCAAGTCCCGTGGTATGGTGCTCCGGGCGCGACGGCACCGCCACCCTCGATTTAAACGTGCCGGGCAAAGATTTATCTCCCCTTTTCGATACGATTTTGCGGCACATTCAGCCCATGGAAGCCGACGCCGAAGGTCCGGCGCAGCTTCTCTGTTCGTCGATAGATTACAACGACTACGTGGGCAGGATAGGCATAGGCAGGATAGAGCGCGGCGTGATAAAGCAAGGACAGTCGGTCGTGGTGGCGAACTACAATAATATACAGTTGAAAGCGCCGGGCAAGATTGTCAATTTGTATCAGATAGAAGGTCTGAACCGCGTCCCGTGCGAGGAAGCCAAGGCAGGCGACATCGTATGTTTTTCGGGGCTTGAAAAAATCAATATAGGCGACACAGTTTGTTCTCCCGACTGCGTAGAACCCCATAAATTCGTGAAAATAACCGAGCCTACGGTCGAAATGACGTTTTCCGTCAACGACTCGCCATTTGCGGGCAAGGACGGCAAGTGGGTAACCACCCGCCATTTGCGGGACAGGCTTTTCAGGGAACTTTTGAAGGACGTCTCCCTGCGCGTAGAGGAAACGGGCAGTGCGGACAGCTACCGCGTTTGCGGGCGGGGCGAAATGCACCTTTCGATTTTAATCGAAAATATGCGCCGCGAAGGCTACGAATTTCAGGTTTCCACGCCCAAGGTTATGTATAAGGAAATTGACGGCATGCGTTACGAGCCTATGGAAAGGCTTATAGTCGATGTTCCCGACGAAGCTACCGGCGCGGTATTCCAGAGTATGGGCAACCGCAAGGGGGAACTTCTGCATATGAGCGCGATAGGCTCGCGTACGCGGCTTGAATTTATAATCCCCGCAAGAGGTCTGTTCGGCTACAAGTCGGAATTTTTGACTTCAACGAAGGGCGAGGGCGTTATGAACAGCGTGTTCTTCGAATACCAGCCCTACAAAGGCGAAATTTCCCGCCGTAATACTGGTTCGCTGATAGCCTTTGAAACGGGCGAAGCGGTAACTTACGGGCTTTTCAACGCGCAGGGGAGGGGCACTTTGTTCATAGGCGCGGGCACGCCCGTTTATGAGGGCATGGTCATAGGCGAATCCCCCAAAAGCGACGATATAAACGTCAACGTGTGCAAGACGAAACACCTTACCAACACCCGTTCGTCTGCGAGCGACGACGCTTTGCGCCTTATAACTCCCAAAAAGATGAGTCTGGAAGAGTGTCTTGAATTTATAGGCGACGACGAGCTTTTGGAAGTCACGCCGAAAAATATTCGGATACGCAAGCGTATTCTCAACAGCGAATTACGCGCAAAAGCGCGCGCCAAGGAAAAAAAGCAGGTATAATCTTTTCCGTAATTTAATAAAATATACCACCCCTATGGGGCGGTATTTTTATTTATTGAAGCGGGTTTAAACCCGCCGCGAGGCAAAAATATGGAAAATCATAATCTTACGGTCGAAAACTGCAAGCGCGTTACGGCTACGGAAATTACAAGCGTTGACAGTTTTTCCGACAAACAGATAGTTTTAAGTTATTCAGGCGGCAGAATAGTCGTGCAGGGCAGCGGAATGAAAATTATCGGCTTTTCCAAAAGTACGGGCGCGTTTTCCGCCGCAGGCGACATAATAAGCGCACGGTATATGCAAAAAAATTCAAGCCTTAAACAGAAACTGTTCAGATAAATGCAGATTTATATTTTTATTATTTGTCTGTTCTGCGGAGTGTTAAGCGGCATAGTGTATGACGTTTTATATGTCGCGCGCTGTATTTTGTGCGGAGTAAATTCCGCGGCATATACCGCAAAAGACAGAATATTTATAATTATCTGTGATTTATTATACTGTTTGGTATTCGCCGCGGGCTTCATTTTTATATCCGTGCTTTTCGGCTTCGAAAATTTAAGATTTTATATGCTTTTGGGCTGTGCGGCGGGCGCGTTCATATATTTAAAAAGTTTCCACATAATTGTTGCTTTTTTAATGAGAAAAGTGTATAATATAACCAAAGCAAGAAAGGAGCGTAAAGAGTGACCGAAGAAAAACGCGCGCGTCTTATGGCGGCTGTCACGGTAAACGTGATTCTTCTTATAGCGATTTTGGCGGCGGTGCTGGTATATCAGCTTATCGTCCTTACCACGCTACGCTCCGAGCGCAAGCGGATAACCGAGGAAATCGAACGTTACGAGCAGATGGTCCAGGAAAGCGACGACTATCTCGAACGGCTTCAATCGGAAGAATATTTAAGGGACAAGCTCATTGAATACGGTTGGCATTATGCAGACTGATTATAAAATTTCGGCTATCGACATAGGTTCTAATTCCGTCCGCCTTGCTATGTTTGCGGACGGAAAAACTTTATATAAGCGGCTTGCAAGCACCAGGCTGGGCGAGGGTTTGGCGCTGACGGGCAGGCTCACGCCGCAGGCTATTGAGCGCACGGCGCAAGCCGTGAAGGATTTTGCCGCGCTTGCAAAATCGGAAAACGCAATACATACCTACGTTTTTGCCACGGCGGCTGTGCGTTCCGCATTGAACGGCGGCGAATTTACGGCGCGCGTCAAAGAGCTGTGCGGCATAGATGTTGACGTTGTAAGCGGCTGTGAGGAAGCCCGCCTCGGTCTTTTGGGCGCGCTGAAAGGTAAAGACGGGGGGATAATCGACGTCGGCGGAGCAAGCACCGAAGTAAATATTCAGTCGGGCGGCAAGTCCGTATATACCCACAGCGCCGACATAGGCACCGTGCGCCTGCACGAGCTGGCGGGCAGGGATTTGCACAGGCTCGAAGGTGAAATTCTCAAACGTCTGCCCGATTACGGCGTATTCGACGCTTCCCGCTACGATATGTATGCAATAGGCGGCACGGCAACGACCCTTGCCTCCGTCAAACACAAACTTAAAATTTACAATCCCACTGTAACCGACGGCACGGTACTGTATGCGGAAGAAATTTACGAAACGGCGAAATATATGCTTAGCATATCGGTGGAAGAATGTAGGAACATCACGGGAATGGAGCCTCTCCGCGCCGATGTTATAGGCGGCGGCAGCCTGCTGACTTATCTTGTAATGAAGCATTTCAAAATAGAAAAAATCATCGTTTCGGAAAGCGACAATCTCGAAGGATATATCATGCTTAAAGGAGGTTTAAATGAAAAGGTCGGTAAGAATAGCGCTTAACATAATATCCATAGTTTGCGTTTTTGGCTACCTTGCCATATGCGTATGGCGTATGATGGCAGAAAAAAGCGACGGGCTTGCGGTAGTTTTGTGGATTGTATTGTTCGTCGTATCGGAGCTTACGGCAGGCGTATTTCACGAGCTCGGGCACGCCTTGTTCGGTTTGTTGTCGGGGTTGAGGGGTAAGTTAAGTAAAAGCTCGGTATTTTCATTGGATAAGCCGTTAAGCGTGGGGCTTATTCCCCGCACGGACAAAAACTTGAAGGGCAGAATGATAGTGACGTCTTTGGGCGGGCTTGCCGTAAACCTTTTGTTTATCGCGGCGGGCGTGCTTGCGCTTTCAGTGCCGCAGATTCCCGTTTGGATATCGGGCATAGCGGTAAGCAACATTTCCGTTTTCATAGACAACGCCCTTCCCGCCGAGTATAAGACGGGAAAGACGGACGGGCTTGTGGTTCTGGAACTTATCCGCAACGAACCTCCCGCGCAGGTTATGCTTGCCGTTTTGGCGGTCCACGCGCATATTCTGAACGGAGAAAGTATTGAAACGGTCGATAAAAATTTGCTCTTCAATCTGCCGCAGATACGCGAGGACGACGCGTCTTTTATCTCCCTGACCGAACTTCGGGCGCGTTATTGCAAAGCGGTGGGCGACGAAGAAAACGCCGAAAAATACCGCGCCCGTTTCGAACAGCTTAAAGCCGAATATCTTGACTGAGAAGCCCGTCGGGCGTTCAGCTTATTCTGTATAGTCTGCCGAAACAGTTAGGGCATATGCGGCTCCAAATTTCCGCCTGTGTCTTGCAGACGTGGTTTCCGCACGTTCCGCATTCAAAAAAATTGTCAATCAAATCAAATTCACCCGCGTGGGCGCACTTTTTGTTTTCCATACGAAAATTATGCGCCTTTCGCGGATTTTTTAACGCATTTTAGAAATTTTTCGGCATTTAAATTCTTGCTTAATTTCTAATAATATGGTATAATAATCCAAAGAAATAAATTTCAAGCTTGGAGAAGAAAATGCCTGAAAAAGTTCAATCAAATTACGACGCTAATTCCCTGCGCGCTTTAAAGGGTCTGGAACCCGTAAGGGAGCATCCGGGAATGTACATCGGTCCTACCGACGAAAAGGGTCTGCACTGCCTTGTGCGCGAAGTAATCGACAATTCCATCGACGAAGCGCTTGCGGGCTATTGCGACAAAATAGACGTTACCATAACGGCGGACGGCTCCTGTTCCGTGAAGGACAACGGCAGGGGGATTCCCACGGGCATCAATGAGGAGGAGGGAATAAGCGGCGTAGAGCTGGCTTTGACCAACCTGAACGCGGGCGGCAAATTCGGCGGCGGAAACAAGGCGGGCGGCTATAAAATTTCGTCCGGCTTGCACGGCGTAGGCGTTTCCTGCGTAAACGCTCTTTCGGACTATTTAATTGCGGAAGTATGCCAGAACGGGCACATTTTCCGCCAAAGCTATAAATGCGGTGTGCCCGACGCCCCCCTTGCCGTCGTAGGCGATACGGAAGAAACGGGCACTACCATAACCTTTCATCCGGACGCAACCATTCTTGAAACGACGGAATTTAATTACGATACGCTGAAAACTCTTCTTCGCGAACTGTCATATCTCAATAAGGGTCTTACCTTGACTTTGACCGACCTCCGCGGCGAAAAGGAGCGGCACGACAGCTTTTGCTACGAGGGCGGAGTAGTACACTTTATTGAGGATATAAACAAGGGCAAGGAAGTGCTGTTTGAAAAGCCCGTGTATTTCGAGGATTCGGAAGGCGACGACAGGTTCCTCGAAGTCGCGATACAGTACAACGACAGCTATGTGGAGCAGATTTTCCCTTTCTCCAATAACATCCGCCAACCCGACGGCGGCACCCACCTCGACGGCTTTAAAGCGGCGCTTACCAAGGTTATAAACGACTGCGGACACAGGCTGAACATTCTTAAAGAAAACGAAAAACTTTCGGGCGAGGACGTGCGCGAGGGTATAACGGCAGTAGTTTCCGTAAAGATTGCCGACGCGCAATATGAAAGCCAGACCAAGGCGAAGCTTTGTTCAACCTATGTGCGCGGCTTCGTGCAGAAAGCGGTGACGGAGAAATTCGGCACTTACCTTGAAGAGCATCCCGCCGAAACCAGGGAACTTATAATGCGCTGCATTACGGCGCAAAGGGCAAGGGAGGCAGCGCGGCTCGCCCGCGAGGAAACACACCGCAAGGGCGTTTTAGAAAGCACAAAACTCCCCGGCAAGCTTGCGGATTGTTCGGACAAGCGCCCCGAACTCTGCGAGATATATATCGTCGAGGGCGACTCGGCGGGCGGCACGGCAAAACAGGGACGCGACAGAAGATTTCAGGCGATACTGCCTCTCCGCGGCAAAATACTCAACGTTGAAAAAGTCCGCATAAACCGCGTTCTGGAAAACGAGGAAATCAAAGCGATGATAACCGCTTTCGGCTGCGGAATACAGGAAAATTTCGACGAAAGCAAGCTGAGATACGACAGAATAATTATTATGACCGATGCCGACGTTGACGGCTCGCATATAAGAATACTTCTTTTGACTTTCTTCTTCCGCTATATGCGGCCGCTTGTGGAAAACGGGCACGTATATGCCGCCCAGCCGCCCCTTTATAAAGTTTCCGCAAAGGGAATGGAGGACAGATACCTTTACGACGACAAGGCGCTTGAAGAATTCAGAAACACTTTCGAAGGTAAATTCGAATTGCAACGCTATAAGGGGCTGGGCGAAATGAACAAGGAACAGCTATGGGAAACGACGATGGACCCCGCAAAGCGCACCCTTGTAAGAATTAACGTCGAGGACGCTGTTGAAGCGGATAAAACGTTTGCCCTGTTAATGGGCGAACAGCCCGAATTAAGACGGCAGTTTATAGAGGACAACGCAAAGCTCGTGGAAGAGCTGGACGTATAAGGAGAATTTATGGCTAAAAAGGAAACAAGCCCCGAGCTTACCGAGGAATTCAGAAAAACCCTGCAAATGACCAAAATGCTGGACGTAGAGGTAGATGCCGAACTGAAAAAGTCGTTCATCGCCTACGCCATGGCGGTCAACGTATCCCGCGCCATACCCGACGTCCGCGACGGCTTAAAACCCGTCCACAGGCGCATATTGTACTCCATGCACGAACTCGGATTATATTCGGACAAGGCGTTCCGCAAGTGCGCGCGTATTGTCGGCGATTGCCTCGGTAAATATCATCCCCACGGCGACATCTCGGTTTATGACGCGCTTGTGCGGCTTGCACAGGATTTTTCCATAAACGAGCCGCTTGTAGAGGGACACGGTAACTTCGGTTCGGTTGACGGAGACCCTCCCGCGGCGATGAGATATACCGAAGCACGGCTTTCGAAGATTGCTTCCGAAATGCTGCGCGACCTCGACAAGGAGACGGTTGACTTCTATCCGACATTCGACGATACGGGCATGCAGCCCACCGTACTTCCGTCGAGATTTCCCAATATGCTGGTAAACGGCTCGGACGGCATTGCCGTTGGTATGGCAACGAATATCCCGCCGCACAATTTGGGCGAAGTAATAGACGGCGTTATAGCCCTTATAGAAAACCCCGATATTGAAATTGACGAATTGATGCAGTACGTAACCGCACCCGACTTTCCGACTGGCGCGTTGATATTAGGCAGAAGCGGGATAAAAAAAGCATACCGCACGGGGCGCGGAAACATAGTTATCCGTTCGCGTTGCGAAGTGGAAGAATATCAAAGCGGCAACCAGACGCGCACCCGTATTATAGTTTCGGAAATTCCATACCAGGTCAATAAGGCAAAGCTTATCGAAAGCATAGCCGACCTCGTTAAAAATAAGCGCATAGAGGGCATTTCCGACATCCGCGAGGAATCGGACAGGGACGGTATGCGCATAGTGATAGAAATCAAAAAGGACGCCAACCCGCAGGTGGTATTGAATCTTTTGTATAAGCACACCAATCTGCAAGTGTCCGACGGAATTATTATGCTCGCCCTTGTTGACGGCACGCCCCGCATACTCAATTTAAAAGAGTGCCTGTATTACTACCTCGAACATCAGAAGGACATAATAGTCCGCCGCACCAAATTCGACTTGCAGAAAGCGGAAGAACGCGCCCATATTTTAAAAGGTCTTGTCATCGCGCAGGCGAGCATAGAGGAAGTCGTGGAGGTTTGCCGTAACGCCGTGGATAAGACGGACTGCGTGCAAAAGCTTACGCAGAATTTCCTTTTGGACGAAAGGCAGGCAACGGCTGTCGCAGAGCTTCGTCTGTACAGAATATCCCACCTCGAAGTGGATAAAATCACCGATGAACTGAATGAACTCGAAGCGACCATAGCCGACTTGAACGATATTCTCCAACACGAGCCGCGCGTTCTCGAAGTAATCAAAAACGACCTTTTGGAAATCAAGCGCAAATATCCTTCTTCGAGAAAGACGGAGGTGGTTGCCGATTTCACGGGCGACATTGAGGACGCTGACCTCATTCCCGTGGAGCAGGTAGTAATTTCAATGACGCACACGGGCTACGTAAAGCGTCTGCCCGTCGCCGAATACCATGCGCAGAACCGTGGCGGTATGGGCGTTACGGCGCACCGCCCCAAGGAAGAGGATTTTATCGAAAAGATGTTCGTATGTTCCTCGCACGACGATTTGCTTCTGTTTTCCGACCTCGGCAAAGTCTATCGCATAAAGGCGTTCGAAATACCCGAAGCCGCCCGTACGGCGCGCGGTAGAGCGGTAGTGAATATCGTGCAGATTGAACAGAACGAGAAAATAGAAACGATTATCCCCGTCAGCACCGACAGCGGCTATA
The DNA here is from genome assembly GCA_947589385.1 of uncultured Clostridia bacterium. Lineage (GTDB taxonomy): Bacteria > Bacillota > Clostridia > Christensenellales > Borkfalkiaceae > Coproplasma. The sequence goes on along the minus strand of CANPZW010000007.1, from coordinate 74,769 downwards.
TTTCCTTCGCGACTAAAAACGGGCTTGTCAAAAAGACTAAACTCGAAGAGTTTGAAAGAATAAACAGGAACGGAAAAATCGCTATCCGCCTTAACGAGGGCGATAAGCTGATTTCCGTACAGTTTACCACGGGCTCGGACGAGCTTATGATTGCTTCGCGCTCGGGCAAGTGCATACGGTTTTCCGAGGAAAACGTGCGCTCCATGGGCAGGGATACCGCCGGCGTAAGGGCAATGAAGCTCGAAGGGGACGATTGCCTTGTGGATATGCTTGTGGTAGATGAGAACAAGGATATCCTTACTGTTACGTCCAACGGCTACGGTAAGCGTACGCGGCTTGAAGATTACCGCGTGCAGGGCAGAGCCGGCAAAGGCATAAAGGCGGGAGTGTTTACCGAAACTACGGGCTATCTTGTAAACATGAAAGAGGTCTCCGCGGGCGACGACCTTATGATTATTTCGGACGGCGGCACAATTATAAGGATGCACGTCTCCGATATATCGCTGATAGGCCGCAACACGCGCGGCGTGCGCTTAATGCGGCTTAAAGACGGAGTAGTGGCAACAGTTGCCATAACCGAGCGCGACGAGGAAGCCGAAACAGCCGCTCCCGAAGAAACTGCCGCCGACGTTCCCGGGCAACCTGCGGAAGAAGATTCGGACAAAGAGGACTAACGCAACTTTGCAACGCACCTTGCGTAAGATAAAAATTCAGGCTTTAATATAGCTTTGTTAAAGCTAGTGCGGGCTTCATTAGAATAAATGTCGTCAAGCTTATTCCTAATAATCGGATAAAACAAATAGTGAGATAAAACAATGAGCGCGGCTGCCGTACGGCAGCCGCGCGCTTAAATTATTCGGTGAAATATGACCGTTTAACCACTTTAAAGGTAACTAAATCAACTGTTTTTTATGTATCGCTTTTGGCTTTGTGGACGGTTTTCCGCGCAGAAGGCATTATAATCTGCATAACCTTTACAATCCAGTCGGCAATCGGGAAAGCCGCTTCAAGTACTACCACAAGTACCAAAACCTTCGCATAATCCCATTCAAGTTGCATCCAGCCCTTATAAAACAGATTTTCCGTTACGATTGGAATGGAAAAGCAGATTACGCATATGGTGAACACCGAAACACACAGGCACGCGCGGTAGGCGTTAAAAGGCCGGCAAATTTTAAATACCATTACAAGCCCTGAAAAAGTCAGCGCCATAATGCATAAAGGCCGGTAAAAGTTCCCGAATTCTTCGGGCGCAAACACGTTTGTAAGATACATCGACATCACGCAAATTACCATTACCAACGCGCCTGCCACGGCGTTGCTCATTACGTGCGTTATAAACTTGCCCTGCACCCTGTCCTTGTTGGGCTGTAAGGATAGGAAGAATGAGGGAATGGCGATTACCGCCGTTTCAAGCAGAAGCATATTTGAGGGCATAAAAAGATAGGATTGCCCCATTGCAATACAAATAATCGCAAGCAGCCCCGTAAAAAGCGTTTTCATAAGGAACAGGGAGGACGAGTTTTTAATGTTGTTAATAACGCGCCTGCCTTCCGCCACGACTTTGGGCATGGAGTTGAAGTTGTTGTCCATAAGCACAAGGTGGCTTACGTTTCTCGCCGCCTCGCTTCCCGAAGCGACGGATACGGCGCAGTCCGCCTCTTTAAGCGCAAGAATGTCGTTTACGCCGTCGCCCGTCATTGCAACTGTATTTCCCGCGGCTTTCATCGCCCTTACCAGAACGGCTTTCTGTTCGGGCGAAACCCTGCCGAAAACCGTGTATTTATTGGCGACGTTTTCAACCTCGCTGTCGTTCAGCCCGTCCAAAGAAATAAATCTTTCCGCGCCCGCAATGCCTGCGCGCTTCGCTACTTCGGCGACGGTAACGGGGTTATCGCCCGAAATTACCTTAACGGCGACGTCGTTTTCTTTAAACCATTTTATAGTGTTTACCGCATCCTCGCGTATGTTGTCCGCAATGGAGATTATCGCAATAGGCTTTAACGCGGCGGGGAGCTTTTCGCCCGAAATTCCCGCCGTTGAGTGGGCGAGGACTATAACGCGCAGCCCCATTTGCGCATATTGCTTAACTATCTTTTCCACCTTGACGGGGCAGGGCTTTAAAACAAATTCGGGCGCGCCCATAACAAACGTTCCGGCTTCGTCGAACGTCACAGCCGAAAGCTTTCTTTTTGAGGAAAAGGGCAATATCGTGACGGGCGTAAGCTTATCGCTGTAACCGAAGTGGTTATAAAGCGCGATAGACGTTTGGTTATTGTCTTGCAGACTTGCAAGCATACTGCCCATAATGTCTTTAAGCGAAAGGTCGTCAACGGTATTCAAAATTATATTGTCGTTGACTTTCATTCTGCCGTCCGTTATCGTTCCCGTCTTGTCGAGGCAAAGCACGTTTACGCGCGCCAGCATTTCAAGGGAATACATATCCTGCACCAAAGTGCGGCTTTTTGCAAGCCTGATAATTCCCACGGCAAGCGCCACCGACGTCAGAAGAAGCATTCCCGAAGGTATCATTCCTATTACTACGGTGCACGTTCGCTGGATAGCGTAATTCGCCTCCTGCGAGAAGATTCCCGCGATTACCTGGTCCAGCCTTTCCGCCCTGCCTTCGAGGGCTGCGTGATAGGCTATGAAAAAGCTGCCTATTGCCACGGGAATGATGAGTATGGAAATCGCCTTAATTATGAGCTTTGTGGAATTCATAAGCTCGGAATTAGGTCTTTTGTATTTTTTTGCCTTTGCGGTCAGCTTTTCAAGATAGGTATCCTTGCCTACTTTGTCAACGCGGAATTTCCCGCTTCCGCTCGAAATAAAGCTGCCCGCGAACAGAGTGTCGCCTATGGACTTCTTTATCGCCACGCTTTCGCCCGTCAAAAGACTTTCGTTTACCTCAACCGTGCCCTCCGCCAGGATACAGTCCGCGGGCACCTGATTGCCCGTTTCAAGCAGTATAACGTCGTCGAGAACTATTTCTTTCGTCGGAATTTCGACTATTTCTCCGTCGCGCACGGCTTTCACGGTGTTTGCGTTGAGGATAGCCAGCTTGTCTATTGAAATTTTGGAGCGTATTTCCTGGAAAGTTCCTATGAAGACGTTCGCCGTGGTTATGGCGAGGACGAGGTAGTTTGTAAGTCCCTTTGTATTTGCAACCAAAAGGGCAATACCCGCTAACAGGCACAAAAGGTTGAAAAAAGTGCAGATGTTCCCGAGAAAAATACCCGTATAGGAACGCGAGTACTGTTTGTTAGTCGCGTTGAAAAGAAACTGTTTGAATCTTGTCTCCACCTGTGCGGAAGTAAGACCCACATTCAGTTTAGGCGAATATCTGTCAACTTTTACCGCGGCGGATTTTTTGCGGTGACGCTTGAAGTACCGCATAAGTTTTTGCTTATTTATATTGCCGCTGCTTTCCACGTCGGAAGGGTCGCCCGTTTCTTCGTCGCCCGGGAACAGCGCCATCTGCACGTTGTCGGCGGCGGCTGTCTCTTCCGTAGCCTGTTCTTCGGGCGCGGCGGCTTCTTCGGAATCTTCCTCGCGGGATTTACCCGTGCTGTTAAAAAAAATCTTGCTCATTTACTTTCTCCGTAAAACGGACGGTTTATATTATACTAATCTATAATATTGTATCATAAATAATATTCATTTTCAACATATTATCGGCTATTTAATTGCAATTACCAAAATTTTGAATTATAATAAAATTATGCTTGACATCAATTTTATACGCGAAAATCCCGATATCGTACGGGAGAATATCAGAAAGAAATTTCAAAATCATAAGCTTCCTCTGGTTGACGAAGTTCTGTCGCTCGATAAAAAGCGGCGTGAGCTTCAACAGGAAGGCGATACCCGCCGCGCGGACAGAAACCGCCTTGCAAAGCAGATAGGAACGCTTATGCGCGAGGGCAAAAAGGCGGAAGCGGAGGAAGTTAAAGCGCTTTCCAAGGCGAATAACGACCGCGTAACCGAAATTGAAACAGAAAGCGCAGAGGTGGAAGCGATGCTTAAAAAGGCAATGGCTTTGATACCCAACATAATCGCGGACGACGTGCCGATAGGCAAGGATGACAGCGAAAACGTTCAGGGCGAAACTTTCCTTAAAGCCGAGCCGAAACCTTTTGAAGTTCCCTATCACCTTGATATTCTCGAAAGTTTGGGCGGAATCGACCTTGACAGCGCCAGAAGGACAAGCGGCAACGGTTTTTATTATCTCACTGGGGATGTTGCCCGCCTTCATTCCGCCGTTTTGACATATGCGCGCGATTTCATGATAGACAAGGACTTCACCTATTGCATACCGCCCTTTATGATAAGGAGCGAGGTCGTTTCGGGCGTTATGTCCTTCGAGGAAATGGAAGGGATGATGTACAAAATAGAGGGCGAGGATTTGTATCTAATCGGCACTTCCGAACATTCGATGATTGGCAGATTTATGGGTCAGACCCTGCCCGAAAGCGCACTGCCGCAGACTCTTACGTCTTATTCGCCGTGCTTCCGCAAGGAAAAGGGCGCGCACGGTTTGGAGGAACGCGGCATTTACCGTATCCACCAGTTTGAAAAACAGGAGATGATTGTACTTTGCAAGCCCGAACAGAGCGACGAGTGGTACGAGAAGATGTGGCGATATACGGTTGAGCTGTTCACGTCTATGGAAATTCCCGTCCGCCAGCTTATATGCTGTTCGGGTGACCTTGCCGATTTAAAGTACAAAAGTTGCGACATAGAGGCGTGGAGTCCCCGTCAAGGCAAGTATTTCGAGGTGGGCAGTTGTTCAAATCTGACCGACGCGCAGGCCCGCCGTCTCGGGATACGCTATAAAAACGAAAAGACGGGCAGGAACGAATTTGTGCATACCTTAAATAACACGGTGGTCGCTCCCCCCAGAATGCTTATAGCTTTCCTTGAAAACCATTTGCAGGCGGACGGCTCGGTGTATATTCCCGAAGTTCTCCGCAAGTATATGGGCGGCAAGGATAAAATAGAGCTTAAAAAATAGTTTTACGCCCGCAGGCGTTTGCCTGCGGGCGCTTTTTATGTTATACTTGAATGGAAATGAAGTTGGTTTTTTTCGATATAGAGTGTGCGTGCGTCCATAAGACGTATGCAAAAATCTGTGCTTTCGGGTACGTCGTTTGCGACGAGAACTTTAAAATTCTGAAAAAAGAGGATATCCTTATAAATCCGCGCGGAAGATTCGAACTTACGGACAGAAAAGGCGAAAAGGGCATCGTTTTGCCGTACGAATACGAGGATTTCAAAAAGTATCCGACTTTCAAGGAAGTTTATCCGCGCATAAAGGCGCTTTTGGAGGACAAGGACAGTTACATTTTAGGGCACGCCGTTCTGAACGACGTAAAATACCTTAACCTTGAAACCCGCCGCTATAAATTACCGTCCTTTAACTTCGAGTTTTCTGACAGCCAGCTGTTGTTTATGACCCATATCAACGATTTTACACATCAGTTCGGTCTGGAACATATAGCAAAAGAACTCCAAGTGGAATTTACTCCCCACCGCGCCGCCGACGACGCCTATGCGACGATGAAAATCGTCGAAGCCCTGTGCGGGAAGTACGAATGTTCTTTCCCCGAACTCATAATGAAACTGAACGTCGCGTCCGGCAAAATTTCAAACGGTCAGATAACGCGCCCGCAGTCCAAGGGCTTCAAGCGTTTCAACGCGGAGAAAAAAGCCAAACGCGCAGAACGCTCACGCAAGCGCATAGAGTTTTTCAATAATCTTTCAAGAAAACGCGTAAACAGGGCGGGCGGCGTTTTGAAAGGCAAAACTTTGACTTTCTCCCGCGCGGTGGAGGACGAAATAGAGATTTCCATTCCTTTGGTCGATAAAATTTACGCCGCGGGCGGCAGATATTCCGCGAAGCTTGACAGATGCAGTCTTTACATATCTTCCGCGGAAGATTCCACGGCGCGCACGAAATCGGCGGCGGCAGCCGCGATTCCGCATATGACGGTGGAGGAATTGCAGGAGTTTTTAAATGCTTGACCTGCCCGAAGAATTTAAAGAGAGAATGAAATTTCAGCTCGGCGGCGATTACGGCGAATTTATAAACAGCTACGGTTTGCCTCCCCGCCGCGCAATCCGCGTGAATACGCTTAAAATCTCCGCCGAAGATTTCATAAAAATTTCGCCGTTTGCGCTTACCCCCGTTCCGTGGGAGCGTAGCGGCTTTTACGTTGAGGAAGAAGGGCTGGGCAAAACGGTCCTGCACGCCGCAGGGGCGTATTACGTACAGGAACCTTCGGCAATGTCCGCCGTTCCGCAGCTTGAAGTCAAACCGCGGGAGCGCGTACTCGACCTATGTTCCGCGCCCGGCGGTAAGGGCACGCAGATTGCGCAGTATATGAAAGGCGAGGGCACGCTTGTCTTAAACGAACCTGTGCTTTCCCGCCGAGATATTTTATCGCAGAACGCCGAACGCCTCGGCTTGAAAAACGCGGCGGTAACCTGCGCGTCGCCCGCATATCTTGCCCCGATATTTGAAAACTATTTCGATAAAATCCTCGTTGACGCGCCTTGTTCGGGCGAAGGAATGTTCAAAAAAGAGCCGAACGCAATTCCCGAATGGTCGCAGGCGAACGTCGAAATGTGCGCAAGGCGTCAGGCGGAAATTTTGGCTTCCGCAGATAAAATGCTTTGCGGCGGCGGCAGGCTTGTATATTCTACCTGCACGTTTTCCCCCGAGGAGGACGAACAGCAAATAGAAAATTTCTTGTCTTTGCACAAATCTTACAAGCTTTTGGATATGAAAAAGCTTTTGCCGCACCAAGTCCTCGGCGAGGGGCATTTTTATGCCGTCCTTGAAAAGCAAGAGGGCGGGCGCGCGGAAGATTTCCCGCTTATTAAGCCATCCGTACCTAAAAAAACCGAGCTTGGACCGTACAGAGAATGGGAGGCGGCAACCCTTCGCCGCCCCGTCGAAAACCTTGTGGCGGAGGACGGTTCGCTGTTTACGTTTTTCGGCGGCGCGCAGGATTTTTCTTGTGCTGTGCCCGAAAAAGAGCGTTGGCGTTTCCGCAGCCTGATTCCCCTCGGAAATATCGGAGAAAAACGTTCGCCGTTTGCGCCCGCCCACGCTTTTGCGACGCGGCTTACTACGGAGGAAGCGAATTTTTTACAGGTTGACGGGCAGACAGCCTTGAAATTTCTGCGCGGGCTTACTTTCGATTGTGCGGCGGATTTAAAGGGCTGGTATCTCGTGACGTATGAAAATTTGCCCCTCGGCTGGTGCAAGGCGGTGAACGGAACTGCCAAAAACCACCTTCCGAAAGCCTTGCGTATTTAAGCAGGCCGTTTTGATGTTTTTAGAGTTTGCTCGGCTGCCGCCTCGAAATTTCAATGTGATAATGCCGACGCGGCATAACGACAAAAAAATCCACCCGTAATCGGGTGGATTTTTTACTTGCTGTTACTTTATTGTTTATTCTTTGTTGCCTTCGTCGTCATTGCTTTCGCCGTCGGGTACATCGGGTTCGGTAGTTTCGCCGCTTTCTTCCGTAGTTTCTTCGGCGCTTTCGGGCGCCCCGGTTTCCTCGGCAGGAGTTTCCGAAGTTTCTTCCTCAGGGGCTTCCGTCGGCTCTTCCGCAGTAGCTTCCGGCTGTGCTTCCGAATCGCCTTTGGCTTCGTCCTCGGCGGGCGCGTTCTTTTCTATCTTATATCTTCTGATATAGCGTTCGCGCTGTTTGTAGTTATTTTTCTGTATCTTCTTGTTAGAGCGTTTAACGCTGTGCTTTTTCAAAAGATATCTTACAAGCACCGCCGCAAGAGCGAACAGCATTACCAGCGCGAAAATCAGCGAGGTTATAAGCAACCAGCCGCTTCCGCCGTTGTTTTGTGCGGTATCGGAAGAACTGTCGTCGTTATCTTCTTCGTCGTCCGCAGTGTTCAAACTTACGGTCTGGTCGATAGCCGAGTAGTCAACGAATACGTTGTATGAATTTTCGTTTTCGTTGCGAGTTTTGAAATAAGTCAAAGTTTCGCTGTTGTCGTCGATGGAATAATCGTAGCCCGTTTGACTGTTTTCGGCTGTATTCTTGTTGAAGGGAACAAATTTAGCCGAATCGTACAGCGTGAACGTGTAATACATAGCTTCGAAATCGGGGTCAACGCCCGCCGCCTTCAACGCCGCCGTCTTGTCCGCTTCGGTAATTCCCAGCTCACCGAGGACTTTTTCGTAATCGGCTATGGACGTTACTTCGTCGGTAAGCTTGCTTGCGTCTTTTTCAAGAATAAGCTCTTTATATACGTCCTTAATCTGCTGTTCGTAGAAGGAGAGGACGGAAGTGAAGTTGGAATCGGAAATGTTTGCCGAGCTGTAATCGAATGCAACCGCGCCGTTGACGGGAGTATCTTTGCCGTTTGTTATGCCCGTATTCTCGCGCGAGCCGCTCCAAAGTTCCAATCTGTAATCCCTTGCGGAACTGCCGGAGTGGATTATGAAGTTCACCGTTACCCACTTGCCGTCGGTATTTGTTATTTTAACGAAGTATTCGGGAGCGTTTTCCTTATCGTAGGAGTATCTTGCAATGGCGGGGTCGAAGTTGTTGACTTCTACGTCGCGCTTGCCGCCTACCATATAATAATATTTCTGCGTTTCCGCGTCGTATTCGTAAATTCTCTGCTCGTCAACGCACAGATAGTGGTTTGCAAGCTTTTCACCCTTTTCGTCGCTGTAATAAAGTACGCCGTCCTGCAAATCGTCGTAACTTACGCGCTTGACGCTGCCGTCGTCCTGCTTTTCGTAGAATACGTCGTGTTCGTAGTTCTTATACTTGAATCTCGGCGTGAGATTGTAGAGGTTAGCGAAAATCTTTCCGTCCTTGTCCTCGTACAGACCGTCGTCGCGCAAGTTATAAACTATGGCTTCGCGGTGTTCTGTTTCCGTCCAATCCTCGTCGTATTCCTTATTCAGCACGTTGCCTTCCGTGTCGTAGTGGAAGGTGTAGGAGGGAGTTTCGTATTTCAGAATGTTGCGGTTGGAAGGATTTACAAGGTAGATATACGCCTCCGCGTCGCCCGAAACCAATACTTTGACGCTTATCGTCTTGTAGCTGTTTGCCGAAATGGTTTGAGTGCTGCCGATATATCCGTAGTTCTTTACAAGTTCTTCTTCGGTATAGTAAGTTTCTTCTTCGTCGAATTTCTGTTCTTCCTCAGGAAGCGAACTTACCTGTACGAAATCCCCGTTATCGTCCTTGATATAATATTGTTTGAAATTATCCTCGGTGGCTTTCGCCCTGTTGCGGTATGTGCGCAGACTATCAACGATGATAAGCGGCTGATAGCAGTCCTCGCCGAATACTTCGTTCCATGCGCTTGCCGCCGAAGTGAAATCGGGCTTGAAAGCCTTTAATATGGCTGTTTTGAGTTCTTCGTCATAATCTTCAAAGTGCTCTCGGTTGATAAGACCCGTAATGCCGTTTTTGCTGTTGTTCTGCTTGTCGTAGTCGTCTCCGAATGCCTTATCCGTTACGTAACTGCTGCCGCCGTTTACGCCGTTATAGGTGGAGGGGGAAGCGATATCTGTCTTGACGTTGGTCATTCCGTTTGCGGAATCGAAAGCGTTGCCCGACTTTTCTTCCTCTTCGTTGAAATTCAAAGTCTTTGCATAGCTGCCTTCGGAAACAAGGTTGAACACTTCTTCCGTAACGTCAAGGCTCTGCATATTCGCCATTGCTATCCAGCCCGAGGAGTAGGAAGTGCTCGTAGTGTCCGCAATAGCGGTATTGCCGTAACTGAATTCAAGCTTGAAATCCTTTTGTTCTTTCGTGTCGTTGTGTACGAAGAAGAAGCACTGTACCCAGCCGTTATAGATATCCTTGCTGTCGCCGACGTCAGTTGTAACGTTCTTTGTGCTTATGCTGAAACTTGCCGAATTGTCCTTGTCGCTTGCGTCGATAAGTCTTACGGTGGCGGGGGTGCCGTCGGTATCCGAAGTCTTTACCCAGAAGGAGATAATTTTGTAATTTTTGCTGCCGCTGTTTGCATAACCGTCAACCGAGAAAAGCTTTGCGGAGTTGTCCGTAGCGTCGTTGTTTTCGATAGTGGCGGTATAAGCCGCGCCGTATGCGGAGAGCATAACGACCATATTGCCGTTTTCGTAGCTGAACTTATCCAATGCGGAAAGTCCCTTTTCGCCCGAAAGCGCGGCGTTGAGCCTGTCGGACAAATCCCTGAATTTAAGTCCGTCCGCGTCCGTGCCGTTGAAGTCGGCGGCGGAGAATTTGTCGTGAGCGGAACCGTAAATGCCTATAAGGTCGTTGAACGTGGGGCGACCGCCCGTGTATTCAAGCCCTTCGGGAAGAACGTAACCGCTTCTGTCGGAAGAAGTGAAGTTTTGCAGTTTCGCGCCGTTTTTAAGGGCGGAGGCATAAAGCTTTCCGTTGGTTTTTTCTTCCGTGGTAAGCGCGACAGTAGCTTTCAGTTCGTTGCTGTCGAAGCGCACTTCGGTCTTGCTGTCGGTCACGCCCTCGATATTTTCGGAGGCAAGGTCGATAAGGTAATGGAAGCGGTCGGAATATCTTGCTGAATCGCCGTTTCTAACTTCCCTGTCGGCAATGAAAATCTTTTCTTCTTCGGCGCTGGTAAGCGAGCAGTAGGAAGGCTTGTCCTTATCCAAAATCACGCTTTCGTTTTCGGGGTAGGTGCAGCCCTCGTCGTCGAGGTCGATGAATTTCTTCACCTCAACGTCGTCGAAGAACGCATAACCCGTAACTTTCTGCGAATTTTCGCTGTCGCCCAGACCGAGGTTTATCGTAACGGTGCTGTCTGCGAAGTCGCAGGCGTTCACATATACCGTATATTTAAGCCAGCCGTTACTTGAAACGCTCTCGTCCGGCGTAACGCTTTCGTCCGCGAGTATTTTTTCGGTGTTTATCGCGCGGATTTTGAAGGAGTCGATTGCGGTGGAAGCCACGGATTGAGTAACTTCGATATATGCGCCCCTGTTTTCGTCGTCGTTTTGGAAGAAGCCCTTGTCGAATTTAAGGTCCGCAGTCTTTACCCAAACGGAAATTTCCGCGGCGGTGTTGGCTTCCAGCGAGATGCTCTGGGAGGTGTAGTGCTGTTCTATGCCGTTGTATTTGCTGTTCGAGGGATAGTTGTGAATCATCAGGACGTTGCCGACTGATTCGGTAAGTTCCTCGTCGAGGAAATAGTTCCCGTCGTCGTCGAGATATACCTTTGTAGAGCCGAGCGTTTTGGCGTTTTCGTCGAACGCACCGAGGTGCGTTTCGGGGTTTTCAATCATCGCGTAGCGCACGGGCTTTGTGCAGTCCTCGTCGAAGTAAAATTCGGCGTTTTCCTCGTCGGGATTTTCCTGAACTTTCTTATATACCTTGCGTCCCAGATAGGTATAACCGCTTTCCTCGTCGCCCTCTATGCCGAGGAAGTCCTTATACGTGCCGTGAATGGCAATTATGTCGTCGGAGTCGGTCACGTCGCCGTCCGTTTTGAAGCTTGCCGCATAGGAATCGACGTACAAAAGGTCCTCGGAATCCATTCCGTTGTAATCGACGTGCAAATCGTTGTAGTCGGGGTCGCTCGTGCTCAGGTCGTTGTTATAGTCGAGCTTGTCCTTTATGTCGTCGGCGGTGAGAAGCTCCCACGCCGATTTTGAGGTATTAACAATACCCGACATAACTCCCGAGCTGTCGCCCGAACGCGACCAGTTGTTCACGTTCTTGATAAGATGTACGGCGTCCTCGGGGACTGTGGAAAATTCGAAGTTGCCGTTTTTTAACAGCTGGTTATCCTCCCTTTGGGTCTTGGAGTCGGAAGGCTCTTCGGGTTCGTTCGAGGGAGCGCAGGCAGCCGCAAGCCCCGTGCATGTTACCGATACGGCGCACAGAGCGGCGATTGTCGCTTTCTTGAATTTTGAAAAATTTCTGTTTTTCATAAAGCACCTTGTAATTTATTCGTACCATATCATTTTAATATAATTAAGTTTTTTAATCAAGCGATTATTGCGCCTATGCACAAAAAATATTATTATTTTCCTTAAAATTGCAAAAACTTTAAATAAAATGACGACGGAGGTCGCCGTAAGGATATGGAAGCAAACAAAAAAAAGATAAGGGGTGCGCTTGCGGGATTTCTGACGGGCGCGGTCAACGGAGTTTTCGGCGGCGGTGGAGGAATGGTCGCCGTGCCCCTTTTGAAAAACCTTATGGGCTATGAGGAAAAGCGGGCGCACGCCACGGCGATTTTGGTTATCGCGCCCGTCTGCGCGGCTTCGGCAATCGTCTATATTTTAAGCGGATATTTCCGCGCGGACGTGGTAATACCCGCGGCGGCGGGCGCGCTCGCGGGCGGATTCGTCGGGGCAAAACTTCTTGACGTTCTCCCCGAAATTTTAGTCAATATAATCTTTATTGCCCTGATGTTCGCGGCGGGAATAAGGCTGCTGTTTTGAGCTTTATAATTTATCTTTCCGTCGGTTTTGCGGCGGGACTTCTCGGAGGAATGGGAATGGGGGGCGGAACGATACTTATTCCCGCGCTGACCCTGTTTGCCGGGGTGGAACAGCACGTCGCGCAGGCGACCAACCTCATAGCTTTCCTGCCAATGGCGGCGCTCAGTCTAAGCGTGCACAAAAAGCGCGGGCTTCTCGGCTTTGATGGGGTCGGGTTCATAATAATTCCCGCCGTGATATTTTCCGTGCTCGGCGGATTTGCCGCTTCTTTTCTCCCCGGCGCCGTCCTCAAAAAACTTTTCGGAGCGTTCCTCGTCCTGCTCGGCGTGCGCGGGCTTATGAAACTTAAAATCCGCAGTTGAAGTTTAATTTTTCGAAATAAGTTTTTTAAGCGGCTGAAAGGAGAACATTTTCAACAGATATGCCAAAGTTGCGGTAAACGCGAGAGTAACGGGTGCGCATATGAGAATTTGAAAAAACGGAGAAAGAAAATTCTTTGCGAATCCGTTTAAAAGTATTCCGAAAAGGCAGCCGCCGCCTATTGCGGCGGCTCCTTTTAAAAGATATGCCGAAACGTTCACGCCGCGGCATTTTTTCTTTAAAAGCCTGATATTCATTCCCGCAGAAAACAGGTTGCTGAAAGCCAGCCCGCATACGTAGCTGTAAACCCCTATAAAATGCGTGAGAAAAACTATGCTTAAAAGAGTTGCGGCGGCGCCTATCCCGAAGTAAATAAGGGTCTGTTTTTCGCAGTTCATTGAGTTTAACACGGTGTTCGTCATCATGGAAACGCACATGGGCAAAACCAAAAACGAACTTATTGTCACTATTTCACCGCACAGCTCACTCGAATATAAAAATTCGCTTATCGCCCCGCCCAGCGAAAAAAGCAAAGGTACTATTGCCGCGGCAATGAGAACGGCAGCCGAAACGGATTTTTCCACGTCGCGCCGCACGGCTTCGCCGTTGCCCCTGTAAAAACTTTCGGAAAGTTCGGGCGCGACCACCACGGCTATGGAACCTATTGCGGACGACGGAATGAACAGCATGGGCACAGCCATACCAAGGCAAATTCCGTAAAGGCTTACGGCTTCGGAATTTCCCAGCCCGCTCGCCACAAGCAGCGCGGGCAGCAGGAACGCCACGGCGGAATTAAGAAGGGAAGCCAAAGTTCTCATCGCGGTAATCGGCGCGGCGGAAACAATCAGCGGTTTCAGTTGAGGTCTCGGGTCGGAAAGCTTTCCGCCCGTGGTAAAATACCACCCGAGCGACACGCAGAATGAAAATACATAGGAAATAAGCACCGCGATTACGGCGTATTTCGCCCCGAGAACGGGGTCGGGCGTTCCCCAGATGAGTATAACTCCGCAAATTACCATAACGGCGTCTTCGAGTAGTTCTATAACCGAATAGGGCAGAAATTGTTTGTTTCCCCAGAACGACCCGCGTATTACGGCGTAAATGGAAGTCAGAATAAGCCCGGGAAGGAGAATTACGAAAATGTCGGCGCACCGCCCGTCGGAAAACAGGAATCCGAACGCGTTTCTGCCGAAAAACAGAATAAGCGCCGCAGGCACGGTGATAAACAAAGTGCATAAAATTCCCGCCGTCACTGCGGAGTGCTTGCCGTTTGCGTCGCCTGCCGCGTTGCTTTTCGCCATAAGTCGTGAAACGGTAACGGGAACGCCGCTGGACGCGGCGGTTAAGAATACCGCGAATACGGTAAGGCAGATTTGGTATATGCCAAGCCCTTCCGCGCCTATCATTCTTGTCATGACTATGCGGTACAGGAAACTCAGACCTTTTTCGACTGTCGAAAACGCCGTAACCTGCGCTGCGGATTTGTAAATGTTGCTCTTCATCACAATATTCTACAAATTTCTCCGTACTTTTTAGAACATTTTGTCCGCCTTTTGCATATTGTAATAGCAAAAAATACGATTGTTGTCTTAAAGGGGGGAATTTTGGGCGGGTTGCAGCTTGAAAAAAACAAATTTTACCGTATGAAGCGCGGGCAGACTGCCTCGGACGTCGAAAGGGCGTTTTGCTGTCCCGTCAAGGAAAATTTCGCGGGCGCGGTGGTTTACATCCCGCCTTGCTCCGCCTACGAAGTGAAGCCCTTCGAAAGTTACGCGGTTGTTGCGGAAAAATTTTCTTTATCCGAAGAATATTTAAAAAGTTTTAACTTCGGCAGAATATTATATCCCTCGCGGATAATCTATATCCCCCGCGAGTAACTGTCCCGCGCGGGTAATTTTTACGTGACGATAATCTATATGCCCGCCGATAATCTATATCCCTGCGGATAATCCTATATGCCCGCCGATAATCTATATCCCTGCGGATAATCCTATATGCCCGCTAATATTCCCCGCGGGAATTTTTCGCGCGTATCGATAGTAGCGCGTATCAATATATGTGCTAATACGGTCGCAAATTGCACGGTTGCGGTTTCCTGTGCGGTCGTTCCGTAGGTATCGAATTGTTCCTCCCATAGAATAATCCCGTTTTGCCGCGGCGACATTTGGCTTTTCTTTTCGGAATTTGGTTTGCGACTTATTTTCTGTGCTCCTTAAATATTCGGAGGCTTTGCGGCACGGCGTTTTACCGCCGCGCTTTTCTATTAAAGTCCAATTAAATCTGAAAAATCGATTATAAATTCGGGATTAGCAAAATTTGTCCTTCCGCAACCGAGCGCAATAGGTTTTCGTACCGCGCAGATAAATTTATCCGACGTGTCGCATTTACGGCTGACCGCATATAATGAAATATACTTACCCGCGCCCTATGCGCGGAAAACAACGGAGGTTAAAATGTCATTTTTTTCCAATTTTCAATCGGATAAGTGCCCGGGTACGATAAGCGGCAATCCGTTGAACGGAATGTGCGAAAAAGTCTGCATACAGGCTCAGAAAATTTTCGACGCCTGCATTAAGCAGCTTCAACTGCAAAATCTTACTTTGACGCTTTCAAACGCGGTTCCCGCCAATCCTACATATCCGCTGACCTTTATCAGCGCCCGTTCTATTTCGTCCTCGGGAGATATAACAAATCTCAACGTCGAAAGGCTTGTTGATAAGCCGGGCTGCGCGAGAGTGCAGGCTACGGTTGGGATACCCGTCGAGGTTTTATATACCGACGCGAACGGAGTGGAGGGGTCTGCCACGGCGACGATTTCCGTCGCGCAGGACGTTCTTCTGTTCGTGCCCGCTCCTTCAATAATGCCCTATCGCTGCACGGCGCAAGCTTCGGCGGTCGGCGCGGAAGGCACTTTCAACGCCGACGGCACGTTTACGATAAGCGCCTGCGTCACGATAATTTTGAAGATTTCCATAGACGTGGAATTGCTTGTTCCCAGCTATGGTTATTGCGCGATACCGCCCGCACAGGACTACTCGCAGGAGGTATGCGCGGGATTCTTCGAATTGCCGCTCTATCCCCAGCAGCGCAACTGTTCCAAACAGTAAATCTTTTTAAAACGGCGTCATAAAGCGACGTTTCCGCCTTCTTCCGAAAGGGAGAAGGCGTTTTTCCGTAAATCCGATTTTTTTACTGTTTTTTACTTTCGGCAAAGAAATTTACCTTTTGTTTTGGCTTGAAATTGCCTTTAAAATTGTAATTTTATTGATTTGCACAGTACTATGCGGCGCATAATACGCCAAAATAATCAACAAAAATCATAAAAATGTCTATTTATATGGGCGGCGGGCAAAACGCTTTAATTTTTTGCCCGAAAGTGATAAAATAGTACTATGAATGTATTTTCAATAAGCGATTTGCACCTTTCGGGCAAGAACGCAAAGCCCATGGAAGTGTTCGGCGCGGGGTGGGAAAATCACTTTGAAAAAATAAAATGCGACTGGCTGAAAAAGGTTTCGGACGAAGATATTGTTTTAATCTGCGGCGACACAAGCTGGGGGATAACGCTTGAAGAAGGGCTTTTTGACCTCGTTTCTTTAAAGGGGCTGCCGGGGCGTAAAGTCTTTATCCGCGGCAATCACGATTATTGGTGGAACGGCATAACGAAGCTTAGGCGGGCCGCCCCCGACGAAACTTTTTTCTTTCTCCAAAACGACTGCGTAAAATTCGGAAATATAATAATCTGCGGCTCGCGCGGGTGGACTTGTCCCGGCAGCGCCGACTATACCGCAAACGACGAAAAGCTGTATCTTCGCGAGGCGGAAAGGTTTAGTTTATGTTTTAAAGAGGTCGAAAAAATCCGTGCGGAAGGGGACAGGCTTATCGTCATGATACATTATCCGCCTTTTTCGTTGAAAGGGAAGGACACGCTTTTCACGCAGCTTTTTAAGGAGCAACGGGCTGAAAAAGTCGTGTTCGGACACTTGCACGGTGAAGCGTTTTTCCCTTTGAAAACGTTCAGGGACGGGATAGAATACGTCTTGACTTCCTGCGACAAAGTCGGTTTTGCGCTTCAAAAAATATTGTGAAAAAATGACAAAATCAAATTCCGCAATACAGAACAATTCAAGACAGAACAGTCTTTAAGTTTTGACGCAGACTTTGCGGATTTTGAAAAGCTCTTTGAAAAAGTTTTTTTGCGGGCTTTACAACGCTTTCTGAATATGGTATAATTTCCAAGATTATAAATCGGCAGGCGGAAAATGTATGTGATTGCCTGACGGAAGGTGACAAATGTTAAAATCAAAGGATTTGCTCGGGCTTCATGACCTGACAGCCGAAGAAATTTGCGAAATTCTCGACGGCGCCGTAGAAACGAAAAAATTTTTGCGGGGAAGTTACAGAAAGTCCGACGCCCTTGCGGGGAAATCGCTGATTACGCTTTTTTACGAAAACAGCACCCGCACCCGCACCTCGTTTGAGTTGGCGGGCAAATATCTCGGCGCAACCGAAGTCAACGTTTCGGTCGCCACAAGTTCGGTGCAGAAAGGCGAAACGCTTATAGACACGGGCGAAACCCTCGATTCGATGAAAATCGATTTTATAGCCATAAGGCACCCTATGGCGGGCGCACCCAAGCTCCTTGCCGAGCACGTAAAAGCTTCGGTCATAAACGGCGGGGACGGCATGCACGAGCATCCCACGCAGGCGCTTTTGGATATGTTCACGCTTAAAGAGCATTTCGGCAAAATCAAGGGGTTGAAAGTAGCAATTTTGGGCGACATAAAGCACAGCCGTGTGGCTATGAGCAACCTTTACGGGCTTTCCAAATTGGGCGCAAGCGTATCGATGTACGCCCCCGCGACTATGATGCCGAAGGACCTTGAAAAGCTGGGCGCTCACGTCGAGAAATCCCGCGAAGAGGCGGTGGAAGGCGCGGACGCCGTCATGGGGCTGAGGATTCAGCTTGAAAGAATGAACGGCGGGCTTTTTCCCTCGCTTTCGGAATACGCCCGCTATTATGGCGTAAACGACGGGGTTATGAAACATGCCAAACCAGAGGCAATAATCCTTCACCCCGGTCCCGTCAACCGCGGCGTAGAGCTTACGCCCGCTCTCATAGACGGAGATAAAAGCTATATTCTCGAACAGGTAACAAACGGGCTTGCGGTCCGCATGAGCATATTGAAACTGCTTGCCGAATACAGGGAGAAAAACCTATGAAGCTGCTGATAAAAAACGGAACTCTCGTGCTTCCCGAGGGCGAAATAAAATCCGATTTACTTATAAAAGACGGCAAAATAGCCGAAATCGCCCAAAAGATAGAGGACGATTGCCCGACGATAGAAGCGCGCGGCAAACATATATTCCCGGGGCTTATAGATATGCATGTGCACTTGCGTGAGCCGGGCTTCGAGGGCAAAGAGGACATAAAAAGCGGTTCGGAGGCTGCGGTTAAGGGGGGAGTTACACAGGTTTGCTGTATGCCCAACACAAATCCCGTCTGCGATAACGCCGTGGTCGTCTCATATATAAAAAATCGCGCAAAAGAGGTCAATCTCTGCAAAATCCACCCGATAGGCGCAATCACCCGCGGTCAGCAGGGCGAGGCGCTGTCCGACATCGGCAAAATGAAATCGGCGGGCGTTGTGGCTTTGAGCGACGACGGAAAATCGGTTATGAATTCCTATATAATGCGCCTTGCAATGGAATACGCAAACGACTTCGGATTAAAATGTCTTTGCCATTGCGAGGACGCGAACCTTGTTGACGGCGGAGTGGTGAACGAGGGCTATAATTCCACGCTCACGGGGCTTAAAGGCAGCCCCCGCGCCGTCGAGGATATTATGATTGCCCGCGAAATCGCGCTTTCGGAAAGCCTTGGTATTCCCGTGCATATCTGCCATGTTTCGACGTACAGCGGAGTGGAAATCATACGTAGCGCAAAAGCGCGCGGCGTTAAGGTCACAGCGGAAACCTGCCCGCACTATTTTATTCTGACAGACGATATTATCACTTCTTACGATACTTTTACAAAAGTCAATCCGCCCGTGCGCGAATGCCGTGACGTAGAGGAGATTATCCGCGGCTTACAGGACGGTACGATAGATTGCATAGTCACCGACCACGCGCCACATTCTGCGAAGGACAAGCAGGTGGAATACAACCTTGCCGCGTTCGGCATAAGCGGAATAGAAACAAGTCTTGCTTTAAGTTATACTTACCTTGTAAAAACGGGTAGGCTTACCCTTTCGGGGCTTGCCGAAAAGACAAGCCGTGCCGCCGCAAAAATTTTGGGGCTGGAAGGCGGAGAAATAAAAGTGGGCGCCCCTGCGGACCTTGCGGTGGTTGATTTTAATAAATCTTACGTCATCGACGGAAATAAATTTGTTTCCAAGGGCAAAAATACTCCTTTCAACGGCTATAAAGTTTTCGGCGAAGTGCAATACACCCTCGTTGACGGCGAAATAAAATATAAAACCGAATAAATATAAGGGCTTAACGTTATGATAGACGCTTTAATCAAAAAAATCATAAAATTACAAAACCCCACGTGCGTAGGGCTGGATACTGATTTCAACTACCTTCCCGAGGATATGAAGTCGGGCGTTTCCTCTTTTGCGGAGGCGGCGGACCGCATCTTCGAGTTCAACCGAAATATTATCGACAGCGTTTCGGACATAGTGCCTTCCGTAAAAGTGCAGATAGCTTATTACGAGATGTACGGCTATCAAGGGCTGAAAACCTTTGCCCGCACGGTTAAATACGCCCGCAAAAAGGGGCTTATAGTCATTGCCGATTGCAAGCGCAACGACATAGGCTCTACCGCAAGCTGTTATTCTAAGGCTTACCTCGGCAAAACGCCGATAGGCGGCAGGCAGTTACAGGCTTTCCCCGCCGATATGCTCACGGTCAACGGCTACCTCGGTTCGGACGGGATTAAGCCCTTTATCGACGATATTAAAAATAACGGCAAGTCGATATTCGTACTTGTCAAAACCTCTAACCCGTCGAGCGGGGAATTGCAGAATTTGAAGCTTGACGACGGTCTGTTTATATACGAAAAAATGGGGCGGCTCGTCGAGGAGTGGGGCTGCGATACGATAGGCGATTACGGCTATTCGGAAGTAGGCGCGGTCGTTGGGGCTACCCACCCCGAAGAAGCGGCGCGTTTGCGCCTGCAAATGCCGCATAGCTTCTTTCTCATTCCCGGTTACGGCGCGCAGGGCGGAAGCGCCGAAATGCTGAAAGTCTGCTTCGATAACCGCGGCTTGGGCGGCGTGGTAAATTCTTCGCGCGGGATACTCTGCGCGTATAAAAAGCCCGAATACGCAAATATGACCTATTACGAGGCAGCCCGCGCGGCAAGCCTCGATATGCGCAAGGATTTGAGTGACGCAATAGGGAAAATGGGCAGATGAAAGACTTACTCGCAACGGTAAAAAGCAATAAAAAGATTGCAGAAAATATCTATATGATAACCCTTGTCCTGCCCGAGGACGCGGGAAAAATGCACGGCGGGCAATTTGTAAATCTTTCCACGGGCAACGGTGCTAACCTTCTGCGCCGTCCTTTGGGCGTTTGCATAGTTGAAGGCGACGAGGTGTCGGTCTGCTATCAGGTAAAAGGCAGGGGCACGCAATATCTTTCAACCGTCGAAGCGGGCAGAAAATTAAGGGTTTTGTTGCCCCTCGGTAATTGGTTCGACCTTGACGGTTACAGCGATATCGCCGTTATAGGCGGCGGCGTAGGCGTATTTCCGCTTATCGCCACTATCCGCGAATATTATAAAAGCAAGAATTTCTATTCCTATATAGGGTTCAGAAACGAGGACGCCGTATGCCTTTGGAACGAACTTAACAAAAGCAAAAAATTGACGATAACCACCGATGACGGCAGTTTCGGGGAAAAGGGCAATGCGGTTTCGGCATATCTTGCCGACAGGAACAATATACGCGCAGACGTGATAATTTCCTGCGGACCGCCCGTAATGCTGAAAATTCTTAAACAAAAATTAAAGGAAGAGGGCATAAAAACCCCTTGTTTTGTTTCGCTGGAAGAGAGAATGGGCTGCGGAATGGGCGCGTGCCTTGTCTGCGCATGCAAATCGGCTTCGGGCGAAAACCTGCGCGTCTGCCGCGACGGCCCCGTATTCGATATAAACGAGGTGCAGCTATAATGGCGAATTTACAGGTAGAGCTCTGCGGAGTTAAATTCAAAAACCCCGTGATAGCCGCAAGCGGAACGTTCGGCTTCGGCAGGGAATACAATCTTTTATACGATATTTCCGTTCTTGGCGGCATTTCCACAAAGGGCATGACCCTCGAACCCAGACAGGGCAATTCCGTTCCGAGGATAGCGGAGGGCGCGTCGGTGATTTTAAATTCCGTCGGCTTGCAGAATCCCGGGGTGGAGCATTTCATTAAAGAGGATTTGCCCTTTTTGCGCAAAAAGGGCGTAGCGGTAATAGCCAATGTGGCGGGCAAAACGCTTGAAGACTACGGCGAAATATGCGCCCGCCTCGACGGGCTTGTGGATATGGTGGAGCTGAATATCTCCTGCCCCAACGTCCGCGCGGGCGGAATGGCGCTGGGCATAAAGCCCGAAAATATTCTGGAAGTCACCCGTCTTTCCAAGTCTAACCTTAAAAAAACTCCGCTTATCGTCAAACTTTCGCCTAACGTGGAAAGCATTGCTGTAAACGCCCGTGCGGCGGAAGAGGGCGGGGCGGACTGTATTTCCCTTATCAACACGCTTACGGGAATGGTTATAGATATAGAACGCCGTAAGCCCCTGCTTGCCAACAACACGGGCGGAGTTTCTGGCGCGGGCATAAAGCCGATAGCCGTCAGAATGGTTTACGAAGCTTCTCACGCCGTAAAGATTCCCGTTATAGGCATGGGCGGGATAACCTGCGCCGAGGACGCCGTCGAATTTTTAATGGCGGGTGCGCGAGCCGTACAGGTCGGCACGGCGAACTTTTCAAACGGGAACGCCATGCCCGAAATTATATGCGGGCTCGAAAAATGGCTTGACCGCCATAATATTTCCGACGTCAACGAAATCGTAAATACTCTTACCTTGAATTAAGGAGAAAAATATGACTTACAAACAGCAATTTATCAAATTTATGGTGGATAACGGCGTGCTTAAATTTGGGGAATTTACCCTGAAAAGCGGCAGAAAAGCCCCCTATTTCATCAACACGGGCAATTATAAATCGGGTTCCCAGCTTGCAAAACTCGGCGAATATTACGCGCATTGTATAGTCGAAAACGGAATTAAAGCCGATACGCTTGTCGGTCCCGCCTATAAGGGCATACCACTTGCGGTGACCACCGCGGTTGCGCTTTCCGAGCGCCACGGCATGGATTTGAATTACTGCTTCGACAGGAAGGAAGTAAAAGACCACGGCGAGGGCGGGCTGTTCGTCGGCAAACAGCTTGAAGACGGAGAAAAAGTCATAATAATAGAGGACGTAATGACTTCTGGCAAGGCTTTAAGGGAAATGCTACCCAAGCTTGCGGAAGCCGCAAAAGTGGAAATAGCGGGAATGGTTATTTCGGTGGACAGAATGGAGCGCGGGCTGGAAAGCAGTCTTTCCGCGGTGCAGGAAGTGTATAAGGAATTTGGGGTAAAGGTGTATTCGATAGTCACAATGGCGGATATAATTTCCGCCATAGAGGACGGAATAATCGGCGGCAGGGAATACCTCGGCAAAATGAAAGAATATCGCGCCGCCTACGGCGTGGAATGATGATATCGGCGCGTATAAACGAACTGAGAAAGGAAAACAATTTAACCCAAAAACAGCTGGCTGAAAAAGTAGGTTGCAACCAATCCATGATTGCAAGATGGGAAAAGGGGGAATGTGAGCCTACCGCCGGTGCAATTTTAAAGCTTGCCGAAGTGTTCGGTTGCTCAACTGATTATCTTTTGGGTAAGCTGGAATATTGATATTTATTATCCTATTGTTGCGCCGCCCGAGGCAAAAAGCCTCGGGCGGCTTCTCTTATTGCATTGTAATAAGTTGACTTATCGAAAATTTTTCTATACAATATAATATGTAATAAATAAAGCGGTGATTTTGGGTGCGCTGATGATTATTCTGGGACTCGACCCCGGGCTTGCCACAATGGGCTACGGCGTGGTGGAAAAGCTTAAAAACGACGGCACGGAAGCGGTGGACTTCGGAGTGGTGCTTACCCCCAAAGACGAAAGTTTGCCCGTACGCCTCGCCATGCTGGAAGAGGGAGTGAACAAAATTCTTTCGAAATACAAACCCGACGAAATCGCAGTCGAGGAATTATTCTTTTCAAAGAACATAACTACGGGTATTCCCGTGGCGCACGCAAGGGGAGTGATGCTGCTTACCTGTATAAAGTACTGCGGCAGACTTTACGAATACACCCCGAACCAGATAAAACAATCGCTAACGGGTTACGGCAAGGCGGATAAAATCCAGATGCAGCATGTGGTTACATCGCTTTTGCACTTGCAAAAAATTCCCCGCCCCGACGACGCCGCGGACGCGCTCGCCGTCGCGCTGTGCCATGCGCATACTTCGCGTTTCGGCAAGCTGTTCGGTATAAGGTAATATTATGATAGGATATGTAAAAGGCAATATACTTTCGCTGACGCCCGATACGGCGCTTATTTTAACGGAAAGCGGAGTGGGTTTCGAAATTCTTATTTCCGCCGCCGCTTACGACGCGCTTGCGGGCAAGAAAGAGGGCGGGCTCTATACGTATATGCAGTCGCGCGAGGACGGAGTAAGCCTTTTCGGGTTCGCGCAGACGGAAGAAAAGGAGATGTTTTTAAAGCTTATCTCCGTGTCGGGCGTCGGTCCGAAAATGGGAATAGCCGTGCTTTCGGGTATGAAAGCGGGCGATGTCGCCGCGGCGATAGCCACCAACGACGTAAAGCGTCTTTCCGCCGTAAAAGGGCTGGGCAAAAAGACCGCGGAACGCATAATTCTCGAACTTCGGGAAAAAGTTCAGACGATTGCGACAGCCGAAACGGGCGCAAGGGTTGCTTCTGTTCCCGTATCTTCGGGGGACGAGGACGCGGTGGTAGCGCTTATGACCCTCGGTTTTACAAGGCAGGAAAGCGTAAAAGCTATAACCCGCGCAAAAGAGAACGGCGCCGTTTCGGTTGAGGACGTCATTATGTCGGCGTTGAAAGGAATGTAACGTATGTTTTTCGAGGACGACGAGGACTACGGCGAAGAGCGGCTTGTGCAGAGCACGAAAGGGGAATATGACTTCGAAGAAAACGTGCTCCGCCCCAAAACGCTTGAAGCGTACGTAGGTCAGACAAAGGTAAAGGACAATTTAAAGACGTTTATGGACGCCGCGAAACAGCGCGGCGAAGTGTTGGAGCACGTCCTTTTATACGGCGCGCCCGGTCTGGGCAAGACCACGCTTGCGCACATAATCGCAAACGAAATGGGCGGGCAATTAAAGCTTACAAGCGCGCCCGCAATCGAGCGTAGCGGGGATTTGGCGGCGATTTTAACAAATCTTAACGAGGGCGACGTGCTTTTTATCGACGAAATCCACCGCCTGAACCGCAGCGTGGAGGAAATATTGTATTCTGCAATGGAGGACTACGCCCTCGATATAATCGTTGGCAAAGGTCCCAGCGCGAGGAATATACGTTTTACCCTTAAAAAATTCACGCTTATAGGCGCGACTACCCGCGCGGGAATGATATCTAACCCGTTAAGGGACCGTTTCGGAATTATCTGCCGCCTCGAAATGTACACGCCCGAAGAATTAAAGGAAATTGTCTTGCGTTCGGCGCGCGCCCTCGCAATCGAAATCGACGATAAAGCCGCTTCGGAAATTTCCCGCAGAAGCCGCGGTACGCCGAGAATCGCAAACCGCCTTTTAAAGCGCGTGCGCGATTTCTCCACTATAAAGGGCAACCAAAAAATCACTTGCGAGGACGCAAAATTCGCATTGGAAAAATTGGAAGTCGATGAGCTGGGGCTGGACGAAGTTGACCGTGCACTCCTCAGGGCTATGGCGGAAAAATTCGACGGACGCCCCGTGGGGCTGGAAACTCTCGCCGCGACCATAAACGAGGACGCGGGCACGATAGAGGACGTTTACGAACCTTATCTTTTACAGCTCGGCTTTATAGCGCGCACGCCGCGCGGCAGAATCATTCTCCGCGGCGGTTACGAACACCTCGGCTTGAAAATGAGCGAAAAGCAGAGGGAGCAGATATCTCTGTTCGACAAAGACGACTAACAAACGGCAGAGTACATAAGCTACGGCGTTAAGTTACGCCGATACACAGCAAAGCTTGCCTTTCAATCTTGTAAATAACTATTAAAAAATATGCAATACAAAAAAAGCGATTTTTATTATGAGCTTCCCGAAGAGCTGATTGCCCAGACTCCCGCAACCCCGCGGGATTCTTCCCGCCTGCTTGTATATGACAGGAAAAGCAAAAAAATCGAGCACCGGATTTTCAGGGATATTACTGACTATCTGAAAGCGGGCGATGTGCTTGTTATAAACGATACCAAAGTTTTGCCCGCGCGGCTTTACGCGCATACAGAAAACGGCGGCGCGGTCGAGGTTTTGCTTTTGAAGCGGCGAAACATAGACGAGTGGGAAGTGCTTGTAAAACCGGGTAAAAAGTGCGTACCCGGTAAAAAACTTATCGTATCGGAAGAACTTTCGCTTACCGTACTGTCCGTGACCGACAGCGGGGAAAGAATAATAAAATTCGAATACGGCGGCGTGTTCGAAGAAATCCTCGAACGCGTTGGGAATATGCCTTTACCGCCGTACATCAAGGAAAAATTAAAGGATAAAAACCGCTACCAGACGGTTTATGCCAAATACGACGGCTCGGCGGCGGCGCCTACCGCGGGGCTGCATTTTACGCCCGAACTTCTTTCAAAGATACGGGGAATGGGCGTTGAAATAGTCGAAGTTCTCCTGCACGTGGGTTTGGGCACTTTCCGCCCCGTCAAGGAGGATATAATTACCGACCATAAAATGCACTCGGAATATTTCGAGGTGAGCGCGGAGGCGGCGGATAAAATCAACGCCGCAAAGCGGGAGGGCAGAAGAATTATCGCCGTCGGCACGACTTCTGTCAGGACGCTTGAAAGCGCGGCGGACGAAAACGGCGTCATAATCCCGCAAAAGGGCAATACGCAGATTTTTATTTATCCGCCATATAAGTTCAAATGCGTTGACGCGCTTATAACCAACTTTCACTTGCCCGAAAGCACCCTTATAATGCTGGTTGCCGCAATGTGCGGCAGGGAAGAAATTCTTTCGGTTTACGAAACGGCAGTTAGGGAGAGGTATCGCTTCTTTTCTTTCGGCGACGCGTGCTTGTTCTTATAAACTTCGCAATACGGCATCGAGCTTGCGCGCTCCTCGGTTACGTACTTCCGTGTACGCGCCCGTCGTCGCTTACGTGCTCTCCTTGTCTTGCTCGTTTCTAAAAACAAGCAATCCTGCTTCCCGTAAGGTTCGGTTACGTTATGATTGTCTTATAGCCGTCGAAATACTGTGTCGCGCTGCGGCAACCCTCAGTCATTTACCTTTTAGTAAACTCCTTCGGGTTTTCCTCGCGCTCCTTGTCTTTCTCGGCTCTAAGCCAAGCAGACCTGCCTCCCAAAGTATTGGGGACTTTACATTTATTATTTAAATTGCAACATAATATGTGTATGAAGGTTGACAAATTTCATATAATATGTTAGATTACTATCAAGACATATAAGGAGAAATAAATATGGCGAAAGTATCTACAAACATCACTATCGATGCGGAAGTAAAAAAGCAGGCGCAGGAATTGTTTGCGGATTTGGGGCTTGATTTGTCAACCGCAATAAACATTTATCTTAAAAAGGCTATATCCGAACAAGGTATTCCTTTCGAAGTATCGCGCGAAACGCCCAATACCCTGACGGCAAAAGCTATTGCCGATTCGGAAAAAGGGAACGACGTGTATGGACCTTTCGATAGTGTCGAAGCCCTTATGGAGGCATTGAATGCTTAAAATCGAATTTCAGGGTCAATTTAAAAAGGATTTTAAGCTTGCCGTAAAAAGAGGTTGTGATATTGCCGAATTGCAAAAGGTAATATCGCTTC
Organism: uncultured Clostridia bacterium; assembly: GCA_947589385.1. Taxonomy (GTDB): domain Bacteria; phylum Bacillota; class Clostridia; order Christensenellales; family Borkfalkiaceae; genus Coproplasma. The sequence goes on along the minus strand of CANPZW010000007.1, from coordinate 47,835 downwards.
TTGCAAACGAGCAACCGTTGCCCGAAAAATACCGCGACCATGCTTTAACAAGTTCGAAGAAATATAAAGACGTGCGTGAATGCCATATCCAACCCGATTGGTTGCTTATTTATAAAATAGATAACGATATTCTGATATTAAAGTTAATAAGAACGGGTACTCATTCCGATTTATTCAAGTAAGCGGTATGCTGCGGCGTACCGTTTATTGTATTGAGTGTAAGGGTTAAAATTATGAATTACTTTTCTTTCGAACTTCAACACATTGAAAAATACACGGGCGCGCGCGCGGGAGTTTTCCATACTCCGCACGGCGATATTTTGACGCCCGTCTATATGCCAGTAGGCACCCAGGCTACCGTTAAGGGCGTTTTCCCGCGCGATTTGAAAGAGGCGGGTTCGCAGATAATTCTCTCAAACACGTATCATTTGTATCTGCGCCCGGGCGACGGTCTTATAAAAAAAGCGGGCGGGCTGCATAAATTCATGAATTGGGACAAGCCCATTTTGACCGACAGCGGCGGTTTTCAGGTTTTTTCGCTTACTAAGCTGAATAAAATCAAGGAAGAAGGGGTATATTTCAATTCGCACATAGACGGCTCAAAGCACCTTTTTTCGCCCGAAAAGGTGATTGAAATAGAGGAAAATCTCGGCGCGGACATCATAATGCAGCTTGACCAGTGCAGCGAATACGGATATACCCACGCGCAAGCGGAACAGGCAATGGAGCTTACCGACAGGTGGCTTATGCGCTGCCTCGACGCAAAAACCAGGGAAGACCAGGCGCTTTTCCCCATAGTGCAGGGCAATCTGTATGACGATTTACGGCTTGAAAGCCTGCGCCGCGCCAAACCGCACGCAACGCACGGCATAGCGATAGGCGGGCTTTCCGTGGGCGAACCCAAGAGCCGTATGTACGAAATTTTGGAGCTTCTCCGCCCGGGGCTTCCCGAAGGCGTTCCCCGATATCTTATGGGAGTGGGCAGTCCGGATTGCCTTATAGAGGGCGTGAAGCGCGGCATAGATATGTTCGACTGCGTTCTGGCTACCCGTATTGCCCGCAACGGCACGGCGTTTACTTCCAAGGGTAAAGTCGTCGCCCGCAACGCGTCTTATACCGAGGATTTTACCCCTCTCGACGAAGAATGTAATTGCTATTGCTGCAAAAATTACTCGAAGTCCTATATTCGCCACCTGATAAACGTGGACGAAATGCTCGGCGCAATGCTTTTAAGCCTGCACAACATAACTTTCCTGCACAAACTCATGCGGGATATACGCCAAGCCATCTTTTCCGACAGTTTAAACGATTTTGCGGAAGAATTTTACGCAAAGTACGGCAGGGAAGAATAATTTATTTGTTAAAACGATAAAAATTAGGTGTAATTGTCCGCAACGCATTAAAAACGCTTGCAAAAGTTTAAAAAAAATATTATAGTTATTGAAAAAGGAGATTTGTATGCCTCAACAGATATTGATGTGGGTGATGGTGGGAGTGATTTTCGTGCTTCTCGTCGCCTGGTGGGTATATAGCAGCAAGAAGAACAAGAAGAAAGAACAGGAAGCTAAGGATTTGATTAACGCCGTCAAACCGGGCAATAAGGTCAAAACCATAGGCGGCGTCTGCGGAATCGTAGTCGAAGTTGACGACGAGGAAAACACTTTCGTTCTTGAAACGGGCAGCGTTACGGCGGGCAAGAGCTATGTGAAGTTCGACAGACAAGCTATCTGGCAGACGGACGCCGTTGTAGAGAAAAAGGATAAGGACGCAAAACCCGCCGAAGAGCCTTCCGAAGAACAAGCCGCAGAGCCCTCGCAGGAAGCGGAAAGTTCCGAAGCCGCAGAAACGCCCGTCGAAAACGTATCCGAAAATAACGTATCAGAAAATAAATAATAAACGCTTAAACCTCCGCATATAGTATAGCGGAGGTTTTTTTATGCGCGTACATATTTTTCAGATTTTAAAAGCGGTGCTTGCGGCGGTGCTTTTTTCGCTCGCGTTCGTACTGATATTCACCGTTATAATTCAGCTTTTCAGCCTGCCCGCACAGGTCATAAGACCCGTAAACCAAATATTCAAAATTCTCGCTATCGTCTGCGGCGGGCTTATCTTCATCCGCGGCGAAAAGGGGCTTTTGAAGGGCGCGATTTACGGAGTTTCGGCAGTGCTTATAACCTTTTTGCTTTTCGGCTTGATTTCGATGTCGCTGTCCTTTACCTGGAAAACGGCGGTAGAGCTGCTTATCGGCGCGGCGGCGGGCGCCATTACGGGCGTAATTGCCGTCAATCTCAAAAGTAAGACGTAAAATCGCTTGATTTTTTCCGGCGCGCGGCTTATAATGATATAAATCAAAATGCGAAGGAGATATCCGAAATGATTAAAACTGTGGCTAAACCCTCTGAAAGAAAGGTAACGGGCTGCGGAGAATGCAGAAGCACCTGCCAATCCGCTTGCAAAACAAGCTGTACGGTAGGCAACCAAAGCTGTGAAAGAATCACAAGAGAACAGAACCCCGAAAAAGTTAAGTAAAATACAGAATTTTTAAAGGAGCAGAAAATTCTCTGCTCCTTAAATTTGTTTATGGTACACGCATTCGCCTGTATGGGCAAAAATTACATATACGATTCGGGCAGCGGAAGTCTGCACGAATGTGATGAAAAAACAAAAAATTACGTCGCCGCAAAATACGAAGGCTGCGGCGATATTCTCGCGTTTTCCGCCGCCGAAATTTCTGAAATTGAAAAAGATTTGGAAGGGCTGAAAAAAGAGGGGCTTTTCCTTGCGGAAGAAGTAAGCGTCTATCCGCCGAAATCGTCAGAGGTCAAGGCGCTTTGCCTGCATATCTGCCACGATTGCAACCTTCGCTGCCGCTATTGTTTTGCAGACGAGGGCGCATACCATTCCGCGCGCGAATTTATGAGCGAGGAAACGGCTAAGGCGGCGATAGACTTTCTTATAAAAAACAGCGGAAACAGAAAGGTGCTCGAAGTCGATTTTTTCGGCGGCGAGCCTTTGATGTGCCTGCCCACCATAAAAAAAGTAGTGGCGTACGCACGCGAACGTTCCGCGGCGGCGGGCAAAAAATTTCTTTTTACAACGACTACGAACGCCCTTCTTCTGGACGACGACGCGATTGATTTCTTTAACCGCGAAATGGAAAACGTGGTTTTAAGCATAGACGGCAGAAAAGAAGTGCACGACGCAATCCGCAAAACGGTGAACGGCAAGGGCAGTTTCGACCTCGTAATAGATAAAATCAAAAAATTCGTCAGGTCCCGCGGGGACAAGTCCTATTATGTGCGCGGAACATTCACTTCCCGCAATCTCGATTTTTCCAAGGACGTGATATTTCTTGCCGAAAACGGCTTCGACAGTATATCTATGGAGCCCGTCGTGACCGACATTCCCGACCTTGCGATAGGGGAAGAACATCTGCCCGCGATAAACGCGGAGTACGAAAACCTGCTCGCCCGCTATCTTGATAAGTACGACAGGGGGGAGGGCTTTAATTTCTTCCACTTCAACGTCGATTTGGAGGGCGGGGTGTGCCTGCAAAAAAAGGTTTCGGCGTGCGGCGCGGGCAACGAATATTTTTCCGTCGTGCCCAACGGCGACATTTATCCCTGCCACCAGTTTGCGGGCGATAAAAATTTCCTTATGGGCAGCGTTTTCGGCGGGGAACTTAACGCTCAGATTCGTTCGAAATTTGCGAAAAGCTGTCTTTTCACGCGGCAGGGGTGCGAAAATTGTTTCGCGAAGTTCATTTGCAGCGGCGGATGCGCGGCGAACAACTACCGCTACGAGGGCGACATAAACAAGCCTTATAAAATTACCTGCTCGATGATGAAAAAGCGCATAGAATGCGGAATGCACGCCCTTGCGCACAAAAAAGAGAGGGAAAAGGGCTGAAAAGTGCCGTTTTTGTCTTAAAAAATATTTTAACCCGACGAAAAATTATTGACGTCTATGATATTTTTATATATAATATAGAAGTTGAATTATTGATAAGCACTATAAAGGAGATATGCGATGGGCAAAGTTAAATCTGCGATAATAACTGTGCTTTTAGTTGCGGCTGTAATCGTATTAGCGCTGTTTGCCACAATCTCATGCGGCGTTCCGGGGTCGGACGGCGTCAAAAGATACAACTCGTTCCTTTCGATGATTCCCCTCGGCGGGGATATTACGGGCGAAGCTACCGCGGTTATATATCCCGAAGGAGTAATTTCCGATTCGGACTATAACTACGTTGTAAGCGACGAGGACGAAAACAACAAGGAGAAGAGGGAAAAGTATCTGGATAAATACCTTTCCAAAGGTTCTCTGTGGATTGATAAGGAAAAACTCGGTGACGACGACGGAAAGGCTTTTGCCGAAAGCGTGAAAAACGACGCGGAAATTATTTCGGACAGGCTCTCGCGCAAGGGATATACGGGCTATTCCGTCACAGTCGTTGACGGCTACGCCGTAAGATTGACGATTCCCGCCGGTTTTTCCTATTCGGCGTATAAAAATTACGACGTTTCGGCTCGTTCGGAAGCGCTTTCTGACGCCGGTCACGCCGTCAACTATCTCACCCTTGCGGGTAAGCTGGATTTGCGCGACGGTACGGAATACGACAGCTCGAACTCCCTTATATCCATAAAAGAGGATTTCAACAGCTATATAAAGTCCGCTTCCGCTTTTTCGAGGGCGGGCACCGACGCATTGAGAATAGACCTCACGAATGAAGGCTTCGATAAACTGAACTCCATTCTGACTGCGGGCGACAGCAATTCTTCGGCGTACATCTACGTGGGCGAAACCAATGTCCAGCTTACATTCACCATGGGCACGGCGCTTAGCGATAAAAGCCTTTACTTCCAGGCAAGCAAAAGCTATTCCGAGGACTACGCGATACTAATCGACTCGGTTGCCAAGGGCGCGCGGTTGCAGAACAACTATAACGATTCGAAAGAGAGTACTGCCACAAGTCTTTTGGCAATGACGCCCGCATACGGCGAAAACGCGCCCATATGGCTTGCGGCGGCGGTCGGCGCTATAACGCTTGTTTCAATAATCTTTTCCATAATAAAATACAAACGTCTGGGGATAGTCAACTCGCTAATCATTCTGCTATACGCGCTGGCTGTCATAACGGCGTTGACGATAATAGGCATACAGGTGACTGTTGCCGGCGTATTTGCGGCGGTTCTCGGACTTGCGCTTCTATGCGTTTCGAACGTCGTGACTTTCGAAGCGGTAAGAAGGGAGACGTCAGTCGGCAAAACCATTTCGACTTCCGTAAAGACGGGTTACAAAAATACGCTGTTCGCCGTTCTCGACGTTCACGTGATAATGATAATTGCCGCGGCAATAATGGCGCTTGTGGGCGTGGGCGAACTTGCCGCTTGCGGACTGATATTCTTTATCGGCGCAATCGCGTCCTATGTTCTCTATTGGTTCACAAGATTTATGTGGTACGTAATATCATCGCCCGCCCGCGATAAATTCAAGTTCTGCGGCTTTGCAAGGGAGGTGGAAGAAGATGATTAAGCTTTCTTCCAAAATGCGCCTGTTCGCAATCATCTCATCGGCGCTTATCGTTATAGGACTTGCGCTCGGCACGGTGTTCCACTTTACGTCGGACAAGTTTTTCAACTACGGCGGCGAATATTCAAGCTATAAATCGGTAACGGTCAGCTATGTATATACGGAATTTTCCAAAACCGAGGACGTTGAAAAAATCTGCGAAGACGCTTTCGGCGGAGCGGGATTGAAGAGTATCTCCGTTGCGTCTGGCAAGGCAGGCGCGGGAGTGGAAATAACCTACAAATTCTCCTCGTCCGCGGACGATAAAGCGCTTTCCGCCGCAACAGAGGCGATAAACGCGAAAATCGCGGAAGCTACTTCTATGTTCAACGATATACCCCAATCGCGCGCAAGTTTCCATACGGAAGAAGCAATAAGGGGTGGCGAAAAAACCCTTTCGAGGGCGGCAATCGCACTCGCGGTGGTATTCGTCGTAAGCGTAGTATATACGCTTATCCGCTACAAGCTTTCGGCTATGTGCGTCGCGGCGGTCGCCCAGCTTCACTGTTTCGCGCTGCTTGCCGCGGTGCTCGCGCTTTGCAGGATTCCCGTAACCTCGTCCGTTCTCGTATTCGCCGTGTTTGCGGCGCTTGCGACGGCGGTGTGCGTAAGCTTTACGCTCGAAAGAATATGCCGCAACCGCAAGGACGGCGACAACGCCAAGCTTTCTTTGGCTGAAATTGCCGATTTAAGCGCCGCGCAGACCTTTAAGGCAAACCTTGTATTCTGCGTATTCCTCGCTTTGGCGGCGGTGCTCGTATTTATTCTTTCCTTTGTAAGTTCGCTGTCGCTCACGGTAATTCTTTCGCCCGCGCTGTGCGCGCTTGCCGCATTTGCCGTAAGTTTCTACGGCGGCGTGCTTTTCGCCCCTGCGCTGTATGCAGCTTTCGGTAACGCGTTCGCTAAAAGCAAAGAAAAGCCCTTAAATAATAAGAGTAAGTAAACCTTAAACTTTAAAAGGCGGGGCAACCCGCCTTTTTCGCTATATTACCATGAAAAGAATTTTACCCGAGTTCGAATTTTCGGCGGAACAACTGAATACGGTCAAAAGCCTTGCCGCCGATTGCAGCCTCTGTGAGGACACGGTAAAGATTCTCTATGCAAGGGGATTGCGCGACAGGGAAAGCATAATAAACTTTCTCCACCCTTCGAAATCGCATTTTATTTCACCCTTTAAAATGAGCGGTATGCGGGAGGCGGTCGGCTTGATTGCCCGCGCCCGCGAAGAAGAGTGGTGCGTAGTGGTATATGGCGATTACGACGCCGACGGAGTTTGTGCCGCGACCATTATGGGCGGCGCGCTGAGGGATTACGGAATAGAACCCGTCGTATGCGTGCCCGAACGCCGCAACGGCTACGGGCTTACCGAGGAACTTATCGACGAGCTGTTCGACGAGTATTTTCCCCAGCTTATAATCACCGTTGACTGCGGTATATCCTGCGCGAAAGAGGTGGAATATATCAAGGAACAGGGCGCGGAGATAATTGTCACGGACCATCACGAGCTGCCCGATAAAATTCCCGACTGTATTTGCATAAACCCTAAATTCGGGGACGGATACATTTACGACAATCTGTGCGGCGCGGGCGTCGCTTTCAAGGTGGCGCGCGCATTGCTCGGCGAAGAAGCCGACAAGTATCTCGATTTCGCCGCGATAGCAACCGTGGCGGACAGCGTACCGCTTACGGGCGAAAACCGCGACATAGTATATGAGGGGCTTAAACTCATAAATTCCAAGCCCCGCGCGTGCTATTCGCAGTTTTATAAGGAAGGACCTGTAACTTCCCAGACGCTTGCATTTTCGATTGCGCCCAAAATCAACGCCGCCGGCAGAATGGGCGACGCGAAATCGGCGCTCGATTTGTTCAACGAAAGCGACGAGGCTTCGGCTTTCGCGCTTGCCGCAAAACTTACGTCTTACAATATCGAAAGGCAGAGGTGCTGCGACGAACTGTACTTATCCGCAAAGGAAATTCTCGCCCGCGAGGGCGTTGGCGGGAAGATAATAATACTTTCAAGTGAAGAATGGAATTCGGGCTTCGTGGGAATTGTCGCCGCGCGGCTTGCGGACGAATATTCCCGCCCCGTCATTCTTTTCGTGCGCAACGGCGACATGCTGCGCGGTTCAGCGCGCTCGGTGGAAAACGTGAACATTTTCGAAGCGCTGAAATACGCCGAGGAGTTTATAGACGAATTCGGCGGGCACTCGCAGGCGGCGGGCGTGAACGTTTCGGTGAAGAATTTCGACGCGCTTAAAGCCCGTTTAAACGAATATATGTCGTTGAATTATTCCTCAACCGACTTCTGCCCCACGGTATATATAAGCGGGGAATTGAAGGGCGAATTTTCGCCGCGTTTTGCGCGTGAGCTGGAAATGTTGGAGCCGTTCGGCGTGGGCAACAAGCGCCCCGTATTTCTTTTGGAAGAACAGTCGGTTTCTGTGCGCCCGGCAAAAGCGCAGTCGGCGCACCTTTCTATGAAGTGCGGCGGGCTGGAACTTATGTACTTCGGCGGCAGTCGGTTTTCCAAACTTATGGAAAGCGCCGCCCCGAAAAAAATCGTATTTGAATACAACGTTTCGACATTTCGCGGCAGGGAGTACGTTAAAGGCTTCGTGCGCGACGTGCTATACGACGGCTCCGCGGGAAAATATGCGGTTGAGGAGATAGCGCTGAATAATCTTTATACGCTTACCCGTCCCGCCGTCGGCTGCGAAACGCAATATATAAGCAAAGAGGACGTCGAACGCGCGATGGCGGAATGTCCCGACTTCGGCACTCTGTTCATAGCGGGCGAATATGCCGATATAGCCGATTTTGGGGGCGCGGATAAATTCAACGTAGATTTATTCCTGCCGTCGTCTAAAAACGGCGCTTCGGAAATTCTTCTTTCCCCCGCGCCCGACGCCGATTTAAGCGGTTACGGCAGAATAATTTTCCTCTATGACGCAGGCACGGTGCGCATATCTTCGCTTTCGGGGAGACGTGCGGAGGTCTATAAAAAACGCGGCTCGTTTTCAAATTTGCGGGGCATTTCAACAAACAGGCTGGAACTTTTAAGAATTTTTTCTGCGCTCTGCGCAAATGTGAATAATCTGCACGGCGCAAACGCGGAAGAGGTTGCAAAAAACAACGATTTGGGCTGTTCCCCTTTGCAGACGGCTTTTGCGCTGTACGTTTTTGAAGAACTCGGGCTGTGCACGTTCGAAGGCGGCGGGCTGACCGTTTTCAGGGGGATTAAAACGGATTTGAATTTATCAGGCGTGTATAACGCCGTTTGCAGGCTGCTTTCGGAGGACTGACGATGAGCGTACTTGATAAAATACACAGTAATTATAGCGGCGAGGAGCAGCAGATATTGCTTTCCGCCTACGAATACGCAGAGGAAATGCACAAAGGTCAAAAACGCGCTTCGGGCGAGCCCTATTTTACCCACCCCTGCGCCGTGGCGGAAATCTTGATAGATTTAGGTCTGGATACGCCCACCGTTGCGGCGGCTTTTCTGCACGACGTAATAGAGGATACTCCCGCAACCGAGGACGATATAAGGACGAGATTCGGGCAGGAAATTCTCACCCTCGTTGACGGCGTGACAAAGCTGGATATAATCAAATATCATACGCATGAGGAAGAGGACGCGGAAAATTTCCGCAAGATTTTCGTCGCAATGGCAAACGACGTGCGCGTGATAATAATAAAACTTGCGGACAGACTTCATAATATGCGTTCTTTGAATTTCCTTTCCAACGAACGCCAGCAGCGCATTGCCAAGGAAACGCTTGAAGTGTTCGCGCCGATTGCGGGCAGGCTGGGAATTTCGCAGATAAAATGCGAACTCGAAGACCTGTGCCTTAAATACCTCGACCCCGAAGCGTACGAATACCTTGTCACCAACATCCACCAGGAGCTGGACGAAAGAAAGGAATTTGTGGAATACGTCGTGCAGGAAATCAAGGAAATCCTCGAAGAAAGCAATATAAAGGGGGAGGTTTTGGGCCGCCCCAAGCACTTCTATTCCATATACCGCAAGATGAAAAACCAGGGCAAGACCCTCGACCAAATCTACGATTTGACGGCTGTGCGCGTAATAGTGGATACCAAGGAAGAGTGTTACGAAATCTTCGGCAAAATCCACCAGAAGTGGAAGCCCGTTCCGGGGCGTTTCAAGGACTATATAGCAACCCCCAAGCGCAATATGTACCAGTCCATTCATACGACGGTCGTAACCAACTTCGGGCAGTTTTTCGAAATACAGATACGCACTTTCGAAATGCACAGAATGGCTGAGTACGGCATCGCCGCGCACTGGAAATATAAAGAACAAAAGACAACGGAAACAAATTTCGACGCCCGTTTAAGCTGGATTCGCGACGTAATGAACTGGGAGGGCAGCGTTGATGAAGGAAAGGAATTTGTTGACAGCATAAAGACCGACTTGTACGACGAGGAGCTGCTTGTTTTTACGCCCAAGGGCAAGGTTATATCCCTTCCGCCCGAAGCCACGCCCGTGGATTTTGCATACGCCATACATTCCGAAGTGGGCAATAAGTGCGTAGGCGCAAAGGTCAACGGAAAAATCGTTCCCTTAAATTCAACTCTCGCTACGGGCGACATAGTGGAAATTCTGACCCAATCCAACGGCAAAGGACCTTCATGGGACTGGTTGAAATTCGTAAAATCCGGTTCGGCGAAGGCGAAGATTCGCCAATTTTTCAAGCGCGAGATGAAGGAGGAGAACGTCAGAACGGGCAGAAATATGCTCGAAGCCGAGGCAAAGCGCCGCGGATATTCCCTTGCGGATTTATTGACGGAAAGTTCCTTCAACAAGCTGTCAAATAAGCTTGTTTTCAGGTCGGTTGACGAAATGATGGCGTCCGTCGGCTACGGCGCGGTGGGCGTCAACCAGATAATTTTTAAACTTATCGACTATTATAAAAAGGATATTCCCAAGCCCGTCGAATCGGTGGAGGATACCCGCCTTTCCCGCGCGCCTGCAAGCGGCGTTCTTATAAACGGCGAGGGCGGTTATCTTGTAAGGTTCGCGCAGTGCTGTAATCCCGTCCCGGGGGACGACATCGTGGGCTTTGTTTCCCGCGGGCGAGGCGTTATAATACACCGCCGCGACTGTCCGAACCTTGCCGAGCTGGGCGAGGATAGGCTTCAACCCGCCCAATGGACGGGGGATATAAATTCGGGATTTATTGCGGGAATAAAGATAATAGCGGAAAATGACACTGGCGTCGCCGCAGAAGTGATAGCCGAAATTTCGGCAATGCAGCTTTCCATGACGGGAATAGTTGGGCGTGTGAATAAAGATAAACAGGCGGAATTTGACATCAAAGTTACCCTGAACAGGCGTTCGGATATCGACCTTTTGATAAACCGTCTGAAACGCAACCAAAAAATAATCGACGCATACAGAACAAACAATTAAAAATGGAAGTTATAAAGGTAGAACCCGAAAATTTTGCAAGCAACAGCTATATTCTGACCTGCGACAATACTACGGCAGTAGTAATAGACCCGTCGGAAGCGCGCATACTCGAAGTGCTGGAAGGGCATAATCTCTCCTGCAAATTCGTGCTTTTGACGCACGGTCATTTCGACCATATAGGCGCTTGCGCCGCGCTTGCAAGAAAGGGTGCGCAGATTATCTGCGGCAAAGAAGAAAAGAGCTTTATTTTCAGCGCGGAAAACGCCGCATTGTTCGGCGCTGCGCCCGTGCAGCGTTTTGAAATTTCCCGCACGTTGAACGACGGCGAACAATTCAACCTCTGCGGCATAGATTTTCTTGCGATTTCAACCCCCGGGCACACTGCGGGGAGTATGTGTTATCTTGCGGGTAATTGCCTGTTTTCGGGCGACACTCTTTTCAGACGTAGCATAGGCAGGACGGATTTGCCCACGGGCGATTATTTTGCCATAACCGAAAGCGTAAAAAAATTGCTTTCCCTTCGGCTTGACGCAACCGTCTATGCGGGACACGGCGAGGATACCTCGCTTGAATACGAGCGGAAATATAACCCATATATAATGTAAATATGTTAAATACCAACTGCGAATATCTTCGCCCCGAAATAATGGACGTGCTCCGCGCTTTCGATATGGAGGAAGGGGAGTTCACCCATTATTTTTCCTATTCGGGCGGAAAATTTTTGAACGTAATAGAATACGGGTCGGAATTTTACGACTTCACGGACGAATTTGAGCCTGCGGACGACCTCGAATACAAGCGGTTTGCCAAGCGGTTTGCCAAGCTCGCTTTTTACAAGACGCTTTCGAAAACAACGGGTAAAAATCTGCCGTGGGGCGCGCTTACGGGAATACGCCCCACAAAAATGGCTTTTGCCGAAACAGCGGCTGGGCGGGATTTCGAAAAGCTGTTTAAAACGCTGTGCGTTTCGGAAGAAAATATCGCCCTCGTCAAAAGGATAATGGACGTGCAAAAGCCCTATCGCGGCGGCGGGAAATCGCTGTATGTAAGCTTGCCGTTCTGCCCCACAAAGTGCGATTATTGTTCTTTTATCACCGCGCCTATCCAAAAAACCCGTCAGTACGTAGATAGATATGTCGATTGTCTTATAAAAGAAATCGAAAGCGTGCGGGACATTGTGCGCGGCGTACGCTCTGTGTATGTAGGCGGCGGCACGCCCTTCGTACTTTCGGCGGAACAGCTTGAAAAGGTCTATTCCGCCATAGACGGCGTAATGCCGCGGGGCGCGGAATATACGGTGGAGGCGGGCCGCCCCGACGTCTTTTCCGAAGAAAAACTTGCCCTTTCCAAAAAATACGGCGTAACGAGAATTTGCGTCAATCCCCAGTCTTTCAACGACAAAACGCTTGAAGCGATAGGCAGAAAACACACCGCCGCCCAAACCTATGCGGCGTACGAAGCGGCGGAAAAATTCGGTTTTGACATAAATATCGACCTTATCGCGGGGCTTGCCGAGGAAACCTGCGCCGACTTCGAAAAATCGGTGGAAGCGGCAATTTCGTTAAATCCCGCAAACATAACCGTCCATACCCTGTCGTTGAAATCGGGCGCAAAGCTGAAAGAAAGCGTAAAACGCCTGCACATAGATGAAATTTCGCAAATGATAGCTCTTTCTCGCGAAAGGCTTTCCGCGGCGGGATATGCGCCCTATTATCTATACCGCCAGAAATATCAGGCGGGCGGGCTTGAAAACGTCGGCTGGTGCAAAAATGGCAAGGAGTGCATATATAACATAGACGTAATGGAGGAGCTGGGCGACAATATCGCCGTCGGCGCAGGCGCAATTTCAAAGCGGGTTTTTCCCGCGGGCGAGCGGATAGAGCGTTTCGATTCCCCCAAGGATATTCCCTCGTACATTAACTGCTGCGCCGAAAAAATAGTAAAGCGAATAGAGTTTTTCAAATAAAAAACACGGCTTAGCCGTGTTTTTATTTTACTCGTTTTTTAATCCGAGTATATAGTCCGCTGAAAGGTCAAGTTCTTTGCACAGCCTTGCAAATGTATCGAGTTTCGGAAGTTTTTTAGTAGTCGTATATTGCGTGACCATTTCGGGGGATACGCCTATTTTTTTCGCAATTTCAACAGTCGTAAGACCGCTCGCCTTAATTTCTTCTCTTAGTCTTTCTTTAATCATTTCCGTCATAAATTTTCCCTCTATTTTCAAAAAATATAACTATCGGTTAGTTTTTGCTTGACTTCTAACCATAGGTTAGCTACAATAGAAAAAAACAAAGGGGAAAAGCTATGAAAAAAATTACTATTCTTTTGATTGTTTTGGCTATGATTTCCGTTTGCGCGGGATTTTCCGCTTGCGGTTTGATTGATGAATGGTTTCATAAACACACGGTGGTAGAGGACGCTGCGGTTGCCGCAACCTGCACAGAGGACGGGCTTACTGCCGGCTCTCACTGTTCAGAGTGCAACCAAATCATTGTCGCGCAAGAGGTCGTTCCTGCGACGGGGCATAAATTCGACGAATGGGTAACCGAAAGCGACAGACAATATCGCGCCTGTACCAAATGCGAATTTCGTGAAATGCAATACTTTGAAGAACGTCCCGCAGAGGGCGAAAGCAGCGCAGTTTACGGTTCTTACGGTAATTTTGATTTATTCAGAAGCGATTGTCGCGAAGATGGGAAAAAGCTTACCTACGACGGCGCGTCCAACCGTTTGGAAGTTAATTTACGCGCAGGAACGTACAGTTGCAACGGATACTTAATCGTGATTCCACGGCGTGTGCTCTCTCTGCGTTTTGTCGGTGAAACAAAAGGAGACCCGTATTTCAATCTGCAAATTGTGGCTGAATCACGCATGACCGACCTTTCTGTACGCTTTGAAAATGTCAGAATAGAGTCAGACAGAAGCATTTTCGTTTCGGAAACCAAAAATATCAACGTCAATATAGCTATGGCGGGCGAGAAGTGCAGTTTCTGCGTTACGGGTAAAGCGGCGAACGGCGCGACGGGGGCAGAAGCGGGTTTGGCAGGCAACGGCAATTCCGGCAAAACGGGCTCTGAGGGCGCAAGCGCCATGGTCGTCAACGGATTATGTACCATAGACGTCAACGTTAAAATCCTTGAAATCAAAGGCGGGGAAGGCGGCGACGGAGGTAAAGGCAGTAGCGCAAAAAGTTTCGGCGACGGAGGTAAAGGAGGTAAAGGCGGAAACGGCGGGAATGCTATAAAAGGCGAAAATTTAGCTAATGTCATAGTCTATTCGGCGGACTGCAAGGTTTCCATATCGGGCGGACTCGGCGGTAAGGGCGGCAAAGGCGGCAGCGGAAAGACGGGCGGCAAAACAGGAAAGGAAGGCGCCGCAGGTTCGGACGGAAATTCCGGCTGTGAAATTATCTATAAAAATTAAATTCAAAAAAATCGCAGCGGGCAAATTGTCCGCCGCGATTTTTTGTCGCCTTTACTCTTGTTCTAACTTCCGTAAGTGTTAAACTCCGAAATCAAACATATGCGGCGTTTTAAAAATTGCCAAAATTTTCATAAAATCGTTTGCAATTTGCGCATACATATGCTAAAATGGTTTTCGTTACGGCTACAAAGCGGTGCGAATACTCAACGCCCGACTTTGTTGCCCGCAAATATTTCCATAGGAGGATAAATTAAATGGAAAAGTCCGAAATCATTGCAAAGTATGCTTTAAAGGAGGGTGACACGGGTTCGCCCGAAGTGCAAATCGCGCTTTTGACCGAAAGAATCAATCACCTCAACGAACACCTTAAAGAGCATATTCACGACAACCATTCGCGCCGCGGGCTTCTTAAAATGGTCGGCCGCCGCCGCGGGCTTTTGGATTATCTCAGAAGCAAGGATATCGAAAGATATCGTGCAATAGTTGCGGCTTTGGGACTTAGAAAGTAATTTTGAAAGAATTTGAGCGGGGTATAAAATTCCGCTCATTTTTCATAAGTCTGCGGCGGGCGCCGTAGGCACAAGAACAGAAAAGGAGAATAGGATAATGAATCAGTTCAGACAATTTACGACAGAAATAGGCGGAAGGCAGGTAATAATAGAAACGGGCAAATATGCCGAACAGACAAACGGTTCGTGCGTGGTGCGCTGCGGCGAAACTATGGTGCTCGTATCGGTATGTATGTCCCCCGCCCCCCGCGAAGGCATGGATTTCTTCCCCCTTCAAGTAGATTATGAAGAAAAAATGTTCGCCGTAGGCAAGATACCGGGCGGCTTCAAAAAGCGCGAAGGCAGGGCAAGCGATAAGGCAATTCTTACCGCAAGACTTATAGACAGGCCCCTTCGTCCGCTTTTCCCCAAGGGACTTTACAATGACGTAGTGGTTACGGCGCAGGCGCTTTCGGTCGAGCCCGATATCTCGCCCGAGCCCCTCGCAATGATAGGCTCTTCCGTCGCGATAGCCATTTCCGATATTCCCTGGGCGGGACCTACGGGTTCGGTTGTAGTAGGGCTTGTTGACGGAAATTACGTAATCAACCCCGACCTCGAACAGAGGCAAAAAAGCTCTATCCACTTAAATCTTGCGGGCACGAAGGATGCCATACTTATGATTGAAGCGGGCGCGAACGAAGTTTCCAACGAGGAAATGGTGGGCGCGATTATGTTCGGCCACAAGGAAATCCAGAAAATCTGCCGTTTCATAGAAGATGAAATAGTTCCCGCAGTCGGCAAACCCAAGCTGGAAATAGAGCTTTACCATATCCCCGAAGATATCGACGCGGCGGTCCGCGAATACGCTTCCGCAAAAATCGATTGGGCTATCGACACTTTCGACAGGCAGGAGAGGGAGCGCCGCCAGGAAGAGGCGGAAAAAGAGGTTTTGGAACACTTCGCGGATATTTATCCAGACAACGCGCGTGAAATCAAGGACAGCTTATACTACATTATAAAGGAAAAGGTGCGCGCAAAGATATTCGATAAGGGTATCCGCCCCGACGGCAGAGGCTTGAAAGACGTACGCCCCATATGGTGTGAACGCCACGTTCTGCCCCGCGTACACGGCTCTGCTGTGTTCACCCGCGGACAAACCCAAACGCTTACAAGCTGCACTCTCGGTATGCTCACCGAGGCGCAGAAGCTGGAAGGTCTTGACGAAGAAACGGCAAAACGCTATATGCACCAATATAACTTCCCCGGCTATTGCACGGGCGAAGCAAAGGCTTTGCGCTCGCCCGGCAGGCGCGAAATAGGTCACGGCGCGCTTGCGGAACGCGCGCTTATCCCCGTGCTTCCCGACGAGGATTCTTTCCCCTACGCCATAAGGGTGGTAAACGACATTATGTCGTCTAACGGTTCGTCCTCGATGGCTTCCGTATGCGGTTCTACAATGGCGCTTATGGACGCGGGCGTGCCCATAAAAGCGCCCGTAGCCGGCGTTGCAATGGGACTTATCAAAAACCAGGAAACGGGCGAATTTAAGGTCATGACCGATATCCAGGGACTTGAAGATTTCCTCGGCGATATGGACTTCAAGGTTGCGGGCACGCAAAAGGGCATCACGGCAATTCAGATGGATATCAAAATCAAGGGCATATCCGAAGAAATCATGCACACCGCAATCAACCAGGCGAACGAGGGCAGGCAGTTCATTCTTTCCAAAATGCTTGAATGTGTTCCCGAAGTTTCTCCTCAACTTTCTGTTTATGCGCCCAAGATTGTCAGCTTCGAAATCGACCCCGAAAAAATCGGCGACGTCATCGGCAAACAGGGTTGCGTAATAAAGAAGATTATGGAAGAAACGGGTACGCAGATAGAGTTCAACGAGGACGACAGCGGCAAGGGTTATATAGCCTGCACGGGTCCTATCGAAAATGCGGAAAAGGCGAAAGCGATTATCCTTTCTATCGCGCACGACCCGGAAGTCGGAGATATGTTTGTAGGTACGGTCGTAAGGATTTTGAATTTCGGAGCGTTTGTTGAATTTGCGCCCGGTAAGGACGGTATGATTCACATTTCCAAGCTTTCGGACAAGCGCGTCGAGAAAGTGGAGGACGTCGTAAATATAGGCGACACGGTAAAGGTTGAAATCATAAAAATAGGCGATAAGGGCATAGACCTTAAACTGCTTGAAAAATTAAGCTGAAAGTAAATAACTAAACTAAGCCCCGCGGCGCAACTTGCGCCGCGGGGCTTTTACTGCCGAATGTTTTTTATCCTAATACATCCGATTAATTTGTATTAAATACTTTTTTTCGCCGAGCAGGCGGGAACGCCGAAAATTATCTCAGTTCGGCGTTCAGGTTATATTTAAGGTTGCTTAAAATCTTTTTTACAAAGCCGTCTATGCGGGTGGTAATTTCTTCGTCTTTGGGAGTGAAAGTTACGGTAAACGCCATGGATTTTTTGTCCTTGCCTATTTGCCCGCCCTCGTAAACGTCGAAAAGCTTAACGTTCGATACAAACTTGCAAGCCGCGTAAATCGCCTTTTCAACCTCCCCGCACGTTACGTTTTTGTCGCAGACCAACGCCAAATCGCGCGTTTCAACGGCAAATTTGGGCAAAGGATTGAATTTAAAAGGATGCGAGTGTTTTTTAAGCTCCTCGTAATCGAGTTCGGCTATAAACGCGTCGCGCTCCAACGAAAGTTCCGCGGAAATTTCGGGCGAAACCATTCCGAGATATCCCACTTCAATCCCGTCGCACAGCGCTGCGGCGGTAATTCCGGGGTGCAGATATTCCCTTTTTGCGGGAACAAATTCGAATTTGGTATTGAGGACGTCGGCAATACTCTCGACTACGCCTTTCAGGTCGAAGAAATCGCACTTACCCCACATTCCCAAAGCAAGGGTGGCGCGCTCCTCCGGAAAGGCGGAAAGGGGCAGGCTTTCGGCAAGGTAAATTTTTGCAAGTTCATATACCTTGCCTTCCATGTTGCCGCGGCGCAGATTTCTTACTATAACCTGCATAACCGAGGGCGCAAGCGTGGTACGCATAACGGACAATTCCTCGCTTATGGGGTTTAAGATTTTTATGGTTTTTCTGAGTTTGCTGTCCGCGGGGATATGGAGTGTATCCAAATCTTTGGGGGAATAGAAGGAGTAGGTGGAAATTTCGGAAAGCCCGCGCGCCGAAAGCGAACGCTTTAATTTCAGTTCAGCTTTCTGTTCGTCCGAATATCCGCCGTTCGTAATAAGCGCCGAAGGCAGGAATGTGCCTTTAACGTGTTCGTAGCCGTAAAACCGTATCACTTCTTCGGCAATATCGGGGTACAGGTCTATATCTTCGCGCCAGCGCGGAACGACAAGGTTAAGCGTATCGCCATCTTGTTTAACTTCGAAAGAAAGATTTTTCAGTATTTGCGCAATCCGTTCGGAGGGAACGTCTATGCCCAGCAAAGCGTTTATCTTTTTTATACTTACGGACATCTTTTTGTTTTCAAGCTTCGAGTATTGCGTTTTAATATCGGCGCAGACGTCCGTCACCGTGCCGCAGCCCAATTTCTGTATCAGGTTTAACGCGCGGCTTATCGCTTTTTCCGTGGTATATTCGTTCACGCCTTTTTCGAATATGGCGGAACTGTCGGAGTGTTGTCCCAGGCTTCTCGAAGTACGCCTTATGCTGTCGCGCGCGAATTTCGCCGATTCGAATAAAACCTCGCTTGTGCTTTCGGTAATTTCACTGTTCAAACCGCCCATAACGCCGGCTAAGGCGCAGGGCTTTTCCCCGTCGCAAATTACAAGGTTTTCGTGCGAAAGAGTAAATTCGTTTCCGTCCAAAGTAACGATTTTTTCGCCGTCACGCGCCCTGCGCACGACGATTTCCCGCCCGCCGAGCGTGGCAAGGTCGAAGGCGTGCATGGGCTGACCCATTTCAAGCAAAACGAAATTGGTAATATCTACAACATTGCCTATTGAACGCAGTCCGCACAGCGCAAGCCTCTTTCTCATCCACAGTGGAGAGGGGGCGACCTTTACGTCTTTGACGTAGTGTCCTATATAGCGCGGACATAGGTCGGGGGCTTCGTTCGTTATTTTTATCCCGCGGAAGTTTCCTTTGATAGGGGTATAGGAACAATCGGGCTCCGTAAAGGGCTCTCCGAGGAGCGCGGCAATCTCGCGCGCCATTCCGAAAATACTTTGGCAGTCGGGGCGGTTTGCCGTTACGGCTATGTCGAAAACGTAATCGTCAAGTCCCAAAAGGGGTTTAACGTCCGCGCCGTTTTCAAAACTATCGGGCAGAATCAGAAGTCCGCAGTAGTCGCCGCCGTCGAACATATCGCCGTTTACGCCTATTTCCGCGCCGCTGCAAAGCATCCCGTCGCTTTCTATCCCGCGCAGTTTGCCCTTTTTAATGGTAACAACGCCCTCCACAGTCTTGTGGTCTTTGCCCGTCGCATAAACGGTCGCGCCGATAAGCGCCGTAGGCGCTTTTATGCCCTTTTTAACGTTGTCCGCTCCGCAACATATCTGAAAAACGCCTTTATCGCCGCAATCGACCTTGCAGACGTGCAGATGAGTGCCCTCTACGGGCTCACATTCAGTCACTTCGCCCACAACGACGCCCGAAATATCCTTGCCTATATCTATAAGTTCTTCAACTTCGAACCCGCAGGAAAACAGTTTTCCCATAAGTTCTTCCGCGGGAATATCTATATCCACATAATCTTTAAGCCAACTTAACGGTGCTTTCATATCGAACCTCTCAATCCTTGAACTGTTTTAAAAATCTTACGTCGCCTTCGAACAGCAGTTTCATATTGTTTATGCCGTATTTCAGCATGGCTATTCTCTCAATGCCCATTCCGAAAGCGAAGCCCGAATACACGTCGGGGTCAATCCCGCAGCCCTCCAAAACGCGCCTGTTCACCATACCCGCGCCCAAAACTTCTATCCAGCCCGTGCCCTTGCACAGCCTGCAACCCTTTCCGCCGCACTCGAAACAGCTGACGTCAACCTCTACGGACGGCTCGGTGAAAGGGAAGTAGGAGGGGCGAAGCCTCGTTTTAACGCTTTCTCCGAAAACTCTTTTTGCAAACTCGTCAAGCATACCCTTTAAATCGCAAAGGGTAATGCCCTTATCCACAACCAGCCCTTCCATTTGCGAGAACATGGGCGAATGAGTGGCGTCGTCGTCGCTTCTATATACCTTGCCGGGCGAAAGAATTTTTATGGGCGGCTTTTTGCTCTCCATAACCCTTATCTGCCCCGCCGAAGTCTGCGTGCGCAGCAAAAGTCCGGGCGCAAGATAAAATGTGTCCTGCATATCCCGCGCGGGGTGGTCTGCGGGAGTGTTAAGCGCCGTGAAATTGTAGTATTCGTTTTCAATCTCCGGACCTTCGAACACTTCGAAGCCCATTCCCGAAAATATTGAAACCAGCTCGTCCCTTATAAGAGTGTTGGGGTGGAAAGAGCCGCTTTCGCTTTTTCTTCCCGGCATTGTGATATCCACCGTTTCCGCCGCGTAACGTTCTTCCAGCTCCTTTTTCTTCAATTTATCGTTCAAAGCGTTGAACTTTTCTTCCGTGCGTGCGCGCAAATCGTTTAAAAGTTGACCGATTTCGCGCTTTTTTTCCGCGGCGACTTCGCGCATGTGCTTCATAAGCTCCGAAACGCGCCCCGTCTTGCCCAAAAAGCTCATTTTTACTTCTTGAAGCTGTTTGGAAGAAGTAACGTCTTTCAGCGCCTTATCAACGTCCTCGTCGGTGAGCCTGATATTTGATTCTATGTCCATAAATTACTCCTGAATTTTTTTACCCGATAAATTTTTTAAACCAATACAATATCCCCGCCCTGCATACACAGGGCGGGGATTCCGCTGTACCACCTGATTTCGCGCCTTTTCCAAAGCGCCTTATTGCCTTGTAACGCCAAGGGAAGCGGAGCGCGCTACTTTAAAAAATTTCGCACGCCCGACTCGCGGGTGAATACCGTCCGCACCCCGTAAAAAATCTTTCAGCCTCGGATTTTTCTCTCTGAAAGGAGCTTATGCGCCCGTCTGTCCCGTTCACAGTCGTTGATGTAGTTTTCAACAAAATTATATTTTAAATCCGCCCGCTTGTCAACGATTTACGCAACCTTTCTTTTAAAATAAAATCCTTGACAAAACCTTGCCGCAGTGCTATATTTTAATCACCACATTTTGCAATTAAATAAATACCCTTTCAGTTACACAAACTGGCATTGTGTATCTCTTTTGTTTTTCAAAGTAACTCAAAAGGGTAATTGAAAATTGCAAGGTGTGGTAACCGTGAGAGATACCGTGCGGTGTGCTCTTTCGGGAGCACACCTTAATTTTTACCGCATGAAGGAGACAAAATGAAGAAAAAACTTTTACTTGCGCTTATAGCGCTGACCTGTGCGTTTTGCCTTGTGTTTAATTTGGCAGGCTGTGAACCCGCCGCAAATAATCAAAGCGGCAACCAACAGGAAACGCCCGGCGGGCAGGGTTCGGGCAGTTCCGACAGCGAAGAGTCCGATGAACAAGGTTCGGGCGGTTCTGGCAGTGAAGATTTCGGCGGACAAGGTTCGGGCGGTTCCGGCAGTGAAGATTTCGGCGGACAAGGTTCGGGCGGTTCCGGCAGTGAAGATTTCGGCGGACAAGGCGGCGGGCAGCAGGGCGGAAACTCGGGAGTACACGTACATAACTACGGAAAACTTATCCCCGAGCAGCCGGCGACCTGTAAAAAAGAGGGCTTACAGGCGCACTACTATTGCGATGTTTGCAAAAAATATTTCGATAGTGAAAAGCACGAAACTACGCTTGAACAATTAAAAATCGATATCGACCTTAACGCGCATAGTTACGGCGAACTTATTCCCGAGCAGCCGGCGACTTGCATTGCGGAGGGCTTGCAAGCGCACTACTATTGCGATGTATGCGAAAAATATTTCGACAGCGAAAAGCACGAAACTACGCTTGAAAAATTGAAAATCGATATCGACCTTAACGCGCACAATTACGGCGAACTTATTCCCGAGCAGCCGGCGACCTGCACTGCGGAAGGCTTACAGGCGCACTACTATTGCGATGTATGCGAAAAATATTTCGACAGTGAAAAGCGCGAAACTACGCTTGAAAAATTGAAAATCGATATCGACCTTAACGCGCATAACTACGGAAAACTTATTTCCGAGCAGCCGGCGACCTGCACTGCGGAAGGCTTACAGGCGCACTACTATTGTGAGGGCTGCGAAAAATATTTCGATAGCGAAAAGCACGAAACTACGATTGAACAATTAAAAATCGATATAGACCTTAACGCGCATAGTTACGGCGAACTAATCCCCGAGCAGCCCGCGACCTGCACTGTGGAGGGCATGCGGGCGCACTACTATTGTGAGGGCTGCGAAAAATATTTCGACAGCGAAAAGCACGAAACTACGCTTGAACAATTGAAAATCAGTATCGACCCTAATGCTCATAATTATAAATTTAAATGCAGCCAAACGGAGCATTGGCAAGTCTGTACCGATTGCGGCGAAGAAACTGCGCATAGCACTCATAGCGTATCGGACGGGGTTTGCCCCGCCTGCGGATATGTGGAAAAATATACCTACGGGCTTGAATTTACTAAAGTTATGGAAAACAAAGAAATAATCGGCTATTCCGTTAAAGAAGGTACGACAAGGTGGGCCAGCCATATATTTATACCCTCGTTTTATAATAATTTACCTGTACTTTTAATCGGTTATGAGGCGTTCTATAAATGCACAAACCTTACAGAAATAACCGTCGGCAACAATGTAATTTCTATAGACGAGGGTGCGTTCTGGTGTTGCGAAAGCCTTACTAAAATAACCATACCCGACAGCGTTACTTCTATCGGTAAGAGTGCGTTCTTAAGTTGCACAAGCCTTAAAGAAATAACCATACCCCAAGGCGTTACTTCTATCGGTAATTATGCGTTCCATAGTTGCACAAGCCTTGAAAAAATAACCATACCGGACAGCGTAACTTCTATCGGCGATGAGGCGTTCTGGTGTTGCAAAAGCCTTATAAAAATAACCATAGGAAAAAGCGTTACTTCTATCGGCAGTGGAGCGTTCTCAGGTTGCAAAAGCCTTGAAGGAGTTTACATAAACGATATAGCCGTTTGGTGTAATATAGATTTTGGAGATTATTATGCCAACCCGCTTTGTTGCGCAGGTAATTTATATTTAAAAGGTCAACTTGTAACGAATCTTGAAATACCAAACAGCGTTACTTATATCGGCGGTGGTGCGTTCTCTAATTGCACAAGCCTTAAAGAAATAACCATACCAAACAGCGTTACTTCTATCGGTAGGAGTGCGTTCTATAATTGCACAAGCCTTAAAGAAATAACCATACCCGATAGCGTTACTTCCATCGGCAGTTTTGCGTTCTCAGGTTGCAAAAGCCTTACTAAAATAACCATACCTAACAGCGTTACTTCCATCGGCAGTTTTGCGTTCTATAATTGCACAAGCCTTACAAAAATAACCATACCCGCAAGCGTAACTTCTATCGGCAGCGAGGCGTTCGAAGGTTGCACAAGCCTTACGGAAATAACCATTCCCGACAGCGTTACTTCTATCGGCTATAAGGCGTTCTCAGGTTGCATACACCTTGATGAAATAACCATACCCAACAGCATAACTTCTATCGGTGAGCTTGCGTTCTCAAGTTGCACAAACCTTACGGAAATAACCATTCCCGACAGCGTTACTTCTATCGGCAGGGGAGTGTTCAAAAATTGCACAAGCCTTAAAGAAATAACCATACCCGACAGCATTACTTCTATCGGGGGTTTTGCGTTCTATAATACAGCCTATTATAATAACGCGGATAATTGGGAAAACGACGTTTTGTATATAGGAAATTATCTAATAAAGGCAAAAGATACATTCTCGGGCAGTTACCAAATAACCCCCGGCACTAAACTGATTGCCGATGAGGCGTTCTATAATTGTTCAAGCCTTACTAAAATAACCATATCCGACAACGTTACTTCTATCGGCGATGAGGCGTTCTGGTGTTGCGAAAGCCTTATAAAAATAACCATAGGAAAAAGCGTTACTTCTATCGGCGATAATGCGTTCTGGAATTGCATAAGCCTTACAGAAATAACCATAGGAAAAAGCGTTAGGTCTATCGGGAATAGTGCGTTCGAGAATTGTTATCGCCTTACAGAGATAACCTTACCCACAAGCGTTACTTCTATCGGCAGTTATGCGTTCAAATCTTGCACAAGACTTGAAAGAGTAATTTTTGAAAATACCGCGGGTTGGAAAGTTTCCTCCAATTCCGATATGTCAAATTTAAGCGATATAAATGTTGAAGACCCCGAGCAAAATGCAAACAATTTAAAACAATATTACAAATATTATTGGAAGCGCGGATAATTTTCCGCATTAAATATATTTTAAACCGCCGCGGGGCAATTTCAAATTGCCCCGCGGCTTTCCATAAATACCGCCTTTTTAAGCCGAACGTTTTCAAATCGTTTTACTATCCGTCCGAAAAGTTGTATAATAAGGGCATGAACGAAGCAAATTCCCGCTTAAAACCGCAGACGGGCGGCTTGTCCTATTCGGTTTGCACCGTCGCCTATATTGTTATGCAGTTGGTTTTCACAGTTATTGTGAAAGCTGAGGATTTAAATGCGGATTCGGACGTTTATAAATATTTGGGCTACCTCGCCGCGCCCGCGGCAATTTCGCTGGGCTGTTTCGCTTGCATGAAGTATGCAAAGCAAAAAATAAGCGACGTTGCGGGCGTAAAATGCCGCCCCGTGTATTTTTTGATTGCTCTGCTTTTGGGGTTCGGGCTGATTTTCGGCGTTTCCTATGTAAATACGGGCACGCTTGAACTTTTAAAACTTATGGGATACACCCCGCGGACGGAAAGCTCGTATGTGCCCGCGTTGAACGGCGGACTTATCGTGCCCGCGATTATCGTAATAGCGGTTATTCCCGCCGCGGTAGAGGAATTTTTCTTCCGCGGAGTGCTTTTAAATAATGCGCGGGCGGGAATGGGGGATATCCGCACCGTATTTACCGTCGGCTTATGTTTTTCGCTTTTCCATGCCAGCCCCGAACAGACGGTATATCAGTTTATCTGCGGCTGCGCTTTCGCCCTGCTTACAATACGTAGCGGCTCGCTTCTGCCCGCAATGCTTATTCACTTTCTGAACAACGCTTACATTATCGTAATGTACGCCTGCGGTTATTCCGAACAGCCTTTTTCTGCGGCGGTGAACATAACGCTTGCCGTTTTGGGAGTTGCGGCGTTTTTAGCGGGTACAGTATGGCTGATTCTCATAAAAAAGCCCTTTTTAAAGGCGCAGAAGAAGGGCGTTTCGGCGTTCTTTCTGTTTGCGGCTGTGGGCATATTTGCAAACGCGCTTTTGTGGATATTTTCTTTTTTCGCGGTGTGATATGCAAAAAATCAACGTTGTGTGCGTAGGAAAAATAAAAGAGTACTATCTCCGCGCCGCGGTTGCGGAGTACGAAAAACGGCTTTCCCGCTTTTGCAGGCTGGAAATAAGGGAGATACCCGAATGTCGCACCCTTGCGGAAGAGGCGGCGCCCCTTATCCGCGCGGCGAAAGGTTTTAAAATCGCGCTGTGCGTGGAGGGGAAAGGGCTTACAAGCGAAGGCTTCGCCCGCGAAATAAAAACGCTGTGCGACAGGGGGGAGGAAATTTCCTTCATAATCGGCTCGTCCTGCGGGCTTGACGCCGAAGTTAAGGACAAATCGGATTTAAAGCTGTCTTTTTCGGGTATGACTTTCCCGCACCAACTTATGCGCGTAATACTTTTGGAACAGGTCTATCGCGCTTTTATGATAAACTCGGGTAGCGAATATCACAAATAGAGCATACATATTTTATTGTGTGATATTCGATGAGGTGAAGAAGTTTTACCAAAGCTACTCGGGCAAGAAGTGCGTTATAGGCTATTCCTTCCGCGGTCGTGAAATATATGCTTTTCACGTAGGCGAATGTTACGGCAGACAATTTATCGCCCTATATGCCGTTCACGGAAGGGAATGGATAACCGCCCGCCTCGCCATAAAGCACATTAAAAAGGGGATTAAAAGCGGCGGGGGATGGATAATTCCGCTTGTAAATCCCGACGGGGCGGCTATTTCGGAGGAGAGAGAGCCGCTTTGGAAGGCGAACGCGCGCGGGGTGGACTTAAACTGCAATTTCGACGCCGATTGGGGAAATGGTAGGCTGAATACCCGTCGGCGCGGCGGCGAAAACTGCATAGGCGACTTCCCTTTTTCCGAGGCGGAAACCATCGCCGTCAGAAATTTTACTTTAAAGGTCAAGCCCTACGTCACGCTGAGTTTCCACACAAAGGGCGGGGAAATCTATTGGGAGTACAACGGCAGGGGGGATATCCGCGGCGCGCAGATAATCGCGGATTGCACGGGTTATAAGGTCCGCAAAATATACGGCAGTTGCGGCGGTTACAAGGATTGGTGCATATTGAAGCTCCGTATCCCCGCCTACACAATCGAGTGCGGGGACGACAGTCTTTCCCACCCCATAAAAAGACTGAGAAAATTGAAAAAATGCTATAATGTATTGAGAAATTTTACCGAATATTATGGAAAATAAATTTATGAAGGCGGCGCTAAAATGCGCGCAGAAAGCCCTTTCGGAAGGCGAAGTACCCATAGGCGCGGTGGTTGTATGCGACGGAAAAATCATTTCCCGCGGGCATAACCGCAGAACAAAAAAGCAGATTGCCACAGCCCATGCCGAGGTTGAAGCGATAGAAAAGGCTTGCAGAAAACTTAAAAGCTGGCGTATTCCCGAATGTGAAATATACGTTACGCTCGAACCCTGCCCCATGTGTATGGGCGCAATGCTAAACGCGCGCATAAAAAAAGTGTATTTCGGCGCGCACGAAGGTAAAGGCGTGTCTTTAACGGACGTACTCGCCAACGCGAATCTCGTCAACCATAAAATCGAGGTGGAGGGCGGCGTTATGGAAAAGGAGTGTTCGGAAATTCTTTCGAACTTCTTTTCCGATATGCGGATTCGCGAAAAGGCGCGCAGGGAATAGCGGAAAGAGGAGCGGAAATTTTTGGGTTTGTTAATAACTTTCGCAGAAAACAAAAAGTGTGTACGAATTTTTCAATTTTAAAATTTAAAATTTTAAGTTGACAATGACGGCTTATCATTATAAAATGTATAAGCAGTTCGCAGCCGGAAAAAGCGGCGGAAGCTAATGAAAATCGGAGGAGAATCCCAAATGATTAACCACGGCAACGAAATAAAGATTTTCGCTGGCAATTCAAACAGACCCCTTGCGGAGGCAATCGCCGCAAAGCTGAACACCAAGCTCGGCAATATGGAGCTTACGCATTTTTCCGACGGGGAAATTTACGTGCGTTTCGAGGAAACAATCCGCGGTATGGACGTATTCCTTATACAGTCCACAAGCAACCCCGTGAACACCAACCTCATGGAGCTTCTTATAATGATTGACGCGGCAAAGCGTGCAAGCGCGGGCAGAATCACAGCCGTAATTCCCTATTTCGGCTATGCCCGTCAGGACAGAAAGGCGCGCTCGCGCGAGCCTATAACGGCTAAACTCGTCGCAAACCTTATAACTTCGGCTGGCGCGGACAGGGTGCTTACCATGGATTTGCATTGCATGCAGATACAGGGCTTTTTCGATATTCCTTTGGACAACCTTGTGGGCGGACCTACTTTGTACAACTATTTCAAACCGAAGGTAGATGAAAATTTCGTCGTCGTATCTCCGGACATAGGTTCAGTCGCGCGTGCAAGAAAGGTCGCCGAGAGGATGAACGCCAAAATGGCAATAATCGACAAGCGCCGCCCCAAGGCCAACGTTATGGAAGTCATGCATATTATAGGCGACGTGAGCGGCAAAAACTGCCTTGTGGTTGACGATATGATAGATACGGCGGGCACGATAGTGCAGGGTGCGAATGCGCTTAAAGAGGCGGGCGCCAAGGAAATTTATGCCTGCTGTTCGCACGGGGTGCTTTCCGGACCCGCGATAGAAAGGCTTGCCTCCTCGCCGATAACCGAGCTTGCAATGCTCGATACAATCGATATACCCAAGGAGAAGATGCTGCCTATATTCAAAATGATTTCAACAGCGCCCATCTTCGCTTCGGCAATAGAAAACGTTTATCTCGACAAATCCATGTCGAAAATCTACGATTAAAGAATAAGCCGCAGTAATGCGGCTTTTAAAATAATATGTATATTATAGTTGGTCTCGGCAATCCCGAGGAAAAATATTTGAAAACTTTTCACAACATGGGCTATATCGCCGCAGGCGACGTGGCGGAAAGGTTCGGCGTCAAATTCAAAAAAAAGGAATGTGAAGCCTTTGTGGCGGAGGCGAACGTCGGCGGAGAAAAGGTGATAATAGCCCGCCCTTTAACTTATATGAACAACAGCGGCAGGGCGGTAAAACAACTTCTTGCAAAGTACAAAGCCACGCCCGAAAACCTTGCCGTAATTTACGACGATTACGATATTCCCAAGGGCAAGATTCGCATCCGTCCTTCGGGAAGCGCGGGCACGCACAACGGCATGCGTTCGGTGATAGCCGAAATAGGCACGCAGAATTTCACGCGGATACGCATAGGCATACGCGACGAAGAGGTGAATATTCCTTTAATAGATTATGTGCTGTCGGAAGTAAGGAAAACAGATTACGACCTGTTTGTTTCGGCTTGCGGTCGGGCAGCCGACGCGGCTGCGGAGCTTGCCAAAGGCCGCACGGTAGAGGATGTGATGACCGCTTTCAACGGTTGAATTTTCCGTACGAAACCGCGACAACGCTTGTTCTTTTGTTATAAATCCGGCGTATGTTATAAATTTGGCGTATTTTATAAATCTTGCGAAAGTTGTAAATTTGGCGCACGCCATAAATAAAGTAAAAAATTGAAAACTTCGTTTTTTTCCTGCAAAAATCTATACGGCGATTATCCCGCCCTTTCAGAAGAAGTCCGCCTCGGCACGCCGACGGCGGTTTTCGGGTTGTCCGATACGCATAAATTTCTCACCGCGGCAGTGGTTTCGCCTAAGATTCTGTATGTAACCGCCGACGCGGTTTCCGCACGGAAAGCGCAAGCCGCCCTCACGGTTCTGACGGGCAAAAAATGCGCCCTGATTTCCGCAAAGGACGAAGCCGTTCTGTATAAGGACGCCCTTTCAAAGGACGCCCTTTATAAAAGAATTTGCGCGCTTGCCGAACTTGCCGCAGGAGCCGATTGCGCGGTGGCGGAAGCGGAGGCTTTGATGCAGCTAGTTCCCGCCCGTGTTGAAGTTATAAAGCTTGAAAGGGGTAAGGATTACGATTATTCGGGTTTGCCGCAAAAGCTTGTGTCCATGGGCTACACGCGCGAATATTCGGCGGACAGCCGCGGCAGTTTTGCTATCCGCGGCGATATTTTGGATATTTATCCCATAAATTCCGAAAATCCCGCCCGCGTTGATTTCTTCGGGGATACGGTCGAAAAAATCCGTCCCTATGAGCCGGTCGGCGGTGAACGCCTTGAAGAGTGTGACGTGCTCGAAATAGTTTCCGCCGTTGACGCGCCGTTTACTGCGGGCGACCTTATCCGCGTAAGGCAGGTTTTGACCGACGGCGTCAAAACAATGCCCGACGTAAAAGCTTACGGCCGCGCCCGCGCCATTGCTGACGAAGTATGCGAAAAAATGTCCCTCGGTATTCCCTTTTCGGGCGCGTCGTTCGTGATGCCGCTGCTTGAAAATTCAAGGGACGTATTCGCTTATCTCCCCCAAGATACTCTGATAGTGTTCGACGAATGTAAACAAATCTCCGACAGAATGGAGGGGGTTTACCGAGAACATAAGGAGCGCGTTTCCGATTTGAAAAAGGGTGGAGAGGCGTTCGATTTTTCTTTAAACCAGCTGCTTTCCCCCGAGGAAATGGCTGAACGTTTTGCAAAATTCCGCTGTATGGCGGTGCAGACTTTTACGTCGGGTACGGCTTTTTTCAGACCTTTAAAGACTTTTACGCTTAAATCCACGCCCGCGCCTTCCTATCTTAATTCCCTGCCGCAGTTCTTTTCGGACGCAAAAAGCTGGCTGCAAAACGGTTACCGTATTCTGGCTTTTACGGGCAGCGTAGAGCGTTCCCAAAGACTTAGCGGAATGATTGAGGACGAATATCTGCCCTCATACCCCGTTCCCGACAGGCTGGAAGCCCTGCGCGGGATTGCCGCTTCGTCCGAGGAACTCGAACGCGGGCTCATCCTGCACGAATGTAAGCTTGTCATAATCGGTAGCGCCGACTTGTTTACGAAGGCGGCGGTAAAAAGGGTCCGCCGCCGCAGGGGGGATATGTTCGTCGCCCCCGAAATAGGCGATTTCTGCGTGCATGAAAAGCACGGAATAGGCAAAATCACGGGCACCCAACGTATCGAAACGACTGACGGGATAAAGGAATATGTAGCCGTCCAGTATAAGGGCGGCGACGTGCTGTACGTTCCCGTCGAGCAGATGGACGTGCTCTCGAAATATGTCGGCGACGGCGACCCCCCGCTTTCCAAAATAGGCGGCGCAGATTTCGAAAGGGTCAAAGAAAGAGTTCGCCAATCCATCCGCAAGCTTGCCTTCGATTTGAAGGAATTATACGCAGAAAGACAGGCTAAAAAGGGCTTTGCCTTTCCCGAAAACGCCGTAATGATGCAGGAGTTCGAAGATTCTTTCAAGTACGAGGAAACGCCCGACCAGCTTATTTCCATAGAGGAAATAAAAAAAGACATGTGTTCCGAAAAGGTCATGGACAGACTTCTCTGCGGCGACGTCGGCTACGGAAAGACGGAAGTCGCGCTGCGGGCGGTATATCTCGCCGTGCTCGGCGGCAAACAGGCGGCGATAATGTGCCCCAGCACGGTGCTTTCAGAACAGCATTACAACACTGCCGTGGAGCGTTTTGCGGAATTTGGCGTGCGCGTGGATAAACTAAACCGCTTCAAAACTCCCGCCCAACAGGCGGAAACGCTGAAAGCCCTCGCTAACGGCGACATTGATTTGATTATAGGCACTCACCGCCTGCTTTCGGACGACGTTAAATTTTACGACCTCGGGCTGTTGGTTTTGGACGAGGAACAGCGTTTCGGCGTGGAACACAAGGAAAAGATAAAGCACGTCAAAAAGGACGTTGACTGCCTTACAATGACGGCAACGCCCATACCGCGCACGCTGCATATGTCGCTTGCAGGTATCCGCGATATTTCCACTATCAACACTCCCCCGCAAAAACGGCTGCCCGTGCAGACCTATGTTGTGGAAGAGAGCGAAACGCTTATCCGCGACGCCGTGATTCGCGAAATTTCCCGCGGAGGGCAGGTATTCATTCTCTACAACAGGGTGGATAGCATAGCGGCGTTCACCGAAAGGATAAAAGCCATAGTTCCCGAGGCGCGAACTACTTTCGCCCACGGCAGAATGGACAGAGAATCGCTTGAAAATTCGGTATTTTCCTTTTACCGGGGCGAGTATAACGTGCTTGTCACCACAACGATAATCGAAAACGGCATAGACCTTCCCAACGCGAATACGTTGATTGTTATCGACAGCGACAGCCTTGGTATATCCCAGCTTTACCAGCTTCGCGGCAGGGTGGGCAGAAGTTCCCGTCTCGCGCAGGCGTATTTCACTTTCAAGGGCGAAAAAGTGCTTACCTCGGACGCCACCGAGCGTTTGAAAGCCATAATGAAATTCACCGAGCTGGGTTCGGGCTTTAAAATTGCCATGCGCGATTTGGAAATCCGCGGCGCGGGCAACGTCCTCGGTGCGGAACAGCACGGGCATATGGATAAAGTGGGATACGAACTGTATTCAAAACTTCTCAAAGAGGAGCTCACGGGCGAGGCGCAGCTTTCTGCCGAACTCGAAATCAAGACTACGGCTTATATCCCCGAAAATTATATCGAAAGCAGCGCGGGCAGGCTGGACTGCTATAAGCGCATTGCGGAAATACGTTCCATAGACGATTATAAGCGGGTCTGCCGTTCGGTCGAGGACAATTACGGACCTTTGCCGGATGAAGTCCTAAACCTTCTCGTGATAGCCGTTCTGAAAGCTTACGCGCAAAAATTCAACGTAAAGCGCATAACCGTAAGCAGGCAGGAAAGCTTTCTGGAACTGCCTTCGGTCAACAGCTTAAACGATGCCCGTCTTTCTTCCGCGCTTGAAAAATATAAGAGCATTATAACCCTTTCCATGGCGCGCGCCCCTCTCGTAGTGTTCAAAAACGACGGTTCGCCGCGCAAAATTATGCTAAACATGACAAAATTTTTGAAATTTGCCCTTCAAGGCGTTTAAAATCAATTGCCATAATATCAAAAATATTATATAATGATAAAAGATTTTGCATATAAACCTTTTTCGGAGTTACTGATTATGAAAAAGAAAAGAATAGTAGGCACGCTTTTAGCTTCGTCCATTGCGTTCACGGCGGCATTTACGGGCTGTTCGCTCGTCACCTCCGACAACGCGAAGGACTATAAGCAGGTTATAGCCGAAGTAAACATCGCCAACGCGCAGGACCTTTCCGAGCAGGAGGATAAGCTTGTAAAGGAATATAAGGATACGGTCGGGACAAGCTCGATTTTAAAGAGCGAGCTTATGGCGTATTACTTAAACGTAGGTTACAGCTATCAGAGCAATTACGGCTGGTCTGCGGAACAGACTTTCAACACCCTTCTCGACGGGCTTGTAGATAACGCCGTGCTTACCCAGTACGCTGTAATGTATCTCCTCGCTTACAAGGCGGAGAGCAGTTCTGCCGAAGCCGTCAAAGCGGAGTATAATTCGAAAAGCACTTATACCGAAAAGTTGGAATATCTCCTCAACGACCCCGTCGGAGAGCCCGACGACCCCGATAAGGACGTCAAAATTGCCAAATATAAATTCTATTCCGCGCTCAATTCTGCGATAGATTCTGCGGAAGAGGCGTATCTCGAAGACGAAGAATCGAACGCCGGCACGGAAACCCGCGCGACGCCTGCGGGCGCCGACACCGAAAAGGAGGACTTTTATCCCGCAAAGGACGGAAAGCTTGACTACAACGTCTATACGGGCTATGAGGGCTTCCAGCTTGCGGATAGCGGAGCTTATAAGGACGACGCAAAGGACGGCACCACAAAGGCGACCAGGATTAAGGCTTACGACGATTTCACGGCGACTTTCATACAGAACGACCTTATAGACCCCGCAACCGACAATCTTCGCGACGTCGTAAACGGAGTAGAATACTTCCGCAAAGAATACGTTACCCAGCTTGAAGGCAGGGCGCTTGAAAAATATTATCACCTTTACGAGGACGCAAAGGAAGAACTTCTTTCGGACGGCGGCACGTATGACTATATAGATAAGGCTTATAACGACCTTCTGCGCGACGCACGGGAAACTTACAGTAAAGCTTCCTCGTTCGGCACGGCAATGGACAACATGTCCGATACGTCTTTCGTGCTCTATTCCCCCGATACCGAGGGCGAAGGCACGTTCGGTTTGGTTTATAACATATTGCTTCCTTTCGACGCCGTTCAGAGCGCCAAATTGACCGAATATCAGGCGGATTATGCGGACGACGACGGCGGCTACACTTTCACTTATTACAAAAAGCGCAACGAACTTCTGCAACAGATTAAGACTTACGACCAGCGTTCGGCATGGTTCAACGGCACAACGGATTATTCCTTTAAGGCGGCGGACAAGTCGTTTGCCGCGGGCACGGATTACTACGCGGGCGCTGAGAACGACAGGGAGTGGCTGTTCTTCGAAAACAACCTTACGAATACCGAGCGTTATGAACAGATAGAAAAATATCTTGGCAAATACGCCTATAACGGAAAAGTGTATGAAAAGGAAGAGGGCGGCTATTGGCTTGTTCCCAACAAGCTTACGATAGACGATATGCTTGAAGAGTTCAAGAGCTATGTAGATTACGCTCTCGGTGACGAAGGCAGCGCGTCCTACGAAAAGACAACAAATTATTACGAAAAACTAACAGAGGATACTTTCTATTCCGACAAGGATAAGAAAGAGATAAATTACGAAAATTTCATATATGCTGACGGTAAAGTGACTTTCACCGAAAACTTGGAAGAAAAGCAGTACAGGGGCGGGCTTTTGAATAAAGAGAGCGCCCAGTATAAGGCGCTTGCGGCGGTAAACGAACTTCAATACGCCTATACGACGGATACAGGAGTGCTTTCCAATTATCTCGGATATTCCGTAAAACTCGGCGATTCCACGGGTTATATCAAGGAATTTGAAACCGCCGCGCATAAGGCGATTGCGAAGGGCGCGGGCTCGTTCAACGTCTGCGCGGGCGATTACGGCTGGCATTTGATTTACGTTACCTATACTTTCGGTGAGTCCGACGGAAACGGCAATTCCTTAGGCGGCGACGAATACGCTCCCGATTGGAAAGCGAACGTAAAAGTGGAGGGTACGTTTGAAAATCTGTTCTTCGAATGGATTAAATCCACCGCGATAAACGATATTTCCACCACCCGCGAAACCCAGCTTAAAAACCAGTTCAATACAAATGACACGGTTGTTAAATACGATTCGAGAATAAAGAATTTATATAACGAATAATTCTTGTTCGGATAATATAATATAGTATGGAAATTTGGCAGGCTGTTGTTTTGGGACTTGTGCAGGGGCTTACGGAATTTCTCCCCGTATCGTCTTCGGGGCATCTATCGTTTTTTCAGAACGTACTCGGCGTAAGCACGCAAAACGCACAGCTCGTATCTATAACATTTCATTTGGGCACGCTCGTTGCGGTTTGTATAGTTTTCTTCAAAGACATACTTTCGTTGTTCAAAAAGCCTTATAAAAACCTCGGCTATCTCGTGTTGGCTTCCGTTCCCGCCGCGATATTTGGCGTGATTGCAAGCCTTACCGAACTTGACTATTGGTTTTACGATTGGGAATGGGCTGCGGTGCTTCTCGCGGTATGCTTTACCTTAACGGCTGCGGTGCTTTTCGTGACGGAAACGTTGGCGAAGAAGAGGAAGCGGTTTTTGCCTTTAAGTTTTAAAACGGTGATTCCGATGGGGCTTGCGCAGGCGATTGCGATATTCCCCGGGATTTCACGTAGCGGTTCTACGATATGCGCCGGCACGCTGGCAGGCGGAAAAAGCGAGGATGTCGCAAAGTTTTCTTTCCTGATGTCCGTTCCCGTGATTTTGGGCGGGTTTCTATTGGAACTTGTCAAGGGAATAGCGGACGGCAGCATTAAGGCGGATTTTGCCGCAGGCGGCGCAGAGTACGGTTGGGCAGTAGCCCTGGGTTTTATAGTTTCGGCGGTTTCGGGGCTGTTCGCCATCAAAATAATGCTGAAAGCTATCCAAAAAACCAATTACAAGTGGTTCAGTCTGTATTTGATACTTTTGGCGGTAGTCTGCATAGTGCTGAAATGCGTGGGAATTTTCTGAATTTAATATTTTTTTTAATTTTATCGTAATGGTTATCAAAACGGCGCGGCTTAAAGCCGCGCCGTTTTGATAATAGTTGTAACCTTAATAATCTTATTTTTCGCCGCAGAAAAAACAATTTCTCTGCGCTTCTGACCAAGAACTTTGTAAACAGAAAACGACCGCTTGATTTGCAGGTCGATTTTATGATATAATTAACATGAAAAATTTTTTTGATATGGAGGCGGTTTTGGAAAATTATTTGGGAGATAAAATCTACAAGGCGCGCAAAGCAAAAGGATTTTCGCAAGAATATTTGGCGGGATTAGTCGGGGTGTCCCGCCAGACGATTTCCCAATGGGAGAATGACAAATTTCAACCGAATAACGATAATATAGATATGTTATGTCAAGTTTTGGATTTGTCGCGGGAAGAATTTATCGGAACGGCGGACGTCGCCAATAACGATAGTGACCGCCTGAATAACGCTCGTCGTATCAAAAAACAGAAGGTTTTTACGATATTGATAGGGGTTGTTTGGGCGGTAGCCCTGATTATGACTATTGTTACGGTACTAATGGGCTTCATCTGTTTGACGTCCAATACCGGGGATATGATGGACAACTCGTACAGCATTCCGCAATATGTTTTTTACGTCCTGCTGGCGGTGAGCGTAATATTGATACTTATCGACGTCGGCATAATTATATTAAAGACACAAGATAAAAATAAGAGATTGTAATGATTAAGGAGCGTCAGAAGCTGCTCTTTTTTTGCAAAAAAGCGTTGTCAACAGATTGCAAAGAAAATGTCAAGTTAAAAGGCTTTGCCGTTTTAAGAAAAAGCGATATAATTATAATGATATAGTTAAGTTTGCCGCAAAGGGCAAGCGCTGACTTATAGGAGAGTATATGACAAGTTATTTGCTAACGGTGCTTTTTGTATCCTTGATTGTTGCCGCATACTGTTTATTTGTCGGGTTGTATGACAGGCAATATAATAACTTGAAAAAGAAAAGAGATTGGCTGATCGGTATTATAACGTTCTCGTCGGGCATTTTTTCGGCAACTATCACGAGTGCTTATTACATTGACAGTTGGGAAATTAAATACCTTGCTCCGATTTTAGTATTCGCCGTGGCAACAGCGGCGGTAATTGTTTATACCTGTTTTCTTAAAAAGATTTATGCGGCAAAAAACAAAAAAGAAGAACATAAGGATAACGACGATGAAACAAATGACCGATAAAAAAGACATAATGCTTAGAGAAAAAACGATAAAACAATTATTTAAGAGCGTAATCATAAGAAATTCGATTTGCTTTGCTTCTATGACTGCTTTTATGCTTTGTGTTTTAAGTGGTAATCTTAATAACACAAGGAACGGCTTATGGCTGCTTTTGTTCCTTGCCGTAGTGACCTCATTTTGCAGTTGCTTTTTCGAAATGAGGGTAGTCCGAAAAACAGGCGAATTCCTTATGCCAACGGCGAGAATTTTAATGTTTTTATCTAAGCCGATAATGTTTGTTCTCGGCTACGTAGTAATGATTTTATCTTTTAAGTCGGCAATGGAAAACTACTTAAAATATTTGTTTCTCTGCCTATATTTGGTTGTGGCAACGGGTTTATTTTATTTTTGGGTAACAATGCTCTTCCGCAAAAAAGACAATAACGAAGTTTGTTACATAGACTATACGTTAAGCAAAGTGACAAAAACAAAAAATCGAGAGTCTGCTATTTTTGGAATAATTACAACGACCATATTGCTTATGGGTGTAGTCGCCTTGTTTGCGGTCTATCTTATAAAACAAAAATCCGATTATTTTACTGTTTACGATCATTTTACTATTTTAGGATTTATCATTATCTCGTGCATGCTGATAGGGTGCGAATTCTTTTATTTACAAGAATTTATAAAAAAGAAAATCAAAATGAAAAATTCAGCCTTGAATGAAAAAGAAAGGGAGAGCGACGATGAAAAGAATGACAAATAAGGCGAAGATTTACGAAATCATTTACAATGTATTGCGAATAGTGATATATTTTGCGGTTGCCGGCGTCGGCATTGCGTATCTTGTATTTTTGTTCATGGGACAAGATAATCGCGTTTTATTGCATATCGAAATAATTCTGATGCTTGTCGTATCGCTGCTTTGGCAGGCGGATATTCTTATTCGCAAAAAACTCCATAAAAGCAACTTCGTCAATAAACGCGATAAAAAGCATACTGTTGCCGCTTGTGTTGCGCTTGTCGGCGGAACAATTTCGGCTGTCTCTTATGCAATAATGGCGTTTTGCAATGTCCCGGGCGCGTCTGCAATGGCTATTGTTACGATTTCGATGGTATTGGTAAC
Organism: uncultured Clostridia bacterium; assembly: GCA_947589385.1. GTDB lineage: Bacteria > Bacillota > Clostridia > Christensenellales > Borkfalkiaceae > Coproplasma. Next base: position 10,072 of record CANPZW010000007.1, on the reverse strand, counting down.
GGCGTCCGCCCTTGCCGTCGAATATTCCGTAAGTCGTGAAATCAAAGACGAAAAGCGAGCGGACGAGGAAATCGCCGCCTCGTACAAAGAAGAAAACACGGAGAAGCGCGAAGATGAAACGAACGACCGATAAGTCAATAAAGACGGGAAACAACGATTTCGACAATAACGTTGAAAAATTTGTGAAGTGGTCTAAAATTTGCACCATTACGGCAATAGTCATTGGCGTTTTCGGAATAGGCGTATTTCTGTTGACTATTCTGAAAGAATTTACCGACCTCGAAGTGAAAGCGCCTTTTCTTTACAGCAAGATATTCGGGGGGATTTTGCTTGCCGTTGTCTTGGTGCTTTTCGCGCTGCATGTATTCTGCTGCGTCAAAATGCGAAAGTACAAAAAACTGATCGAAGAAATCGCAAACGAGGAGAACGACAATGAAACGAATGACAGATAAGACAAGAAAAATCATTTTTTGGACAATGTTCGGATGCACAACCCTCTTATTGATTGCGGCATTTACAATCGGACTGGTTGGTATACATGGAAGCAATTCTTCGCTTATTCATATAGCTAATATTCTCATACCGTGCGGTCTGCTTCTCAATGTTATCAATGTATTTGCTTTCAAGCCGAACGACAAGAAATCAAAAAAGGGCGATAAAGAGGAACCGAAAAAATGAACGATTTGTTATTACACGGTTTTTTAACCGAGATTAGTTATGCGCATTTGGAATGGCATTGCCTATATGCGATTTTATACGTTATATAATCCTTAAAAACAAGTATCTATAATCATAACTAATGAAACCCCGTATCCACTTCATTCTTGCAATAATATCGCTTGTACTTACGGCACTGTCGGTCTATGCTCTAATGTGCCTCGGCGTAGGAAACGTCTTGGATTTTATTTTATTGTTGATTGTTTGCATTGATGCGATTTGTTTCCCTTGGGCTTTTTGCTATCATATTGTCCTTCATGTGAGAGGCGAAAGGAGTTTTTTGGATAAATTCCCTTTCCATTCGGGATATGTACTTTTCTTCTTTATCTCGCCGTATTTTGCTTTTTTATATATTAAAATGTGCATTAAGAAGTGAGGACTCTCCGATGACAAAAAAGGAAATCGAAATTATAAATCCCGAAAAAGTACTGCCGTGGATAGGCGGACCGTATATGGCGGCGGGGATTTTGGTGGGCGCGATTTTACTAATCGGCTTTACTCCAAATTTGCTGTTTGTCAATTATTATTTCGAAGCGCTGTTCTTATACTTATTTTGCTTATCATACAAAAACAGATATAAAGCATACAAAGCCGAGCCGAATTTGAAAATCACCGCATACTTTTGGATAGAGCTTGCCATTCACAGCTTGTTTATCATAGCGGCGACGGTGCAATCTGCGTTAAACGTTTGGATATCCATAAGCGAAGAGGGCTTGACTTACCGTCACGGATATTTTTTTATTACCTTTATTATTGTTATATTGCACATTGTTTACTTTTGCATTGATTATTACGCAACCGAAAAAGCCGCCGTTGTCAGATATTGCAATATGACGAAAAAAAGAAAATAAGCCCGTTGGCGTTAATGTTTCTTAGATAAAATAAGTAATAAGAGCTAATCTTAACGGGTTGGCTCTTTTGTTTCAGTTTATTTTGGCGCCTTTTTGCGAATTTTTTCGTTGTCCATTGGTGTACACGTAGGGGATAATACCATATATTTTAGTTTTTGTGCCTGTTTGAAAGCTCAAATCCATGCGCAAAAATTTAAAGCTAAAAACTCTTGACAGAAATACGAAATCGTATTATAATAAAAATACAATTGGAATTTCAGAGGAAATTATGGACGAACGTATCTTTTTTTACAACCTCGGAAAACTCGTTTATCAGCTCGACGGCGTATATGACGAATACGGGCGGAACTTTAAAATCGGCTCTCCGAATCTTTTATGGATATTGTACGCGTTAAACGACGGCAAACGGCACAGCCAAAGGCAGATTTGCGACGATTGGGCGATTCCGAGAAGCACCGCAAACACTATTATCAAGGATTTGGAAAGCAAAAATTATTTAACGCTTTCCCAAATAAAGGGGGAGCGTAGGGAATTGCTTGTTTCTCTTACCCCGCTCGGCAAAAGTTACGCGGACGGAATTTTATCCGACCTCTATCGCAGGGAGAAAGAAGTTTATTCCGAACTCGAAAATCCCGAAGATTTGCTCTCCGCGTTGCGGAATTTGACGGAAAAAATGCGAAAAGTCGCGTTAAAAGAAAATTAAATAAATAATATGAATAAATAAGGAGATAATTATGAAACAAGCTTTGGTAGCATATTTTTCGGCAAGCGGCACTACCGCAAAAGCTGCAAAAAATCTGGCGTCGGCAATCGGCGCAGACATCTACGAAATCAAGCCCCAAGTTCCCTATAACGGCGCGGATTTGGATTGGACGGACGGTAAGTCGCGGAGCAGCCTCGAAATGAAAGATAAGTCGTCCCGCCCCGCCCTCGCGGACAAAGACGCTCCCGTTTCGGGGTGCGATACGATTTTTTTGGGCTTTCCCATCTGGTGGTACACTGCGCCCACGATTGTAAACAGCTTTTTGGAGAGCTACGACTTCTCGGGCAAAAAGATAATTCTCTTTGCTACGAGCGGCGGAAGCGGTTTCGGACGGACGAGGGATGACCTTGCAAAGTCCGTGGGCAAAAACGCGACCATAATAGAGGGAATGATTATGAACGGTTCGTATTCCGACGCCCAACTCAAAAGTTGGAGCGAGAAGTTTTAAAGGGCGCTATGAAAAAGAATATAGGTAATAAATTTGCGTTTTATCCCATGCCCGTGATAGTAGTCGGCGCTTTTGTTGACGGAAAACCCGACTTTACGCTTGTAGCCCACATAGGAATCGTCACGCACGACACGGCAATGATAAGCTTAAACAAAGCGCACTATATAAATCGCGGTATCAAGGAAAGTAAAGTTCTGTCCGTGAACGTCGTCGATGAAAGCTGGCTTGAAAAAGCCGCCGCCGCGGGGAGCGTTTCGGGACGGAATACCGATAAATCTTCTTTATTCGGTTACACGATAGGCGACGTAAACGCTCCCATAATTAACGAGGCAAAGCTCTCAATGGAGTGCGTTGTCGCGGATATCTACGAAATCGGCGCATTTGAAAATTTTGTCGTCAGGGTCGTAAATACCTTTGCCGACGATAGTATTCTTGGTGATGACGGCGACAAACCGGATTATCGTAAGTTCAAGCCCGTTTTATTTGAAATGCCGAATTATACCTTTCTGAAAACGGGAGAAACTCTCGGTGAATGTAAATCTTTTATGAAAAAATAAATTATTCGGAGGAAATTAAAATGAAAAAAATCACGCAAGACGCGGGAAGGAAGTCGCTAGGGGAATTTGCCCCCGACTTTGCTCACTTTAACGACGATATTCTGTTCGGTGAGAATTGGAATAATCCCGATATCGACCTTAAAACGCGCTGTATCATAACGGTAGTGGCGCTTATGTCGTCGGGGATAACCGATTCTTCGCTGAAATATCACCTGCAAAACGCAAAGGCGAATGGCGTAACAAAAAAAGAAATCGCCGCCGTCGTTACGCACGTCGGATTTTACGCCGGGTGGCCCAAAGCGTGGGCGGTATTCAACATGGCAAAAGAAGTCTGGGCGGAGGAGAGCGCGGAGGACGCAATGGCGGCGCACGCAAGTCAAATGATATTCCCCATAGGCGCGCCGAACGACGGCTTCAAGCAATATTTCAGCGGGAAAAGCTATCTTGCGCCCATTTCCAAAGAGCAGGTGGGAATCTTCAACGTGACCTTCGAGCCGGGCTGCCGTAATAATTGGCACATTCATCACGCGGCAAAGGGCGGCGGACAGATTTTAATTTGCGTTGCGGGGCGCGGGTATTACCGTGAATGGGGCAAGGATGCCGTGGAAATGAAGCCCGGCGATTGCATCAACATCCCCGCGGGCGTCAAGCATTGGCACGGAGCGGCAAAGGACAGCTGGTTTTCCCATCTCGCTATCGAAGTGCCGAGCGAAAACGGCTCGAACGAATGGTTGGAGCCCGTCGCAGAGGAAGAATATAAAAAACTGCCGTAATGAGGAACGATATGGGATTTACTGTCAATATTTACTATACGGGAACGGACGGGAATGCAAGGAAATTCGCGGAAGAAATGAAATCGAGCGGGCTTGTAAAAAGAATCCGTGCCGAGAAAGGAAATCTCCGCTACGAATATTACTTTCCCATGGACGACGTTGAAACGGTCTTGCTTATCGACGCTTGGGAAAACGAAGAAGCCCTCGATTTTCACCATAGAAGCCCGATGATGAAAGAAATCGCCGTTCTCCGCGAAAAATACAATCTAAAAATGAGAGTGCAAAAATTCAAAGAAATTACTTGATTTTAAGATTGGGTAAGCGGCTTAAACAGTTGAAAGACGTAAAAGGAGTAAATTGTGAGTAAAAAATTATTTTTTGTTCTTACAGCCGTCATTATGTGTTTGTGTTTCGCCCTCTCTGCCTGCGGACAGGGCGGCAATAACAGTAAAAGCAGTGACGACGATACATATTACACCGTAACATTCGATAGTCGGGGCGGGAGTCCGGTCGAAAGTCAACGGGTTTTAGCCGGGAATCCCGCAACCGCGCCCGATACTCCTACAAAAGAAAAATTTGACTTTGACGGGTGGTATCTTTCGATAAGCGAAGACGCCGCGCGTTGGAACTTTGCCGCCGACAGGGTGAATGAAAATATTACTTTATATGCACATTGGACGGAAAAACAAGAAACGCCCGCGCCTTCCGAAACGCTAACTTTCGATGAGAGCGGCAACGGATTTATCGTTACGGGCGACAGCGGACAAAGCACGGCAATTGTCATTCCCGAAACGCACGACGGTTTGCCCGTGACGGGAATTGGCGAAAGTGCATTTGCATATTCAAGGCATCCCTCGGACATTTTCTCAGTGACTATTCCGGACTCTGTGGAAAGCATCGGATTGAATGCTTTTCACAACCGCAGTAAACTTACGGGAGTAAAGTTAAGTGAAAACAGTCGTCTGAAAACGATAGGCAACAACGCCTTTTCGGGATGCGGCGCGCTTACTTCTTTTTATCTGCCGTCAAGTTGCACAACGCTCGGAAACGACGTGTTCAATAACTGCGGCGGCTTGAATACAATATCCGTTGCGGCGGAGAACGCGACCTATTCGGGCGAGGGCGGCAATCTGATTGAACGCGCAACGGGAACTCTCATTCGCGGAAGCAATACAAGCGTGATTCCCGAAACTGTGATAAAGATAGGCGTGGCGGCATTCCGCAGGGCAACGCTTACCGAGCTGACGATTCCGACGAGCGTAACTTACATCGAGAAATACGCAATTGAGGACAGCGCAATCGAAAAGGTAATCTATAAGGGCACTTCTGCGGATTGGGAAAGCAAGGTCGTCAAGTCGCCTTATTGGAATATGGGCAAGGAAAGCGTGGAGATAGTTTGCTCGGATACGCCGCAAACTAATATCCTTGTCGCGTACTTTTCCTGTACGGGAAACACCGAAAAAATCGCGGGTTACATATCGGAAATTACGGGCGGCGAAAAATACGAAATCATGCCCGAACAGCCATATACCGAAGAAGATTTAAACTACGGGAGCAGTTCGTCGCGCACAGCCGCAGAAAACAGCGACCCGCACGCCCGTCCCGCAATCAGCGGGAGCGTTGAAAATATGGAGAAGTACGACGTCGTATATCTCGGCTATCCTATCTGGTACGGCTCTGCGCCGAAGATAATATATACCTTCCTCGAAAGCTACGATTTTTCGGGCAAGACGATTATTCCGTTCTGCACGTCCGCAAGCAGTTCAATAGGTTCGAGCGCAAAGAATTTACACTCGCTTGCCGCCTCCGCAATTTGGAATGACGGAAAAAGATTTCCTATTAACGCCGCGAAGGGAGAAGTCGAAACTTGGATTAACGGTTTGAAGCCGTAAGTTTCCGTTGTAAAAACGTATTTAAGTCCGAAAATAGGCAAAAAAATAAAGCTGCTTTTTAAAAGCGGCTTATTTTTTTGCGGTTGCGGCGGTTTTTATTGTGAATGCGCCGCAAGCGTAAGTTGGTAAACTATGCGCTTTCACGCATAGCGTTGATTTCAAAAAAGCTGTGCAGTCTTTTTTGCCGAAACAAACCGAAGCGTAAACCATACAGGTTGCTCCTTCAAAGCTTCCTTATGGCACACCGCGGCAACTGTTTAGTGCTGCTATATCCCTATCCTGACACGGTTCGCAGCTCGCGATTGCATAAGACCTTGATATCAACGCCCCTTATATGGCGCAGCCTTCCATTTGCTTCGTCGGGAAAGACGTTCGGCTCTGCTATTGCGGATTGCAGATACAGGGCACCGCAAACTCCCCGCCCAGCACAGTAAGGTAATTTTAACAGATATTTCAATATTTTGCAAGTAAAATGTTTAATAGCTTGACTTTTTTTTGCTCAATCTTTAAAATGAATGATATTGAAAATGTCGAAACAAGCTGAAAGTTAAGGAGATATATGGCGGAAAATTGCAATCACGATTGTTCGGCGTGCGGGCAAAGCTGTCCCTCGCGCGATAAAAACAGCCTTTTGAAAAAGCCGCACGAGCTCAGCCAAATCAAAAAGACCATAGCCGTAGTCAGCGGCAAGGGTGGAGTGGGCAAATCCATGACTTGTTCGCTTCTCGCTGCGGCGGCGCAGGAAAGCGGCAGGGTCACGGCTGTAATGGACGCGGACATAACGGGACCTTCCATTCCCAAAATGTTCGGCGTTCACGACCGTGCCAAGGGTAGCGACGAGGGTATTCTTCCCGTGGTTTCCGAAAGCGGAATACAGCTTATGTCCATGAACGTCCTGCTTGAAAACGAAGAAGAACCCGTCGTATGGCGCGGTTCGCTGATTTCGGGCACGGTTATGCAATTCTGGACGGACGTAATCTGGACGGGCGTTGACATAATGTTTATAGATATGCCCCCCGGCACGGGCGATGTGCCGCTTACCGTGTTCCAGAGTATCCCCATAGACGGCGTAATAATAGTCACCACGCCGCAGGACCTTGTCGGAATGATAGTGCAGAAAGCGGTGAATATGGCGCAGATGATGAATGTGCCCATACTCGGTATAGTGGAAAATATGAGCTATATCACTTGCCCCGACTGCGGCAGAAAAATTTCCGTATTCGGAGAAAGCCGCGTTGACGCGCTTTCGCTGGAATACGGCATACCCGCCGTGGCTAAACTGCCCATAGACCCCGAACTTACGCGTGCCGCCGACTGCGGCAGGATAGAGGATAAGTCCGAGTATCTTACGGAATTTTTGGATAAAATACTGAAACAGGTAAAAATCTGAAAAAAGCTATAATATGGAAATCTGCGCCGACGGTTATCCGTCGGCGCAGTACTTATTTAAGGAAAAAATTCATTTTTTGGCTTTCGGGTATGGCTTTTGCTCTGATGTCAAGCCCAAAAGATAATCTACGCTTGTACCGTAAAATTCGGCAAGCTTTATAAGCGCCCAGGTCGGAATATCATTTTCACCCGTTTCGTATTTGGAATACCCCGTCTGCGACATCCCCAGCATTGCCGCAACCTGCGTTTGATTTAAATCGCGGTCTTCCCGCAAATCTCTTATGCGCCGATACATATCTCTTTCCATTTTGTCCGAAATATTATAAATTAACCTGTTTTAGACTATTGACTTTTAATCTGAAATAGGTTAAAATAAGAGCTGTTGCCTTAAATTTTTATGTTAATCTGCGGATTTTTCTGGTAGAAATTTCCAATAGCGCGCGGGCATATAGCCGCGCATCTGCTTGTCGTGCGGGCGTTCCTTTATGTTTACCGCCTTATAGTACTTTTTCCAAAGAGTCTGAAAGGTCTTTTCGTACTCTGAAAGATAAATTTCCGCCTCGCCCGCATAGCCCAGCACCCAATCGCTGCCGTCGTAAATTCCCGCAAGCTTTCTGCGCGTATCGTGGATGACAAATTTTTCTTCCCTGAACCTTTTGGCAAAATGCGGCATCAGAAGTTCGGTTATGTCGTGGTCGGGTGAGTACGGTGCGTAAAAAGCGCCGCTTTCGCTCTCCATAAACCGCAGAAACCCTGTCATTTTGTGTACTTCGCCCGTAACTTTTTGTTTCAGCTCGTTAAAAATTATAACTTCGGGCGTGTTATAAGCCTTGCTTATGGGGGATTTGCTTTCCATAAGCCGCTTGATATAGTCGAAGGCAATCATCTCTTTTAAACTGTCGCCGCTGCGCAGTACAAGCAGAATATCCCGTACGCCTTCTCTGTCGCAGTTTTCTATGCCCCGCCGTACGCGCGCGCTCTTTTCTTCGTCGGCGGAAACCCTAACAATCTCGCAGCCGAAGGAAATCTGCACGTCCTCGCAGGACGTTATAACGCATTCGGGTTCCCTGTATGCGTCGAAAACGGCTGTAAAGAAACTTTCAGAACCCCCGTCAGTAATAAAAATTTTCATATTTCACCCGTCAGAACGGAGAGCGAAGTGGAGTAGTCGGAAAACATATTAAGCTGTTCGGCGCGTTCCTGCGCGCCCTCTATCATAAGCGCGGTTTTTACCTGCGCAAGACTTTCCGACCCGTAAAATTTACCTTTGCAGGTTATAAAGTGCTTCGCCCTCTTTAATACTATGCGCATTTTTGCAAGATTATCGAAGTCCAACGGTCCGAACTTTCTTGCCTCGCAAATTTTATATGCGCTTTTCGCGCCTATTCCCGGCACGCGGAGAAGGGCGGCAAGGGGGGCGGTGTTTATCTCTACGGGGAAAAGATTCATATTCCTCAAAGCCCAGGCGCATTTCGGGTCGTAATCGGGGGAAAGGTTTTCGCCCTCGCCGCATATTTCATCTACGTCGAAGCCGTAAAACCTTATCAGCCAATCGGCTTGATACAGCCTGTGTTCCCGCAAAAGCCCTGCGCCGACGGCGGGCAGCTTGTCTGATTTTACCACGGGAATATAGGAGGAAAAATATACCCTTTTCAAATTCATCTGCCTGTAAAGGGCTTCGGTAAGTTTCAAAATCTGCCCGTCGCTTTCGGGCGAAGCCCCGATAATCATCTGTGTAGTCTGACCGGCGGGCAGTACCCTGCCGCGTTTTACTTTGTTTATTCGGTCGTAGTCCATGGCGTCTTTAAGACTTTTCATGGGCAGAAGAAGACTTTGCCTGCTCTTTTGCGGGGCAAGAAGTTTAAGCGATTTTTCGCTGGGAAGCTCTATGTTATAGCTCATTCTGTCCGCAAGTTTCGCCGCGCGCATGACAAGCGCGCCGTCCGCGTGCGGTATGCCTTTTAAGTGGATATAACCGTTGAAGTTATATAACTTTCTAAGTTTTACCACGGTTTCGCAAAGCAACTCCATAGTCTTGTCGGGCGAGTCGAAAACGGCGGAGGACAGGAACAGCCCCTCGATATAATTGCGCTTGTAAAAGTTTATTACCAGCTCGCAAATTTCCTCGGGCGTAAGCCTTGCCCGCGGCACGTCGGCGCTGCGGCGGTTGGGGCAGTATTCGCAGTCGTAAATACATTCGTTGCTCATTAAAATTTTCAAAAGCGAAATACACCTTCCGTCGGGAGTAAAGGAATGGCATATTCCGCCGACGGAAGCGTTGCCCAGCCCGCCTTTTTTATTTGCCCGGCGCGAGCCGGAGGAAGAGCAGCTTACGTCGTACTTCGCGCTTTCCGTCAGAATTTCAAGTTTTCTTTCATCAATCATATTAAACACAGGCGCGGCGCGCCTTAATCTATTATGTGCAAATTTCCGCCGAGAGCAGGAGAAAAGGCAGCTCGGCGGAATTTACCCGTTTCAGTCCGCAAGGCGCCGAAAATTACCCGAATGGCTACCTTGCAAACATTTGTTTATATTTGGATTATAGCACCCCGAATGGGTATTGTCAATCGGTTTTAGCAATTTTTTTATAGAATTTGACTAATTTGCTCAAATGTAAAGTAAAGTGCCAGTTTGTAAGATTAAGTTCTAATTGGCGCATTTTTGTAAAAGTAACTGCAAAAG
>CANPZW010000006.1 GCA_947589385.1 uncultured Clostridia bacterium | reverse complement strand
CATTTCAAAATGGCGCTGAATAACTTCCGCAAGATAGACATTAGCAAGCAAGACGGCAAACGGAAGATAATAGACACATTTATCAATGCCATTTATATGTTCGACGACCATATCAAAATCGTCTATAACGGAAACGGAAAAGAAGAAATCGTACCGCTTGAAGAACTTGAAAGTTCAACCTTGTTTTCAGACGGTGCACCAAAGAGACAGGCTTTTGCCTGTCTTTTGTGCTTTGAGGAGGATTTGAAAAATCCGCGCGAGCCCGAAGGGCGACGCTTTCGCCAAAGGCGAAATCTCGGGCACCAGCGAAATGAGAGGAATTTTTTGAGATTTCTCTCATTTTTGTTACTTTTGTGAAATGATTGGGAAACGATTTTCACCCTATTTTTACCACAACAGCCCGATTTTGTGAGCAGTTTACAAAATATAGTCGATTTTGTTGATTTTTCGATTTTCACAAAAGTTCCTCCTTAATTTATGGGGGTGGATATTAAAACGAATTAAACGGACTAAAAAGATCCCTGCGAAAATGCAGGGATCTTTGGCTGTCGATTGTTATAATCGAACGTTCGGGTATTGGTCAGACTCACATCTCGTTGTATTTTTCGGGGGCTTCTACGACTGTCTTACCAATGTTCGTAAATTCATAGACGGTCGTCTGTTCTACTCCGTTTACGGTCCCCGTCTCGGTGTATTTGAACGAAACAAGTTCGCCCTTTTCGTTGAACACGACTTCTATGTCGGTGCATCGGACTTCCGTTTTGCCTTCCGGACCCGAGATCTTCATCGTGCAATCGTCGCAGATGTACTTTCCGTCCTTCAAGGTGAAACGCGCAAATTCATTGAGAAACAGCGTGAAATGCTCTTTGTACGAGGCTATCGCTTTCGCGGTATCGCCGCCGGACGACATTTCGGGAGACATTTTCATCCACATCGTCCCCGCAGGAGAGTTTTCATAATAGACATATTCTTGATAGGCGCCGTTCTCCCAGATAAATCTCACATGCCCGCCCCATTCGATGTCGGCGCTCTTCTGATCAATTTCGAGGTTATTGCCGTCAATGCGGAAAGTGCCCTGCTCGACCACGAAGCCGTTCGGTGTTGCCACCATGGTGAAACTGTCGGAAGAGAATTGCTCTCTCCATTTGCTTTCATTTATCTCCGTCGCGCCGCCTTCCGAAGGGGTCGTTTGATCGGTATATTCTTCGGGAAACTCAATCTCGGTGGAGCCGATGTGATCGACGGTGATGCGCTCATCGCCTTTGTTATCGTAACCGCCCACGAGGATGCAGACTGCGCGTACGATCCTGCCGCCGCTGACTGTGATCTGCATATCTTTAAGGGTGAAGTCTATGAAGAAATGTACCTTTAACTCGGCTGCCGTGTAGATGCCCCCTTCGAAGGTGAAGTTGGAGAAGTTCTCCTGCACGGCCTGCGCCGCAACGGTAACCATTAGGCTCGGGGTTTCCGTATAATCCGAATATTCATCTTCATCCACTTCCGTCTTGACCCATTCCGACGAGAATACAGCCTTGCGATAGCGATAAAATTTGCCGTTTTCTTTGTCGAATATGTTGTTCGCCGCCCAGTTGACGTCTTCATAGTATGTATCGCCGTCGAGCTTCATGGTGGCGATGTATTCGCCACTCTCCACGCGCACGCGTTCGAGCGTGTAGTTGGTTACGTCTGCAAAGATCTCTGCCTGATTGTTCCATTCGTTCTCGTCCATCGGCTTATCATCGGTAGGCTTGGGAATGTCTGTTTTTGTTACTCCGTCCTTATCAATTGTGATGAGGCGGTCGGGCGTTTCCTTTGACTCAGTGCGGAGTTCATACGTCACCTTGAAGACCTTCTTATCTTCCAGCGTGATTTCGATGTTCTTGCAGGTGAATCCGTTAACGGATGCAATCTCGGCGCAAGTGTACTTTCCGTCCTTAAGGGTAAAATCCTTGTAGTGTGCGACAAAAAGTTGAATTTCCGCCGTGACGTTGCCGTCGGATAGCAGTTGCGTTAATGCTCCGTTTAATTCGGCATTTAGGTCCGAAGTAGAGGGATCATTGGGATTCTGACCGGTGATGCCGCTATCCCCGGTGGGCTTTTTATCGCCCTGATTGCATGCGAAAAGGCAAAATGATGCCGTTAGCGCGCCAGCGAGTAAGATACTTGCCAATAAGCGTTTTTTCATAACATTCTCCTATTATAATTTTATACATCTATATATTTTATAATTATATTTAAGTATAATGTCAAGTAAAATTTAGCGCATTTGTAGTTCGCTCTCATTTTGTTTAGCTTTTTAACAATATCAAAATCAATTCAATCTATCTAATAATACATTACTAAAAAAGGAAATCCGGTTCAAAAAACGGGTCGAGAAGATATATAAAACGGTTAATACCGCAAGTATAAAGCGAAACGATAAGACAATCAATAATTGTTTTATTTTTTTCATCGAGTTTATCCGTAAAATTTTACATTATTGCCTCTTGATTTCAAAATCAAAAGCGCCGTACTTTTCGGCAAGCAAATCAATTTGGGCGGCTAATTCATTGGTCGAAAATGAATAATAGTTTTCGCCTTCGGCAATGAAATACTTGCCAAGCGTATATGTCTTTTCGCCTTGATAAACAGTGAGAACGGTATTACCCAAAGGCGGAATTTCTTTCAGTTTTCCGCCATAACTTAAAGGAGTATTGAAAATCAAATCCATAATTGCGGTAACTTCGTCTTTGTCTGTAACCGTAAACGGAAAGCCTGCCTGAGTGCCGTTATCAAAATCAACCTCGATTTTATCCGCCTGACATTGCATATCGGAAAAACGTTCTATATCCGTGATTGATGAAATTCTGTCAGAACACCCCGCAAAAGCCGCAAAGAATACGCAACTTATTACGCCGAAAATAATAGCTACAAAGAATTTTTTCATAAAACTTCCTACTTTCGCTAACATCTGTGAACAGTCTTTTCCCGTTCGCTGAATTTTTGTTTACCTTAAATTATTATACCGAAAAGGCAGATAATGTCAAGTCGCAAAGCAAACGTAAAATCAAGCGGCACTGTGGCGGGCGTTTGAATAAGCGAGCGCGCGTTAGCCGCAAGGAGAAAAGCCCGAAGCTTACGCCTTAGACAAATTAAAAGACAGGCTAATAAGTCGGAAATCGCAGTCTTAGCGGTTGCCGACTTTACTTTTGCGTACAAATGTTATATAATACACTTACGAATGAAAAAATCGCGCACAAGAAAGTAAAATCAAATCTACAAAACAGGTTAAAAAAATGAAAATAATCGATAAAAAATTAAAGGAAACCGCAGACATTATCGATCGTAATTTTTCCAAAGTGCATGAGCAAAACAGAGCCGAAATTTCTACTGATATATTACCGCATATCAGGCATTTTTGCGAAGCGTTTATGTACAAAGTCTATGACGAAGAAAACTCCGTTGACTTGTATCAGACGCAAGAAAATTTAACAGCTGTAAGAAAATTTTTCAAAGATAATTATTATGATATATGGAAATTTCATTCTTTGTTGGACGCAAGCGTCGGTCATATGGATTACGGGTCGATGCAATCGGAAGCTCTGATTATTAAATATATACCGAAGCTCATCGGGTTGAAGGATTTTTTGTACAGAAATTATGGGCTAAAATTACTCGGAAACATCAACAAATATCCGTTGGATTTAGATAACAGTTTAACTTCGTTTTATGAAAAAATCCTTGTAGTACTGCTTAGCTCAAAATGCGAAACGCAAAGTTTTACCCGCAATCAGTTTTTTATAAGAAAGAGATCGATGCGATATATCAACGGGCATGTTTTTTACGAATACGTATTTGACGTATCCGACGACAAGGCAAGCAAATATAATACGTTTGTGTGTTATAGTTTGAAAAACATAAAATTCGATTATGACGTAAAGCTTTTGCTTGCAAATAAAAATATCGGCTTTCTGAACACGACTATACCGATAAAAATAATTTACGATTACGAATATTCAATAAGACCTTGCACTTTTAAAAATCTTTTATATTTAATCAACGGGGACCCTGCCAGATGCGAAAGGAACAAAGAATATCTGTCCCTTATGCGGTTTATTAAGCGCAGTGGAATGTCTTTGAGCGACATAATTTGTTGCGAAGAAGATATAAACCTTGTCCCAAAAGGGTATTATACACGTTTTATCAAGCATTTAAAAGAATATGTAAATGCAAATAAACCCGGTTCCAATACCATACGATTTTTGTTGTCTGAAATGCGGAACAGCGCAATTAAAGCGCAGACATACAAGCCTTACGGGGAGATGCCGCGCTATAACGAAAGATTTACCGGGTTAAGGATTCATTTGGGAACAAAAGCATTCGAGTTGATGCCCTTTGCCTTTTCGCCCAGACAAGCAAAGCCGTCGCTATACGCTCTTTTTGAGTTGTTCGACGCTTCCGATTCCAAGGAGGATATACTGTATCATTACACGGTAAATTTTATCAATCAAAACAATGCGCTGTTCGTGAAGCCCGAAGACATAGGCTATTCAAATGACCGGTTTATTGAATTGAAAGACAAATTTAACCAGAAACTTTTAAATCTCATTCCGTATTACAGTAATCGTCAAATAATAGAAGTGAACGGATATTACACAATAGGTGAGTATTACTCTGCCACGAAAGAAGTAATATCGCGTGCGATTGATTTGTGCGGCTTAAAGAACCAACAGACAAACAACGATTATGACGGTAACGTCGTGCTGTCCGATGAACAGAAAAACATTTTGACAAACGTCTTTGCGAATTCGTCCGTTGCGTTGGTTACGGGTGCGGCAGGAACGGGAAAAACGACGTTGATAAAGGAATTTATCAAAAACAATCCCGAAAAAAGTATTTTGTGCTTGACGACCACCAACACTGCAAACAACAATCTGAAAATGAAAGAGTTTACAAACGTTACATACAGAAACATTTCTCAGTTTGAAGCAGCCCAAAGCCATAATTCGCATGATATCATAATAGTCGATGAGTCGAGTTTTGTTTCTACCGAGGCAATACGCTCAATTTTAAGCGAGTACAAAAATTCCGTTTTTTTGTTTGTCGGAGATCCCGAACAAATCGAGTCGATAGAATTCGGTAATTGGTTTGTGCTGTTGCTTAAAATGTTAAAGCGTAAAAATGTTGTTTACACGCTTGATGTCGAGCATAGAACAAATGTTAAAGAAATCGCAAAAATCTGGAACGCCGTACGAAACGGTAAGCGGGATGATATTTTGGAATTGCTTTCGGCATTTGGAATGACCGAAAAAATGAGCGAGGATATTTTCAAACTCAGGGAAGGGGAAGTTGTGCTCTGTTTAAATTACGACGGGCTTTACGGAATAAACAACATTAACAGATATTTGCAAGCTTCTAACCCCAATACCGCCTACGAGTACCAGCAAAATTTATACAAAGTGGGCGACCCCGTAGTTTTCATCACCAACGATTACAGCTTGTACGGTATCTATAACAACCTGAAAGGTGAAATAGTAGATATTGAGGACGACGAAGAAAATATTACTTTTAGAATCGAGTTATTTAACGACGTTGACGAGGGTAGATTATCGAGTGAAATAAATATATTGCGGGAAGATTCCAAATGCCTCGCCGTAGTTAAAAAAATGAAGTATTATAATGACAAGTATGATTCGGACATGGATTCCAGAACGAAACTGCCTTTTCAGATTTCATATGCCATGTCCATTCATAAGGCGCAGGGTCTTGAATTTGATTCGGTTAAAATCGTAATAACAAAAGAATCCGATGAGCAAATCACAAAAAATATTTTTTATACGGCGGTTACCAGGGCAAAAAGCAATCTGAAAATTTATTGGGAACCGGAAGTTGCCGATTATGTTTTGAATAATATAGAGAACGCAACAAATTCCAAAAACATAGACCTGTCAGTTTTGGAACAGCAGTTTAAGGACAGGATTTGATTATTTCGTCGGAGATAAGAGCGACGAAAACATTGATTTTTTAGCAAAGATATAAAATGTTATTCGGCAATAAAGTGCACTAATTAGAGTTAGTGAAAATCAGGGAGTAATGATGGATACATACGTATATAAAATAGCGGACGGCTTATATATAAATCTCACGAACCGCTGTTCAAACCGCTGCGTATTTTGCGTGCGCGACCAAAGCGCGGAATATGAGGGATATTCTCTTTGGCTGACAGGCGGAGAACCGAGCGTCAGGCAGATTACGGAAGCTATCGGTAATCCGAAGAAGTATAAGGAAATAGTATTTTGCGGATACGGCGAACCTACTTACCGCCTTGCCGAGATGATTGAAATCTGCGATTACGTGCATCAAGCAGGCGGCAAGACCCGTTTGAACACGAACGGACACGGTAATCTGATAAACGGCAGGAATATCGCGCCCGAGCTTTTCGGCAAGTTGGACGGCGTGAATATTTCCTTGAACGCGCCGGACGAGGCAAGCTATGTTGCTGTCTGCCGACCGCAGAAAGAAGGCGCTTACAAAGCCGTACTGCAATTTGCCGAGGACTGCAAATCGGCGGGGATAAACTGTTGGTTTTCGGTAGTGGATAGTATAGGAAAAGAACAGATTGATAGATGCCGCAAAATTGCAAACGCAACGGGTATTCCGTTAAGAGTGCGCAAATATATCAATTGACGGCTGTCGAATGAAAGTTATTGCGGCGGGGGCAGACACCTCGCCGCATTTATCCCGCCGCGTGCTTAATCTATGTCGTTCCAGCATATTAAAGCCTTTTAAACGGTAATTGTATGCGCTATGGACGCGAGGTAAATTCTTTAATTGTGAAATTCGGGTGAAATTTTTTTGCGGTTGTGAACAAATCAAATTCAAATGTTTTACTGATTTTTTGCCGCCGAGAAATCCGTGATAGTATAAAGTGCAAAAAAATAATATTTTATGGCAAAATACGATATTATATAATGTATTTGCGCTGACAATTTTACTTCGACTGAAAATATATTATAATAACAAAGTCCCTTTAAATTTGGCTTTTGTTTGGAAATTACATTTTTGGAAAAATTATTTTAATAATAAAGGTCAAAAAATGGTGAAATTTTTAATTTTCACTTGCATTGTTTAAAAATATGTGATATAATGCGTATAATTATACGGTTTGAGGCAAAAGAAACGTAAAAAATTATTTTTATTCGTTGATTTACCGCCTTGAAATCGGAAGAGGTTATCATGAGGAAAATTATTTTATGTCTTCTCATCGCTATCTGCGCCGTCTGCGGCGCAGTAGGCTTTGCGGCTTGCGTTCCCGAAGGATTGCAGCCGCATAACTGGTCGGAAGAATGGAACAGCGATAAAGAAACCCATTGGCACGATTGTCTTGACCAGGGCTGTTACGCCAAGGGTAGCAGGGCTGATCACGAATGGGTGCTGACCGACGACATTCAGATAGAACCTACTTGCGGGGAGTCTGGCATAGGCACTTATAGGTGCGCAGTATGCGGCGCGACTGTACAGAACAGGGAAATTCCCCCTACCGAGCAGCATGACTGGCACGAAGCAGGCGACAAGGTCGAGCCTACCTGCAATAAGGATGGTTCGCAGATATATGCTTGCGGCGTTTGCGGCGCTGTAAAAACGGAAACTATCCCCGCTACGGGCGCTCATAATTATGATAATAGATGGCATTCCGATAAAGAAGGGCATTGGCATGTTTGTACTAACGAAGGTTGCGGAGAAAAGAGCGACCTTATTCCTCACGAAGCAGGCGACCCCGTGACGGTTCAGCCTTTGGGCTGGAATGACGGTAGCGAATACGTGCCTTGCAAAGAATGCGGGTATAAAATGTCTTCAAAGGCGATTGAGCCTTCGGGCATGCCTGTTTCTTTCGAGGTGACGTTCAAAAAGGGCAAAATAGATGGTTATCCTTCCTCGGACGACGGTAAGCTTTTCCCTGTAGAAAAAGATGAAGATGGCGTATATCACGTAAATTTGCCTGCCAGGCCTCAAATCGGAGAGGGGGGAAAATATAATTTTGAATGCGTCAACTTTAAAGATTCCGAAGGTAATGTTATTGCGAAAAATGAGGCCGGCTTACTAAACCGTGCGCGTATCGTTCCTTACTGGCGTAACCCGTACAATTCTATGGATGAGAAAAAATTGGATCTGCAGACCCCTAATATTTCTATGTCTTTGTATGGTTCTATAAATGTAAACGCATCCGGACTTCAAAAGTTAGTATTTAAATTTATAACCGGAAGCGGTTCAACGGAAAAAGTAAGATTCGAAGTAGTTATAAACGTAAACGGTTGAGCGGCGTTGATTGAAAATTTAATCGACGCGCTTAAAACTCGGGTTCTGTGCCCGACGCCGTAATTATAAGGCAAGCGTGCTCTGCCCCGCCGAAAAGGGGCAGAGCAAAAATCATATTTCTATATTATTATACTTATGTTATGTTAAAAAAGCGGCGGACAAAGTCCGCGGCTGAAATAAAAAGGAGGATTTATGTTAAACACGCTTTCAGTGACAGCATTACCCGCATCTTTGGGCATTTTGGCAGTGCTTTTGGCATTGCTTGCGGTCGCCGTGACATTGTTCGTGGTTTTGCTGGTTTATTACAGAGCGTTAAGGTCGCAGGCGGAAGCCGAATGGTCGGAATCTGTAAAAAAAGAAAAGCGGAAACAGCTTAAAGCTCGCCGACAAGCTACGCGCGCGGCGTTGAAGGCTAAGAACGAAAATTACAGAACTGCAAAAATGACCGAAAGCTTTGTAAAGCTTAAAAGGAAGTTTTTGCTTGTAGCTATAATCGAGAGCGTAATTTTCGGCGTTTCCTGCGGACTTTTGACAGTAGGCATAGTTTTGCTTGCGCTTAAACTCAGCGCGATAGAAATCAGCGTATTGTACTACGTACTTATCGGCGTGGGAGCGGCTTTGATAAGCGGGGGGATTGCTTTCCTCATTTTAAGACCTACGAATAAAAAGGTTGCCGAGCGACTCGATAACGAATACAGTCTGAACGAGAAAGTACAGACCGCGCTTGAATATAACAAACACAGCGGCACGGTTGTGGAATTGCAGAGGGAGGATGCGGACGAAAAGCTTAAAACGCTTCCCAAGCACAAACCCAAGCTCAGCCGTATATGCAGATGCTGCGCAATAGCGCTTGTCGCCGTGGCTGTTGCGATAACCGCGTTTATGGTTCCCGCAAAGACAGTAGCGTCTGTCAATCCCAATCTGGACAACACGCCTTTCGCGGCGACGGAAATCCAGCTCGGCAAAATCCGTGAACTTATCACCAACGTTTCTTCTTCGGGACTCAAACCCGAATTAAAAACGCCCATTGTCGCGGATTTGCAGGAGTTTTTGGCTGATATCGAAGCTGCCGACACAGAGGGCAAAAAGCAGCAGGCGATTTATGACACCATAGGCGGAGTTGACGAGGTTATTGCAGGCGCAACTTCCTATCTGAAAATTTCCGGGGCAATGACCAATATACGTCAGGCTTCTTATTTGGGACAGGCAATATCTTTGCCTGGCAATCTGTATAGAACGTTCACCTGGCCCGAAACCTTGAAGGAATACGAACAGGCGAAAACTTTCTATTCGCAGAGAGCCGACCTTGTAAACAGGCTGACTTCTACTCCCATGGCAAGTTTAAGGGAAAGTTTTCTTAACGATCCCGCTTCCATAAATCGTGTGTCTTCCGAGATTGTGGGCGCTCTCGCTTTGACGGGATATACCAATGCCGACGAATTGTATGCGCTTGTTATGAATTTTGCGACAGAGCTTATACTTATTTCGAGTTCGTCGTCCGTACCGCAGGAAAGCGTTACGTCGATTTTCTCTGAGTTTGAATCAAAGCTGTCGGAAGTAATGGGCATTCAGGCATATAATTGCGTGATGGATACCTATATATGCAATAAAATAAGGGATATCTTCTCAATGCCTTGCGAATTGCCCGAGCAACCTGCGGACTCTCCCGAAAATCCCGAAAATCCCGAAAATCCCGGTAGTAGCCCCAGCAATCCCGACAACCCCATTAACCCGGGTGATGGCGGCAGCGGCGACACTCAATATGCGGGACAGGATGAAATTTACGACCCCGACGAAGGTCTTTACGTTAAATACGGTACGTTGCTTGACAGATATCTGCAAATGGTTGAAGAGTTTATAGGGTCGGGTAAAGTAGAGTTAACGGAAGAACAGAAAGAAATTGTGAGAAATTATTTCTCCGCATTATACGGCAATTAAGATAAAACAAAAATAAAAAAACAAATTAAAATAGATATAAAAAAAGGAGTTTATATAAAATGGAAAATTCGGAAAAGGTAAAAAGTTTCAGCCAGTCAATAGCGAAGCTTAAATCCGAGCTTGCGAAGGACGTTGTCGGTATGGAAGATACCGTTGACAGCGTAATTTGCGCAATCATTGCAGGCGGCAACGTTCTTTTGGAGGGCGTTCCCGGCGTAGGTAAAACCCGTTTGGTACGTTCGTTGGGAAGGTCGCTGAGCTTGCCTTTCTCGCGTATTCAGTTCACGCCCGACCTTATGCCTTCGGACGTAACCGGTACCAACATTATCGAGCAGGACGACAAGGGCAGGATGAATATGGTGTTCCAGCGCGGACCTATATTCGCAAACCTGGTGCTTGCGGATGAAATCAACCGTGCAACCCCCAAGACGCAGTCGGCGATGCTCGAAGTTATGCAGGAGCATAAAGTCACCGTTTCCAAACAGACATATAAGCTCCAAGAGCCTTTCTTCGTACTTGCAACGGAGAACCCCATAGAGCAGGATGGTACTTATCCCCTGCCCGAAGCACAGATGGACCGTTTCATGTTCAAGCTTATCGTTAATTTCCCCGGCAAGGAAGAGCTTGCGGGAATCGTCAATATGACGCAGATAACCATGGACGAAACCGCAACGGCGGTTATAGACGGACCTACCATTCTGGAAATGCGCGAAGTTGCCAAGAGCGTGCCCGTTATAGACGAAGTGCTTCAATTTGCGGTGAACCTTGTATCCAACACTCACCCCGAACTTGAAGATTCCGCGCCTTCTGCAAAGAAATATCTCAAATTCGGCGCTTCGCCCCGTGCCGCACAGGCGCTTATCACCTGCGCAAAGGTACGCGCGCTTATGAACGGCAATTACAACGTTTCCTATGACGATATAAAGGTTTTGGCTTACCCCGTATTGAGGCACAGAATCAAGCTGAATTATAACGCCATAACCGATAAACTTACGATTGACGACGTAATCAAACTGATAATAAACGAAACAAAGTAAAATAAAATGAGTGCATTGGTAGTAAATGAAGAGTTTTTGACGCAAATAGAATTGCTTCAAACGCTCATAAAAAATAACGTGGCGGGGCAGTTCGGCGGAAACCATAAAAGTAAAACTTTCGGTTCTTCGTGCGAATTTGCGGACTATCGCGATTATATTCCGGGCGACGATATAACTAAAATCGACTGGAACGCCTATGCACGTTTTGAAAAGCTGTATTTAAAGCTTTACCTTGACGAGCGGCAGGTGCATACGAGGATATATATAGACGCAAGCCGTTCCATGAGTTTTGGAAAGGAGTTCAAAAGCGAGCAGGCAATAAAAATCGCCGCGGCTTTGGCTTACATTTCCATATGCGAAATGGATAAAGTGTCTATATACGTCATTCGCGAAAATCACGTTGAAGAAGTAGTAACCAACATGCTCGGCAGAGAATCGTATCTGAACAATATAGGCAAGCTGAACGATGTGGTTTTCGACGGCGACAGCTGTATTTCGGAAGCCATATTGCCGTCAGTCGTAGGCTACGGCGACGGTCTGTCTATAATTATATCGGACTTTCTGACCGACAACGATTTCGAAACCGCAATAGACCATTTCGTCGCAAAAAAGAGGGACGTACTTTGCGTGCAGATTTTGACGCGCGAAGAACTTAATCCCAAAGCCCGCGGCAAAATGCACTATTACGACAGTGAAAATTCAAATAAATTTTACCGTAAGAATATAAACAGGGAAATCATACGCGCATATAAGCGCGCGCTTGAATACGCCACCGGCAGAATACGCGATTATTGCCTGTCGCGCGGCGGGCACTATATGCTTGTAAGCTCCAACGATTCCCTTAACGACATATTCTTTGATAAATTGGTAACCTCGGGGGTAATTAAATGAGTTTTTTATATCCCTTGGGATTTTTGGCGCTCATCGGGATTCCCGTTTTGATATTGATTTACATAATCAAAAACAGATATACCGAGCAGACCATTGCCTCGACATATCTGTGGACGTTGAGCGAAAAATTCCTTAAACGCCGTGTTCCCATAAACAGGATAACCGGTATCATAAATCTGATTTTGCAGATTTTGGCGGTAATTCTTATCGCCGTGGTTCTTGCGCATCCCATTTTATCCATTCCAGACTCCGCAAAGGAGTATTGCTTCATTCTCGACGCTTCGGGCAGTATGAATATCGTGCAGAACGACAAGACTCGTTTCGACGCCGCAAAGGAGAAGATTGCGGAAATCATTGACGATTCAATGCTGGGCAGCAGCTATACGCTTATTTACGTAGGCAGCTCCACCGACAAAATCTACGAAAACTATACGGATAAAGAGCGCGCTTTGGAAATTTTGAACGATTTGGAAGTTTCTTATTCCGATACGTCTTTGGATAACGCGCGCAGTATTGCCCAACAGTATTTTTCCGATTATCCCTCGGTCGTAACATATCTCGTCACCGATAAGATTTATTCGGGAAGTGACAACGTAAATATTATCAACATAACGAACGAAGGGGCTAACTGCGGCATATCCGATATAGAATACGTAATCAAAGATAATAAGCTGTTTGTAACCGGACAGATTTCGTCCTATTTAGACGAAGCTACCGTATCGGTCAGTCTTTATTTCGACAATTCCGAAGAGGCTTATGCCACGCTTGAAAACTTGCAGGTCAATGAACTCTGTACGATGGACAAAAAAGGGAACTTACTGTTGGACGAGGAAGGCAACTTTGTCGTTGACCCCAAAGAAGGCGACAGCGTTTGGGCTTGTTCGTTCGAATTCAGTTGCGACCAAACCGAGTTTTCTTCCATAAAAGTAAGGATTAACGAGACGGATTCGCTCGATATGGATAACGAAGCTATTGTTTTCAACGTAAAACATGAAAATGTGTCGCCTATCCTGTACGTCAGCGATACAACCACTTTCATGGGCTCGGCGTTGAAAGCCGCTTTGGGCATCTCTTCTATCGAGGACGACGATAATCTGGTTACTACTATTGCCACTGCGCAATATGCGTCTCAACCCGGGTA
Source organism: uncultured Clostridia bacterium (assembly GCA_947589385.1). Lineage (GTDB taxonomy): Bacteria > Bacillota > Clostridia > Christensenellales > Borkfalkiaceae > Coproplasma. The sequence goes on along the minus strand of CANPZW010000006.1, from coordinate 79,445 downwards.
CGGCTTGTACGTGTTCGAAGGGTTTGTTCCCGAATCGATGCCGAAAGAGGGCGCGGTATGGTTTATCAATCCCACGCAAAACGTCGAAGGCGCCAATTTCAGTTTCCAGGGTGTTGTGAACGCAAACGAAAAAGCGGCTTATTCGACGTCAACATCGACTAAAATAAGAAATATGCTTAAAGGCACTTCGAAAGAGTCGTTTGGTATTTCCAAATACGTAAAAGTCGGTTTAAGCAGCAAATTCAGCACGCTTATAACCTGCGAAGGCAATCCCCTTCTGTTCGCCGGAACAAACATATACGGCAACCGCGAAGTGGTGTTCGCTTTCGATTTAAGGGATTCCGCGCGTTTTACACTGTTGTCCGACTGCACTACACTCGTTTCGAATATGCTGTCCTATTCTTTCCCCGAAGTTGTGGATAAAACTTCGTTCTACTGCGGAGAAAATCTTCAAGTCAATATGATTGCCGGCTGCCAGGGCGTAAGAATAGAATCTCCTTTGGGCAATGTTTCCTATCCGGATACAACCTCGGGAATAAGCGAAGAGGAATTGACGGAGGTAGGCGTTTACAACATTTATCTTATGATGAAAGATAATTCGGAACGACACGTAACCGTTTATGCTTCACTTCCCAAGTTGGAGCGACAAACAAGCGTCGTGGAAAATTCGGAATTTATTTTGGTGGGTATGCCCGAAGAAGCGCACTTGTTCGGCATAATAGACGATTTAATGATTATATTTATAATTCTGGCCGTCATTGCGGTTGCAGACTATGGGGTATATTGTTATGAGCAGTATCAACTTCGATAACGTATATCTTTTATTGATAGCAATTCCGCTTATCGTATTATTTACGGTACCGTTTTTACTTGCTGTAAGAAAAGATAACAGAAACGGACATAATATCGCTTCCCAGATAATGCATATAGTAATGGCGTTTATAATCGCCTTTGCCGCAGCAGGGACCAGCATAACTTCGGTCTTGACCGAAACGGATATTTATGTCGTTGCGGACGTTTCGTATTCCGCAAACAAAAATTTGGATAAAATAGACGAGTATATTTCCAGGCTTGAATTGCCCCGCAATTCGAAACTCGGACTTGTCTGCTTCGGCAAGGATTACGAGCTTGTAAGCGATTTGGGCAAGCCGCAGGATATCAAAAGCGTAAAGGAATCCCAGGTGGATAACAGCGAAACAAATATCGCCGAGGCTTTGGAATATACGGGTTCGTTGTTTGATGATGACGTAATAAAACGTATCGTGCTTATTACGGACGGCAAACAGACGGACGAAACGGACACCTACGCGATGAAACGCGCCATAGATATCCTCGAAACGCACGACGTAAAGGTTGACGCCATTTTCCTCGACGACAACATAAGCGAAGAAACGCGCGAAATCCAAATATCGGGCGTGGAATACAAAAAGTCCGTATTCCTCAACTCCGAGGAAACGGCTACGGTAAGCGTACAATCTACAATCGACACGGAAGTCATTATGGGGCTTTACCGCGACGATTCCAAAATCCGTGAGAGAACAGTCGCGCTCACCGCAGGCAATAACGCCGTAAGTTTCGACCTTGACACTTCCCGCGGCGGCTCATATACTTATAAAGTTTCCATCGACTATGTAGAACCGGCGGAAGGCAATATCTCCAACGATAAAAGCGCATATAATAACGAATATTATTTTACGCAGAAGGTCTCCGATGAAATAAAGGTTCTCGCAGTCGCCGGCTCTTGGAATGACTGTACGGCGCTTGTCGAGCAGTACGCACCGAATGCCAGCATAGACGTATATGAAAACGACCGTCATACTCCGGACGACATAAAGATAAAATTCATAAATCAATATGCCGACAACGACAAAGTGAATATCTACTACAATAACATAGATGTTCCTTCAAGCGTCGAACTGCTTTGCAAGTACGACGAAATAGTCCTTGCCAACGTGGATATAACAGCAGTCAATGATGAATATGGTTCGGACGGATTCGGGTATCCTATGTCGGTAATGAATCCGACCGAGTTTGTTAACAATCTCGACACTGTTGTTTCGTCTCTCGGAAAAAGTTTGGTTACAATGGGTAACCTGCAAATTCAGACTAGTGATAAACCCGAATTGAAAGCGCTTGACAATATGCTTCCCGTTCGCTTCGGCAAGAGTGACGATGAACCGAGACTTTATACGATTGTTATAGACTCGTCGCGAAGCATGAATCAAGGCCATCGCCTTGATGCGGCAAAGAACGTGGCTACGAAGCTGGTTAATATGTTGCAGAGCAACGACCAGATTTGTATAGTAACTTTCTTCGGCGAAGTCAAAATCGTACAGCAGCCCAGACCGCTCACCAACCCGGGGGATATAATCGACAGGATTAACTCCCTCGACGGAACTCAAGGTACGATCATCGGTAAAGGTCTTGAAGCGGCTCATAATCTTATAAAAGACCTTCCTTACAGCGATAAGCAATTAATACTTATTACCGACGGTCTGAAATATGATGAAAAAGATAATCCCGTACAGATTGCCGCGGATATGTATGAAGATGACATCGTAACTTCCGTCGTCGGGGTGGGCGGCGATCGGCACGATTCCTCCGTAGATGAATTGCTTAACGGCGTTGCCAATGCCGGTCACGGTAATTACACTTATATAAATGCGACCGGGTCCAATGGCGAAATAGATGATAAGCTTTGGGGCGAAATGGCTGATAATATTGTGGAAACGGTGGTTGAAAGAGAGACGAAAGTAGTTGTAAACCGCCGTATCGACGAATCGCTTGACAATATAAATAAGGACAACATTCCTTCTGTTTCGGGATTTGTAAACAGCGCCTCCAAAGCGAGCGCGACGAACGTACTTGAACTTGCATACACAAAACCGGGCAGTCAAAAAACCAAAGAAGTTCCGCTGTATTCGTATTGGAATTACGGCAAAGGCAAAGTTTCCACCTTTACAAGTGCCTTAACGGGTGATTGGATAAAGAGTTGGGATTCTGTTTCGGGTCTGAAACCGGGTTTCTTGGCAGGCGTGTTTGAAACCAACATGCCTGACGAAAAGACCGACTACCCTTACACTTTCGAAGTTTTGAAGACGGGAAACACCGCAAGGGTACAGGTTATCCCCGAGACTACGCGCTTTAAAGCTACCGCCAAGGTGGAACTGATTAACCCGGACGGTAAAAAGGAAGAAGTAGTTTTTACTGACCTTGAGGAAGGTTATTACTATTCCTATGAATTTAACTGTTTTGCCGTAGGTCAGTATGACGTCAAGGTAACCTATACATATCAGAGTATCGATTATTTGGCTACGACGTCTTTGAACATTTCTTATGCAAGCGAGTACGATGAATTTGCTTCGTTCGAAGCTTCGGCTCTGTTTAAAGCTGTGAACGGCAGAGGAACAGTAAGCATGGACGGAAATCTTACGATTGTAAACGACGAAAACGATATGGGTACATACAAAGTCGATTTGGCTATGCCACTGTTGATAGCCTGCATCGTCCTTTACATCGTCGATATCGTAGTCAGAAAGTTGAAGTGGGAAGACGTTAAGAGCTTCTTCGGCGGATTTAAAAAGACCGATTCAAAGAAAACAGGAGGTAATCAGTGATGAAAAAGTTTTTATTGATACTTCTTTCTTTAATGCTTGTGGCAGTATTTGCGGTCACAGGGTGCAATGGCGTTTATAATCCCCCTATTGTGCCTCCGGATGCTGGTGGTGATGGGGGCGGGACAACTACTCCGCCGGATGAGCCCCCCGTTGACGACGGCAAAATTATATTTACCGTAACGTTGGTATGCGAAGGGCAAAGATTCCACCCCGAAACCGAAATTCATGCGCAATGGTCTGGCGAGGACGGTTTGTTTGATGAAAAATTCAATGCTTTGGGCGTAGCTTCAAGGGAACTTGACGGGGATTACACCGTAACCCTTTCCGACGTGCCCGAACAATATACTTACGACCCCAACGACCTCACTGCCGATAACGACCACAGAAATCTTATAATTGAACTTTTGCCTATAATCCCCACGAGAGGAACGGGTTCCGGTCTGTATTCATGCATTACCATAACCCGTACCGGTACATACAGGACTAAGCTTAATTCGCGCGACCATAGAGTTTACTATATGTATGCTCCCTCTACTCCCGGTAAGTATTCCATACAATCCTGGGTCGATGTAAACGCAAACGAGATTAATCCTATTATGGATTACCACAACGGTACTTTCGCTTGGAAGAATCCGATAGCCAAGGTTTATAACGACGGCGGCAGAAGTTCGACCTTTACCAAAAACTTTAAGTTTGAACTATCAATAGCGAGAGAAAATATAGACGAAGAGGAAGGAATGGGTGCTACGTGGACGTTCGGGCTTCATGCCGACTGTACGGGTTCTTATCCTGTAACCGTAGATTTCACTATCAAGCTTGAAGGCACTTATGAAGGCGGAGGAATAATTTACGAAGAAGTATCTCCCCACGGTCCTTTTGCACAAATGCAGCCTATGGGCGAATGGAGATATAATTACAAGGATTCGAAGAATGTTCTTTTGACTGAAGGTATCAAAGATTATTGGACAGGTGCCGAAGACAAAATGTATGACTCCATTAAGTTGCAATGGACGGACACTAACGGCAATGGCATTTACGACTCCGCCGAATGGACGGATACCAACGGCAACGGCGTATTGGACAGCGGCGACGAGTGGATGGACATTAACGGCGACGGTATATGTACTGTTGATGACGAATGGTGGGATACTAACGGCGACGGCCATTATACTCCCGGTATAGATTACTATAAGGATACCAATAAAAACAACATTTGGGATACCAACGGCGATTGCTGGCGTGATACCAACGGCAACGGCAAATTTGACGAGGGCGACGCCTGGTTTGACACCGACGGCGACGGTTCATGCGCTATGGGCGATGGCGGCGACGGCTTCTATCATCTGTATGATAAAGACTTGTATGCCGAAACGGACGGATACGGTCCCATATTATTTGCTAAGTTCAATAAGGATTGCGAAGCTTTATATACGTATGGTGTTGATGCAAACAATAGACCTACGCGCGTGGAGCAAGGCGGATTTACAAATCCCTTGATACGCTTCAGAATATCCTATAAGGGCAAGTATTACGACTATACCAACTTTGTCAGCACGTACACAGGATACGGCAACAATGAAGGCGCTGTGCCTGTAAATGCGGAATTGCAGGTCTTCCTCGAAGCATACGCAACAACAGAAGCTGTTTTTAACGACGGCTACGGAATTGCGGAACAATCAAGAGAAAATGATGGCTTCCCGGGTTTAAGTTCAAGTGAGGATAATATGTGGCTTGTATTTTGCGGTTATTATTCGTAATATAAAATTTTAAATCTATACGGCGAAGCGTTCCATCTTCGCCGTATTTTTGTATTATGAATAGCATGTCACTTATCGGGCGCAATCTACGGTTTACACGCTTATTTTTGTAAAAAATTACTTATTTTGCCGTTTCAGCTCGCATTTTATAAATTTTACCGCTCTAATTTTAACTAAGTACTTGACTAAGCGCCAAAAAAGTGATATAAATAAAATGTATATTCATTCAATAATAGGAAATGCGCATCCGATTATTGAGTAAAAAATGAATATGCTTCTGATTACAGAAAAAAATCAAATAAAAAGGAGAAGAAAATGAGAAGGAAATTCAGAGCGATTTTGTCTCTGTTTTTCGCTTTGGTCTGCACGGTTTGCCTTGCTGCCGCATTAACGGCATGCAACCCGCACGAGCACACATGGTCAGAGTCGTGGACAACGGACTCCGACTATCATTGGCATGCACCCAAATGCGACGACACGGACGAAGTCAAGGACAAGGCGGCGCACGTTGACGCTAACCAGGACGGCAAATGCGATGTCTGCAGTTATGACGTAGGTCACGAACATACATTTGCGGACGACTGGACGTCGGACGAAACGCACCATTGGCACGAAGCAACCTGCTCGCACACAAACGAGAAGGGAAGCTATGCTGAGCACGAGGACATCGATGAGGACGGGGAATGCGATACCTGCCATAAAGCGGTAGAGCACAAACACCGTTATGCTAAGGAATGGTCCACGGATAAGAATAATCACTGGCACGATGCAATCTGTTCGCACCAGACTGAAAAATCCGAATTTGGGGCTCACGTTGACGAGAACCAAAACGGTTATTGCGACGTGTGTGATTATGAAATCGGACATGAGCATAGCTATGAGGAAGGTTGGACGACCAGCGAAACCCAGCATTGGCATGCGGCTACGTGTACGCATCAGAACATGAAGAGTGAATTGGGCAACCACGAGTTCGATGCAGACGGAAATTGCTCGACTTGCCACTACCATAGGCATGTATTCAGCGAGGCTTGGACGGTTGACCAGAATAAGCACTGGCATGCGGCTACCTGCGAGGATGGCGGCGACGAAAAATCCAATGAAGAGGCGCATGACTTCGGATTTTCGGGCAAATGCAAGTGCGGCGTAGAGCAGCTTGAAATCAATATATATAACGCGTATTATAAGCCCGCACAGGAATTTGCTAACGAAGAAGTCAAGGATTTCGGCGCATGGCATGCAGAGCTTGTAGAAGCGGGCGTAAAACATATTGAATTGGACGTACTCACGCAGGACGTAGTATATACATACGATAATCCCGAAGGTGAGGACATAAAAGAAGTCAAATACGGCGTAGTAAGGACAATCAAGTTAAACATAAACCGAGGCGCGTTACTTGAAAAAGACGAGCGCGGCTTACCCGACGTAACGTTTAAAGTAATTGCAAAAATCGACGGCGAACCCGTATTAAACGGCAAAGCGCTCGGCACTGGTAAAATAAACAGAACCAGCGGCGCCGGCGAAATCACGTTTACGCCATACTTCGGATATAGCGGCACAAACCACGCGGGACAGAAAATCGAATACGCCGTAACTTTGGCAGTGGAAGGCGACAAAGACTACGTTGAAGTAATCAACGCCTACGTGTTTACAAGCGCCACAGAACTGACGTTCACTGTCAGTGGCAATACCCATGAGGAAACCTTCACGGGTAATTTCGATATGGAACGTTCACTCGGCACAGGCGAAGCTGGTAAGCTGGATATAGACTTCGGCGAGAGCAGTGACTTGTATGTAACCAAAACGCTGCGTTTGAATGTGCCTGCCGGCTGGTATATGGTAGGTATTGACTTAAACAGTTATAGTTCTATCGTTGTTACTGTTGACGGTAATTCCGATCAATACAGTTTAAGCAATGGCGTCCATAGCACAGGTTCTACTAATAGTAAAAGAGGTGAAGGCGCGATTTATGTTCCCGAAGGCGCAAAAACCATTAAATTCCAAAGGGAAGGCTCTGCGGCAAAAACGGGTACTGCAAGTCTTGAACCCATAAATTTTGATAATATAAAGACGGACGGCACAGTAAACTATCTGCCTATATCGTTCAGACATCCGGATATGCCGGATGTAAAGACGGCGCGTATCTACTACAAATTGCCTGCGGGCACTTATGAATTTGCTATTACTTCTTTTACCAGTAATACTGAAGCATTGTCGCTATATGTCAACGATACAAGCGTTGCATCGTCTTCCAGCACCAAATTAACCACAAAATTGATTTTGAAAGAGGACGATAAGTTTAACATAGAATGGGAACGTCATAGCAACAGTACTCCATATACTTCAATGTCCTCTGTTAAAATCAATAGAATTTCAGATGTGGAACTGAATAAAGATTTTACTTTCTCGTTCAGTACAAGTCATAAATCTGAAACAAGGTTGTTTAAGGCAGAAAAAGACGGTTTGTACGCAATCACTTTGACATCTGAAAGTGATTTGAGGAACGTTTCGGTAGGGTATGGCGCAACTTCTACCAGCATTCTTGTCGGTACGGCTTCTGCAGAAAGAAAGACAGTTGAAGCTTACATTTATATGAAAGCCGGCGCAACTCAGTATATCAATATAGATTTTACAGGTTCGTCTGGCTATGCTGAAAACATTACCTGTAAAGTAACCGAAGCTCAGTTTACTGCATTTACTGCGGGCGAATCGGCTTCCATAACGATAAACAATACAAATCCTATATACTATCGTTCGTTTACGGCTGAAAAAGACGGATACTATACGTTCAGTGCAAGTTCAACTTCCAATATCAGATATTTCACTGTCGGTATGGACGGCGCTACCGATGATTTGATTAGTAGCTATACTGCTACAAGGTATGCCGCATCCAACGTATTCTACGCTAAGAAAGGCGTGCCCGTTATATTCACATTAACCAGATCCACTACCGCGACGTTTACCGTAAATTGCTTAATAAACGCAGTTGAGTTCGCATCTGCCGAACTGAATAAGGCAACGGAATTTAATTTCTCGAAAGATAAAATTACGGCGGCTTATTCGTTCACCGCAACCGAAGCCGGTAAATATATGCTTACGATAAACCACTCAACAAGCGCTACAACAGACCCCGGACAAATTAGGGTATTAAGATCCGGTGAAGAGGGCTTTGAAACGCTTTCAATATCTACAAGCAGCACTTATTACAGAAGAGTAACGCTGACGCTTGAAAAGGATGAGAAAGTTGAATTACTGTTCTTATATGATTCAACCTCGACAAGCTATCCTAAGCTTCGCTTCACAATCAACCATTCCGAGCCTACGGCTTTGACTGCGGATAAGGAAGAAAAGGTAGAGTTAAGTCAGGATTACTATACCAGAACTTATAAGTTCACCGCAACCGAAGCGGGCAGCTATATGCTTATTCTTTCGGCGTCAAATTTGAATTATGTTGACGTTTTGAACGGAGAAGGTGGAAGAATATGGGGCAATTCAACTAGGAATCTTACCTTCATAAACGTATTTATTGCGCTTGACAAGGACGAAGAATTAACCCTTGTATTCGAATACAATTATCCGCTATTAAAAGCTCTCGAAATCAAATTAACGCTTAACAAGATAGTAAGCGAGGATTTGACCGCAAACAAGACACAGGATGTAACTTTGGGCAACGGCAAAGCCATTAAGAGTTTCAGCTTTACGGCAATCGACGAAGCTTATTACGGCATTGTCCTTTCATCCGAAACAAGTTTAAGCGGAGTTCAGATTATAAACGGTGAAACGGGAGCTAATATCGTTACTAAGATTACATCTTCAACTATTAAAATAAGCATTACCAACTATAAGCTTACAGCAAGTCAGAAGATTAACTTCCTTATCGTATATGATGGTTCTTCGGAAGTTTCGTTGAAGTTCCGCGTAGAGTATGATACTCCTACCGCATTGACGGCGAATAAAGACGTTGAAATAACGTTCTCTGCGGAAAACAATGTCGAATATTATTCATTCACGGTAGAGAAAGCAGGAGCTTATGCAGTAGTTCTGACTTCCGAAACTGATTTGAAGAATGTTCAGGTTTACAATGCGGCTACAAATAGTAGCGTAGGTCTTATATCTACTACTTCGAAATACTATGTCACGACGTCAACGTTGGCTACGGCTGGCAAAGTTAATTTCCTTGTTAAATACAATTCCAACGAAAATTATCCTAAGGTCAACTTCCGCGTAGAGTACGATACTCCCGCAGAAATGACTGTCAACGAGGATAAGACGATAGAATTCAGCAAGGATAATCTTGCGGAGTACTACACATTCACTGCAACCGAAGCCGGCACTTATATGCGTGTTCTCACAACCGAAACGGATTTGAAGAACTTACAGATAGTAAATGCCGAAACGGGTGCAAGCATCCTTACCAAAGTCGCTTCGACAAAGAAGTCTGATTTGACGCGGGTTACAATGACGGTAGGTCAGAAGATATCGTTCCTTATCTATTACAACATAACGGAAGCCCCCGAAACTTTCCCCACAATCAATTTCAGAATGGAATACAGAAATGCAACGGAGTTGACTGTAAATACTGATACCGAAGTTAAATTCACGGAAGAACAGAATGTCGTTTACCTGTCGTTCACCGCAACGGATGCAAACTATTACACGCTTGTGCTTAATGCGGAAGAGAATATAAGTAATGTCAAAATTGAAAATGCCAAGACCAGTGCAAATTACGGCACTGTAACCGACGCCAAGTTCCTCAGCTACAACAAGCTTAAACTTACGGCAGAAGAAAAGATAACGTTCCTTATCTATTTCGACGGTTCGGAAAACTATCCTACATTCAAGTTCAGGGTAGAGTACGACACGCCTAAGGCGCTTACCGTAAACACTACGCAAAAGATAACATTCAGCGCGACCAATAACGCCGAGTACTATTCGTTCACGGCAAGTGAAGCAGCTGTATATGCGTTAGTTCTTACTTCTGAAACAAGCTTGAATAATGTAAGCGTAGTAAATCTTGCTAACAGCAATGACTTGTTTGCAATTACTACCGAAGATAAGGGTAAAGTCTATATTTCAACCACTACGAAGTTGACCACAAGTAATCCTCTCAATTTTGAGGTATTGTACAAGGGGAACGAAAATCATCCCGTAGTCAACCTGACAATGGTTTACAACAAGCCTACCGAAATGACTGCGAATACAGATACAAGCGTAACCTTTGCGGCAGGCAAGAACGTTGAATATCTATCGTTCACGGCGGCGGAAGCAGGACAGTATGCTTTGCAACTTACATCCGATACAAGCTTGAAGAATATTCAGGTTTATAACGAAGATACAGGCGCATCTATTATAGACAATATAGCTGAAACCAAGGCAAAGGTTTTGGTATCTTCCGTAACGAAGTTTACCCAGGGTGGAAAGCTTGTAATGGCTGTGGCTTATAACGGCGCAGGAAGCTATCCTACCGTTAAGGTAAATATGATTAAGGAACAAGAGACTACGGCTTTGAATTTCGGCGCTAATACGGTAACCTTTGCTGTGGGCACGCACGTTAAGACGGTTTCGTACTTGTCCGCCGAAGCGGCCAGCGTAATGTTCGGTTTCAGCGCTGAAAGCGGCTTGACCGATGTGAAAGTTTATAATGGCACGACGGGCGCCGCTTTAACGTTGACCGACGGAAAAACGGCTACCCAAGAGATAAAGGTAAATACGCCTTTCGTGATGATTATAACCTACACCGGTTCGACGGAACTGAACCTTACCGTTACGGTTATGGGCTTGTTAAGTGCACCTGCTAACTTAAAATTAGAAGGCTATACTTTGCTTACCTGGGACGCTGTACCCAATGCTACCAAGTATAAAGTTACCTGGAAAGGCGGAACGGGTGAAACTACTAAGACTTACTACAACATTCCTTCATTCTCGTTAACGATGACGCCTCCTGACTATACTGTTACAGCAGTTGATGAAACCGGTAAATATGGCGACAGCGGTGCTGCAAAAGTGACTGGAAAGGATTTGTGGTACTACTTAACCAATAAGATTATTGTTACGGTAAAAGTACCCGAAGGCTTCCCTGCAACGTTGAGCTTGTTAAAACTGCAAACATCTAAGGCCTCAAATGCAAGTACCTTTGTTTCTAATATGGTTGCAGCGGCTATTGTTGAAGTGACAGGTCAGGGCGAATATACGTGCAATGTGCCTTTGGCGGGTGCTTCCGGCAATGATAAAGTTTACTTGAGGATTGACCCTTCGACATTGCCCGAAGGCTACACCTGTCAAATGACCGGTCAGATTTCTGGCGGCAAGGATGTTGAGCAGCTCCTTGAAATTACCAAAGCGTAAACTACTTAAAAGTTTAGGCTAAACAAAACAGTCGGCAAAGGCGGCGGGTTTGACCCGCCGCCTGAACCGGCGGATTAAAACCGAACTTACGGTTTTCGGACGGGATTCTGCGGGCTGTTATTAGGTATTTCTTTAATTCGAAATAAATTCCGAGGCTTTTGCCGAAGAATAAAAATAAGGAGTAAAAAATGAAAACCAAAAAACTTTTAGTCACAGTTATAAGCCTTGTTTTTGCGCTTTCTCTGGCGATTGCGCTGACGGCTTGCGAACCCGCCGACGAACCTGCCGACAACGGTAAGATAGCCCTTGATGCGCCTGAAATTGCGTTGCAGGGGAACGTTATTTCCTGGGGGGCGGTACAGAATGCGGACGGTTACGACATTTACGAAAATGACGAAAAGGTCGCAAACCAAACCGAAACCTCTTATGCGATAACCCGTACGGAGATAGGCGAATATACTTATTATGTTAAAGCCGTAGGAAGCGGCGATTATACCGAAAGTGCGGCTTCCAACTCCGTAAAGTATAAGGTAGCGGCGAAAGAAAAGCTTAAAGCGCCCGTAATTTCCATAGACGAAAACGGCATAATCAGCTGGGAAGCGGTAGTCAACGCCACAAGTTACGAAATTTACGAAAACGACGTAAAACTTATCGACCAGACAACTACTACCTATTCCATTACCCAAGCAGTTCCGGGTAAGTATTCTTATAAGGTTAAGGCTTTAAGCGAAAATTTCCCCACCAGCGACTTTTCCAACGAAGTAGAGTACACCGTGCCTTGGAGAGCGACGGTTGTAGTTTCCTTTACCGAAGATTTCTCGGGGGAAAGCGTTACGGTAGCTCTTTATAAGGGTAATGACGAGGTTGGTTCGGAAGAAGTAACGTTTACGCCGAATAACATTTACGGCTCGGTAACGTTTACTGTTGCCGAAGATAATTACACGGCAAAAATTAAGGATTTGCCCGAGGGTTACGTAGCGACTTGGGCGCATATCACGTCCGAAGCAAGGCAGGTAACAATCATAATTGCCGAAGATTCCGGTAAAACTCTGCAAGTAGGCGAAAATACCTATACGGTAGCTGATAACACCGCAATAGGAACTTCGGAAACTTATGTCTTTACCGCAAACAAGAGCGGGACATTCAGCCTTACCACCGAGGAAGAACGCGATTTCACGATAGCCGTAAACGGCAGTATCAAAATCGACGCTTTGCAGGGTAAAAATATAGATACCTTTGCTGTGGAAAATGGCGAAACCTTTATAATCACAATTTCGGCGGCGGCGGTAGGCGAATATAAATTTAATCTTTACGATTACGAGGTTAAACAATATATAGGTATATCCGAAGGTTACGGCGGGAATCCCGTGAATATCATTCGTTCGGATTGCAAACGCTATATAAATATCGCAGAAGACGGAGTTTATACCATACAGTTCGCGGCAGCCGCAATGGGAGTTGCGAGAGAAATTACCTTTACCATAAACGGTGAATCTTATGTATTCGGAGGGGACAGCGGCGAATGGTTCCGCGATATCTCCTTTAAGGCAGGAACAGACATCGAGATTCAGATAACCGTTAAAGGCGGCTCGGGCGACGATATACCTTTCTATGTATTCCCTAAGGGTGCAGCTCAGGCGGAATAGTGTTAAAGTAAAATTCAATCCCCGCGCATAATCCGCGCGGGGATATTTTTTATTATAAAGCCGCCCCGCCGTATGGTGGGGCGGCTTTATTGTACATCACTAATATTGTACACCACTAATTAAGCCTGTGCCATTGGAAACCGTGCGATTATCGCGTGGCAAAAGGCTAATTTCGATAATAAAAAGAATAACTTCGTATTAGGGCTTGTCATATTGAACTATATGCGGCGCGACGTAAGCGGGCGTTGAGTAGTGAGAGAAACCAAAAAATTCGCCCCGTTAAACGGAGCGAATATATTTCACTATAAAGGTCTTTTAAGGCTTCGGCCATATAGCAGGTTGTTTGTTATTGTCAAAGTACCAGTAATTATCGGTCACGGAAGTACCGGTATATGGATTGTTCGGACTGTAATAATATTTCGTAGCTGCCGATATTATGCCATGTTCTCCTGTAAGATTATAATTGTCCTCATCTATTTTAATTCTACTAAATTGAGCTTTATCTCCCATGTAATAAATCTTGTTTACAAGATTGGCTCCGAATACGCCTCGCTCAATATGAGTTAATGAAGCAGGTATTACCACATTATGCAAATTCATACAGAACTGGAACGCTCCTACTTTGAATACTTTTACGTTTCCGGTAAATATCAATGTTTCAAGACCTATTCCGGTGGTTCCGGCAGAGTCGGTATATTTTCCCACATTCGTGAAAGCATGCTCTGCCACATCTTCGTCGCCGGTTATCGTAACGGTCTTTAATGAAAGAGGCACTGCGTCGGTGCTGGCAGAACCCATAGATCCGAAAATATAACCGAAAAACCTATTGGGCTCTGGCTTTTCTTCTTCCTCTTCGTCGTCGCTTTCCGCATTGTCGGTTTTTTCCACAATAATTTCCCCTGAGCCTATGAAAGGCAAGGTCATATTCTCAATAGATTCGCAGTTGAAAAATGTGCTATTGCCTATGGAAATTACGCTGTCGGGAATCACGATATTTCTAAGCGCTGAGCAGTTTTGAAAAGCCTTTTCATTTATAATCTTAACGCCTTCTTCAATGGTTATATCGTCGAGTTTACTGCAATTTTCAAATGCACTTTTGCCGATTTCGTTTATGCCACTGCCGATTTTAACCGTTTTAAGCCCCGAACAGTTTCTGAATGCGGAATCGCCTATGGAAGTTACGCTGTTTGGAATATCTATTTTGTTAAGGGTGGTGCAACCTTCGAAGCATCGGATGGGGATAGATTCAAGTGCTTGGCTAAGAATTGCCGAAAGCAGTCCTTTGCAACCGTTGAAAGCAGAGCCGCCTAACGTGGTCACGCTTTCGGGCAGGGATATCGAGACTAATGCGTTGCAGCCTGCAAAAGCGCTTTCGCCTATCGAGACGATGTTTTTGGAAAGTTTCATGCTTTTCATTGAGTTGCCGGTAAACGCCTCTTTGCCTATCGCAGTAATGAGTTTGCCGTCATATTCGTCGGGAATAATAAAGTCTGTTTTTTCTTCGTTGTTTATCCCTATGACGGTGTAAGTGTCTTCTTCGACGTTCAGTTCGAATGTAAAATCGTTGTCCTGTACCTTAGGCGGATCGACATAGTCGCCGTCGCTGCTGGGCTTCTTATTATGATTGTTCTGGTTATAGCCCTGGAACTTACATGAAGCCAGACCGAACAAACAGCATAACGCGCAGACCGTTGCCAAAATTGCTGTCAGAATTTTTCGTTTCATTTTTTTCCTCTTTTTATTTTTATTTATCCGCACAAATTTGCATAAATAAGCGCGGAAATTCTGAATAAATTTATTATAACATATGTAAAACATTATTTCAAGTGTTTAAATGTAATTTTATGTCCTGCGGCGGGAATAAAATTTTGGAAGAATGTACGCGCGCGCGGTAAAAAACAGGATAGGCTTCCAAAAATTTAACAATGGATTTTGATTTTTTATGCCGAAAAAGCATTGTGTTTTATAATTTTGTCTGTTATAATATATTAGCATTAAAATATTATTAAATCAGGAGTAATTATGTCAGAGATTATTTTTGAGGGCACGCCCCAGCAGGCCGAAGCCTTGAAAAAATGCATTGACGGACACCGCGGAGAAAAGGGCGCACTTATGCCCGTTTTGCAGGAAGCCCAGGCTATCTACGGCTACCTCCCCGTCGAGGTACAGACGCAAATAGCAGAAGGGCTTAATCTGCCTCTCGCAGAAGTGTTCGGAGTTGCGACCTTCTATTCGCAATTTTCGTTGAAACCCAAGGGCAAACACAAAATCAGCGTTTGCCTCGGCACAGCTTGCTACGTTAAGGGCTCGGATAAAATTCTTGAAGCCGTTGAAAAGCAGTTGGGGATTTCCTGCGGGGAATGTACGCCCGACAGAAAGTTCTCTATCGAAAGCTGCCGTTGCGTAGGCGCGTGCGGTCTTGCTCCCGTAATGATCGTTGACGGCGAGGTTTACGGCAAGCTTAACGCAAAAGACGTTCCGGGTATTCTGGAAACATACATGAAGGATTAAGTGGAGGCCGAAATATGACTTGTGAAGAATTAAGAAAAATTGCGGCCGCAAAGGCCGACCTTATCAACGTCCGCCGTATAGTACGCGAACAGGCTGAAAAGCTGGCGGTAAATACCGGTTACAGAAAGCAGGTGCTTGTCTGCGGCGGTACTGGCTGTACTTCCTCGCATTCGTTGCAGGTAATAGAACAGCTTGAAAAAAGCTTTAAGGAGCTGGGCATCGACGACGTTCTTATCGTCAAGACGGGCTGTTTCGGTCTGTGCGCGCTCGGCCCCATAATGATTGTTTATCCCGAGGGCGCGTTCTATTCGCAGATGACCCCCGAACACGCTAAGACGGTTGCCGAAAAGCACCTTGTTAAAGGCGGGCAGATTGTCAAGGAACTTCTTTATGCCGAAACCGTTCACTCGGACGGCTCGGTAATTCCCTTTGCGGAAATTCCTTTCTATAAGCACCAAATGCGTATAGCGCTGCGTAACTGCGGCGTAATCGCAGCCGAAGATATCACGGAAGCCATTGCTGCGGGCGATTATTCCGCCCTTGCAAAGGTTCTCACCGAAATGACTCCCGACGACGTAATTGCCGAAATGAAGGCATCGGGCTTGCGCGGCCGCGGCGGCGCGGGCTTCCCCACCGGACTTAAATGGCAGTTCACGCGCGACGCAAAGGGCGACAAAAAGTACGTTTGCTGCAACGCCGACGAAGGCGACCCCGGCGCGTTTATGGACCGTTCGGTACTCGAAGGCGACCCCCATACCGTGCTTGAAGCAATGGCTATTGCGGGCTACACCGTAGGCGCGGACGAAGGTTACATATACGTCCGTGCGGAATACCCCATCGCCGTTGAAAGGCTTAACATCGCTATAAAGCAGGCGAGAGAGCTTGGGCTTCTCGGCAAGAACATTTTAGGTTCGGGCTTCAACTTCGATATTCACGTACGTCTCGGCGCGGGCGCGTTCGTCTGCGGCGAAGAGACGGCGCTTATGACCTCTATCGAGGGCAAGCGCGGCGAGCCCAGACCCCGTCCTCCTTTCTCCGCACAGTGCGGCGTGTTCCAGAAACCCACTGTCCTCAACAACGTTGAAACGTGGGCGAACGTAAACCCCATAATTATGAGGGGCAGCAAATGGTTCTCGTCTATCGGCACGGAAAAGAGCAAGGGCACGAAGGTTTTCGCAGTCGGCGGCAAAATCAAGAACGTCGGACTTGTCGAAGTACCTATGGGCACTAAGCTCGGCACGATAATAAACGAAATCGGCGGCGGAATCCCCAACGGCAAGAAGTTCAAAGCCGCGCAGACGGGCGGCCCTTCGGGCGGCTGTATCCCCGCTAAATATATAGATATCCCCATGGACTTCGACAACCTTATCTCCATCGGCTCGATGATGGGCAGCGGCGGTCTTATCGTAATGGACGAAGATACATGTATGGTCGATATCGCGAAGTTCTATCTTGAATTTACAGCGGACGAAAGTTGCGGCAAGTGCACGCCCTGCCGTATCGGCACGAAGCGCCTTTTGGAAATCCTTACAAAGATAACCCAGGGCAAGGGCGAACCCGAGGACCTTGTGAAAATCAGGGAAATCGCTCAGCATATGAAGAGTTCTTCGCTGTGCGCTCTCGGACAGTCCGCGCCCAACCCCGTACTTTCCGCCATGGAACACTTCATGGACGAGTACGAGGCGCATATCTACGAAAAGCGTTGTCCTTCGGGCGTGTGCAAGTCCCTTCTCAATTATTCTATCGACAAGGATAAGTGCATGGGTTGCGGCGTTTGCGCAAGGAATTGCCCCGCTTCTGCGATTACCAAAACGGATTACGTTGCGCCCGGGCATAAGCTTCCTTCCTACACTATCGATACGACGAAGTGCGTCAAGTGCGGCGTTTGCCAGAGCAACTGCAAGTTTAAGGCAGTTGAGAGAAAGTGAGGTGACTACAAATGGCTAATATGATAAATCTTAAAATAAACGGTATTCCCGTAAGCGTACCCGAAGGTTCTACGATTCTTGACGCGGCGCGTCTTGCCAAAATAAATATTCCCACACTGTGCTATTTAAAGGACGTACAGTGCGTGGGCTCCTGCCGTATGTGCCTTGTAGAGGCCACCGGTGCAAGAGGGCTTGTAGCCGCATGCGTTTATCCCGTCTCCGAGGGCATGGAAGTTAAAACCAATACCCCCAAGGTCAGAAAATCCAGAAAGACTACGATAGAGCTTATTCTTTCCACACATAAGAAGAAGTGTTTAAGCTGCGTCCGCTCCACCAACTGCGAATTGCAGAAGCTGGCGCTTGAATACGGCGCGGAAGAGGACAGATTCGGCACGGACTATAAGGACGCTGCAATCGACGACCTTTCGCCTTCCGTAGTACGCGACAATTCCAAGTGCGTAATGTGCACGCGCTGCGTTGCAGCCTGCAACAAGCAGACAATCGGCGTAATCGGACCCAAGAAGAGGGGCTATGCAAAGGTTATCGGCTCGCCTTTCGATAGAGCTTTGGCTGAAACGTCCTGCGTAAACTGCGGACAGTGCGTTGTTGCCTGCCCCGTAGGCGCTCTGTACGAAAAGAGCAACACCGCAGACGTCTGGAAGGCAATCGAAGATCCCGAAAAGCAGGTTGTATTCTTCACCGCGCCTTCCATAAAGGCTACTTTGGGCGAAGCGTTCGGTATGCCCGCCGGCAAGAACGTTGACGGCAAGATGGTTGCAGCCATCAAACAGTTGGGCGACGTTAAGTGCTTCAATATGGATATCACCGCCGACCTCACCATTATGGAAGAGGCGAACGAACTTATAGAAAGACTTATGAAGGGCGGCAAAACGCCTATGTTCACAAGCTGCTGCCCCGGCTGGGTAAAGTTTGCGGAACATTACTATCCCGAACTTCTGCCTAACCTTTCGACCTGCAAGTCTCCTCAGGAAATGTTCTCGGCTGTGCTTAAAACGTATTACTGCGAAAAGAATAATATAAGACCCGAAAACCTGTATATAGTATCCGTAATTCCCTGCACGGCGAAGAAGTTCGAGGTTACGCGCGACGAGCTCGGCCACTATACCGACATTGCGCTTACCACCCGCGAACTTGCCAAAATGATTAAGGAAGCGGGCATAGATTTTGTAAATCTTCCCGACGCGGAATACGATACGCCTTTCGGCGAAGCCAGCGGCGCGGGCGCTATATTCGGCGCAACGGGCGGCGTAATGGAAGCGGCTTTGAGAACTGCGGCTTACAAGCTCGGCGGCGCGGGCGCTCCCATAGAGTTTAAGGAAGTCCGCGGCACCGAAGGAGTTAAGGAAGCCGAGTACAACGTAGGCGGTACGATAGTTAAGGTTGCCGTTGCTAACGGGCTCGGCAATGCGAGAAAGGTTATCGAGCAGATAAAGAGCGGAGAAAAGGATTACACCTTCGTAGAGATTATGGCGTGCCCCGGCGGCTGTATCAACGGCGGCGGCCAGCCCTATGTTCCCGACGAAATCCGCAACACGGTTGACCTTAAAGCTGTCCGCGCAAAGGCGCTTTACGATTACGACAAAAAGAACAAACTGCGTTGCTCGCATGATACTCCCGCGGTAGAGATGCTGTATAAGGAGTATTTCGGCAAGCCTCTGTCGCACAAGTCGCACGAGCTTTTGCACACGACCTATCATCAAAGGGATAAGTACTGATAACTTTCCGAAACGTTTATAAAATAACTACCCGCCGGTTCAACCGGCGGGTATCTTTTATTTTAAATAAATTAAAAGGTTTTTAATTTTTGTCGGGTTTGATATGGTCCTTGCACAGCGAAAGAAGCCAGCTGTAATTTCTCCAATATTTAATATCCATTATCTTTTTACAGTCTTCAAGCATTTCCAATTCTTCCGCCGCGATTTTCGTCTTGCTTTTCCTTAGTTTTTTTATGTAGCCTTCTTCGTCGGCGGTGACCAGGTCGATGTACATATCCAATAGCTCCTGACTGCGTTCGAAATCGGCTTTTATGCGCTTTTCCGCGATAAGATACATAGAAGACCCGCACAAAAATAATCTGGTTAAATTAAGTTCCTGCGATGTGCAGTTAAAAATCAATCCGTCCATAATCATACCTTGAAAAAATGCTTTTGGGAACTGTATGGAAATGCGTTTCCGAGACACACAATTTCATTATAAGTGTATCATAAATTTTTACAAAAATCTACTGAATTTAAAAAAATTTTCCTCCGCGGCGTTTGCGGCGCGGGAAAGGCGGTATAAAAATTTCCTCGCTGCGTTTGCGGCGCGGGAATGGCGGGTTAAAAATTTTCCCCGCGGCGGAAGCCGCGGGGAAAAACAATGTTAATTTTTGCAGTTGTTTTTAAGCGTTTCAAGACAATCCCAAAGTTCGGCGGGAATCCTGTCTTTGATAGTGCCCTTGTAATATCCCTCAATTTCTTTCGCTTCGTCAGCCCAAAGGGATTTATCGACTTTAAGAATTTCTTTTAGGTCCTCTATGCCGAAGGGATGACCCGCGCTTATTTCGTAGTCCATTTCCGAAAGGTCGATATCTTCTGCGCGGGGCACGAAGCCGATAGCCGTTTCTTCCGCCCCGACCTTGCCGTCGCACCGCTTTAATATCCATTCGAGGACGCGCATATTGTCGCCGAACCCGGGCCACATAAAATTGCCGTCCTTATCCTGCCTGAACCAGTTTACGTTGAAAATTTTGGGTGGGTTTTTCACCTTTTTTCCCATCTCTATCCAGTGCGCGAAGTAATCGCCCATATGGTAGCCCGCAAAGGGCTTCATCGCCATGGGGTCGTGCCTTAAAACGCCAGTCGCGCCCGCCGCCGCGGCAGTCGTTTCCGACGACATTGCCGAGCCTACGAATACGCCGTGGTTCCAATCGCGCGACTGATAAACGAGGGGGGTAGTGGAAGCTCTTCTGCCGCCGAAGATTATCGCGGAAAGGGGCACGCCCGTAAGCGAATCGAAGTCGGGCGAAACGCAAGGGCAGTTCTTTGCCGGCGCGGTAAAGCGGCTGTTGGGATGGGCGGCGCAGGTGGATTTATCCTTTTTATCGAATTTTTCGGGATTCCAAGGTTTGCCCGTCCAGTCGATGACGTGTTGGGGAAGTTCTTTCGTCAAACCTTCCCACCAAACCGTCATATCGTCGGTATTCAAAGCGACGTTCGTGAAAATCGTGCCGCGTTTTGTGGATTGCAACGCGTTGTAATTTGAATGTTCGTTCGTCCCGGGAGCTACGCCGAAAAAGCCGTTTTCGGGGTTTACAGCCCAAAGCCTGCCGTCTGCGCCCACGCGTATCCAAGCTATGTCGTCGCCCACACATTCCACCTTATAGCCTTTTTTAAGGTAGTGTTCGGGAGGGATAAGCATTGCAAGGTTGGTTTTTCCGCAAGCCGAGGGGAATGCCGCCGCCACGTATTTCTTTTCGCCGTCGGGGAAGGTTACGCCCAGAATAAGCATATGCTCCGCCATCCAGCCCTCCGTGCGCCCAAGATAGGACGCTATGCGCAGTGCGAAGCACTTTTTCCCTAAAAGCACGTTGCCGCCGTAAGCAGAGTTTACGGAAATTATCGTATTGTCCTCGGGGAAGTGCATAATGTAACGCTTTTCGGCGTCTATGTCGCAGCTTGCGTGGAAGCCCTTAATAAAGTCGCCGTCCTTTCCCAAAGCTTTCAGGCAGGCGTTTCCGACCCTCGTCATTATGTTCATGTTGAGAACCACGTAAACCGAATCGGTGACCTCTATCCCTATCTTTGCGAAGTCGCTGCCGACTACGCCCATAGAGTAAGGAATGACGTACATGGTTTTGCCTTTCATGCTGCCGCGGGCAATCTCGCTTGTCAGCTCGTAAGCTTGTTTGGGGTCCATCCAATAGTTTATGGGACCGGCGTCCTCCCGCTTTTTAGTGCAGATAAACGTTCTGTCCTCTACCCTCGCCACGTCGTTCACCTTGGTGCGGTGAAGGTAGCAGTCGGGCAATAGTTTTTCGTTCAGCTTTATCAGTTCTCCGCTTTTTACCGCTTTGGCTTTAAGTTCGGCGGTTTGTGCCTCGCTGCCGTCAATCCAAACGATTTCGTCAGGCTGGGCAAGTTCGGCGCTTTTTTCTACAAAGTCGAGAACTTTTTTGTTTTCGGTAGGTTTCAATTTTTTTACTCCTTATATCTCAGCGTTCAGCTAACATTATATTTCCGCCGCAGAAAAATTGCAATCGGCTTTAAAAAATTGACTTAAAAAGTTTAAAAAAAGATTTAATTTTACAATTTTTGTCATAAATTATGATAATTTCAATTATATGATATAACCGATATGAGCTATACGAAAAGCATTGCCGTGATAAAGGGCTTGAAAGACGGTTTTTCCGCGGACGGCGGAGCGCTTTCGGGACTTGTTAAGGCGGAAAAGTATTCCCGGAGTTTAAGGGTGGAAGTAAAGCTTATCAACTTTGCGCCGCTTACCGAGGGCAGGTACGTAGCCGCAATTTCGGACGGCGTACATTCTGAAATAATCGAAAACGGATTTTTCGAAGGTCAGTCCGACCTCGATACGGGCGCGGGTTTCGCCGCGGTCGTATGTTATGTGAACGGAAGCGTGCAGCTTTTGGCTTCCGCTGTCTGCGGGAATTTCCAAAGCGCCGTTTTCGGGCTTAAAAGCGAAATAGAACGCGCCGAAATGATAAAGCCCGCATACGGCGGGGGAGAGGCTTCCGCGGTCAAAGCGGATATAGAAGAGGCCGAAAATTCCGCTCCGGCCGAAAGGGGGGATAACGGAATACATACCCCGCAAAACATTCCTACGGAATATGAGGACGAAGCGATAGCGGAGGCAAACTATTATGAATTCGACAAAACTGATGAAAGCGGTGAGCCTGTATGCGAAGGTGCGCCGAAAGAAGAAGACGGGGGCGAACTATTCAAGGATGAGAAGGGTGCTTGCCCTGTCGAAAAAGGAACATCGGAACTCGCCCGCGGCGGTTTCTACGACCGAATGAAACGCGAAGTCGAGGGGCTGCTGTCGGCTTATCCGCACTGCAACGAACTCGAAAACGCGATAGAAAGTTCGGAATGGGTAAAAATAGGCTACGGCGACGGAAAATTTTACGTTTTCGGCGTACTGCGTTCGGCGGGTACGCCGCGGTATCTCTGTTACGGAGTGCCCTCCGACAATGCCTCCGCCCCGCCCGAAAGCATGGAAAACTTCGCTTCTTTCCTGCCCGTAGGCGGCAAAGGGGAGGGCTTTTGGGTGATGTATCAGGACGCCGACACGGGCGCAAGCGTAAAAATATCGAATACGTAGCGCGTTTTCCGCGTCTGCAAAGCGCAAAAGACGGTAGTACGCAAAAAATTATTTAAGCCCTTTGAACGGTTTGAAAACGAGCAGGGCATACACGGTAAACAGCGCCGCGACAAGCCCTATTGCCAAAATGCTTCTGTAAATAACATAGTTGTAAAAGCTTAAAAACAGCAGGAGATTAAAGCCCGAAAAGGCGAAAATTCCTCCGCATATCGCAAGGAATACAAGTATAATTACACATAAATTACATGAAAGCCTCATACTGCAAGTATGGGGCTTTCACGCGGTATGTATTCATTTTTTAAGGTCAAAGCTTTATATTGTCGAGGACAAGTTTATCGAAGCCCGGCGTTTCCGTGAAATCGCGCGGCAGAAAACGCACCGTGCCGAATTTGGCGTAATTGAATATGTGCGTTTTCAAAAGCACGGGGGTGGCGATGTCCAACCCTTCGCAAATGTCCGTAAGATAGTTGAAAAATTGCGAGTATATTATCTTCCCCTCGCGCTCATAAGTAAGCTGTTTCAATATCTTTTCGTCCTTAATTATTTTCGCCCAGATTTTAAACATATCATAATTATACAAAAATACGCCGCGGACCGCAAATATTTTTCAAATATATTGACAACGATATTTTAAAAAGTTAAAATAAATGCAGCGGTTGTTCCGCACCTAATTATAAAGGATGGTATTTTATGAAGAAGACAGATAAGGATATTCTCGAAGTTCTGCGGGCGGACTCCCGCCTCACGCCGGAAAAAATTGCCGCAGCCGTCGGTATGACCATTGAAGAGGTAAAAACCCGCATACGCGCCCTTGAAGACAGCGGAATTATTGCGGGATATACTACTATCCTGAACACGGATGAGCTGGACGAAAACGCCGTCGAAGCGTTCATAGAAGTCAAGGTTGACTTGCAGCGTGGGCACGGCTATCAGAAGCTTGCGCAGGAAATAGTCGCTTACAGCGAGGTAAAAAATTTATACCTCGTCAGCGGCGGGTACGACCTTGTGGTAATAGTGCGCGGCAACTCGATGGGCGCTGTTTCGCGCTTCGTTTCCGAAAAGATATGCACTTGCAACACGGTAATTTCCACATCCACGCACTTCATTTTAAAGAAGTACAAGGTAGAGGGCGCTACGATAAAAAGCGGCGACGACGACAGATTGAGCGTGCAGGCGTAAAGTTTTGTTCCGAATACGGGTATTATTATGAGAAAATTCGTTAATTCCCGCGCGGGCGCTTTACAACCCAGCGGCATAAGAAAATTTTTCGATATAGTCACAAAAATGGAGGGGGCGATTTCCCTCGGCGTGGGCGAGCCCGACTTTATTACTCCGTGGAACGTGCGCGACGCCGCAATTCGCTCCATACAGCTCGGATATACGCAATACACGGGCAACCGCGGACTTCCCGAACTGCGCGAACTTATTTCGCGCTACCTGCGCGAACGCTTTGCCGTGGAATATCCCGCCGACAGAATCCTTGTGACCGTCGGCGCGAGCGAGGCGATAGATTTAACTCTCCGCGCAATCTGCGAAGTTGGGGATGAGATTCTCGTGCCGGAGCCTTCGTACGTTTCCTATTCTCCCACGGTGACCCTTGCGGGCGGAACTCCCGTCGGCGTGCAGTGTACGGCGGAAAATGACTTTATTCTGACCCCCGAAATGCTTGAAAAATGCATAACGCCCCGCACGAAAGCGCTTATTTTGCCCTTCCCCAACAACCCGACGGGCGCAATTATGACGAAAGAGCAGCTGGAAGCCATAGTGCCCGTAATAGTGAAGCACGACCTGTTGGTTATTTCGGACGAAATTTACGCCGAACTGACCTATGTGGGCAAGCATTTTTCCATAGCTTCGTTGCCCGGAATGGCGGAGCGCACCGTATATATAGGCGGATTTTCCAAGGCTTTCGCTATGACGGGCTGGCGCGTCGGTTTTGTCTGCGCCCCGCGGGAAATAGACGAAGCTATGTTCAAAATCCATCAATACACAATCCTTTGCGCCCCCAACGTAAGCCAAAGGGCGGCGGTTGCGGCGTTGAAAGAGGGCTTTGCCGACGACTTTTCTTCCGTTATAGAAATGCGGGAAGAGTATTCAAGGCGGGGCAAATTCCTTGCCAATTCGCTTAATTCGCTGGGGCTTTCCTGCTTTATGCCCAAGGGCGCGTTTTATATTTTCGCCTCGGTGGAAAGCACGGGAATGGACGGCGAAACATTTGCGAGCGCCCTGCTCGACGAAAAGAAGCTTGCCGTCGTTCCGGGCGGCGCGTTCGGCAGTGCGGGCAAAAATTTCATAAGGTGCAGTTACGCAACCTCGATGAGCCAGCTCAACGAGGCGGTCGAAAGGATAAGGGAATTTCTGAAAAAATAAATTTTTGCCCGCCGCGCGGCGTTAAATTCTATGCCAAAGGGTTGACAAATAAAAACTTAAACCATATAATAAGGTTACGACAAAAGCGTGATTCCGTATGCCTCGGAATCACTTTTGTTTATTCAATTTCTATCTCAGAGGTAAAACCATGTCAGAGCTTATTGTAATGACCCAAAAAAATTACGAGGATTTGAAAAAGGAACTTGACTATCTTGTCAAGGTTAAGCGTCAGGAGATTATAGAGAGAATTGCCGAAGCGAGAAGCCACGGCGACCTTTCCGAAAACGCCGAATACGACGCCGCCCGCGAGGAACAGCGCTCCAACGAGGGCAAAATCGCAGAGCTTGAATATAAAATAAAGAACGCCGATATCCGCGAAGAGGTCGCGGACACCAGCTACGTGCACCTCGGCAGCGTGGTAACCGTTTTCGACGAGGGTTTGGGCGAAGAGGACGTTTATACCATAACCTCTGTCACGGAAGTTGACGCCATCAACAACAAAATATCCGTCGAATCCCCCGTCGGCGCGGCGCTTTTGCGCAAGAAAGTGGGCAACAGGGTAGAAGTAAAATGTCCCGACGGCAGCTCATATTTTCTTAAAATCAAGGCAATAAAGTAACATTTTACGGAATCGAATTATGACAGAAATCAACGATACACCGCTTACGGAAGCGGAAGAGGCGGAACGCCTCGCCGAACAGGCGGTCATCCGCCGCGAAAAACTTCAAAAACTCGTTTCGGAGGGCAACGACCCCTTCGTAAAAGTCAAATACGGCGTAACCCACAATTCAAAAGAGGTTATCGACAACTTCGAAAAGCTGGAAGGCAAGGAAGTCAGCCTTGCCGGCAGACTTATGTCCCGCAGGGTTATGGGCAAGGCTTCATTCTCGCACATACAGGACGGCGCGGGGCAAATCCAGATATACGTCCGCCGCGACGACGTGGGCGAGGACGATTATGCCGCGTTCAAAAAGGACTACGATTTAGGCGATATTTTAGGGCTTAAAGGCTATGTTTTCAAAACCCAGACGGGCGAAATTTCCGTGCATTGCAGCCATATAGAGATGCTTTCCAAGTGTCTTTTGCCCCTGCCCGAAAAGCAGCACGGGCTTAAAGACCCAGATATCCGCTACCGCCAGCGCGACCTTGACCTTATCGTCAATCCCGAGGTCAAGAGCGCGTTTATAAAGCGTTCGCAGATACTGCGCGAACTGCGGGCTTACCTTGACGGAAAGGGTTTCCTCGAAGTGGATACGCCCGTTCTCAACACTCTGGAAATAGGCGCTTCGGCGCGACCTTTCAAAACGCACCATAACGCGCTGGATATAGACATGTATCTGCGCATCGAAACCGAACTGTACTTAAAAAGGTGCATAGTGGGCGGGTTTGAACGTGTTTACGAAGTGGGAAGAATTTTCCGCAACGAGGGAATGGACGCTTTCCATAATCCCGAATTTACGACTATCGAGGCATATTGTTCTTACGCCGATTATTTTGACGTAATGGACCTTGTGGAGGATATGTACAAGACGGTTGCGCGGAATGTCTGCGGCTCGGAAAAAATCGTTTATCAGGGCACGGAGATAGATTTCGGCGGCAAATGGCAAAGGCTTACCATGAAGGAAGCCGTCAAAAAATATTGCGGCGCGGATTACGATTCGTGGAAGAGCGACGAGGACGCGCGTGCGTGCGCGAAATCGCTTAACGCGGAGGTCAAAGAGGGTGCGGAAGCTACCCGCGGGCACGTGCTTGCGGCGCTGTTCGACGCGTTTGTGGAGGAAAAGCTTATCCAGCCCACTTTCATTTACGATTATCCCGTGGAAAATTCTCCCCTTGCAAAGCGCAAGGAGAATGAACCGCTGTTTACCCAAAGATTCGAATATTTCATCTGCGGCCACGAATTTGGCAACGCCTTTTCCGAATTAAACGACCCGATAGACCAAAAACAGCGTTTTGTAAAGCAGGTAGAGGAAAAAAGACGCCAGGAGCCCAACTGCAACGCGCAGGTTGACGAGGAATTTATCACCGCTCTCGAATACGGCATGCCCCCCACGGGCGGGCTGGGCTTCGGCGTTGACAGGCTTGTAATGCTGCTTACGGACAGCCCCACAATCCGCGACGTGCTGTTGTTCCCCACAATGAAGCCCCGCCGCTGACGCGCGGGCGGATTAGAAAATGTACGAATATCATATATACCGCCGCCTTAAAGAATATGCAAAGGTCTGCAAAGCCTTTCATATGCCGGGGCACAAGGGCAGGGGGGAATTTTCCGAATTTTTCCCCGCCGCCGAGCTGGACGTCACCGAATTGAGCTGGTCGGACAACCTTTCCGACCCGGACGGAGTTATAGCCTCCGCGCAGAGGGACGTCGCGGAAATTCTCGGCGCAAAAAAATCCTATTTCCTTACGGACGGGTCGTCCTCGGGAATAATGGCGATGATTTTCGCCGCCTCAAAGCGCGGAAAAAAGTTAATAGTGCCGCGCATAAGCCACAAAAGCGTGTGGAACGCGTGCAGGCTTTTCGGTGTAGAGCCTATAATCGTTCAGGGAAAAATCAAGGACGGGATAATGCTTCCGCCCGAACCCGCGGCGGTAGAGAGGTTATTTAAAGAGGACGGCGGCATTGCGGGAATGGTCGCCGTCAGCCCCGATTATTACGGCAATATCGCGCCGCTTGAAGAATATTCCCGTATAATTAAGCCGCGCGGCGGGCTTTTGGTTACCGACGGCGCGCACGGCGCGCACCTTGCTTTCGGCGAAAGGGGAAAATATGCGGGGACGTATTCCGACATTTGGGTAGATGGCGCGCATAAAACCCTTTGCACGCTTACACAGGGCGCTGTGCTTAACGTAAACTGCGGGCTTGTCCCCGAGGTGGAAGAAGGGCTTGGTATTTTCCGCACCACTTCGCCCAGCTATCCGATTATGGCTTCCGTGGAATACGGCGTCAAATTTCTCGCAAATCACCCTTCGCTTGTATCGGAAGCGGAAAAAGCGGCGCTCGTAATCCGCAAAGATAAGTTTTTTACCGTTTATGAAAGCGGCGATTGGGCGAAGCTTGCGATAGATTGCAGCCCGTACGGGATTTCCGCCGACATAGTAGCCGCAGAGCTGGAAAAGTCGGGTATATATTGCGAATTTTCGGACGGAAGGTATGTTTTGTTCTATCTTTCGCCCATGGTTCAAGAAGAGGATATCGGTATTTTAAGCGACAGGCTTAAAGCCGTTCTGACGGATAAAAAATTCGGCGGCAGCTACCGTAAAAGGACGTTTGAAATTTCCGCCGAGTGCGGACGCAGCTTTCTGGACGCGCTGCGCAGCCCAAGCGAATGGGTGGAGCTTAAAGACGCCGTCGGCAGAACGTGCGGGGCGAACGCAGGTATCGCCCCTCCGTGCATACCCATATGCGCCGCGGGCGAAAAAATTACGGAAAGGAGCGTAAAAGCGCTTTCACAGGGTAAGACGTTCGGGCTTTCAAACGACAGGATAAAGGTGGTTTATGAGGGGTAAATTCATAACATTCGAGGGCTGCGAGGGCTCGGGCAAGAGTACGCAGTTAAGGCTATTGGGCGAGTATCTGACGCAGCGCGGCGTCGATTTTCTGATGACGAGAGAACCGGGCGGCAGCGCTATTGCCGAGGATATCCGCAAAATAATTTTAAACCCCGCCTACACCGAAATGTGTCCCGAATGCGAGGCGCTTTTATACGCCTCGGCGCGTATCCAGCACCTTAAAGAAATAGTTGAACCCGCCCTTGCCGCGGGGAGGCTGGTCGTCTGCGACAGGTACGTTGATTCCTCGTTCGCCTACCAGGGCGAAGCGCGCGGGCTCGGCGCGGATTTCATAGCGGAAATAAACGGTTACGCGCTTGAAAAATATCCGCCCGATTTGACTGTTTTTTTGGATATTTCTCCGAAAGCGGCGTTCGAAAGAAAGCACGGTGCGGACCAAAACGACAGAATCGAAGCGTTGGGCTTCGAATTTCACGAAAAGGTATATAAAGGCTATAAAAAACTGCTTCCGAAATTTCCGCGCATAGTCGCAGTTGACTGCGGCGGCACAAAATTCGAAACGGCGGAAATAATAAAAAATCTGCTAATAGACAAAGCTATTATCAAGTAAAGTGGAAAAGCTTATCAAAGGCACAACCGCATATAAAATTTTCAGCAAGGACGTAAAAAGCAGCAGGCTTTCGCATGCGTATCTTCTGCACCTTGCCGACCGCGCGAATCTGAGGAACGCGCTTAAAGGCTTCGCCGCAGGTTTTTTCCCCGCGGAGCTGTCCGCGCGCATAAAAAACGAAAGCTTTACGGATTTTGCCGTATATCCCAAAGAGGGCGGGAAGATTTCTGTCGAAGGCGTTTCTGCAATCATCGCGGAAAGCGCTCTACGACCCGTAGAGGGTGATAAAAAGCTGTTCGTCATAACGGACTTCGACACGGCTTCCGCGCTTGTGCAGAATAAGCTTTTAAAGACGCTTGAAGAACCGCCCGCGGACGTATATTTTCTTTTGGGCGCGGTCACGCTGGCGACGGTTCTGGATACGGTAAAATCGCGCGTGAAGCTTTTGGAGATTCCGCCATTTTCCGAAAGGGAAATATTCGCCGCCCTGCAAAGACAGGGCGAAAATCCCCTTAACGCGCGCGCCGCGGCGGATTGCGGCGGGATTTTGGGCGAAGCGCAGGCAATGGTAAGCGGCGGTTGGTATCAGTCCGTGCGCGGGGCGGCGGAAGAGATATGCGGCGCAGTAAAAATTTCGCAGATAGCGCCCGCCGTAAAAAAATACGGCGATACAAAATATAAGGAACAGCTTTTAGCGGAAATGCAGAACGTCTATTTTTCCCGTCTTAAAAACGGTGGAGAAGGCGGGCTTTCCGAACACGCTTTGATATTCGCCCTTGAACGGCTTCCGCGGGCGTTTGCGGATTTAAAATTCAACGCGTTTTTTCAGGGGCTGTTATACGACTTCATGCTTGAAGTCATAGAGGAGAACGACAAATGGCAAAAATTACAGGCGTAAACTTTAAAAACGGCGGCAAGGTATATTACTTTGCGCCCGGGAAGGATAAATACAAGGAGGGCGCGGGCGTAATCGTGGAAACGGCGCGCGGGGTGGAGTACGCCACCGTCGTAATTCCATATGCGGAAATACCCGACGACAAGATTGTTTCTCCCCTTAAACCCATTCTCCGCACCGCCACGCAGAAGGATAAGGAGATTCACCGCAAGAACCTTGAACGCAAGGACGAGGCGCTTAAAACCGTGGCTGAAAAAATAGAAAAGCACGGGCTTGATATGAAGCTTATCGACTGCGAATTTACTTTCGACGGCGCAAAGGCGATATTCTATTATTCCGCGCCCCAGCGCGTTGACTTCCGCGAACTTGTAAAGGAACTTTCGCAGATTTTCAAAACGCGCATAGAGTTGCGGCAGGTTGGCATACGCGACGAAATCAAGATGATAGGAGGGCTTGCCCCCTGCGGAAGGGAATGTTGCTGCGCAAGCTGTATGCCGGAATTGAAAAAAGTGTCCATAAAAATGGCTAAAAACCAGGGGCTTTCCTTAAACCCGGGTAAAATTTCGGGGCTGTGCGGCAGACTGATGTGCTGTCTTTCTTATGAAAACGATTATTACGCCGACGCATGCAAAAAAACTCCCAAAATCGGCGCGGAAGTAATGACGCCCGAAGGCAAGGGCACGGTCACAAACGTAAACATGCTTAAAATGGAAGTGCGCGTCCGCATAGACGACAAGGAAAAGGATTTGTTCACATATCACGACTTCCCCGTATCGGCACTGAAATTCAAGGCGTCGCATAAGCCCGAAAAGGAAACCGATGACGTGCCCGAAGATTTAAAGGAAATTCTCGATTAAATTTTTCAAAGATTTTCGGTTTTCCCCTTTACAGTAAAAAAATTGTGTGATATAATACCCGTAATGAATGTATTAAAAAATTATGGAGGAATTTATGGCACACGTTATATCCGATGAGTGCGTAAGCTGCGGCGCATGCGCGGCAACCTGCCCCGTAGAGGCTATATCCGAGGGCGCTGACAAGTACGTTGTCAACCCCGATGTTTGCATTGACTGCGGAGCTTGCGAGGATACATGCCCCACAGGCGCGATTCATCCCGCTGAATAACATTGACAAAAAAGGGCGGAGGGAGAGTTACACCCTCCGCCCTTTTATTGTGAAACAAAATCCTTAATTCGCGAAAAACGCAATATGTACCGCGTTTTTCTATAAATTTTCGGGCGTGTAAAGATATGTTGAAGGAAAACGAGGTCCTTGAAGAATTTTTCGGGGATAAAAAGATAATACAGAACGTATCGCTGTACCGTTTCACTTCGGACAGTATTCTTTTGTCGCGGTTTGCGAGGGCGAAAGCGGGCGACGACGTGGCGGATTTCTGTTCGGGAAGCGGAGTGGTGGGCTTTCACTTTATGTGCCTTAACCCCAAAATCAAGTCGCTAACCCTTTTCGAAATGCAGGAAGAACTCGCCGATATGTCCCGCCGCACCGCAGAACTAAACGGTTTTCCGTGCACGGTAGTATGCTCGAAATTGCAGGACATACCGCGCGATTTCGACGATAAATTTTCGCTTATCCTCTGCAACCCGCCCTATGAGCGTTCGGGATTTGAAAACGCGGACTTCAAAAAGGCGGTCTGCCGCAAGGAGATAACCCTTACCCTGCCCGAGATAATCGAAGCCGCGTTCAGAAAACTTAAATTCGGCGGGCGTTTTGCAATTTTAAACCGCGCCGACCGAACCGCCGAACTGCTGTTCCTTTTAAAAAGCAGAAACCTCGAACCCAAGCGCCTTCAATTCGTTTCGGGCACGGCGGATTCCAAGCCCTATCTCGTTATGGCAGAAGCCGTAAAAGGGGGCAGGGAAGGGATAGAAGTTCTGCCTGCGCTTGTAAACGGCAAATAATTAAACGCCGTAAAAACGCCTTAAAATTTTCTTTTTTACAGCTTAAAATCGCTTGAAAATAATTTTGTTATGGTATATTTTATAGCTACGCCGATAGGCAATTTAAAGGATATAACCCTGCGCGCGCTGGAAGCGTTGCGGGCGGCGGACGCCGTGTTCTGTGAGGACACCCGCCATTCCGTAAAACTTCTGAACGCGTACGACATAAAAAAACCCCTTTTCTCCTGTCATAAATTCAACGAAAGAGAGGCGGCGGAAAAAATCGTCGCCGCCGCGCGCGAGGGGAAAGAGGTAGCCGTTATATCGGACGCGGGCATGCCCGTAATTTCCGACCCCGGGAATATTGTCTGCGCCGAACTCAAAAAAGCAGGCGTGCCTTTCACGGTGCTGCCGGGCGCGAACGCTGCGCTTTCCGCGCTTGTGCTTTCGGCGATGCCCGCGCAACGTTTTGCGTTTTTGGGATTTTTGCCCGAAAAGTCGGGCGAAAAAAAGTCGCTTTTGGAACAGTATAAAAATCTGGACTGCACGCTTATTTTTCACGCCGCGCCGCAGGATATCGACCGTGAAATCAAATGCCTGTATGAGGTTTTGGGCGAAAGATGGGCTTGCGCCGTGCGCGAGATAACAAAAATTCACGAGGAAGCCGTAAGTTTTTGGCTTTCGCAGGGGCTTGAAGGCGAAAAACGCGGCGAATATGTGCTTATAGTGGAGGGCGCGAAAGACGTTGAAAATCCTTTAAATTCGCTTAGCGGGCGGGAGCATATTCTTCACTATATGGCTCAGGGCATGGACAAGAAGGACGCGGTGAAGCAGGCTGCCAAGGACAGGGGCGTAACCAAATCCGAAATGTATAAATTTTCACTTGATATTTAAACCGGAAAAAAAGAGGTACATTTATGGAATTTTTAAAGTTAATTGAAAAATTGAGCAACGCAAGGGGCGTAAGCGGCTTCGAGGACGAGGTTCTGGAAATTGCGCGGGATTATTGTAAGGATTTCGCCGAGTTCAAAGAAGACAGCATGCGCAATCTTTATATCTACCCGAATTACAACAAGGGCAACCGCCCGCTTGTAATGCTTGACGCGCACGCTGACGAAGTAGGTTTTATGGTGCAGGCAATCAAGCCGGACGGCACTCTCCGTTTTATCCCTTTGGGAAGCTGGAACGAAAAGGCGCTACCTTCTTCCAAAGTTCAGTTGTATAATACGGACGGCGTCACCGTTTCGGGCGTAATTGCTGCTATGTCCCCCCATATGATGACGGTGGAACAGCGCAACGCGCCCGTAAGCTATGATAATCTTACTATCGATATCGGCGCGACGAGTGCGGAAGAGGCGGAAAATATGGGCGCAAAAGTAGGTATGCCCGTAGTTCCCCTTTCGCAGTTCGAACACCGCAACGGCATTATGTTCGGCAAGGCATTTGACGACAGGTTGGGCGTGGCAATCGTTCTCGAATTGTTGAGAAAACTGAAAAACGAGAAGTTGGACGTGGATATTGTCGGCGTTATTTCTTCGCAGGAAGAGGTCGGCGACAGGGGTATTGAGGCGGTAACGCACAACGTTAAAGCGGACGCGGCTATCTGCTTCGAGGGCTGCCCCGCCGACGACGTATCCGCTCCCCCGTATATGATTCAGGATAAGTTGAAGGGCGGCGTAATGATACGCCATATGGATTCCAGCGTGATATGTACGCCCCGCTTTGTGGCACTCTCCGAAAAGGTCGCGAACGAAAAGGGAATTAAGGTGCAGTTTGCCGTAAGAAGGGGCGGCGGAAACAACGGCGCGCATCTGGTGCTTGCAAACGGCGGAACTCCCGTGATAGTCGCGGGCGTGCCCGTAAGATATATCCACACTTTCCACAGCGTTGCGGCTATGGAAGACGTAAACGCCAATATCGATTTGGGCATTGCGCTCTGCAAGGAGCTGAACGAAAAGACAATAAAGAGTTTTTAATAAATTTTACTTCAATTCGATAAGGAAATGGGCGCGCAAAAAAGTTTGCGCGCCCATTTAAAAATATAGTACGTATTTTAAAATAGCGGCGGGAGCTTTTTGCAAAAAAGCTCCCGCCGCGTTTATTTTTCTATCAATATGCCAAGCGCCTTTTTCCTTTCGTCGGAAAGCCGCCTGTATTTTTTCAGAAGCTCTTTTTCGTCCGAAGTAAGATATTCCGCTTCCCCGTCCGCAAAGAACTGCGCCAAAGAAATTCCGAAAGCCGTGCAAATCATCTCCAAAATATCCAGCTTCGGCGGAGTGTTTCTTATATACATAGCCGATAAGGTAGAGTAGGTTAAAAGCGATTCCTCCGCAAGCCTGTATTTAGTCCAGCCGCGTTCTACTCTCAGTTTTTCTATTCTGTTAATGACATTCATAACGCACCTCTATAATAATTTTATGGCGCATTTACGTTATTTTTACTTAACAAAACCGTTGACAATTATAACGTAATCACGTTATAATAAGTGTCGCAAATAAGCACTAAGGAGGCTATTTTATGAAAAAGAAAAGAATTATTTTTCTATTTGCATGCGTAGTGTTTTCACTTTTGCTTGCGGTAACGGCAGCCTGCACTGTGCAGGGTAAACAGGGACCGCAAGGAGCTCAGGGAATACAAGGCGTGCAGGGCGAAAAGGGCGATACGGGCGCGCAAGGACCGCAGGGCGAAAAAGGCGACACAGGCGCGCAAGGACCGCAAGGCGAGAAAGGCGACACGGGCGCGCAAGGACCGCAGGGCGAAAAGGGCGACACGGGCGCACAAGGACCGCAGGGCGAGAAAGGCGATACAGGTGCACAAGGACCGCAGGGCGAGAAAGGCGATACTGGTGCACAAGGACCGCAAGGCGAAAAAGGTGACACGGGTGCACAAGGACCACAAGGTGAAAAAGGCGATACAGGTGCACAAGGACCACAAGGCGAGAAAGGTGATACTGGTGCGCAAGGACCGCAAGGTGAAAAAGGTGATACAGGTGCGCAAGGTCCACAAGGTGAAAAAGGTGACACGGGTGCGCAAGGACCGCAGGGTGAAAAAGGTGATACAGGTGCACAAGGTCCACAAGGTGAAAAAGGTGATTCCGCTCCTCATGCTAATGAAAAATACACTGTAAAATTCGATGCGCAGGGCGGAGAACTTCCCCCTGATTTTCAAAAGGAAATCACTGTAAACTATGGGGACATTCTTGATTTACCCATTCCCACGCGCAATAACTTTACATTCTTGGGTTGGTTTACGGGCGATACGGTAAACGACGGGCAATTCACTACTGTTATGCCGGTCACCAAAGATTTAACGCTTTCCGCCCGCTGGAAATCCGTCGCTAAATACAGCGTTTCGTTTGATACGAACGACGGTGAACCTATGGACGCAGTGGAATATTACGCCGACGAAAAGATAGAAAATCTTCCCCGCCCCCAAAAGACAGATAACGATTTCGTGGGCTGGTACTATGACCAAGGTTTTGAAAAGCCCGTGGAATATCCGTTTACGCTATCGGGAAGTGTAATAGTTTACGCGCGCTGGAAGGAATCATTTTATACAATAACTTTCCATACCAACGCGGGGGTCGCGCCCGAACCCATTAAGGCAAAGGGCGGCACACAGTATCAAAATTTCACTGCGCCCGAAGTTGAAAACTACACTTTTAAGGGCTGGTATTATAACGCGGGCTATACTTCCGAAGTGAAATTTCCGTTTGTACTGCATGAAAATACCGACATTTACGGCAAGTTGGAGTATAACGACCCCTACAATGAATATACCAAAATCAGCGATGTGGTGCAGTTGCAGAATATCACCGACATGAACGGTAAATACCTTATTACCCAAAATATAGATTGCAAGAATTACGAATTGCGTCCTTTCGGTTCGGAAAGCAATCCCTTCAAAGGCGAATTTATAGGCGAAGGTCATACAATTTCCAACTTCTCTATTTATGCTGACTCTACTGTAAATTATTATGGACTGTTTGTCGTGAACGAAGGCACAATTTCAAATGTAAAATTCGATAACGTTACATTTAATGTAACTAATTCAAATAAGGTTGAGCGCTATATAGGGCTGGTATGCGCTAACAATAAAGGAACTATAAAACAAGTTTATTGCAACGCAACCGTAAGCTTTACGGATAAGACTCGCTCTGAAGGATATAAATTCTATTTAGGAGAAATAGCAGGCAAAAACGAAGGCAATATTTTGGATTGTGAAGTCGCCGGGAAAGTTTCTTCAAAAATAACTAATATTTTAAATGATGATAGTGACGCAGATATAAACATGGGGGGTATTGCCGGTGAAAATACAGGCACAGTCGGCAAATGTTTGGTAAATTCCATTATTAATGTTTCTAAGTCAAGATACGGAAAAACCCACCTTGGCGGTATTGCGGGTGTAAACGGGGGGACTGTGGAATACTGTTTATTTATAAGCAGTTTCAGTGTAAGCGGTTCCTCCAGTGTAGAATGTATTGACGCCATAGCGACAAACACGGGCGACGGAAAACAAACTTCGTGCTACCGCGCTTACAATGTAACTACTTCGGGCGGTATGGTAATTACAGAAGAATATCTGAACGACAAAACTTTTTATACCGGTATGCTTAAATGGAGCGAGGCGGTCTGGGATTTGTCGTCTTTGAATTTTGCGCAAGGACTATATCCCAAACTGAAATAAAGTAATTCTATTTTTAAACGGCGGGCGGCGCGCAAAGAACTTGCGCGCCGCAAAAGTTTATCGGGTTAAACATTGATTAAATTTAACCGTTATAACTGTTGCTTTTTCTAAAAAACTATTTTATAATTTAATCGATAATCGAAAGACGGGGAGTTTGTAAAACAGACTGAGAGGAAGGTGTAATCTTCGACCCTTATAACCTGATTTGGATAATGCCAACGTAGGGATAGAATATTATGGGTCGGAAGTTATCTTAACGGTGGCTTCCGTTTTTCGTTCGTAGAAGGTAAAGCCGTATGAATTTCGATAAAAAAGATTTATTGCTATATGCGGTAACCGACCGTAACCGTTCCGACGGGCGTACTCTGTACGAACAGGTAAAAGAGGCGCTGCTCGGCGGCGCGACGTTCGTCCAGCTCAGGGAAAAGGAGCTGGATTTCGGCGGTTTTTTAAAGGAGGCTTTGGAAATTAAGGAGCTTTGCCGAAATTTCCGCGTGCCGTTCGTCATTGACGACAACGTGGAAATCGCCTTGAAATCGGGTGCGGACGGCGTGCACGTAGGTCAGCGCGATATGGCGGCGGGCGACGTGCGGGCGTTGATTGGCAAAGATAAAATTTTGGGAGTGTCGGCTCAGACCGTGGAGCAAGCCCTTCTTGCCGAAAGGGCGGGCGCGGATTATCTCGGCGTGGGCGCGGTGTTCTCCACAGGCTCGAAAGCCGACGCGCGGCAAATAAGCCGTGATACTCTTAAAAAAATTTGCGAAGCCGTAAAAATTCCCGTAGTGGCGATAGGGGGGATAAATTCCCGGAACGTTGCGGAGCTTAAAGGCAGCGGCGTATGCGGCGTAGCGGTGATAAGCGCTGTCTTTTTGGCAAAAGATATCCGCGGGGCAACGGCGGAATTGAAAAAATTAACGGAGCAAGCCCTTTTAAAATGAATTTCTCTGCTATCAAAGGGGCGATATTCGATTTGGACGGAACTTTGCTTGACTCTATGCCCTTATGGGATACCGTCGCGGCGGATTATCTGCGCTCGCTGGGAATAGAGCCTAAGGAAAATCTCACCGAAAAATTCAAAACTTTCAGTGTGGAACAGTCCGCGCGGTATTATCGCGACAATTACGGGGTCAAGCTGTCCGTCGGGGAAATAGTAGAGGGAATAAATTCCTTTATCGGGGACTTTTATTTCAATAAGGTTAAACTTAAACGCGGCGCGGCGGAGTTTTTGGAAAGACTTCATTCGGCAGGCGTTAAAATGTGCGTGGCTACGGTCACGGACTACGGCCTTGCGGAAGCCGCGCTTGAAAGATGTGGGGTTTTAGGCGTTTTTTCGGGCGTCGTTACAGCCGCGCGCGTGGGTTGCGGCAAGGAAAACCCGCTTATTTACGGGGAGGCGTTAAAACTTCTGGGAACGCAAAAAAGCGCGACGGTCGTTTTCGAGGATTCGCTTCATGCTCTCGAAACGGCAAAAAAAGACGGTTTTACCGTAGCGGCGGTATTCGACCCGTCCGAAGAAAACCAAAGCGCAATGAAAGATATTGCCGATTTTTACATAGAAGATTTTTCCAAGTTCAAAGTTATTTGAAATTATCGCGTAAATTGCCTGCAATTTTCGCGTGATTTATGCGGCGGACCGGGGGCACCACTTTTCGCCGCAATATAAAAATAATGTAATAAAATAAAGGAGTAAAAATGAAAACTGCATTATCAATCGCGGGGAGCGATTCCTGCGGAGGCGCCGGCATTCAGGCAGATATTAAAACGATGACGATGAATGGCGTCTATGCGATGAGCGCCGTAACGGCGCTTACCGCACAGAACACTACCGGCGTTTTGGAGGTTTCGGAGTCGCCTCCGGAATTTTTAAAGAGGCAGATTGACGCCGTGTTCGGGGATATCTTTCCCGACGCGGTCAAAATCGGAATGGTCCCTTCGGTGAAACATATAAAGATTATTGCCGAGCGACTGAAATTTTACGGGGCAAAAAACATAGTGATAGACCCCGTAATGGCGGCGAGCAGTGGTTCGAGCCTTATGGAGAGCGGCGCGGTTTCCGCGCTTATCGGGGAGCTAATGCCCCTTGCAACGCTTGTGACGCCAAACATCCCCGAAGCCGAAATATTGTGCGGAATGTCCGTTTCCGGCAGGGAAGATATGCTTGAAGCGGCAAGGCGGTTGGGCGCAATGTGCGGGTGCGCCGTGCTTATCAAAGGCGGACATCTTGACGGCGGCGCGGACGACCTTTTGTACGCGGACGGACGCTTTCGGTGGTTCGAAGGCGAACGGATAAACAATCCTAACGCCCACGGCACGGGATGCACTCTCTCGTCCGCAATCGCGGCAAACCTTGCAAAGGGTTTCAATGTTTCCGAGTCCGTAAGGCGGGCTAAATCTTACATTAACGGCGCGCTCTCGGCTATGCTCGATTTGGGCAAAGGTTCGGGTCCGCTCAAACACAACTTCAACTTAAACGGCGTTTTCGCAGAAGAAGCCGAATAACCCCAAAATATATCTTCTTAAAAAAGGAAATTTAAAATTATGAGAAATTATACAACGCAAATGGACGCCGCAAGAAAGGGCGTCATAACTCCCGAAATGAAAGCCGTAGCGAAAAAGGAATACCGCACGGAAGAGGAAATAAGGCAGCTTGTCGCAGAGGGTAAGGTGGCTATCTGCGCAAACAAACTGCATACCTGCATAGACCCCAACGGCGTTGGCTCGATGCTGCGCACAAAAATCAACGTCAATCTCGGCGTGTCGCGCGATTGCAAAGACTACGATATGGAGATGAAAAAAGTTATGGCTGCCGTGGATATGGGCGCGGAAGCGATAATGGACCTTTCTTCGCACGGCGACACCCAACCCTTCCGCAAAAAGCTTACAAGCGAATGTCCCGCCATGATAGGCACTGTTCCCGTTTATGACAGCGTAATACATTACAGAAGGGACCTTGCTACCCTGACCGCAAAGGATTTCATTGACGTCGTCCGCCTTCACGCGCAGGACGGAGTGGATTTCGTAACGCTTCACTGCGGCATAACCCGCAAGACGATAGAGCAGATTAAAAAGCACAAGAGAAAGATGAACATAGTGTCGCGCGGCGGCTCGCTGGTCTTTGCCTGGATGTGCATGACGGGCGAGGAAAATCCGTTCTACGAATATTTTGACGAAATTCTCGATATATGCCGCGAGTACGACGTAACCATTTCCCTCGGCGACGCCTGCCGCCCGGGCTGTCTTGCAGACGGCAGCGACGTATGCCAGATAGAAGAGTTGGTACGTCTCGGCGAACTCACGAAGCGCGCCTGGGCTAAGGACGTACAGGTAATGGTGGAAGGACCGGGGCATATGCCTATGGACCAGATTGCAGCCAATATGAAAATACAGCAGACCCTCTGCATGGGTGCGCCCTTTTATGTGCTGGGACCCATCGTCACGGATATAGCTCCCGGGTACGACCATATAACCTCGGCTATCGGCGGCGCCATTGCCGCGGCTTCCGGCGCGGCTTTCCTATGCTATGTAACGCCCGCCGAGCATCTTGCCCTGCCGAATGTAGAGGACGTAAAACAGGGCATAATAGCCTCTAAAATCGCTGCGCACGCGGCGGACATCGCCAAAAAGATACCCCATGCGCGGGATTTGGACGATAAAATGGCGGAAGCGCGGCGCACTTTCGATTGGGAAAAGCAGTGGGAATGTGCAATCGACCCCGAAACCGCCAAGGCGATACGAAAAGACCGCGCGCCCGAGCAGGAGGACAGCTGTTCCATGTGCGGCAAATTCTGCGCCGTAAGAAGCATGAACAAAGCTTTAAACGGCGAATATATCGATATTCTGTGACCGTAGCGGAAAGTATTTTCAAACCGCATAGGGCGGTTGGTCAAATCAAATAATTCACAGTTTTCAAAGCATAAAAGTCCGGCGTTTAGACGTCGGACTTTTTGTGTAAGAGCCTTTCGTTCCGGGTTTCGGTTTAAGAGGCGAAAGTATGGCAAAAATAAAGTTATGAAATTATGTCAAGGAGTAAAATTTTATGGAAAATTATAGGACAAGCGGGGAAAATGGCGGAGAAATAGGCAGACTGTTCGAGGATTTTTGTCATGAGAGGGGAATTTCGGCGGAATTTGACGTGACGTTCGGGCAGACGTTAGAAAACGGCGGCGGGCAGTGTACGCAGGTCAAACCGCAAACTTCGGAGGCGGAAAGCCGCATAGTTATAAAAAACGTAAAGCCGAGTTCGGAAACTTCCGATTCGGAAGAAGCGCGGAAAATCGCCGCTATTAAAGCCGAAACGCGCGCCGTCATCGCCGAATACGGAGCGGTGACCACACCTTCCGATTTGAGCGCCGAAAAGCTTTCCGCCGAATTTAACGCCTTCCTTAAACAAAAGGGCGTAGCGGATAATTATTCGGTACAGGTTGTAAAAGAATAAAAATTCAGCGCAACGTCGCAAGCTATAAATTATCTTTTCCCCGCCGCAGACCTTTCAAATCCGCT
Source organism: uncultured Clostridia bacterium (assembly GCA_947589385.1). Taxonomy (GTDB): domain Bacteria; phylum Bacillota; class Clostridia; order Christensenellales; family Borkfalkiaceae; genus Coproplasma. The sequence goes on along the minus strand of CANPZW010000006.1, from coordinate 37,829 downwards.
TCGCCGCAGACGGAGCAAATTTGCATAGGGGCGTTAATTTTTCCCGTGAACGCGCTTTCACAATAAATTCACAAATAAAAGCGTTTGGAAGGGTTGGCGGGAGTGTATTAAAATATTATAAAACGTCGGGAGAAAATATTATGAAAGAATTTGACAGGCTTTGCAATGAATTTGAGGAGATGGACCCGCTGACGTATTCCGTCGTGCTTTCGGAAAAGGCGAAAGCCGTTATTCCGACACTATGCGAAATAACCAAAAACGGGCTTGACGGATTAACGCTTTTCGCTGCGTTTATTGTCGGCGCGGTTGTTTCGGACGGCGAGCTGTCCGTTGAAGAGTTCGAACTTACTTATCCGTTGTTCAGGGCGTTTTTCGGTGAAGAAATAAGCCATGAGGAATGTGACTACATTGTTGGCAAGATGCGGCGCGAAAACAAGCAACTGACTAAATACGTCAACGAAATGGTTGACGCGTTCGGGCAGCTTTCCGAGGAATTGAAAAACGATATAGTCCTTGTGTGTCTGATGATTTGCGCGATAGACGGCAAAATTTCGACTTCGGAAAAAAGATGGATAAAGAAATTGCTTAAATAAGGTGTTGCATAGCAAATAATCGTAAGCGATTTTCCGCCGATACGGCGGAATTGCATTTAGTTAGGAGTTGGAAATGTATTTACAAGATTATTTTTGGTTTTTAGGCGCGATTTTGCTGTGCATGGCGTTTTCGATATACGCCAGCGCCAAGGTCCGCCGCGCCTATGCCAAATACAGCAACATTGGAATCCGTTCGGGTATGACGGGTTATGACGCAACGGTAAGGCTTATGAACGCCAACGGAGTAAGCGGCATTTCCATAGGCAGAATAAGAGGAAAACTTACCGACCATTACAATCCGTCCAAACATATAGTAAATTTGTCGGAGGCAACGTATTCGGGAAATTCCGTTGCGGCGGTCGCCGTCGCCGCGCATGAAATGGGGCACGTCATGCAGAAGAAAGACGGATACTTTCTTTTCAAATTGCGCACGGCGATAGTGCCGGCGGTCAATTTCGGCTCTTATCTTGCCTTTCCGCTTGTGATTATCGGGTTGGTTATAGATTTAGTCGTCGGCGCCGCAAAGCCCGATATAGGCTTTTATGTAGCGCTTGCGGGCGTTGTGCTGTACGGCGGGTCGTTTTTATTCGCGCTTGTAACGCTGCCCGTGGAATACAATGCAAGCCGCAGGGCAAAAAAGATGCTTGTATCCGAAGGCGTTTTAACCCCGGAAGAAGTGGGCGGGGCAAGCGAAGTTCTATCCGCCGCGGCGCTCACTTATCTTGCGTCACTGCTTACGTCGCTAATCTATTTTCTGCGCTTTTTCGTCTATGTTTTAACCATATTCGGCAGAAGGAACGACAGATAAAATTTTAACGTTTAGGGATTGCAGAGTCCGATAATTTTGTCGGATTTACAAAAACAATTACAAATGCACAATGAGTATTTAGGTATGAATACGTTCGGAAACGAAGGCAAAAGCAGGCTGTTGCTTGAAGCAACAGCCCGCTTTTTATCGGCAGGCGTCGATATTCTTCGAATAGCGCCGCCTGCATATAACTGCATGTCTTTATCGGTTGAAGAATTCTAACGAAAACCCTTATGGGTTTGAAACGTTTTTTGAATTGACGCTCAGCTCTGCCTTTATGGCGTTGAGATTAAATCAAGTCGGCTTTCAGTAAATCGTTTCCTTTTTCAAGAATGTTTGCAAGCTTTTCCTCGTTGTCGTCTATGACGGGTAAAACTTCCTTTGTTTTCTTTGCGACGAGTTTTGAGTAGATTACATAATTTACGCCGCATAAAGCCAAGCCGACAATGCCGAGGACGACGCCGCCGATAAGCGCGGGAATATTGTTTTGGATAAGCATCGTAAGGCACATTCCGCCTCCGAGTAAAAGCGTTGCCGTGATACCGAAGAGATAGGCAAATACGCTTGCGCCGATTGTTTTTGATTTCTGCAAACCGTTGAGCGCGTTAAGTGTTTCCTCTGCTTGCCTTTCAAGTTTATTGAGTTCCTGTTTGTGCTTTTGCTTTCTGTCGCGTTTAAGGGAAAGCGTAACGCCTTCTACCGCAGAAGCGGAAGTCCCCGTGATTTCCCAGCCGAACGCCTCGTACAAATCCATTGCTCTCGTTTGATTTTTCGCTTTCACCGATACCGTCTTGTATTCATATGATTTAAAATCTTTTTCTTGCATTATGAACGCTCCTTAATATGAATTGACTTACGGTAACTCACCGACGCGCGTCACGGTTGACTTTCCCGTAAGACAAGTGTATCATATGATAAAATCGGTGCAAAGGCAAACGTCTTGCGGAACAGTTAGACATTAAGCCGAAAAACGTCACCCGAAATGAAACAATAAAGGAGAATTTGTATCGTGGACTATGCGCTGGAAGAATATTCAAGGTACTATATAGTGCAAGCGCTTTTCAAACTTATGAACGAGCGCGTTTACGACAAGATAAGCGTTACGGATATAACACAAAAGGCGGGAGTAGGCAGGGCGACTTTTTACCGCTACTTTAAGTGCAAGGAAGATGTGATAGAGTATTATTTCGCCCACAACACAAAGGAGTTTTTATTTGAACAGCGGTATTATCCCCGGTGCAAGGCAGACTATATTAAAATCGCCCGCGATGTATTTGCAAAATTCCAAAAGAATAAGGAATGTTTTAAGCTGATAAGGCGGGCGCACCTTGAATATCTATATCTTGATTTTCTCAATAAGAAAATGGTAGATACATTCAAAGAAGAATATCCCGATAAAAGTCTTTATCGCCCATATCTTTTTGCGGGGATGATTTTCAACGTTTCCATGGCTTGGCTTGACGAAGGGTGCGAGGGGTCAGTTGATAAAATCGCTGAAATATTTGTGGAATCGATAAACATTGCAGATTGATAAAGTTTAACAATGAAATTACGGAGCTGTAACCTTAACGCGCGGCGAGTTAAAATGATTTTATAAAAAGCTTATTGAGAGAAGAATAATGTTCACGTTGAGGAAAAGTTGATATTTTATTGTCAGATTGATAGCCTTGAAAGAGAGCAAGGTAGGGACGGGTAAAAGCAATTTTTATAAGCTTATGACGCGGTGAAAGCGTTTTTTGGGCGATTTTAAAAGGCGGAGTAGAAATTGTTCTATATGTTTAACAAAGGAGTCATTTTAGCTAAAAAACCGCAATTTTCGACTAAAAACACTATATTATGCGTCACATAGTACTTAATTTAGGATAAAAATTCAACATTTTAAGCATATTTTTGCGGTTTTTTCGTTTCTTCGCCACTTTATATTATATAGGTAAGAATTTTAGATTTTATTTCAAAGCCAAACCAAAAGCGCTTCGTAAAGCCGCCTTCCCACATGTAAAACATAGTCCTCGCCAAGCGAAATGAAGGCATATAAAGACATTAAAAGAACACAATACACGTATATGATTATTACGGTCTTGCAATTCGCGGGCAGAACGTCCGCGATATTTCCGTCCACTCGATAACGCTCACTTCTATGCCATAAAATCGGAGGGGAAACACAAAAAAATTGCGGTTTATTTATAAGATACATCTTTTAAGTTGATAGCATTTAAGGTGCGTTTATTCTAGTCCTAAGATGAATTTAAATGGTTCAATCCGCTATGCTGCGCATTGAAAGTAAAGTTTATAATTTATGGTTCAGACTACTGTTTCTTAATCTAAATCTTTGCCTACTTGACCCTACGCACACGCAAAATAAAATTATGAATGGACAATAATTGCAGGCAAAGCTATGCCGTGTTGCGCGATACGATTAGAAGGATTTCGATGTCGTCTGATTGAATCGAGGTGCGCATGGAGACGCTTGAAATGTTCATCTATCGTGTACGTTTTTTGATAACTTGGCGCTAAATGGATAACCGTCCCGGAGTACTTATATAAGCAAAGTTTGGTAAAGCGGAATAGCTTTAAATTCAATATAAAAAAGCGCTTGATTTGAGCTCAAACAGTTCAAATCAAGCGCTTTTTGTATATCGAACCCCCCCCCAGATAGTCTGGGGGGTCAGTAGAGGCTAATGCCGTTAAAGATGATAAAAACACTCCGATTAACGCGTAGTAAAAAGGCTAATGCCGATAAATGCAAAATGATAGATATCTGTTGATAGTGGCTACATTCGGTAATATTATTAAAATAGTTTTTGGGCGAGCTGTGTAAATTAAGGCTTGTCATTTCAAACGATATGAGACCCGCAGTAACGGGCGATTGAATGAAGAAAATCCCCAAGTGGGCAGCTTTTACCGGATAACGGTTAAATAAAACTATTGCTCTACTTGGGTGAAAAAGAAAACGCCATAATTCACCTCGACCAATCCCCGTAGATTATCTCGTTTACGGCTTTCCCGCTCGGTAATGGCAGGTCAAACAGCCTCATTATAGGAAGTAACACAATGCGGGGATAGTAGGTCAATTTTCTGGGCACTTATTCGCTGCTAACGATTAGGGCTATGCCCGAGCGAGTTTTGCGGCGCTTTATAAGGACCCGCCGCTTGACAGGTATCTTTGGATGCAGAAAACCCAGCTAAGGCAATGTGTATTTAATACATAGCTGGCGAGCAATAATATATTTCGCAAATTAAGCTGGATTTTTTAATAAATTTTAATTAGATTATAATGATTTGTATATAAAACGGCTAATTTTTTGTATTTCTATTAAAAGGGGAGAGAATGGCTTTAAATGCTTAGCGAAAGCATTGTTTTTTTCTTAAAAACGGCGGATTCTGTATTACATAGTATTATATTATGCGTAGCATAGTACTATGCAATTTGCTAAAATCCGACATTTAACGCCATATTTTGAGCGAATTGCTTTTAAACTTCTGGGCTACGCCCTCGGTATGACATGAGGAAGTGGTTTAGGGAGAAAAAGGCTTGAATTGTGTCATTTATTATAAAGTGAGGCATATCAAGGTAAAAGGTCACACGGACACGAATAAGAAATTTCTGCGGCAAACTTGCATGAGCGCCATAAAAATTTTAAGCAGCTATAATAAAACTTTATAAATAATAATGGAAAAGAACGCCGGTATTCGCCAAAGGTAAAACCTATAAATATAAACTCGGTAAAATACATGGTCGGGCTGGTGGCGGCAAAAAAATTTTTTAAAAAAAGTAAACTTTGGTTATTTTTTAGTTGACATTGCCGTTTTTCGTGCTATAATAAATATTGAAAATAAACCTAAATTTAGTTTTTGAGGTGGTATATGCCTATTGCGATTGCGCCGTGCGGCTCGGAACTGCTTGTACGCAAAGTGGCGGCGGAGGAAAAAGTTAAAAAGCATCTTCACGAAATGGGAATATGCGAGGGCGGAAAAATAACCCTTATCTCTTCTTCCGGCGGCAACGTTATTGTCGTCGTCAAAGAAGGCAGGGTTTGCCTCGATAAAAATTTGGCGGGTAAAATTCTCGTGGCGTAAGCCCCTGAATTTTTTTGCCCCAAAACATAAACCAAGGTTAATATTTATATACTATTATCGGTATAAGGAGAATTTATGGCAACAAAAATGTTAAGCGATTTTGCCGTAGGCGAAAGCGGCAGAATCAAGAACGTGTCGGGCGAGGGGAAAATCCGCCGCAGGCTGTTCGACATGGGCGTGACGCCCGGCGCCGAGCTGACGATGCGTAAGAAAGCCCCTTTGGGCGACCCGATAGAAATTACAATACGCGGATACGAGCTCACTTTGCGTAAAGTCGAAGCCGCCTGCGTGGAGGTGGATATTAAATGAAAACTTTTGCTCTTGCGGGCAACCCCAACTGCGGGAAAACAACGCTTTTCAACGCTTTGACGGGCGCGACGGCGCACGTCGGTAACTGGCCGGGCGTGACCGTGGATAAAAAGGAAGGAGTATATAAGGGCGGCAGCGAGCACGTTGCAATCGTGGATTTGCCCGGTATCTATTCGCTTTCACCATACACTCCCGAGGAAGTCATTTCCAGAAACTTTATCCTCGACGAAAAGCCTTCTGGCATAATCAACATTGTTGACGCGACCAACCTTGAAAGAAATTTATACTTGACCACACAGATTCTCGAAATGGACGTGCCCGTGATAATCGCCCTCAACATGATGGACGAAGTTGCGAAGGCGGGCGACAAAATCGACCCCAAAGCCCTTGAAAAAGAGTTGGGAGTGCCCGTAGTGCCCATTTCGGCGTTAAAAGGCACGGGTATAAAACAGCTAATGGACAAAGCGATTGCAATGCCCGCCGAAAGAAAGGGCGCAACGGTTTTGAGAGGCGCGCTGGATAAGCAGATAGAAAGTGCCTGCGCCTTTTACGAATCGGACGGCGCGGCATCGCCTCTGTTCCACGCTATAAAACTTTTGGAAAGCGACGAAATAGAGCTGAAACGCAACGGCGCCAAGGCGGCGCTTGAAAAAGCGGCGGGCGGCGAGGATATGGAAGCCGTCATTGCGGACGAAAGATACAAATACATATCCGCAAAACTTTCTTCCGCCAAGGTCAAGGCAAGCCGCGAAGTGCTGACGAAGTCCGATAAAATAGACCGCGTTCTGACCCACAGGGTTTGGGCGCTTCCCATATTCGCAGTGATACTTTTTGCGATATTCCATTTGACGTTCTCCGAAGATTTGTTCTACATAGGCGCTATATCGGGCGGCAATCTGCCCGCGCTCGACGATTTGGGGCTTTCCGACGTCGGCGCAATGTTCGTCGGGTTGTTCTATGACGGCGCAGTATTTTCTCCCGGCGTTATACTGACTAATATTTTGGGACTTATAACGGATAACATCACCCTCGGCTTTTCTATGCTGATAGAAGTTTGCGGGGGCGCGGCGTGGGCGGACAGCCTCGTATGCGACGCGGTTTTGGGCGGTATATTCGCCGTTCTCGGCTTCCTGCCGCAGATATTGTTTTTGTTCCTCGGCTTCTCAATTCTGGAAGATACGGGATATATGGCGAGGGTCGCTTTCGTCCTCGACAGAATTTTCCGCCGTTTCGGACTTTCGGGCAGAGCGTTTATGCCTATGATAATGGGTTTCGGCTGTTCCCTTCCCGCGACGATAAACACGCGTACTCTTGCCGACGACAGGGAGAGGACGGCGACGATAAGGGTAATTCCCTTCTTCTCGTGCGGGGCGAAGCTGCCTATTTTAACGGCTATGGCGGGCGGTTTGCTGGCTGTGTTCGGCGTGGGCAATGTTGACGCCATAACCTTTGCCATGTACATTTCGGGCGTATGTATCGCGATTTTGGCGGTTTTGCTTATGCGCAACACTACCCAAAAGGGAGAAACGCCACCCTTCATAATGGAACTTCCCACGTACCATTGGCCCAGATTTAAAAATCTGATGATTCACCTGTGGGATAAAGCCAAACATTTCGTCAAAAAGGCGTTCACAATAATTTTCGCCTCTACCGTAATAATATGGATATTGCAGTCGTTCAGCTGGAATTGGGAGTTTTTGTTGCAGGACGCGCAGGAGCTGTTCGAGTCAGACCCCGTAAAATGGGCTTCGCTTGAAGGGATAGAAGGGCTTGTGAACGTTCGCGCCAACGAATCCATTCTCGGCGGCATAGGTATGCTTGTACAGCCTCTGTTTACGCCTTTGGGCTTCGGCTCGCAGCTTACGGCGTTCGGCTGGGTTTTCGCGGCGGCGGCTTTGACGGGTCTCGTCGCAAAGGAAAACGTAGTTGCGACATTCGGCGCTTTGGCGGCAATCGTCGCCGGGCAGTATATAGATTGGGAAGCAGAGACGGGCGCGGTGGACGCGGCTACCGCAATGATAGCCGGCACGGGCATATCCATTCCCGCAATACTTGCATTCATAATCTTCAATATGACGACGATTCCCTGTTTTGCGGCGTGCGCTACGGCGAGAGCCGAACTGCCCGAAGGCAAGTTCAAATGGACGCTTCTGTTCTGGGTTTGCACAAGCTACATAGCGGCGTGCGCGTTCTATACCATCGGCAGTTGGTGGTGGACCTGCTTTATCTGGCTTGCGGTTGCCGCGGCGGTAGTAACTTTGATAGTTCTGCGCAACACGGGCAAATTCGATATATGCTCGATATTCGGGCGCAAAAAAAGGAAAGCAAATAAATGAGCCCTTTTGACATAGTAATAATAGTCCTGATTTCCGCCGCCGTTGTCGCGGTGGCGGGGGCGGGCATATACCGCAAAGTGCGGCATAAGGGAAGCGGCTGCTCCTGCGGCTGTGAGGGCTGCCCTTCCTGCGGAGCCTGTCACGGAAACTGCCGCAATCAAAAGACTGCGGGAAAATAACTTACACAATCACTCTCTGATTTTTTAATACACGAAAACGTCGGCGCAATTCCTCGCGCCGACGTTTTTGTAATCTTAAATTATAAGTTTTGTAAGTTCTTGTTTATCGTCCTCGCCCGCAAGCCTCGACATTCCTTGCCGTGTCGCAATACTTAAAAATTCTGCGTAGTCCGTATATGTTCTGTAAGGGGCACGTTTCATTATATCAAAAATCTTTTTGTTTTCAAAATTGCAAACCATACATACAAAGTCGCAGTATTCTACAAGCTTTTTCATGTGCCCGATATCTTCCGATGATTTTGACATAGGGTTGAGATAGCAAAAGACAACGGTGCGTTCGGCTATCATTTCTTTTAAGTTTTCGTCTGTCGAGTTATAAGGCCTGAATCCTCTTTTTAAAAGGAAGTGAATGGCCTGCGCCGTTTTTCGCACGTATCGCCTATAAAATGGGTGCAGACTGTTTTCGTAGTCCATTTCATACTGGTTATTGACATAATCTATAATACAACAAATTTTTTCCATAAGTTTACAGTGTAAGTCTATCATAAGCGGCAAGATTTGTCAATTTAAAGTGACTAAATATTTTTATATGAAAGTTATAATTTTTCCATATAACGTCAACCATAAAAGACGGTGGAAGAATGAAACTTATTGACGCAATCGGCATCAGGTTGCAGGGGCTGCTTGACGAGCGGGGGTGGTCGCAGTACAAGCTTTCCGTGTTGAGCGGCGTTCCGAGGCAGACAATAAACCTTATTATGAGGCGGCTCCGCAATACTTTGGAAGTGGATACACTGTATCAGCTTGTGGCGACAATGGATATGTCGCTTGAAGAATTTTTCGCTGACCCTGTGTTCGATAAGGTCACGGATTAAGGATTAGCTGTATGGAAATGAACGAAGCCGTCGCGCTTAGAATCTGCGCGCTGCTCGAAGAAAAGAAAATGACTAAATACCGCCTGCGCGAACGGCGGAATCCCGCGTTCGACGCTGTACCTTATACTTGACAGGCATAATAAATCCGTACAGCTCGACACGCTTTGCCAGATAACTTCCACCTTAGGCATAACTTTAAAGGAATTTTTCGACGACCCTGTGTTTGATAAAGTTACGGATTGACGGTGAGAGCGGACGTGCGTCTTTCAGTTATTTTATACCTATATTATATAATAAACTTAACTAACGGTCAAGTATTTCAGTTACCAAATAATTAAAAGGATATATGCCGCGGCGGGCGGAAAGCCCGCCGCGGCGTTTTGTGAATTGTGAAAAAAATAATATTTTAAAACTTTTTAAAAAAGTAATTGACTTTTATTTTTTATGTTCTATAATAGAATTACAAATAAATATAGGAGCAAAATTGAAATGTCATACGTATCGGAAGTAATTTCCGCAACTGAAACAAAGAACCCCAATCAGCCCGAATTTCTTCAAACTGTAAAAGAAGTTCTTACCTCGCTTGAACCCGTTATCAACAAGCACGAGGACCTTTACAGAAAGAATGCAATTCTTGAAAGAATGGTCAATCCCGACCGTCAGATTATGTTCAGAGTAGCTTGGGTTGACGATAAAGGCAATCCCCAGGTAAACACCGGTTACAGGGTACAGTTCAACAACGCCATAGGACCTTACAAGGGCGGCCTCAGATTCCACCCTTCCGTAAACCTCAGCATAATAAAGTTCCTCGGCTTCGAGCAGACCTTTAAGAACAGCCTTACCAGCCTTCCCATGGGCGGCGGCAAGGGCGGTTCCGACTTCGACCCGACCGGCAAGTCCGACGCGGAAGTTATGCGTTTCTGCCAGGCGTTCATGACCGAACTTTACAGACACATCGGTCCCGATACCGACGTTCCCGCAGGCGACATCGGCGTAGGCGGCAGGGAGATAGGCTATCTGTTTGGCCAGTATAAGAGAATAAGGGGCATGTACGAAAACGGCGTGCTCACAGGCAAGGGACTTGCTTTCGGCGGCAGCCTTATAAGACCCGAAGCTACCGGCTACGGCGCAACCTACTTCCTCGTAGAAGTATTGAAGCACCTCGGCAAGAACATTAAGGGTATGACCTTCGCGCTTTCCGGCTTCGGCAACGTTGCATGGGGCGCGGCAAGCAAAATAACCGAACTCGGCGGCAAGGTACTTACAATCTCCGGTCCCGACGGCTATGTTTACGATAAGGACGGCATTTCCGGCGAGAAGATAGATTATATGCTTGAAATGAGAAGCTCGTGCCGCAACAGAGTTCAGGACTATGCAGACAAGTTCGGCGCGGAATTCCACAAGGGCGAAAAGCCTTGGGGCAATGTAAAGGCAGACGTTTATATGCCTTGCGCAACCCAGAACGAAATCCGCATCGAGGACGCTGAAAAGATTGTCAAGATGGGCATTAAGATTGTCAACGAAGTTGCCAACATGCCTACCACCAACGAAGCTCTTGCATATTTGCAGAAGAACGGCGTGCTGGTAGCTCCCAGCAAGGCTGTAAACGCAGGCGGCGTTGCGGTTTCCGGTCTCGAAATGAGCCAGAACAGCGAAAGACTTTCCTGGTCCGCAGCAGAAGTTGACGAAAAACTTAAAGGCATTATGGCAAACATCCATAAGCAAATCGTTGACGCTTGCGAAGAATACAATCTCGGTTACAACCTTGTAGCCGGCGCTAACATCGCAGGCTTCAAGAAAGTTGCGGAAGCTATGCTTGCTCAGGGCATTTGGTAATCGACCGTAACGTAATTAAATTTCTTTCTATAAATTACCGCGTCCCGAAGGCTTTAAGCCTTCGGGACGTATAATTATCGGAACGTATAATTACTACAAGACGAAAAAATTCCAACTTAAATAAAAAACACGACGGTGTTCGTCGTGTTTTTTATGTCGCCATAAAGCTTTAAGTATGTCTGTTATTAAAATATTCTATTGCGGAAATTCACTATCTGCCCAGCCAGCCGCCGTCAACGGCAAGCGTGAAGCCGTTTACGTAGTCGGACGCGGCGGAGGCGAGGAATACAGCCGCGCCTTCGAGGTCGGCGGGAGTGCCCCAGCGCCCTGCGGGAATCCGCGCAAGAATGTCGGCGGAACGTTCTTCGTCCTGCCTTAAAGCCTGAGTGTTGTTAGTCGCCATATATCCGGGCGCGATACCGTTCACGTTGATATTGTACTTCGCCCATTCGTTGGCAAGGGTCATTGTTATCCCCTTGATTGCCGACTTCGAAGCCGTGTAAGAGGGCACGCGTATGCCGCCTTGATAGGACAGCATCGAAGCTATATTTATGATTTTTCCGCCGCCGCCCTGTTTTATAAATTGCCGCGCGACCGCTTGGGTCAGGAAGAAAACCGTCTTTAAATTAACGCTTAAAACCGAATCCCAATTTTCTTCGGAAAATTCTATGCTGTCCTGCCTTTTTATTATCCCCGCGTTGTTTACAAGAATATCGATTCTGCCGAATTTCGCAAGCGTTTCGTCGATAATGCGGGGAATGACGTCGCAAGAGCTAAGGTCGGCTATAATATTATAAAATTTATCACCCAGCATTTCCGCCGTTTCGGTGCTCGGTCTGCGGGAAACGCCCGCAACGAACGCGCCCGCTTCCGCGAACGCTTTGCAAACGCCCTGCCCCAAACCTGTGTTGCTGCCCGTGACTATCGCCACCTTGCCGTCCAGCTTGAATAAATCAAGAATCATAGTTATTTCCTCCGATTTTTTTTAATAATAACACATTGAATAAGCTTTTTCAAGTGCGGTATTCAAATTATTTGTCGAATTGAAGCGTTTGCGCGGGTTCTATTTTATATGTTTTCCCGCGGAGTTCCAGCCATACGGTTAATGCGGAAGGGTTATAAACTTTTTCGCCGTCCAGTGAAAAAGAAAGGGAGCGATAGGCGGTTACGTATTCGTAAATTTCCATATTCGTCGCTCTCCAAACGCCGTCGTCCGCCGATACCGCCTTTGCGAAATCCTCAATTACGTTCCAATTTCCGTCGTCGTCAAATTCGTAGCTGTGCCCCCAAAGATAAAACAAAAGACTTTCGCGGTGTTTAAGCTGGTTTTCGGGATTCGACGACAGAAATTGTTTTGCAAGCTCCGTAAATTCGGGCGAACGGTGGTGTACGGTAGGTCTCCATTTTAAAAAGTCCGAGGGAAGAGTAAAGGCGTGCGTATCGTCCGTGGTGCGCGCATATACGACCCCCAGCGCGGGCAAAACCTTTATAATTTCCTCCGTATATGCGTTATAGGCATAAGCCATTCCGCGCACTATCCTGCCGAATTTGTTTTCAAGATACAGGCGGTTCTGCACGATTTCGTTGACCGCTTCGGGCAGAGGTATTTTGTCTAAAAAGACGTGCCGTGCGCCGTGCAGGGCGATTTCGTGCGGCTGCCCCTTAAACAATTCGTACGTCTGCTCCTCGCTCATACGGTTGTGACGCCATTCGCAGCCGAACAAAAGGCTGTTTAGGTTGAACGTGCCCTTCAAGCCGTATTTATTCAGAATTTCCAGAAGCCGCGCGTCGGCTTTGACCCCGTCGTCGTAGCTGAAAGTTACCGCCTTGCACTTTCCTTCGGGAAAGCGCAAATATTTTTCCTCGCACATCTGCATAAACATATTCAATTCTCCTCGCCAGGACTCTCTTTTTTCGCGTTTTCTTGCGCGTTTTCAACGCCGCAGGATTGCTCGTCACTGCTTTCTTCGTTCGGTGGTGTATTTTCCGTAATCCCCGACGTTTCGTCCGTTCTTACTGCTTTCCCGTCAAGCATACCCGAAGACTTTTTCCATCTGCCTGAAAGCACCCTGCCGCCGAACAACAAGGAGCGCACACACCAATCGGCGACCATTCCCGTCCATAAGCCCAACGCCCCGAGTTGAAAAGGAAGGCGGTCGGTCGTCAGTACGAAACAAAGTCCTACGCGGAAGATAAGCATGGACATAATCGCCGCGACCATAACGTATTTTACGTCGCTTGTCGCCTTTAAAACGGCGGGTAGCCCGAAAGAAAGGGGGTAGGTTATAAACTGCGCCGTAAGGCACAGCCACAGGCAGTTCTGCGCTATCCTCGCGGTTTCAGGGGTTATGTTGCTGCCGAAAACTCCTATCAGTACGGGCGACATTCCCATGGCGAACGCAACGCAACACGCGTTGCCTATATAGGAAATAAGCAGCATACGTCTTATGTAAAACTTTACCTGATTTATGTTGCCGCGCCCGACAGCCTGCCCTATAACAGTTAAAATGGAAGTGTTTATGCCGTTGCCCACGATAGATGAAATGGAGTTGATATTCATCGCTATGGAGTTGGCGGTCACGTGGAAATTAGTTATGTTTACGTCGGCTGTGTTAAGGGGATTTCCGTCAAGGAATACCTTATATACCGAAATGGCTATAAAAGAAGCCGTCATAAGTTTTCCAAGCTGGAAAAGACTGTTTTCTATGCCGCTCGGCACGCCGAGTTTAGCTATATTTTTCAACATTCCGCCGTTGAAGCGGAATTTTTCGAACAGTTTTATGCTGACCGTATTCTTTTTATTCGAAAGCAATATAAAGCAGAACACGGCGGGAAAGATACGGGCAATAAGCGTCGCCGCCGCAGCGCCTGCGATTCCCCATTTCAATACATAGATGAAAAGGGAGTTGAACGCCACATTGATAAGAAAGCTGATTGCGCCCGAAAGCATAGTATTCATGCTTTTGCGCTGTGCGCGGAGAAGCGCAGCGCAGGAGTTGAAAATCGCGAGGAAGGGGTAGCTTGCCGCCATAAAATAAAAGTACGTGTATGCGTGCGACAGATATTCTCCGTCCATATCCCCGAAAAACAGGTTTATAATACCGTGGTTAAACGCAAGGCAAACCGTCATAACCGCAAGCGACAGCGAAAGCATCAGCACGAAAAGTTGTTTTGCCGATTTGTTTGCGTCGGCTTCTCTGCCCGCGCCGAGGTATTGCGAAGTAAGTATCGCGCCGCCCGCGCCGAACGCAGTAAAAAGCTGAATTATCAGGTTGGAAATTTGGTCCACGTTTGAAACCGCGCCCATCGCCTTGCCGAGGTTGCCTATATCCTTTACCATAAAGGAATCGACAAGCCCCAAAGACATGGAAAGAGCGGACTCCGCCACAATCGGAGCAATAAGCAAAAACAGCGCTTTGCCCGTAAAAAGGGTATATTTAACTTTCCGTTCCTTTGCGGTTGACAATTTTTCTCCTTTAAAACGCGGCTTTGCCGCTTATTTCTTCACCCTGTTGTCGGTGCATGTGACGCGGAAGAATTTAAATATTCCGTATCCGTCCGACTGAACGCCCGAACGCGCGTATATTCCGAGTTTCGCGCCCGTCCATACCCCCGGGGCGGCATAAAATTTCCGCGTGAACGCGCTTCCGCCGAAGGTGTATTTTATTACAAGGCTGTACGGGTTCTCGAATTTCGCGGTTATCTGGAATGTTACGTATCTGTCGTCGTAGGGCTGGCTGCGGCAAAGCGTTTCGTCCTCTTCGCCGCCGATTTCGCCCTTTCTTATTTCAAGGTAATTTTGTCCTTCCGCGCGCACTACGCATATGTACGAATATTCCTTGCCGAACACGGTCAGTCCTACTTCGTCGCCGTCGTTTAAAAGATTAAGCCTGCACTTGCATTTTATTGAAAAATTCGCGTAACAGACCTTCTGCATTATAAGCTGCGGCAAGTCGGACAGGGCGTTTTTGTCATAATAAACGCAGTTCAATTTCAAGCCCTTTTTAAAGGAATACCAGCCCTCCGCGGGGTTGGCGGGCGTCTGCCATTTAAGCGAAAGCCTGTCGCCCTCAAATTCGTCGTTGGGGTCTATCGTATATCCCGTCTGTAAATTCACGGGATATTCCCCGAAACGCACGGGATGCCCCGGCAAATTGTCGTCGTCGAGTTCGCCGCAAAGGGGCCAATCGTTTATCCATTGCACGGGCTGTAAATACGTCGTCCTGCCGTACGCGCCCATATCCCGAAAATGCATAAACGCCCATTTTCTGCCGTCGTCGTCGAGGTCTATAAGCGCGCCCTGGTGAGGACCGTTTATATCCGTTCCGCCCTGCGTCATAATTATTTTGCTTTCGTAAGGACCGTAAATTTTTTCCGAACGCAGCGCAGTCTGCCAGCCCGAAGAAACGCCGCCCGCGGGCGCGAGAATGTAAAAATATTTGCCCCGTCTGTAAAATTTCGGACCTTCTATGCAGGGGTTGTGGTCGTGCCCGTTATACACGTAGGCGTATTTGTCAGCGGGAGTTTTCAATTCGGAATCGGTTTCGAAAACGGCAATGCGCGAATTGAAGCCTATGCGGCTTTTGGCGAAAGCGAACGCCACAAAACATTTGCCGTGCGCCCATATGGGGCAGGGGTCTTCGAAGCCCTTGCCTACGAGAAGCGGGCGTATAAGCGACCATTTCCCGTACGGGTCGTCCGTTTCGGATACGAAAATGCCTTCGTCGGGAAAGGGTATAAGGCAGTAGAATTTTCCGTCGTGAAAGCGCAGGGAAGGCGCCCACGCGCCTTCGCCGTGACGGACCTTATCGAAGCGTTCGAAGGGTATTTGCGGCAATACGTAGTTTATAAGTTCCCATTCCACAAGATTCTTCGAATGGAGGACGGGCACGCCCGGCACATGGTTGAAGGAGGACGCCACCATATAAAAGTCGCCGCCCACTCTGATTACGTCGGGGTCGGAATAGTCTGAAAATAAAACGGGATTTTCGTATTGCATAGTTCACCTGAAAGTTCTTTCGTATATCGGCGTAAAACCGCCACCGACTAATATTTTATCACCTTGCGACCTTTTTTTCAATACTTTTATAAAATTTGACCGAACAAAATAGCCTGCATTGCAATTCAAAAAGAGTAGGTCTATATATAGCCTATAATAGGTATGGATTATAAAGCCCCCGAAGCGCAATTTTTGCGCTTCGGGGGCTTATGTCCGATGGAATTACATCAAAGACACATTTCGTAAATTTTTTCAACGTCGTCCGCGTTAAGGGGGATAAATCCTTCGATAACTCCGCCGCGGGTGGCTTTCTGCGCCATCTGTTTGAAGTCTTTGTCGCCTATGCCTATTTCGGTAAGCGTTCTGTCTAATTTCAATGTCTTGAACAGGAAGTCGGAAAGCTGGTCTATCGCGCGTTTAGCGACAAGCGCGGGGGCAAGCTGCGAACTTATCCCAAGAACGTTGATACCGAATTGGCAAATTCTCGGCATAGTATTCTTATTCAGGCAGTATTTAAGCCAGCGCGGGGTCAGAATGGCAAGCCCCAGCCCGTGGGTTATGTCATAGAAAGCTGAAAGCTCGTGTTCCATAGGGTGGACGCTCCATTCGTGCGTTTTGCCGCCCGTAATAAATCCGTTTATAGCCCAGCTCGAAGCCCACATAAGGTTTGCGCGCGCTTCTTCGTTTTCGGGGTCGTCCAAAGCCACGGGCGCATACTTTATGACGGTTTTCATAAGCGTTTCCATAATTCCGTCAAGCATGTAAAGGTCGGGTTCGGTGGTGAAATATTCTTCCATAATGTGCGAAAGTATGTCCGCCGCGCCCGCCGCCGTCTGGAATCTGGATACCGTATATGTCAGCGCGGGGTCAAGGAAGGATACTTTGGGGCGCAGCAAATCGTCCGCCCTGCCCAGCTTTTCGTTGGTTTTCAGATTAGTTATTACTCCCCCGCCGTCCATTTCTGAGCCTGTTGCCGAAAGGGTAAGTACGGTAATAAGGGGCAAAGCCTTTTTGACGGGTCTTTTTTCGGAGAGGAACAGCCAGGGGTCGAAGTCAACTTTCGCGCCCGCCGCCATGAATTTGGAGGCGTCGAGAACCGAACCGCCGCCCACGGCGAGGATTACGTCAATTTCGTTTTTCTTGCACATATTTACGCCCCTGCGCACGCTTTCTATGCGGGGGTTGGGCTCTATTCCCGATAGTTCGTGCAGTTCGAGCCCCGCCTTTTTGATTTCTCCGACTATTCTGTTGTAAAGTCCTGATTGCTTTATCGAGCCGCCGCCGTAAGTAAGCAAAACGCGTTTGCCGAACTTCTTCAATTCGGGCGCAAGCATATTAAGGTGGTCACCGAAGTACACTTTTGTCGGTATGTTGTAGATAAATCCGTTCATTTTTTCCTCCAAAATACCAAATTTTGACTATATTATACTATGTTTCGACTGCTTCTGTCAATATCGCTTTCCAAACCTTTTTTAAAAATTTTTTCAAATCCGCCCGAGTCAGGACAACGAAAGCACTTATACACAAGTTAAGATACTGCCTAATTTTGTATAAATCTATCCGTTTTGTGCATAGAAACGGCTTGATTTTTATTTTATAATGTATTTTGATATAACATTGTTTGTCTGCGGTTTAGCAGACTTCGGCGTATCTGAAAATACAGAAAAAATCATAATAGTGAGGAATATATATGAAAAAGATTGTCACCATGGGCGAAATTATGCTTCGTCTTTCTACTCCGAACAACGAAAAATTCATACAAGCAGACGAGTTCGACATAAACTACGGCGGCGGCGAGGCTAACGTAGCCGTTTCCTTGGCGAATTACGGGCACAGGGCGGAATTTGTAACTGCCGTTCCCGACAACGAGATAGGCGAGTGCGCCGTTGCGGCTTTGCGCAAGTACGGCGTGGAAACCCGTCATATCGCAAGGTGCGGCGAAAGGCTGGGCATATACTATCTTGAAACGGGCGCGGCTATGCGTCCCTCAAAAGTCGTCTATGACAGGGCACATTCCTCGATATCCACGGCTACGGCTGCCGATTTCGACTTCGACGGCATATTCTCGGACGCCGATTGGTTTCATTTTACGGGGATAACTCCCGCAATTTCTGATTCCGCCGCTGAACTGACCGAAGAGGCGCTGAAAGCGGCGAGGAAACACGGCGTGACCGTTTCCTGCGACCTGAATTTCCGTAAAAAACTGTGGTCGAGCGAAAAGGCGCAGAAAGTTATGAAAAACCTTATGAAATACGTTGACGTGTGTATCGGCAACGAAGAGGACGCGGAACTTGTCCTCGGATATAAGCCGGGCAAAACCAACGTAACCAGCGGCGAGCTGGAACTTGAAGGATACAAGTCGATTTTCGAGCAGATGACCCGCGATTTTAATTTCAAGTACGCGATTTCATCGCTGCGCGTTTCACATTCGGCTTCCGATAACGGCTGGTCGGGGTGCATATACAACGGCGCCACGGGCGAATTTTATCACTCCAAAAGCTACCGCATAAGCCCTATCGTTGACCGCGTGGGCGGCGGCGACAGCTTCGCGGGCGGTACTATCTGCGGCTTCCTCGACGGAAAGGATTGGAAAGCGGCTTTGGAATTCGGCGTAGCCGCTTCGGCATTGAAACACACCATTCCGGGCGACTTCAACCTCGTTACAAGGAAAGAGGTTGAAGCTTTGGCGGGCGGTGACGGTTCGGGCCGCGTTCAAAGGTAATAAGGGAATATCGAAAGGGATTTTTGCCCGGAAAAGAAATAAGACATTATTAAGACATTGAGCCTCGCAACAGCCGCGCCGCCGCACGGCTGTTGCGAAAAGGATATTTTATGAAAATCGCATTTCGGACGCACGACCTCGGCGTAAAGGGGGCGGAGGCGGCGGTCGAAAAACTGAAAGCCTGCGGCGTTTCCGCAGTGCAGCTCGTTCCGTATAAATTTATAGACGAAATCAAATACATTCCGGGGGGAATAGACGAAAAAAACGCAAGACGTATCGGTGAAACGTTTAAAAACGGCGGCATTTCCGTAGCGCTTGTGGGCGCTTATTTCAACCCCGTCCATTCAGACAGGGAAAAAGTTTTCCGCTGTAAGGAGATTTTCAAAGATTATCTTAAATATGCGCGCGTTTTGGGCTGTTCGGTGGTCGGTTCCGAAACAGGCAGTTTCAACGACGACAAATGGACGTATAATCCCTTAAACCGCACCGAAAGCGCACTTGACGCCGTAATAGAAACTTTCCGCGACCTCGCCGCATATGCCGAAAGCGTGGGCTCGATTGTCGGAATGGAAGGCGCGGCGGGGCACGTCTGCTACGACGTGAAAACCTTGAAACGCGCTTACGACGGAGTAAATTCGCACAACGTGCGGATAATTTTCGATATATACAACTTACTCGACGGCGGCAACTACCAAAATTACCTTGAAATTCTCGACGAGGGTTTGAGAACTTTCGAGGGTAAAATCGAAGTTTTTCACATAAAGGACTGCGTTTTCGGGGACGGAAAATTGAAGCAGGTCGCGCCCGGGAAAGGAATGTTCGATTTCGGAAAAATTCTCGGCAGAATAAAGGAGTACGACGAAAACGCTGTGCTCGTCCTCGAAGGCACTACGGGGGACGATATTATCCCGTGCACACGGTTTATAAGGGAAAAATGGGAGAGCGTATAATTTTTCCGCCGTCCGCGAACGAAATTCGTTTAATTCCGAAATTATATTAGAAAGCCGCGAAGCTTTAACATAAATTTAACATAAAATCAAAAACAGACAAGGAGAACGGTTGAAATGAAAGAATTGAAATTCGACGTAAGATATTCAAATCATCCCGACGATTCCAAACGCTACGGCACGGAAGAACTTCGGGAAAAATATTTAATTGAAAAGCTGTTCGAAAAGGACGAGATACTGTTGACTTATTCCCACCAGGACAGAATAATCGCGGGCGGCGCCATGCCCGTTAAATCCACCCTTTCGCTCGGCACGTGCAAGGAACTCGCCACGGCATATTTCCTTGAAAGGCGGGAGATGGGCGTAATAAATATAGGCGGGGCGGGCGTAATAACGCTTGACGGTAAAAAATGGGAAATAGGTCATAAAGAGGGAATATATATAGGGCTCGGCACGAAAGAGATTGAATTTTCATCAGCCGACGGCAAAAATCCCGCGAAATTCTATATAAATTCATGTCCAGCGCACAAGGCGTATCCCACCGTCAAAATAACCAAGCCCGTGGAAGGCGTTCAGCCGCCCGAGGGCACGAAATATTGCATACAACGGCATTTGGGGGATTCGTCCTCGATAAACAAGCGCACGATAAACCAATTCATAATCGGCGGGGTATGCGAAAGTTGCCAGCTTGCCATGGGCATGACGGAAATTGCGGACGGTTCGGCGTGGAATACCCTGCCCAGCCACACCCACGAAAGAAGAATGGAAGTGTATATGTACTTCGAACTTCCCGAAAACGAGGCGGTTATCCACCTTATGGGTCAGCCGCAGGAAACCCGTCACATAATAATGCATAACGAGCAGGCGGTGATTTCTCCCAGCTGGTCCATTCACAGCGGAGTAGGCACGCACAATTACACCTTTATATGGGGTATGTGCGGCGAAAACCAGGCTTACGACGATATGGACAATATAGCTACCCGCGACCTAAAATAATGCTTGTCCGCGCATAAGCTTAGTGCTTTTTTGCGTATTATTAAGCGGCGTTAATATCAGTAAAAATTATCGAAATTAAATTTAATAGGGGAAAAATAAGAAAAATGGCACAGCTTACATTGAAAAATATCAATAAGGTTTATCCGAACGGTTTCCATGCCGTTCACGATTTCAACCTTGAAATCAAGGACGGCGAATTTATCTGCCTTGTCGGCTCGTCCGGCTGCGGAAAATCCACAACGCTCAGAATGATTGCGGGGCTTGAAGACATCACCGCGGGCGAATTTTTTATCGACGGCAAACTCGCCAACCAGATGTCCTCGCGCGAAAGGGGAATCGCCATGGTATTCCAATCCTATGCGCTTTATCCTCACCTGACCGTTGCGGAAAACCTCGGTTTCGGACTTACGCTTGAAGGCATCGACGCGGATATCATAGACGAAAAAGTGCAGGCTACCGCCAAGATACTCGGTCTTACCGATTATCTTGACAGATTCCCCCGCAACCTTTCGGGCGGGCAATGCCAGCGCGTAGCCGTAGGCCGCGCACTTATAAGAAAGGTACGTATATTTTTGATGGACGAACCTTTGTCCAACCTCGACGCAAAACAGAGGGTGACTATGCGTTCCGAAATCAAGCAGATACACCGTTCTGTCGGCGCAACCACAATTTACGTAACCCACGACCAAACCGAAGCCATGACCATGTCGGACAGAATAGTAGTTATGGATAAGGGCAGGATACAGCAGGTGGGTACTCCTTTCGAACTGTATTTCTATCCCAAAAATCTTTTCGTCGCGGGATTCATAGGCGAGCCGCCCATGAACTTTATACGCGGAACGGTGGCGGGCGGCATATTCAGCGCAGGGGAAATGCGTTTCGACCTTTCGCCCGTTGTTAAAGACGTAAATGCTTTGGAGGGAAGAAAAGTCGTATTTGCGTTCCGTCCGGAGGCGATAGAAACCGAAAACAAGGGCTTGTCATATGAAATCGATTCCCGCGTGGAATTATGCGAGCTGCTTGGCGATACCACCAACGTATATGCAAATACGGGTGAAATAAATATGATTTTGAAAGTCAATCCGCACAAAGCGCCCGCCATGGGCTCGGATTTCAAATTCTACGTTCCGCACAAGGCGGCTTACGTATTCGACGCCGAGACCGAACAGATTGTGGAAAACGACGTGGAGAGACGCTGACGGGAGAGTAAAAAATGGAGCTTATAAGTAAAAAACTGTTTAAAAAACCCGAAAGAAAAATAAGGATAATGCAGTTCGGAGAAGGCAACTTTCTACGCGCGTTCATCGATTGGATTTTGCAGGATTTAAACGACAAGGGCGCGATAGATTCCAACGTCGCCGTCGTTCAGCCCATGCCCGCGGGCAGAGTTAAGGAACTTGCCGAACAGGACGGGCTTTATACGCTCAGGTTAGAGGGCATAGAAGGCGGTCAAAAGGTAAAATCCAGCCGTGTTATTGACGTAATAGGCGACTGTATTGACCCTTTTACGGAATATGAAAGATTTCTTTCCTACGGCGAAAGCGAGGATTTGCAAATCATAATTTCCAACACCACCGAAGCGGGGATATCGCTCGACCCTTCGGATACGGATTTTTCGGTATGTCCGAAAAGCTTCCCCGGTAAGCTTCTCGCACTGCTTAAAAGAAGGTACGATTGCTTCGGCGGCGCGGAGGATAAGGGGCTGGATATAATCCCCTGCGAGCTTATAGACAACAACGGCGACGAGCTTTACAGATGCCTTACCGAACTTGCCCGTATTAACGGAATGGACGAAAAGTTTATAAGCTGGATGCGGAATTGCAATCACTTCACCTCGACGCTTGTAGATAGAATAGTTCCCGGATATCCGAAAAACGAAATAGAGGAAATCCGCAACGAGACGGGCTATATAGACAACAACGTCGTAAAGGGCGAAATATTTCATCTTTGGGTTCTGAAAAAAGAGCCGCATATACAAAAAAACCTGCCTGCGGACAGTACGGGGCTGAACGTTATTTTTACGGACGATATAAAGCCCTATAAGCAGCGCAAGGTTAAAATTCTGAACGGCTCGCACACGGCAATGGTGCCCGTAGCCTATCTGTGCGGCATAGACACCGTGGGAGAGGCTGTGGATGACCCCGTAATCGGCAAATTCGTGCGTGATTTCGTGTTCGACGAAGTCAATCCGACAATAAATCTGCCGCAGGACGAAATGACGTCGTTTGCCGAGAGCGTAATAGAGAGATTCCGCAATCCCTTTATCCGCCACGAGCTTATGTCTATCGCCTTAAATTCCACCACCAAATTCAGGACAAGGCTTTTGCCCACGCTTATGGACTATGTTAGGATAAAGGGTGCGCTTCCCGAACATCTGCTGTTTTCATTCGCGGCGCTTGTCGTATTCCACAGAGGCAAAAGGGGGGACGAAGATATCGCTTTGAAAGACGACCCCGCGTTCCTTGCAAAGTGGAAAGAGCTTTGGGATAACTTCGACGGCGACTGCCTTAAACTTGCGCGCGCCGCGCTCGGTCTGAAAGAGGCGTGGGAGACGGACATGAACGATATTCACCCCGAAATCACGGCGACGGTGGCGAAATTCCTCGAAGCTATTCTTTCAAAGGGCATGAGGGACGCCGTAAAGGAATTTGTAAATGGTTAAGACAATTATCATAAACGCTTCGGATAACGTCGCCGTAGCTCTATCAAATTTGAAAAAAGGCGAGACGTATGAGGGGGTAATCCTGCTCGACGACGTTGAAAAAGGGCATAAATTCGCGCTTAAACCCATAAAGAAGGGAGAACATATCATAAAATACGGCAACCCGATAGCCTATGCTTCGGCGGATATCGCGGCTGGCGAACACGTTCACACCCACAACGCGCACACCAATTTAAAGGGCGAGCTGGAATATTCATATCACAAAATCCCTACCCCGCTCCCCGCGGTAAAGGGGCGCAAGGTCAACGTGTATCCCCGAAAAAACGGGGACGTGGGCATAAGAAACGAGCTTTGGATAATTCCTACCGTGGGCTGCGTGAACGGACAGGCGAAACTGATTGCCCAAACTTTTCTTGAAAGGTACGGCGCGGCGGGCTTTGACGGCGTTTTCGCATATACCCACCCCTACGGCTGTTCGCAGCTCGGTGAGGACCACGAAAGGACAAAACTGATTCTCGGTAAAATGGTTTGCCATCCCAACGCGGGCGGCGTGCTTGTTTTGGGGCTCGGCTGTGAAAACAACCAGATGTCCGCGTTTAAAGCCTCTCTCGGAGAAGTTGATAATAAAAGAATAAAATTCCTCGTCTGCCAGGAAGTCGGGGATGAAATAGAAGAGGGCGTGAAACTTGTCAAGGAAATCGCGGACGTAATCAAGGCCGACAGACGGGAAGAGCGGGATATATCCTGCCTTAAAATCGGCTTGAAGTGCGGCGGTTCGGACGGGCTTTCCGGGATAACCGCAAATCCCCTTGTCGGAAGGTTCAGCGATTATATCGTGGCGGCGGGCGGTACGACGGTTTTGTCCGAAGTGCCTGAAATGTTCGGCGCCGAGCAACTGCTTATGAACAGGGCAAAGGATAAGCCCACTTTTGAAAAAATCGTCAAACTTATTAACGGATTTAAGGAATATTTCATAAAGAACGGTCAGGAAGTGTATGAAAATCCCTCGCCGGGCAACAAGGCGGGCGGAATCACCACGCTTGAAGATAAATCGCTCGGCTGTACGCAGAAATCGGGCTCGGGTCCCGTAGAGGACGTCGTGTTCGACGACGGCTTTGTCACGCGCAAGGGACTGAATTTGCTTAACGGACCCGGCAACGATATGTGCGCCGTAACCAACATTGCGGCGGCGGGCTGCCACCTGATTTTATTCACAACGGGCAGAGGCACGCCGTTCGGCGGATTCGTGCCTACGCTTAAAATCGCTACCAATTCCGACCTTGCGAAGAACAAGGCGAATTGGATAGATTTCAATGCGGGCGAGGTGCTTGAAAGCGGTTTTGACGCGCAGCTTGAAAAGCTTATCGGCCTTGTCGTGGAAACGGCAAACGGCAAGCCCGCAAAAAACGAATTGAATAACACAAGGGAGATAGCAATATTCAAAACGGGGGTAACTTTATAATGAAAGCTTTTATGGATAAGGACTTTCTTCTGGACACCGAAACGGCTAAAAGACTTTATCACGACCATGCCGAAAAGATGCCCATAATCGACTATCACTGTCACCTTCAACCCAAAGAAATTTACGAGGATAAGAAATTCCGCAACCTGACGGAAGTCTGGCTGGGCGCGGGCGACAGATACGGCGACCATTACAAATGGCGGGCTTTGCGCGCACGCGGGTATGACGAGGATTCTATTTCTGGTCCCTGCGACGACTACAAAAAATTTATGCAGTTCGCCGAAAGTATGCCGTACTTTGTGGGCAATCCGCTTTATCACTGGTCGCACCTCGAAATGAGAAGATATTTTGGGATAGAGGAAATTATCAACGCCGAAAACGCGCCCGTAATTTGGGAAAAGGCGAATAAGGTTTTAAAAACCCTTACCGCCCGCGAGATGATGTATAAATTCAACGTAAAAACCGTCTGCACCACGGACGACCCTATCGACAGTCTGGAATGGCACAAAAAGATGAATGCGGACGGCACGCTTAAAGTAAAGGTACGCCCCGCATTCCGCCCCGATAAAGCAATCAACGTGGAGTTATCCTGGTTTGCAAGCTGGGTAAATAAACTTGCGGAAGCGGCGGGCAAGCCGATTGAAAATCTTAGCGATATGCTCTATGCGCTTGCGGAAAGGATAAAATTCTTCAACGATATGGGCTGCAAGCTTTCCGACCACGCGCTCGACGTCGTACGCTACGCCCCCGCGACCTATGAGGAGGCGGACGCTGTGTTCCGCAAGGGAATGAAGGGCTTGCCCGTCTCAGCGGAAGAGCAGGACAAATACAAGGGGTACGTCCTCGTTTTTCTCGGGAAAGAGTATGCAAAATACGGCTGGGTACAGCAATATCATATAGGCGCTCTCCGCAACAATTCGAAGAGTATGCTTGAAAAAATAGGTCCGGATACGGGTTTCGACGCAATAGAGGACGAAATATATATGGAAAAGCTTTCCGCGCTTTTGGGTGAGCTGGACAGGGTCGGCGGACTCCCGAAGACCATTCTCTATTGCCTTAACCCCCGCGACAATTACGCGCTTACCGTGCTTGCTGGTTGCTTTCAGAAAGAGGGCGTTAAGGGCAGGGTGCAGGTAGGCACGGCGTGGTGGTTTTTGGACCAGCAGGACGGCATGCGCCAAAACCTTGAAACGCTTATGCAGGTAGGGCTTGTTTCCCAGTCCGTGGGAATGCTTACGGACAGCCGTTCTTTCCTCGCTTATCCCCGTCACGAGTATTACAGAAGAATACTCTGCCAAATGCTTGGGGAGCTTGTGGAAAGCGGCAGATACCCCGCGGAGGAACTGCCGCGCCTCGGCAAAATCGTAGAGGACATATGCTACAATAACGCCGCGGCATACTTCGGTTTCGGAGAATGAAAAATTTTTAAAATTGCACAAAAAAATAATGGAGGATAAAATGAAAAAAACAAGAACACTTTTGTCGGCAATCGCCGCGCTGCTTCTTGCGGCAGTTTCTGCGTTTTCATTTGCGGCGTGCATGCCGGATAACGGCGGAAACGGCGGTAATGGCGGAAACGGCGGAACTCCGTCGGGGGGCAAAAAGCCCGAAGATTTCGGGATAACGGACTCATCTTCCGATAACCTTTCGTTACAGAGCATAAAGCTGAGCGGCGACTATAAGACGGAATTTGAACTCGGTGAAGCGTTTACTTCCGATGGAATAGTGGTTACAGCAACCTATATCGACGCTTCGGTTTCCGAAACCTATATAAGGACCGAAACTGTCGCCTCGGGCGATTACAGCGTTGATAGCTCGGAATTTATTTCTTCGAGGGTCGGAACTTATAATATTTACGTAAGTTTCACCCGTACAAAAGTTACGCGCACGGCTTCGTATTCCGTAAACGTAAACCCTGCCGAGCCGGCATACGGCGGCATAATAGCAGAACTTGCGGAGGGCAAGGAAGACGCTTTCACACTTACCCAAAACGCTCCTTCGGTGGAAGTTCCCAAGGATATCCTCGCCGTTTACAGCGTTGACGAAAAAGGCGAAAAGAGCGAACAGCCTTTATCAGCCGATTTATATGAAGCCCAACTTTATCTCGGCGCCCAAAGGATTGAAAACAACACCGCAACCGAAAACGGAGTATATTCTTTCGTAGCGACCCTTAAAGAGGACGAAACCAAGCAGGACTTCATAAACGTATATATAGTAAATCCCGTACAAGAAATAGCCTTGAAAACATCGGACGAAAGCGTGTTCGAACAGACTGCGGGCTCTAAGGACGAAATTTCGGGGACATGGCAGTTCACGGTAACATACGTGAACGGCACGGAAAAGACGGTAAAGACGGGCGACGAGGGGCTTACAATAGATATCGACACTAAGACGGCGGGCAACGACAAGACGGCAACCGTGACATATTCCGAAAAGGACGCGAAAGGCGTATCCCACGAAGTAACCTGCTCCGTCACATATACAATCAAGGCGAAAGAAGTGTCGGGCGCGGTCACCTATACGATTACAGGTAAAGCGAATGTAGCTTCGACAAGCTGGGTAAATGAATATTCGGAAGACCCCGGTGAAGATTTGGGCAATACCGTAAAGATAGAGGGTTCCGGTATAAACAATTGGAAATCAAGTGAAAAAACCGCTTCGGACGGCAAGACATATACGGATTATGCCGAAATGAACGCTTCGGCTAAAAGTATGATTATAACCATAGGCGAGGGGGCAACGAACGTTACAATTAAGGCATACGTTTCGCATACTACGTCAAGTAGTAACCGTACTGCTTATCTTGGAACAAATCAATATTCGCCGACAGAAGGAATTATCGACAGTATTGCTATGGGTGGCGATAGCAATAATACCGTATCCGGAACTCTTTATATCTTAACGGCTGAAAATGCCGTTCCCGGAAAGTATTATGTTTACGGTAACGCTACGGTTCATATCTATGCTGTTGAAGTGGTCTATACCGTTGAAAATTCGGGCGGCGGACAGCAGAACACCGAGCCCTTTGCGTTTAACTTCGATTCTTTGAAAGCGGGCGATTATTACGGGTCGGGCGACACTGCGAATATGGATTCCATCGGTTCTATTGAAATTCCTCAAAACAGCTTTGTAGAGGATATTACGATAGTTCATACTACAAGTGATAAGCTGACGATAAAAAGTTCCTCACAAACAATTACTGACGGCGATAATAACTATTCTGTAAAACAAGCTTTTTCTACTCAGGGCAGCTCGACGTTAGCAAGAAGAATTTTAAAGCTTACCCTTGACCCCTCGCATACGTACAGCGTAAACGTATGGGCTAAAACTTCAAGCGACGGCAGATACGTTTCATATCTGAACGGTGAAAGCGGTTCATTAACTAACGTTTCGGAAGCGGTTGGTAACGGTTCTATCACAAAACACACTTTCAGCGCAAACGGCGGCACATTATATATCGGCGGAAGCGCAAATATAGATATTTATTATATCGTTATAGAAGTGGTATCTTAAAGCGGGGAGGTAAATAAGGAACGATTATGAAAAAGAAATTCAGTAAAAAATTATTGTCGGCTATCGCAGTTATTGCTGTAACGGGCACGGCGGGCGTTGCGGCATTTGCGGCTTGCACTCCGAAAGATGAGGGTGGCGAAAATACTCCTCCCGTAGAACCCGTCGATAAAGGCAAAACCTATTTCGTCGCGCCGAACGGAAGCAGTTCCAACGACGGGCTCAGCATCGATAATCCCCAAAGCATAACCCTGCTTAATTCCGAGGATTTGGCGGCGGGCGACACGGTATATCTTATTCCCGGCACTTATGAATGGTCCGCTTCGTGGAAAACCCATGATAAGAACGGTTACGGGCTTCTGGTTTCGGCAAGCGGCAAGGCGGGCGCGAATATAAGGATAGTCAACGCCGCTTATGATAAAGACAGCGGTTATACGGGCACAGACAAAAAGGTTACGCTCGATTTCAGCGGAATGGAATTCGACAGCAATAACCGCGGCGTGCAGATTTACGGCAATTATATCTATTGGTACGGCATAGACGTGTGCGGCGCGGGCGACAACGGACTTTATATAGGCGGCAGTTACAACACTGTGGAATACAGCGAATTTTACAATAACCGCGACACGGGCTTGCAACTCGGCAGGTCTGAAAGCTCCTATAACTCTATCAACCAGTGGCCCAGCTACAATCTCATTAAAAACTGCACTTCGCATAACAATTACGACGACGAAACGTACGGCGAAAACGCCGACGGCTTTGCGGCAAAACTTACGGTGGGTTACGGAAACGTATTCGACGGCTGTATAGCATACCGTAATTCGGACGACGGCTGGGATTTATACGCCAAGTCCGATTCGGGCAATATAGGTTGCGTAATTATCTACAACAGCGTCGCGTTCGAGAACGGCTATCTCGAATACACGCAGGCGGAAAACCATGATAAGGTCAACTATAACGCTCAGTACGACGAGCCCGAAACAAATTCCTACAAGACGCGCGACGGCGACGGCAACGGTTTTAAGCTGGGCGGCTCGGTTATGGAAGGCGACGTAAGGCTTTATAATTGCCTTTCTTTCCAGAACAGGATGCACGGTGTTACTGATAACTCCAACCCCGGCTATATAAAGGTGGAAGGCGTTACCGCATACGATAACTCCGCGGCAATCGACAACGACCCCGACAGCGCTACGTTCGGGCAAGTAGTTTCCATTCAAAATCACGATACCCATTCGAATATTGACCTCGCGCGGCAGAGTTACAGCTACAACACGGTTAAAAACGTTCTGTCCGTAAAGAGCGGCATTGCAAAATCTCTCGACAACGACGCTTACCGCGGTTCGGTTATGAACAGTCTTTTAACCGCCGGCGCGAAAACAAACGTGGTAAAAGGTTCTTTGGACGCGGATACCAAGGCGGCGAAAGAAACTTATACACAGCAGATAGACGCGCTTAATGCCGAGGACGTATTTGAAAAATTGCCCGTAGTTGCAACGGCAGCCGACGGAGCTACCGCCTACACCTACAATATATCGGGACTTAAAGACAGCGACAATACCGCTGCCGAAATGATTCACAATAAATACCGCAACGCCGACCATTCGATAAATATGGGCGACATACTTGCGGTAAAGAGCGGTTTCGACTTTTCGGAACACTTCGGGGCGGGAGTTAAAGCGGGTTCCGTACTCAACCTTACCAAGTGGGAAGATTACACTCATTTCACGAAGGACGACCTTCTCGAAGGGGTAGAAAGCAACGTTTATGCAAGACTTCTGAAAGCTAAGGAAACGCTTACCATAAACAGCGACGAGGACGCGGTTTATCAGGACTTCGACGTTCCTGCAATGATAACGGGCTGTACCGTAAACTGGACTTCTGACAGCGAACTTCTGAAAATAGGCAAGCTTGTTCAGCCCGACCCCTCGATTTCGGGCGCTGAATATATCACGATAGGCGTTACACGCCCCGCGAATGACGAAAAGGCAGTTCTTACGGCTACGATTTCCTACCTCAATTACAGCGTTACCAAAACGTTCGCACTTACCGTAAAACAGGATTCGCCTTCCATAGGCGGGCTGGTGGTAAGGGTCACCGAAACGGACGAAGTATATCAGGACGGCGGCAAGGTCATTATGGACGCCTATAAGCAGTACGGCGAACCCGTCCTCGAAGTTTCCAACGGCGCATATTACAACGGCAAACTTCTCGACGACTCCCAATACACAGTGGAAACGGTTTATGAATTTGCTCCTTCCGCAAAGGAAGATTATACCCCCGTCAGCGGATTTATGGTAAACCACTCGGGAGTTTACAGAATTACGCACAAAGTCACGCTTGTTTCCGACCCTGCAAAGACGGAAAGTATGACCTATCAGATTTTCGTCGCCGCGACTTCGGCGGAAGTGGACTTCGACGGCGCGGCAAGCGTTTCGGTTTTCAGGGACGGCTATATCATTGCGGGCAATCTTACTAACGTAACGGGTACTCTCTATACCGTGGCTTCCGAAACCGAACTCAGCGAACTTACCGCCGAGGGTATAAAGACGTATGAGGGCGCTTTGCGCAACGATTTCAAGGCTACCTCTATAAGCTTCTCTTACGCCAACGCCAACTCTAAGGGATATCACGTTTACTACGCTCTTGCAAATGCCGACGGCAAGGTTACTTCGCAGCTTTATCATGATGAGATAAAGACCGCCGAAATTTCCACGGAAGAGAATTTCATGAAGATAACGGGCGGCAAACTGGACAACGAGGACGTTTCCAAGACGATATATCTTCTTAAAAAAGACCTTGATTTCTCCGGAAAGACTTGGAGCGCGGGAACGACGGCGTTCTCAGGACTTCTCAACGGACAGGGACACACCGTTTCGGGTATTACGAGAAGCACCAAAGATGACAATACGGGTATTTTCTCGCAGGTCAAGGGCGGCACTATAATGAATATTAAGTTCGATAATATAAATCTTTCGGGCAAACAGAGAACGGCTATTGTGTCCAGGGTATATGGCGGATATTTCCACAATATTGCCATAACCAACCTTATGATAAACGGCAGCGACCAACGCACGGGCGGTCTTATCGGACAGGTATATGAGGGCGCAACCGCAACGGAAGTAAGCCAGGTATCCATTGTCAACCCCATACCCGAGCTTAACGCCGACGGCTCTGTAAAATCGGACGCGGAAGGCGAAAAGTATTATATAACTTCTACGGGTAACAGAGTAGGCGGAATTATCGGCTATATCCAGACAAACAATCCCATTACGGACGACCTTGAAATCCGCATTTCCGACTGCTATGTAAATTCGTATATAGCCTGCGGCGGTTCGGGCGTGAGCTCGATAGTTGCGCAGTACGACGAAAACGGACAGCTTACCAACGCGGAAAGAAGCGGCTATAAGTTCATGCTGGAAATTACAAACTGCGTATCCGCCGGAGTTTTGGTCGATACGGGCACGGGACGAATCGGCGGCATGCTGGGCTATCACAGCGGCGCAGGACCTCTGCGCGTTACGGGTTGCGTAAGTATTCAGACGGAATACTACAAGGGTGCTCTGATATCCACTTCTCAAAAGAACCAGTCGCCTACAATCGGCGGTTTCTCGACGAGCGGGGACGTTAAAATCGCAAACTGCGTATCGCTTATGGAGGAATACAATACGGATTACGACGTGAACGTATATTCCGCATATGCGCTTTCGCTGGGCAAGTCTTTGAAGGACAGCGGGGCGGACAACTGGATAGACAAAACGGGCTTCGACTTTGAAACCAAGTGGTCTTACGTATTCGACGGCAGCGGTCCCGAGCTTAAAGCTCCTTACCTTACTTTGAACTTCATAGATACGGCAGAATGATTGATACGTAAAATTTTTTAAAGCAACCTTCTTACGGGATATATTCCATTGAGATTTGAGAGAAATCGAATAAGGAATACTATTTGAGCCGGGTAAGTTGTCAAATCAAGTTTTACAGTTTGGCAATAATGAAATTTAATAAATCAAATGGTTTTTGGAAGATAAAACTTTTGGGTCTGGCGTTAACTAACGCCAGATTTTTTTGTGAAGCTTCATCGGATTAGGGAATATTATGCCTTTGGGATAAAATTCTCTAACCTTATCTAATTTGCCGAATATTATGGCTTAGAGGTTTTGCTTATAAATTACAAAATTTTCTATTTTTATTACTTAATAATTATAAATTGACAAAATACTTTATATGCTGTAAAATAAATTATACTAATTGATTGGAGGTTTAAATGGCAAAACAACAACTTATGACCGGAAACGAGGCCATTGCGCGCGGCGTTTATGAAGCCGGCGTTCGCTTTGCGGCCGCTTATCCCGGTACGCCCAGCACGGAAATTCTTGAAAATATTGCTACATATAAAGAAATTTCCGCCCAGTGGTCTCCCAACGAAAAGGTTGCCTTAGAGGTAGCTTACGGCGCTTCGTTAGGCGGCGCACGCAGCTTTGCAAGTATGAAACACGTGGGTTTAAACGTGGCGGCAGACCCGTTTTTTACAATCGCTTACACGGGCGGCAATGCCGGACTTGTAGTAGTTACGGCTGACGAACCCGGTCAACATTCTTCTCAGAACGAGCAGGATAACCGTAATTATGCGCGTCACGCAAAGGTTCCCATGTTGGAACCTTCCGATTCAAAGGAATGTAAAGCTATGGCTAAATTTGCCTTTGAACTCAGTGAAAAGTACGAAACTCCCGTGCTTATAAGGGTCACGACCCGCGTTTGCCATTCAAAAAGTCTTGTAGAGCTTGAACCGAGGCAGGAAAAGCCTATCGTTCCCTATGTCAAGAATGCTTCTAAATATGTTTGCGTTCCCGCTAATGCGAGGGTGCGCCGCGCCGAAGTCGAAAAGCGTTTGGATATCTTAAAAGAATATTCAAGCAACTGCGAATGGAACAACATAGAGGACAACGGTAAGAAAACAGGCGTTATCGCAAGCGGTATGGCGATAAACTACGCAAAAGAAGTTTTCGGTGACGATGCAAACTATCTAAAACTCGGCTTTACATATCCCTTGCCCATGAAACTTATGGATTCTTTCCTGAAAGGGCTGGAAAGAGTTTACGTAATTGAGGAAAACGACGAGTATATCGAAGACGCCGTTAAGATGCTGGGTTATAAAAATATCTGTTACGGAAAATTTGCGCCCGACGGCAAAAGATTTTTGCCTGCTTTCGGAGAGCTGACTTCCGACGTCGTCCGCAAATGCGTTTGCGGTAAAGAGGCAGAAGTTCTTTCCTACGACCGCAGTAAGGTAATAGGCCGTCCGCCCGCGCTCTGCGCAGGCTGCCCGCATAGAGGTTTCTTCTATGAGCTCGGCAAGCGCAAGGACGTTATTGTATCGGGAGACATAGGCTGCTATACTTTGGGCTTTGCCGCGCCCTATAATGCTATGGATTGCAACTGCTGCATGGGCGCTTCGGTGAGCGGTGCAAACGGTATTCAAAAGGTGCTCGACATGGTGGAGGGCAACACTAAACGCGTAGTGGGAGTTCTCGGCGATTCGACTTTCTTCCATAGCGGAATGACCTCCCTTCTCGATATAGTTTATAACAGGGGCAACTGCATAACCGTAATTCTGGACAACCGAATCACAGGCATGACGGGTCACCAGCAGAACCCGGGGACGGGCTTTACGGCTCAGGGCGAGCCTACGCAAATTGTGGATATAGAAGGAATCGTCAAGGCGATAGGTATCAAGCACATCAGAGTTATCGACCCCAATGATTTGAAACTTGTCCGCGAAACGCTGGATTGGGCGGTTTCCCTCAAAGAGCCCAGCGTAATCATTACCCGTTACCCTTGCGTGCTTAAAAAGATGAGCCAATACGATAAGAACGAATGGCCCGAAGCTTATAAAGTAAAGTGCAAAGTGGATACCGAAAAATGTATCGGTTGCAAAGCTTGCCTTAAAAGCGGTTGCCCTGCGATTTCGGTTAAGAACAAAAAAGCCGTTATCGACGACACGATGTGCGTAGGTTGCACGGTATGCAAGCAAATCTGCCCCAAGGCGGCAATAAATTAAGGAGGAGGAATATGACGAAAAATATACTGCTCGTAGGCGTCGGCGGTCAGGGCACGATTCTTGCCAGCAAGATACTGACCCTCGGGCTTCAAAAAGCAAATTACGACGTAAAAATGAGCGAAATTCACGGGATGAGCCAGCGCGGCGGTTCGGTAACATCGCATATAAGATATTCTGAACAAAAGGTTTATTCCCCCGTAATAGAGATAGGGCAGGCTGACGTAATTGTCGCTTTCGAAAAAATGGAGGCATTGCGTTATCTCGATTATCTTAAAAAGGGCGGCAAAGTATTTGTCAACGACTTCGAAATTCCGGGCATGCCGATAACATCGGGGCAAACGGAATATCCGTCGGGGATAATAGAAGAGCTTAAAAGGGTAGCGGATACAACGGTTATCGACGCCAACAGGGAGGCGGAAGCTATCGGCAGCCCCAAGGTAATGAATATGATTTTGCTGGGCACAATAATCGGCTCGATGAAACTTGAACATATCGACTGGGATTTGATATTAACGGAAAACGTCAAGCCTCAGTTTTTAGAGATGAACAAAGCCGCAATCAGGCGCGGCATAGAGCTTTCCAAATAAACAAAAATTATAAAGCCTTTCCTTTCGGAAGGGCTTTTATAGTAATACGTTCACTGCTGCCGCGACAATGTCCTAAAATCGTTACGGGTGGGAGCAAGTCTTACCGCCTGTATTCTAATCATAAATCGTTGAAAAATCTCGGCTGATGTGCTATTATATTTTAAAGTTTAAAGGAGGAGTTCCGCATGATTGTAAATGGTCTTTCCGACGAGGAACTCGCTAAAATCTTTGCCCATTACGTCTATCGCGACACCGATGTTGAGGATTATCATAGCAAAGCTGTGCTCATGGATGATACTCTTTTTGCATCCGTATATCGTATCGTGTCGTCAAATCTTCTGAAAATCGCACGCAATCACAACTTGCTTATTTCAGTAAAGCTGGAAGAGCTCGACTCTACCTTAGAATCCATGTATCCCACGCGCGCTATGGAATTTTTGAAATACGCTCAGATGTTTTCAAATTACTGCTCATTCAAGCCGGGCTTGAATTGGAACGCCCCCGTTTTTATGGAAAGAAAGCCTTCCAAAGATAAGGCAAAGTTTCTTCTCGAAGGCGCGTTCCGAGAAGGATGTACCCTTCATTGGATTTTCAATGACGAGGCTATGTGCCGTATTAACAAGGACGTTTACAATAGAACCTATACTCTGGTTCTCTTGGGGCTTTTGCCGCCTCCGCGTCGTCATTCCATTGTAAACACATAAGAGTGCCTATTTCATTGCAGTCAAAATACAGAAAAGGCGAATGGGGCATTTTTAAAACAAAATCAAACTTATGACATACGTAGTTTCGGATATACACGCGCAATACGATTTGTACAGGCGGTTGCTCGAATATATTAAATTTTCGGACGGCGATACGCTCATATCCTGCGGCGACATTATCGACAAGGGCAAGGACTCGGTGCGGCTTTTGAAATTCATAAAAAATATGCCTAACGCCCGCTGCATAAACGGCAATCACGAATATACGTTTTTAAAGTACTATTGGGGATTGATGCGCGAGTCGCCCGATAATTTCGATTACGTCCTTAAAAAACTGCAAGAGTATTTCCCCGACGACGGCGCCCTTTTGGATTGGGATACAATAGATTGGGTTGAAAGCTTGCCCTTTTACATAGAGGGAAAGGACTTTTTGTGCGTGCATGCGGGAATCCCGCTTGACGAAAACGGGCGCATAATCCCGCCCGAAAAAGCCACGCGCGAACAGCTTGTCTATGACAGAAATTTCAAAGACCCGCATATCGAAGTAAAGGACAGCAAGTGCGTTTTCTTCGGGCATACGCCCACAAGCTATCTTCTGCCCGACGGCGCAAGCAAAATAATCGCCTATCGCCGAAAAGAGGCGCAAAAAGACAGCTATAAGATAACCGATTTTTACAAAATCCACCTTGATACGGGCACGTGGATAGACGGCGTTTTGGGCTGTTTTTGCATTGAAAACTGCAATGCGTATTACGTTAAAAGATAATACGGTGACAGTTAAGGTTTATCACATCGTAATATCCTTGGGATAAATTAAATAATTGAAAAATTAACGCAACGGCAAGTTCAAAATGAGAGTAGAAGTACAAGCTTCTGCTCTTTTTTGTGGCAACGAATGATAAACATAACGACAAAGTTTTATCTTCCCACGCTCTCAGCGTTGCATAAGAAAAGACGGATTTGATTACAAAATCAAACCTTTCCGCCCTTGTACAGAGGTTGCTCAAACAACGCCTTAAATTGTTCAAAACATTAAAAAATCAAACGGCTATTTTTATTCCGAAAATGGGAAAAACAAAGAAAAATGATTTACCATATTTAAGGCGCTCGCGCCGAAAATCGAACGAAAGGAGTAAAAAATGCAGTATAAAGAATGGTTGAACGAATGGTTGGAGCTTTATATCAAGGCTTCTGCGAAGGATAGGACTTACAGGAAATACCGTCAGCAGGCGGAAAAATATCTCCTACCTGCGTTAGGCGAGTATGAAGTAAGCCAACTTACGGCGGTGGAATTGCAAAAATTTTCAATGTTGCTGTCGGAGCGCGGGCTTGCCCCGAACAGCGTTAATTTCATCGTCGCGGTTTTAAGGGCTTCGCTGAGAAAAGGCGTCGCGGTCGGGATTATAGACAGGCAGTATTCTGACTTTATCGTGCGCCCAAAAATCAGAATGAACAAAATAACGTGTTTTTCGAAAACAGAGCAGAAGAAAATCGAGAACTATATTCTCGAAAGCCGCCAGCCGTTTTTGTTCGGAATCTTGCTCAGTCTTTATTCCGGACTGCGCATAGGCGAATTGCTTGCTTTGACTTGGGAGGACGTGGATTTACAAAAAGGCACTGTGCTCGTAACGAAATCCTGCCACGACAGTTGGGTGGGAAACCGCTACGTCAAGGTATTCGATACAACTAAAACCCAAAGCTCGGAGCGTGTTATACCCTTGCCTCGGCAGATAGTGGGGTATATGAAATTCATACGCAGGCAGACGGGCGCGCGGTTTGTCGTGGTCGGTAAAAGCGAATACGGCGCGGAAATCCGTTCCTATCAGCGTACGTTCGACATAGTCCTGAGAAAACTTCATATCGAACACAGGGGCTTTCACGCGTTGCGGCATACGTTTGCGACCAGGTCTTTGGAGGTCGGAATGGACGTTAAAACACTTTCGGAAATTTTGGGGCATCAGGACCCGTCGATAACGCTTCGGCGGTACGCGCACTCCCTTATAGAGCATAAAGCGGAGATGATGAACAAGGTCGGTCGGTTGCTCGGATGAAGTTTTAAAATCAACCGGATAAATAAAAAAAAGGCGGCAATCTTTGAAGTGAACCCCGTTTAGTTCACAAGAGAAAAAGGGCTAACGAGGAGAGGTACATGTACCTCTCCTCGTTTTCAAT
>CANPZW010000005.1 GCA_947589385.1 uncultured Clostridia bacterium | reverse complement strand
GGGTCGAGTACCACTATCCTCGTGCCGTTCGCCCACTCGTTAAGAATAAGGTTTTTCAAAAAGAACGATTTGCCGCTCCCCGATTTGCCTATTACCATTGCGTTGCTGTTCTGATACAGGTTCCCGCGCTTCCAAAGATTGAAAATGAACGGATAACCGTTTGTCTTGTTCACTCCGAGAAGTATTCCGCCGTCGTCCATAACGAACGTTCTTACAAACGGGAACGCCGCCGCAAGCGAAGTACTGTTAATGCCGTGAACAAAATTATTAAGGCAATCCGACGGGCAAATATCCGCAGTTTTGAAAGCGTTTATTTGCAAGCCGTACAGCGTGGACGGTCTGAAATTCCCCGTCAGCATAGCGCGCCGCACTGTCTTTTTATAGGTATCTTCCTTTTTGTAGTTATATGCCGTAACCGTAAGCGTAACGTCCAAAAGGCTTTCGTTCTCCGTCTGCAAAGCGTTTAAAAGCTCGTCCATCGTTTCGCGGTGCGTTTCCGCGCTGTTAGCTTCGCTCGGCTTATCGCTCATCAGCTGCTTGGTAGTCATTTCGCCTATGCACTTGTCTATTCTCTTTATCGCCTTGAATTTATCCACGGGCTTGACGTGCATAACCACCTTTGTGTTCGGGATATTGAAAAGCTCCGCTCCCCACGCGTTCTTCACGCGCAGGGGGTAATCCGTCACGGCAAACACCGCGGCTTCCGTTCCGTCTATCTCATATTTATTGGCGTGGAATACAACCTCTTTCGGCTTTATCCATTCGACAAGCCCGTCGTCGGGAATATCCTTTATCTCTCTTTCGTCGAAGTTGCGCGAATAGCTGTATTTCAAGAATACCGCCGATTCACGCATTCCGAGTATCTTCGTACTCAATCCGCACTTCGATATTTCCGCGGCAACATTTACGGCGGTATTTTCGAGGTCAAGCTCGTTCCTGCCGTAAACCGCTATATAGTAGTCCGATATGTACTGCTTGCGGATATTGTTTAGTTTATCTATACGGTCTATGCGTTCCCTTAATATTCCCGTCTTTATTTCCTTTATTGCCGATTCCTCGCCGCCGTCCTTGACTGCGGACAGCCTTTTGAACAGTTCTTCCGAATATCCGTCCAAATTTACGGGGCGGTCTATTTTTACTATGTCCGCGCTTTGGTTTTGGTCGAGGCATTTCAATGCGTTGGCAAAATAATTTATATCCGTATTCTGCTCCGCCACGTCTTCTATACCGAAGTTCTTTTGCCCTATCTTTATAACGCGGCCGTACATTCCGCCGTTATAGACAAGTATTCCGTTAGCCTTTATTTCCTTTAACTCCGTCAGCGCGCTTATATTGCTTTTGGGATTTGTATCCTGCGCCGCGTATTTCTTTTTCGCAAACAGAAATTTTATGTTGTCAAAAATACAAGTATATAAGATTCCGTCCGGCGTTGGCATAAACATTACCACCGCTATCAAGCCCATAATGATTGCCATAGCCCAACTGCCCGCCGTTACCGCTATGAATATTATTGCGAATACGACAAGGGCGACTATCACGTCTATCATTGAATAGCATTTCCATACCGTATTTTTGACCTTTACTTTTTTAGGTATTATTCTCAAAATTTCACTCCTTTAATTTGCACGTTTTACTTGACAAAATCGTACAATTTGAATATAATAATAGTACAGAATATGAGAGGTGATTTTATGTCCATTACTGCTACCGAATTAAAAGAAAATTTAAGCAAATATCTGCTCCTATCTATTACAGAAGATATTTACATTACGCGCAACGGCAAAGTAATCTCCAAACTCACGAATCCTTTCCAAAAGCGTGTTGATGTAGCAAAATCGCTATTCGGTATTCTACCGGAAAATGCTTCTATCGAAGAAGCAAAGGCAGCGAGGTTAAATAAAATATGAGAGCTTTGATTGACACTTGCGTTATCATCGACGCTCTCCAATCCCGCAAAGATTTTAGCGACGATGCCCAAAAAATCTTTCTTTCCGCCGCAAACAACTCATATCTCGGCTATATTTCCGCAAAATCCGCAACGGATATTTATTACCTTATGCACCATTACACCCACAGCGATAAAAACTCACGCGACACGCTGAATAAGCTGTTTTCGCTCTTTGATGTTTTAGATACTGCGGGCATTGATTGCCGAAAAGCCGTACCCTCACAAATATCCGATTTTGAGGATGCAGTAATGGTCGAAACCGCCATAAGAGCCGAAATGGACTGTATCGTTACCCGAAACACAAAGGATTTCGTAAACTCTCCCATTCCTGTTTTTTCTCCACACGAATTCTTGAATAAACTTCTTGATGAATAAAACATTTGCCTTCCTGTCTATG
Organism: uncultured Clostridia bacterium; assembly: GCA_947589385.1. GTDB lineage: Bacteria > Bacillota > Clostridia > Christensenellales > Borkfalkiaceae > Coproplasma. The sequence continues at coordinate 112,753 of CANPZW010000005.1, read as the reverse complement.
GAAGGCTTTTTTATGTACTTTCTTATGAATCCCCGCTAACGCCCGTCAATGTATTTGTGCTTCCGCTTTCCGTATATTTATCTCCGCTATCCGTTTTGCCGTCGTTTGAATCTTTCTTTTTATCTTCTTCTCCGGCTTTTTTTCTTTCGGCAATTACATGCGCCACGCCCTTTATGCCTTTTGCCGCCAAACCTACCGTCATACCGCCGATTATTCTTCCGCCGTAAAACGCGCTTCTTAAAAAGCCGCCGCCCGCATGCATATCGTCCGCCTGCCCGAACAATCTCGCAAACAGCGTTTGTCCTGCCGGAATTACCATAGCTCCGCCGATTATCATAAAGATAAGGAATATGGTGTTTGCAAATCCGCCTGCGCCCCATATGCGCATATGTTGTATAAGCGGCAAAAGCAACACAAACACGTTCACAGACAATACCGCACCGTAAGCAAGTATGATTTTCGTTACAAACTGCTCACGCCAATTCTTGAAACGTGCGCCGTCGTCCATGGGCATTGTTGACATCGACACAGGCATACAGAAATACAAATATATTATTTCGTATATCCGCTTTGCAAGATTAAGCGTTGCGATAATCAGCGACACCAATATGGCTATTCCCGAAATCAACGACGGCAAATACATAAAGCTATTCGGATTTACCATACCGTTGCACTTCCACTCTTTGGGCCACACTCCGAACAGCGCAGATTTATATGTGCCGAAAATATCTCTTACCGAATATGAAGTTATATTTACGCCCGAAGCGGAATATCCGTTTATCCATTCCCCAACGCAAGCGTTGAATATGGCGTTTGAAAGTTTTGTTGTGTTCTGCACTTGAAATATCTTTGCGAGAAGCTGTAAAAGCGAATTTGCTATTAGTATTCCGAGGAACACTACCGCAAGCATAGCAAGCGTTCCGAGAAGTGCAAGGAAAAACTTGCCCACTATCGTTGACACGTTGCGGTTATTTGCTATCATATTTTTAACAAGCCCTACTATCGTAAAAATACAAGTCAAGCCAACCGCAAGTATGAATATGCACCAAAATACCGCGCCGACCGTGGAATCGCCCGCCAAAAATTCAAGCATATTCACTTGCCGTCCGTAATAATTCACGTTCGTCACGCCCGATATTGCAGAGAATATTTCCATTAGCCCGTCTATCATTTGTAACAGCCACAATACTAATTGCAGGCAAATCTCTTGTAAAAATATCAGCATAGCTATCTCCTTTTAAAATTACGGCGGCGGCAATTTGCCGCCGCCGCTGTCATTTTAATTTACGCGCCCACCCAGGCGGACAAGCCGTTTATAAGAAGCGGCGCGCCCATTGCGACGACGAAAATTATTACTATGCCGATTATCAGATTCTTGACCATATCGCGCGCATTGATTTTTTCTTCATTGCGGTGCGCTATGGCTATTTTTATGCCTATGTACGCGCCCCAAATCACCACTACCGCCGCAAGCGCAAGTACTATGTATATCCAAAAACTGTCCATAAGGCTTTTAAGTTTTTCGACTATCTGCGCCAAACTTCCGTCCAAGCCCTCTGCTGCCAATAAATTTCTCATATTATCTTTTAAATCTCCTTTTGTTAAAAAATTAAATTGTTATTATCCATTTCCACGCTTTCCACGACTATCTGCTCGATGACTGTCATTGTATCGAACCGAATATCATAGGAGTGCTTTAACTCGCCGCCCGCGCGGTCGTAAATCTTAAACGTATATGCTTCTATCGATTCGTTATCGATTATCGTGTAAAGTAATTTATCGCGCGTTTCGGCACTTTCGTTGCCGTCGCAAATCGCCGCGCACCAAGCCTTGTCAAAGAAATCATTTATTGTGCCGCTATAACCGTCCGAATCGCTAAACGTATAGGTTTTAGCCGCCGCGCCGTCCAACCCCGCGTCGTTCAGCGCGTTTATAAACTCCTCTGTCGGGGACATCTCGCAATAGTATTTTATAGGCTCTGCCGCAATCGTATAGGCTTCCGAAGCGTTAAGAATTATTTTAAACTCTGCCGAATATTCCTGCTCATAATCCGGGAATACCCTGCACTCACGCAGTTTCTGACCTTTGAAATACTCAAATCTCCCCTCGTGCGGTATATAAGTAACTCTGTCCAGTTTTACGTCAAAGCTACTTATTTTTTGCTTATAGTCCAATATGCAAGTTGCCTTTTTGCTGTTGTCCTGCCGCGAAGTAACTGTCACGACTATCCTTTCCCCGAAAGGTTTTAAGCACTGCAATTTTGCGCTGTGCGTATCTTCTTCTACGTTGAGCGTTACAAATTCTCTCTCGGTTTTACCCTGCGCCCATTCGCTTCCGCCGTTCTGGAATTTCATTTCCCAATCAAGCTCCTTATTGCGAAGGCTGTCGGGCTTGACCGTTGCCGTAAGCGTATAAGCGGTTTCGGCGGCGGGGCTAATTCCGTATGCTTCATAATCCGCAAGTGCTATGGGTGAAGCTATAAGTTCTACGCCTTTACAATCGAGCGAAAGCATTGCGCCGCCACTTTGGTTCACGATGGATTTATTGTTCTTATTCCCCGCAAACGCAAATTCGAATATGCACGTTATCGCTATTATCGCCGCGATTATAATGGCCGCTAATTCAAGTTTCTTTATCAGTTTCGTTTTGTCTTTATTCAACTAATATCCTCCTTTAAGGTTTTAATTTGATTTTTTGTTTTTGTTTTTCTTCTTTAAAATGACGATTGCCGTAACACAGCCTATCAGAATCAACAGCAATATAAGCAAGAAAATCGTTGTTCCGCCGTTGCTCTTTTTCGGCGCGGTTTCCTGCTCTTGCTGTACGGGTTCGTCGGGTACATCAGGTTCGTCGGGAACGTCGGGCGTGTCCGGTTCAGTCGGCTCGTCCTCTTTGGGGTTGTCCGGCTCCTGCGGCTCGTCGGGCGTGTCGGGCATGTCCGGTTCAGTCGGCTCGTCTTCTTTTGGCAGTTCGCCCACGGTTAAGCCGAAAGATTTTAATTCAACGCTGTTTCCGTCAAGCACGGTTATGGTAAATTCGCCGTTGAGCGCGGAATAATCCACCTGACCGTATGCGTTTATTTGAAGTTCGCTTATCACTCCGTCCTTATCCCTTGCAAGCACGGTCATTTTCCCCGCTTCTATTTCGCCGCACTCGCATACGCGCATAACGATAAAATATTTATCTTCGGCGTTGTTTTGGACGTATAACTGAAACTCGTGCTTGTGTTCGGGTTTGGGCGGTTCGGGTTCGGGAATATATCCGTTATCGCCGCTTGTAACAAAGTCCGAAAGATAGCTGTAATTGCACTTGATACAGATGTGCCGGGTATAGCCGAGCTTGCCGGGCGCGGCTTCTATGACTATATCCATATAATCATGTCCCGTCGCGCTCTTGTAGTCAGTTATAAATCTGTCCTTACATTCCGTGCAGATATGCTCCGTAAAGCCATAACTTACGCAAGTAGGCAAAGTTATCGTTTGGGTATAATTATGACCGTTCTTTTCGGTATAATCGGCAATATAGCTATGCTCGCAGTTCACGCAAGAATATGTAGTATATCCGCCTTCCGTACAGGTAGGTTCGGTTACTTCCTTTTCATACTCGTGTCCGAGCGCGTCCTCAAAGCTGTCGTTGTAGTGATAGCCGCACTTTGCGCAAGTATGCTTCGTATAGCCCTGCGCCGTACAGGTTGCGGGGATTGTTTCATCCTCATAGCTATGCCCCGTTTCGGGCACATAAGTATCCGAATACTCATAGCCGCAGGTAGTGCAGAAATGTGTTGTATAGCCTTTATGCGTACAGTTTTCGGGCACGACGATTTCAACGAAACGGTGTCCAAGTTCCGGCGAAGTCATAATTTCCCGTCTGTCGCCGCACTTCGAACATGTATATATAGTATAGCCTTTGGCGGTACAAGTAGCCGCTATCTGCGTTTCGGTATATTCGTGTCCCGATTCTTTTGTGTAATTATCCTTTTTGGTTTCGCCGCATATCGAACATGTATAAAGCGTATAGCCCTGTTCGGTGCAAGTTGCGGCTACTTCTTTTGTCATTTCGTATGCGTGATTGCACACAGCTTCCGCACTTGCGGTCGTAAATCCCGCGCACAAAAAAATTGTTAAAAATAACGCCACGCTTGCCGCTAGCGTTATAACCGTTAATTTTATTGGCTTTGTCATTCTATCTCCTTTTGTTTATTTTTTACTTGTTCCTGTAATTTCAAGAGCTTTAACAATTCTTCTTCCAAGTACTTCACCAAAGCCCTTAATTTTTGTTGTATTGTAATATCGTAGCCGTCTATAAAAAACCTGATAAGCAAGATTTTATCTTCGAGCTTCGCATGAATCAACGCCGCCGCGTCTTCTTCCGAAAGCGTTTCGGCAACCCGGAATATCTTGTCGTGGATTTCCTTGACTTTGGCGTTCCATTGCTTATCCAAATCGGCAATATTAACAGCTTGCCGCTTTTCGGCTTCGGCTTGTTCCTGTTCACGCTTTTCTATCCCGTCAAGTTTTCTATCTTCTTCACGGGTCTGACTGCCGCCGAGAATATCAAAGACATAATTGCGTTTCTCAAACAGCCTTGCTTTGTGCTTTTCTGTATCGGCTTTGCCCGCCGCGAAATACACGTCTTTCAGTTCGTATGACGGCGTGAATTTCGTCCAAATAGGCTCGTATCCTCTCACCGAAACAATAGCGTCGCCCTTTTCGTCGCCGTTCAAGCGTTCGAGCATTCCCACCGTGATGAGCGGCTGATTGCTTGCGCCCGTATTGCTCGAAGCGGGGTTTTCCGCATTGGTATTCACCGAAAAGTTTTTTACTTTTTTCTGTCCGCAAAGCTCCGAAAACTCTTTGCGCGTTTCGGGGTCGTCCGAGCCTATGAATATCTTGACATTGCAGTTTGTCTTGATAATATCGCCTATGTCCCTGCCGTACTTTGCCGTAAGCTGTGAAAAGCTCTGCAATACGAATAGGTATCTTATTCCTCTTGAACGCCCTACCGTTACCATACCTTCGATATTTTCAAACTTCGGCAAATTACCGAACTCATCGAGAACGAAATATGCTCTACGTTTGAGAATCGCGGTTTCGGTTTCTTTCCGCCGCAGATTGATATTAGCCTTTTCTACAAGCTCTTTATAAAGCTGTGTTATAAACAGTGTCACAAACCTATGCCGCGTTACACGTTCGTCTGGCACAATTATAAATATTGCGCTCGGCTGTTCGTCGAGGTTGACTATATCTATATCGTTCTCGCTCGTCATAGACAATATCCCGTCGTCCGACAACTGTTGTATATACGCATTTACTTCCGAAAGATAGCTCGTTAAGGTCTTGTCCGAAGTTATTAGCACGGTATTTACAAGCCCGCGCACTTTGGAAAACTCGTCCCGCCCATCCATAAGATAATTTTTTAGTGCCGTCGTATCCTCGGAACAGTACTTCGTGATATTGTGGTAAACGTTGAAAAGCTGTAATTGCTTTTCGTCCATTTTCCCTTTTATTACGTCCTCGCAAAATGCAAGCACAAGCCCGAATATAAGATTCCTTGCGCCCTCCTCCCATGTGGGCTGGTCTTTGTTCTGTATAGGACACAGCGTATAAACCAAATCCATTGCGTTCTCGAAAATCTCGTCTTTCAGTTCCTGCACCCGCAACCGCGCTTCGTCGTAAGATAAAAATGTTTCGCCGCAAGCATAATATTTTCCGTCTTGACATTTTAAATTCGTCTGTAATTCCTTTACTTGCCGTATCCTGCGTATAAGTGTTTGCATAGGATTCCAACGCGCCGAAGAATACGGCTCACGCAAATCAAGCACGGAAATTTTATAGCCCTCGTTTTCAAGCTGTTTTGAGTGTTTTTCGTAAAGCTCTTTTTTCGGGTCTGCTACGATTATCGCGGGCTTGCCCTTGCTCCTGCCGAGAATAGCTATATTTTGGTCAACGAATCCCGTCGTCTTGCCGCTGCCCGTCGTGCCAACTATAAGCGCGTGAAGTTGGCTCGTGGATATGATTTCCACGCCTTTCTTCTTTTCTTCCGCGCCGATTACTATTTCGTCGTCGCGGTTTGGCATATTGTCCCATGTCGTTACCGTAAACTCTTTCATTTTTTTGAGCTTTTTGGTAGTCATCCACTCGGTGTCCTCTAAATCGTTTTCTTTCATTGCAATGTTCTGCGCATCTATGCGATACATAAGCAGATAGCCTATAAGCATAAGCCCGTTTACTACGCCTACCGTCAACCAATAATTCTTGTTGCCGAATATGCCGCCGAAGTCCGCGCCGAACAGCGAGAAAATAAATGCTATCAATACGCTTACCGTTACAAACACAAACAGCCCGATATATATTCCTGCCCTATGGACTTTGGTTTTTTTATGTTTGAATGCTTCTTTTCTGTCCATTCAATTTTTGTAGTCTCCTCCTTTATTGTTTTTCTCATTTTCTTGCGCCATTTCTTCTTCGATTTCCTGTAAACGGCGCGTAAAGTCGCGCTCCAATAATTCGCTATCCGAACCGAACGTTTTTATAAACTTTTTAAACGCGACGTCTATTTTCCTGCGGGTAATTCCGAGCAAGCGTTTCAGTCTTATATCGTTGGCGTTGTATTTCCTTTCCCTTTCAAAATATTCGGGTTTTATGAACTTGCATAAATTTAATACAAGATTCCCCTGCCGGCGTTGGTAGTCTGCTTTTAAATCCTCGATAACGTGAATATTGTTCTCGTCTATTTCGTTATGGTATTTCGGCAAATCGCTTTCCATTTTTTGTGGTTTAACATTTTTATTTGAGAAAGCAGTCGGCGCACCGCAAATATTTTTTATATCGCGTTCCCGCTCTGCCACCGCTTCGTAAAACCGTCTGTTTGCTTTCATTGCTTTTGAATCCGAGCCGAGCAACAACTGTACAATACGGTCTATCCGAGGTCTGAAACTTTCCATATCTTTGCTGCCGTAAGTAATACGTCCTGTTTTCGGCAAATCTTTCGTCAGCGATAAAATTTCTTTCTTGATTTGTTTGTCGCCGTACATTACTGCGCGCGCGCCCAACAGCCCTCGCAACTCCAAAATCGCTTTATCGCGGCTTTTATATACTCTGTCTTTTTTTTCGCTTAAATACAAGCCGAGCCGTACAAACATATTATCTATGCTTTTTTTGTCTATCTTGCCGTAACGACGGTAATGCGGTTTTTTATCCTTGCCTTTATACTTCGGCTCTTTTTCCCAAAACACGAAGTGAATATGTAAATGGTGCGGTCTGTCCTTATGCAATGCGCACATTAAATCAACATTGTTCTTATGAAATTTGGCATCCGCGAGAAATTGCGGGAAAGTGCGCTTTAATAATTCGATACATTTTTCGGGCGTATCAATCTTGTATGATTGTTCCTCGTTAATTGATATAAAGCCGTGAAAAATATGACCTTTATTCGCCTTTGCCCGCGCTTGCATTTCTTTTACTTGCTGTTTGGAGATGATTCCCTTGTCATTAAACAACCCTGTATTTTTCTGCAAGTATTCGAGCGCGGTGCGCTTGCCCGTACGCTTGCCCTCCGTCGTAATATAATCGAAAATATTTTTTGAACCGGTCATATCGAAAAACGCCCTTTCGTCCGCGTGTTTTGCTATTTCCTCTGCGCTTGCGCCTTTCGGCAATTTGTAAGGCGTATATTGAATATTGAAAACAACCGGTTGATTGTTTATCTTTTGTCACCTCCGCATTTTCTTTAATCCGCTCAATTCATACTCGCTCAAATAATCGGGCGTATCGCTCACAAGCCCTTGTTCGAAATTTTCCGCATTTACCTTGCAACCTTTATATTCAAGGCATTTCCCGTGGAATAGCGACGACAAAATCGATTTGTTAATCGTAAGGTTTAATACCGTTTCTTTCAGAAGCCTTACTATCACGTCAAAGCTCTTTTCGTCCAAACCGCCGAAACTACTTTGGCTTTGTAACGGCGGCGTAAATTCTTCCAATGGTTCTGCATTGCCGAACAGCTTATCGCAAAGGACGGGCAAACCGTAGAACAACGCGTCGTTTATCACTTGATTATAGCTCTGATATTCGGGTAATTCCATAACCCGTTCTATCTGCCTGTTTATTTCATTGTCCGTTATTCGGATATGTTTTTGAATGCCTATTTTCTCTTTCTTCTCTGCCAAAATTTTGCCCTCCATGTGTCGCAGACACGCAAATGTGGGTTTCCCACCATTTGCCCCCCGAAGGTGGAAAAATACCACCTTCCTTATCCTGCTTGGCTTTTTCCTCGAAAAAATACCACTTCCACCGCTCTTTCCCTTTGAAAAATTTACGGTGTTTTATGCTTTTTCGGGGATAACTTTTTCGATGCGCTCTTTCGCTTTTTCAAGATACCGCGCGTTCAAGTCTATTCCTATAAAATCCCTGCCTAACCGCTTTGCCACCGCGCCCGTCGTGCCGCTGCCGAAGAACGGGTCTAACACAATTCCGCCGACTCTGCTCCCCGCAAGGATACAAGGCTCTATGAGCTTTTCGGGGAACATTGCAAAGTGTTCGTCCATTTTATAGGTGTTCGTACTTACTTCCCATACGTCGCGTTTGCGGCGGTATTGTTGGTCGAAATCCAAAAAATTTTCTCTTACTTGCGTTATTCCTTGCTGTCCCGCATACTTACTGTTCGCACTTCTTCCGCGCTTGTAACGCTCGCGGCTCACCTCTTTTATAGGTTCCTGAATAGCCTTGTAGTCATAGTAATATTGCCGCGATTTCGAAAGCAAAAATATATGCTCATAGCATTTTGTCGGTCTGTCTTTCGTGCTTTCCGGCAAGCAGTTTTTCTTATGCCAAATAATATCCGAACGCAAATACCAACCGCGCCCACGAAGCGCAAATGCAATCATCCACGGAATCCCTATTAAATCTTTCGGCTTTATTCCGCTCCACTTCTTCGGCACTTCGTATATGCGGTTTTGCAGATTGAACACGTCCTTATTCTTGCCGTTTTGGGATATGGTCATAGGACCTTTGCCGCTACCCGCATAACAATCCCCGATATTCAACCACAGCGTTCCGTCGTTTGCCGTAACCCGGTAAACCTCGTCAAATACTTCCACAAGCCTTGCTATGTAGTCATCGGGCGTTTTTTCTATCCCGATTTGTTCCTGTTCGCCGTAATCCCGAAGCCCGTAATACGGCGGACTCGTCACGCACATATTCACGCTGCACTGCGGCAAAGTTTTAAGCGTTTCCGCTGCGTCGCCGCATAAAATTTTACTCACTTCTCTGAACTGTTTTTCCTTTGCGTATTTGCCATCATAACACTGCCGACAATTACTCCGACGGCCGCTTTCTTGCGCAAATTTTCAAGGCGTTTTTCCGCGCCTTTTTTGCCGTTGGCACTGTTCTGCTTCGATACGTCGATTTCTCTTTTGATATACAGAAATGCTCCTTTGAGAAATTCGTCCTTTGTCTGGAACGGCTTGTCCTCAAACACATACGCGGCAGCACCTTTTATAAGCTCGCCCGCCTGCTTGTCCGTCAAGTCCGACAGCAAGTTGCATATGTTCTTCTTGATTATTAATTTGTTTTCCATTATTTTTTCCTCCGATTTTCTATAATTTGATTTCCCGTTATATTAAGTTTTAGTATTGATAAATTTACTGCCCGAAGATTTTGCGGCGGCGGGAACAGGTTTTTTCAATCCGGCTACAAACTGTACTTCCTCTCTTGCCATTTTTTCGTAATAGCTGTTAGGCTTATCCTCGCGGTATTGTCCCGAAGCGCGGAAAATCCGCAAAAGTTGTTCGGAATTTTCGCCCGTAAATACCGCGAGCCTTGCCATTAAAGACCGCTCGTTTTGTTCCTCCGTTCCAAGCACTTTTTCGCCGTTAAACAGTGCAAGGAATTTTTCACCGTGTTTTGCCTTGCTTGCCTTGTCAACAACTTCCCTGTCGTCCATCCGCGTAAGGCTTTCGATTCCCCTGCCCGTCATATCCACGGCAACAACCGTTTCCGCCACCGCCGTTTCTGCCGCAATCTCGGCGGCAATTTCGGCGGGCGGTATGAACACTTCCGATTTTTCTTCTTCAATTTCCCGTAACCGCTCTGTTTTTGCGTTTTGCTCTCCGAAACGTTTACGGCTTTCGGCTTCCAACTCGTCAACCGTCACTTCTTTAAATTCCTTATCCGCCCAAAACGGAAGCTCTTGCAGTTTGCCAAACTCGGTCATTAGCGCGTCTTTGCTCCTGAACGGATAGCCGATTATATCCCGCGTTCCCCCGATTTCGTCCGCCATTTTTACCTTATATACCGTGCCGCCGTACTCGTCCGTTTCCTCAACTATTGCATAAGGCTCGGTTTCACGCTGTATCTGCTTTTCCTTGCCCATTACAAATTGGGTGATTTTTTCCGCGTCGGCTATCGCTTTGAACAGTACGTTGGGGTCTTCTTTTATCTTATCGTGCCAATGCTTTATGTACGCGCTGTTGTTTTGGATATGCTTGTCACCCGCGCCGATTTCCAAATCCTGCTCAATAAACATAGAAGCTATTTCCGCGCGCAGCTCTTCTTCGGCGTATTTTTCAGACCCGAATTCGCCGCTCATATCGCGGTTAAGCCTTGTTTTGTATCCCGTGCTGTGTCCGACTTCATGTAAAGCCGTTGAATAAAATTCGTGGAAGTCCACAAACCTGTCCCGTTCGGGCAAATGTATTTCGTCCGTCGTTGAACGGTAAACCGCGTCGTCGCCGCCGTATATAATCTTTGCTTCGTTGTCGCTCCAATACTGCAATAAATTTTCCGCACGGCTGTTCCTTTGCGCAGGGTCAAGCTCATGCTTTTCGCGTTCGGGGATTCCGTCTATTATATCGCCGTTGAATACACAATAATATTTCCGTAGCGCGATTACGTTGTCGTCCATATACTCGTTGCGCTCGGCTTCGGTTATTCCGTCAAGCACACTTCTGTCAAACTTTTGCTTTGTTTCTTTATCGTAAAGCGAAAAGTATTCTATTGGTACTCCTGCGTTTTTGCCGCGGCTGTTACCTTCTTCGTCGCGTTTGAACTCCCAACCGTTTTCTTTCATCTGATTGTATGTCAGCCAACGATTATCCGAATAACCGCGTTCCATTGTCGCAACCGCAAGCGACATTCTGTTTATGCCGTTGTATTTTTTGCCCGATATTGCCGATATGGGTGCGCCCGTTACCGCCCAACCTTGTTTCCAAATACTTTTATCATTTTCAAGGTTAGCCATAACCTTATCAAAAAGCTGTTTCCGCTGCGGGGTGAGCTTGTCATAAACGCTCTTTTTATCGCCGTCACTCAAAACGTATTTTCACCTCCTCCTGCAAAATAGGTTTTTCATCCCCCAAACCGCCCACGCCCATATCAAGAATTTCGTCTATTTCGTATCCTCTCGGTATCTCGATTTCGGGAATTTCTTTATCTTTCTTATTCAATTTTTATCCTCCTAAATTTCTTAATTTACTATTGACATTTTAGTTAAAATTGCGTATAATAATCATAAGTAGGGTTTTCCCTACTTTTCCATAAAAATAGGGAGGTTATTATGCAAAATTCAAATGCTTTTATAGATAGCGCAAAAGTTATGGCAAAAGGGCAGGTCACAATTCCCATCGACGTGCGCAAAGCACTCGGTATTTCTATCGGAGACCGCATTTCTTTCGTCGTTGACGGCAATTCCGTCCGCATTATGAACGCCGCCGTTTTTGCTATGCAAATGCTTCAAAACGAGCTTGACGGCGAAGCAGAACGGCTTGGGCTTGACTCTGACGATAAAGTTATGAAACTTGTAAAAGAAATTCGCCGTGAAGGTACGCCCGATGAAAATAATGATTGATACGAACGTGCTTGTTTCTTCGGCTTTAAACAGGAACGGAACGCCTTTTAAAGCCTTTCTGAAAGCTGTTACTTCGCCAAATCAAGCTGTGATTTGCGAGCAAAACATAGACGAAATGCGCCGTGTGTTCAATCGCAAATTCCCCGATAAAATCGGAGCACTTGAATCATTTTTAGCGTTGTCAATGCTGACTTTGACAGTTATTCCCATACCCGATGAAGCACATAAATCCGAGGAGCAGGTTCGTGATATTGATGACCGACCTATCCTCCGCGCAGCCATTGCAGCAAAAGCCGACATATTAGTTACAGGCGACTTCGACTTGCTCGAAGCCGGATTATCCTATCCAAAAATACTTACCCCTGCGCAATTCTTGGAAATTAAATAAATTCTATTCCTCACGGCTGTCCGCCAAAGCGCGCTGCTTGAAATGTGGAACTCGCAAAACATTCACCCGCTTCCGCCTATTGATTGATGTTTAAGGAGTAATATTTATGTTTGTAAAAATCACTTCCGTCACCGCGTTACCCGACTATGTGCTTTTAGTGGGATTTTCAACAGGTGAATTTAAACAATTCGATTTAAAACCTCTTATCAATAAATACCCGCCTTTTAAATCTCTTGTCGAGGTCGAAGGACTTTATGGGCAAGTCAAAATCGATGTAGGCGGCTATGGGCTTGTATGGAATGACGACCTTGATATTTCCGCCGACGGGATTTATGAAAAAGGCGTTACGAGCGAACCGCCACGCAACATGGACGCCTATAAGCAAAAACTTGTTGAAGAATTTGTTAAAGCGCGTAAATCAATGGGGCTTTCACAAAAACAACTTGAAATTCTTTCGGGCGTTCCGCAAGCCTGCATTGCGCGCACGGAAAAAGGCATTACCGACCCTCAACTTACCACTCTTTTGAGATTGCTTGAACCGCTTGGTTTAACGTTATCCATAACCGACATTTGATTCACAGGCTGTCCGCTGAACGCGGACAGCACTTTTTTTGTTCGTCACTTGCCGCCCTTGCCGCTATCGTTTCCGCTACCGCTACTCGACTTGCTACTGCTTTTTTGGTTCGGCGTGTAACAAGGCGTTCCCTTTATGGCTTTTATTGCCGTGTATTCGTAATAGCTTTGCGGTTTATCGGGGCGGTATAATCCACTCGAAGAAAATATCCGCAACATTTGGTCAATGTCGTGGTTACTCCAAAATGCAAGGTAATTCATAAGCAACATATCCGAATTGCTGTGGTTGCCGCGCAAATCCTCGCCTTTATAAAGCCTTTTTACGGTATCGCCGTTTTTTGCGCCGAACGCCTTATCAAGTACTTCCCTGTCGTCCATTGAAGATAATCCCTCAATGCCTTTGCCGGTATTCTTCCATTCGGTGCGCTTTTCAAGCTTGCTTTCAAGCACTGCTCTCATTTCGGGCGTATCGAAGCTCTTTAACTCCGAGCTTTCGTTGTTGTTGCCCGTCATCGCGATAAAGTGCGTGGACTGATAGTATTCCATTGACTTATCTTTACTGAATGAGCGGAGGTTTGCGCCTTTCGTTTTCCCGAAAATATGCAGACCTTTCCCGCTTACCGATTTTTCCGTGTAACTGCCATTGGCGGCTTCCACCGTTTTTTGCGCAATCTCCGAAAATTCGCCGTTCTCGTTTATGCAACCGTCAAGGTCAATGCAGGCTATCCCGTCTTTTCCATCAAGGGCATAAGCAAGGCAAACTCCGCCGTTTTCTTTGGCATATTTACAAGCCGTATCGAAATCCGACCATGTTTCGGGATTATCGCTTTCGGCAAACTTCCCCGTATGCGGACTGATAAGGAATTTATCTAATCTGCCCGTTTCGTTATTCTCGCGCGTTCTGACGACCACCCAGTTGGGTTTATTGAGCATTTCGGGCGGAACGTTTTTGCGAAGCTGCTCCTCGGTTTTTTCAAACTGTTTAATAGCTTCTTCGCTCGGCTTACGGTAAATGCCTTCATAGTCCTCCGACGTTTTACCACCTATCGCCGCTATAAGCTCCTGCGCTGTAAGGTCTTTTTGTTCGTCGCCGTTTTTGAGATGTGCGGTGAAATCTTCGGGAATACGCAGATAAAGTTCCTCGGCGGTTTTGTTGACCATACCGCTCGGTATGTAATATACAAATCCCGCATACTCTCCTTTCGGCATTTTTAATAGCGTGCTTTCCTTATAGTTGGCAATTACGGCGTTTTCGTTTACCGCAACCGTACTCCATTTTTTATCGTTTTCGCCTTGCTGTTCGCGGTACTCGTCCATCTCGGACATATCCTTAACATACTTGTCCGCTTTTTTACCGCCCACAAGGTCAACATACTCTTTTGCAGTAAGCTCCACGCGCTCCTCGCCTTTGCGTAAGGTTACTTTGAAACTCTCGCCAATATGGGCATTTAACGTTCCGTCATCCTTGGCTATGTCCTCCGTAATAACCGACGTGGGAAGATAATACACATACCCTTTGTATTTAGTATCGTTGGGCATTGCCAAAAGCATAGATGTTTCGTATTCTTTGACAAATGCTTCGGGCGGGAAGTTTACCACATATCTCAGCTCACGCTCGTATTTGTCCGCCCTTGTTTTGTTTACTAAGCTGATAAACTCGTGCGGCTCTATCTCTATTGTTTCACCTTTACCGCTTATCTCGATATTCTTATTATTGGGAATTTGAATTACCAACGCCCGCTCACGGGTGTCGCTTTTTAAATCCGTGGTAATTGTTCCCTCTTTAATGCGGTCATTGAAAATGCTGTAAGCATATCCCTCGTAGCCGCTACCTTTCGGCATCATAAACCGTGAATTGACGGAATACTTTTTGATGAGTGCTTCGGGGCTGACTTTAAAAGTAAGCCATTCCTTTTGGATTGTGTCCGTCGTGTTCTCATAGCCGTATTTTTCTTCCCTGTACTTTTCGGCGGCTTCGAGCGTTTTGAAATCGTATTTTCCCTGCGCCCACTTTCCGTCCGTCGTGGTATATCCCGCCGCAACCACATAATCGCCTATTTTCTCTCTTTGAATAATGGCTATATTTCTGTCGTCGCGGTCTTTTATTATGCTTAACACTTTATCGCCCCTTGCGGTAAAGTGTTTAAATTTGTCCTGTGCCACTTCTGAATTTTCCTCCTTATTTTGATTTTCTTCTATTGTTTTGTTTTTTGCCGCAAAAGCCGCTTTAAGTTTTTCACTCATAGCGTAAAATTCCTGCGAATCAATTAGCTTATACTCATAGCCTTTATGACCGATGTCTGCATTTTGGTCTATAACCGCCTGTAAGGCGATATTTGAACTGAAATTCCCGTCTAAATACTTAACTTCACCATTTTGCCTGTCCAAATAATACGCGTTAAAACAAGGTAATCCGTCAGCGTTTTTCTCGGTTACTATTGTGTATAAAATTACCTGCCGTTCCCTGATTTTGTCCGCTACTCCGTCAATTAGCGCGGGGTGCGCGTTCAAACAACAGTTATTGCGTTCTTTATCGCTCTCGGACATAGGTATGGTTTTTGCCCAATCTTTGTTTTCGCTTTTATATCTTCCGTCCCATTCATGTTCGTTGATTGTGGTTGCAAACACCAACGTCACACGCTCCATACCGTATTTTTCTATAACGCCGTCCACGAAGCCCATATCAAGGTGATTATCATTAAAATTCTTTTGGATTGCCTCATCTATCGCTTGTCTGCACTCCTCGTTTAATTTGTGCGATTCACGGTATGCAATCATTTCGGCATGTTCGTTTGCATATGTAGCAGTCTGCAAGTACACAGGCTCTATGCGTTTAAATCTGTCCATAGCCGCCATCATGTTGCTTATTGCTTTCTCGCCTACTGTTTCTTTCTCTTGTATATCCTTACCTATTTGCAAGTAGAAAATATGGTGCTTTTCAAGCTCCTCCTGACTTACATAACACTCCGGCGCGGCAACGGTTATCATATCGGTATCTGCATTTTCATCAAACCATTTAAGATTTTCAAATGATATTCCTCTCGTCATACTGTAATATGCCCTGCCCTCGGTATCCTTGCCGTAGTAGGTTATTGGGTAGTAAATCTCGTTATGGTACGCCTCGCAGTAGTCCTTGATAAATGCCGCAGTATCAACATATGTTTCCACGCTGTAATTTTCCGAACCACAGTAATCGTCGTAAAGGCTGTTAAGAATATGTCCTCTATCCTCGTATAACGCTTTAAATTCTTTATCCGTCAAATATTCCTTGCCGTACTGTATAACTTCCGAAAACTCGTTAAACAGGTGAATTTTATAGTTGTTCAAGAATACTTCTTCGGTAGAGCTTTGAAGCATTTTGGTTTTAAACTCGTCAAACTCAGCCACAACGCTGTTTATAACCTCAACTTCATAATTGACGTTATCCGTTTCGGGTATTTCCTGCACCGCCGCTTTTAAATCTGCGTTTTCGATATGGTCTATAATTGAACGCCTTACGGCGTTTTTGTCCCAACCATACTCTTTAAGCCCGTCGCTCCAAATCCGCTCGGTGTATTCCGACAACAATTCTTCGGCGTATTCTTTCATTGCTTCTGCGCTCGGCGTTGGCTTGTCCGAAAGATAATCGTCCAAATCGGTGCGTTCTTCGTAATTTTTTTGTATGAAATCACCCGTTAGCTGTTCGGCAACTATATCCATTTCACCCGAAGTAACCACGCCCGACGCTTCTGCAATCTGTGAACGCGCCGCCATATACGCTTTGCCGTGTTCCGATTCCAAATATATTTTCCATACGGGTTTTTCAACGCCGTATAACGCTCCGTCCTCGAAATCGTCCGCCGACTCTACTTCACGTTCCTTATCGTCGTCGGAAAGCCTATATATCTGTACTCCTCTGCTAAATGCACGGCTTGCCGCGTCTTTGCGCATGGGCAGCATTCCGTTCCATAAATATCCGTACCTGCGCATCTGTTCTTGCGTTACCGTGTAGTCCGGCAAAATATCAACCTGCATTTCAGCTACCTTATCTGTTTCGTCTATAATCTTTTCCTCCATGTTTTGTCTTTGTGTGGGCAACATTCTGTAATTACCCTCGTCTGACCCTTCCCCGTCGTCAATCACTACGCTTTCTTCACGCTTATCAAGATTAAGTTCAGTGTTCAATTCCGACTGCTCTTTTAAAAGCTCGGCAAGCCGGTCATTGTATTCAAACTTTTTTTCTGCTTGTTCTTTCGCTACTTCCAAATCGGATTTTAATTGCTCCAACCTATTTGCGACACGCTCTTGTCGCTTCGGGAAATCTTCGATAAAGTTATCCAACCTCGTAAGATTACCGCTTGCGCTTTCGCCTATGTCTAACGTATATTGTCCGTTAGCGGTAAGCGTTATTTCTCTTTCGCTTTTAAGAAAAATTATATGATTCAAACTGATTTTAAAACCGAGATATTCGGCAATTACCGTTTCGGGTTTACCGGCATACAGTGCTTCCGTGAGAGCTTTTCCGCCCTCTTTTTTATCTGTGTAAACTTTTCCGTTTACACTTATTTCAAACGCTTCGGGGTCGGCGGGTTTATTTGCTTGTAAATTTACCATATCCGCCGTTATTCTTTCGAGCAATAATTCTTGCTTGCGTATATCTTCGGGTAAATATTTGCGTATCTTATCCTGTAACTCATAAAGGTTCTTTTTAAACTGCCCTTCCAACACGCGCAATCTTGCTATTTCGGTATCCACTTCCATTTTGCGCTTGATTTTCGGATTTGCCGCTGTAATCGCCTTTATTTCGGCATAGCTTAAAGTCGTTTCGTCCATATCCTCATATTCCCGCGCCGTAAAATCGCCCCTTGCTATTTGCTGTATAAAACGGCTCTTGTTTTCAAGTATCTGATAGGAATAACTGTCAAATGTGCGCTCGGTAACATAGGTGTAAATATCAACCTTTTCATTGGTATTGCCTTGTCTTATTATTCTGCCCTCGCGCTGTTCCATATCGCTTGGTCTGTAAGGCGTATCCAAATGGTGTAACGCCACAAGACGTTTTTGCACGTTAGTTCCCGCGCCGCACTTTTCCGTGCTGCCGATAAGTACTCTGATTGCCCCGGCATTTACCCTGTCGAACAGCGTTTGCTTCTGCTCGTCGGTATTAGCGTCATGTATAAACGCTATTTCTTCTGCCGGAATACCCTTTTGCACAAGTTTGTATTTAAGGTCGTTATATGCGTCGAAATGTAATCCGTAAATATACTCGTCTGATTTGACTTTCGGCGTGGATAAATCGCAGAATACTATCTGCGTACCTTTTTTGTCTGCCGTGTTTTCCCAAATCTCATAAATGCGTTTTGCCGCCTCATTAAGTTTACTGCCCTCCTCGTCAGCCGATTCGGGAACAAAACAGCGCGGGTCGAGCGCAAGTTTCTTACCGTCCGAAGTTACTTTCAGCATATTATCTTCTTCGGGCGGAACTCCGCCGGCATGTATCCTTTCCGCGCGCTCGGCAATTTGCTCCGCAAGCGCAACTACCGTATCAGACGGTTTAAGATTTATTACATGTTTTTCCGCTTTGGGAACGTCAAGCTGTACCATATCCGAAGTGATTACGTCCGCAAAAGAACGGTATAATATCTGTAATTCGGGTAAATTCGCGAACTTGGAAAACCTCGTCCGCGCCTTATATCCCTGACCGCTCGGCGCAAGCTCCATACTCGTTACTGTTTCACCGAAATCCGCTGCCCAACCATCGAAAAACTCTATGCCTATGTCCTTTAACATACTCGGCTGTAAGTAAGATTGCATAGTGTACATTTCTGTCATTGAATTGCTTATAGGCGTTCCCGTTGCAAACACAACGCCTCTGTCGCTCTGGTGCAATCCTTGCATGTATTCACATTTCAATTTCAAATCGCTTGCTCTTTGGCTTGCTGCGTTCGATATGCCCGCTACGTTGTTCATTTTTGTGAATAAGAACAAATTTTTATAATAATGAGCTTCGTCTATGTATAGATAATCCACGCCGAGGTTTTCAAAGGTCAATACGCTGTCTTTGGTATTATTGTCCATCAGCTTTTTAAGTTGGGCTTGTTTGGTCTTTTTGATTTTTTCCAAACTTTTGACCGCTCCGCGCGGCATACCGTTTCTTTCCCACGTCGCTTTAATTGTTTGCTCTACGGTATTTATTTCTTCGTTCAGTTTTCTTATTTGCCGCTCCGCCGATATGGGGATTTTCGCAAAACTCGATTGTGCGATTATTATTCCGTCCCAATCGCCAAGCGCAACCTTTGATACGAATTTACGCCGGTTGCTCTTTTCCAAATCCTCTTTTGTGGCAACAAGAATTTTTGCGTTGGGATATAACTTGCGCCATTCCCCCGCCCACTGCTGTACAAGATGGTTTGGCACTGCTACCATTGCTTTCTTGCATAACCCAAGCTGCCGCATTTTCATTATTGAAGCCGCCACTGTATATGTCTTGCCGCTCCCTACTACATGATGCAATAATGTGCTTTGTCCGTTTGTTATTATGCGATGAATCGCGTCTTTCTGATGTGGGCGCAATTCTATCGCGGGATTCATTTCGGGAAATTTTAAATAACTTCCGTCATAGCTCGGCAATCTTATTTGGTTGAAAAGACGGTTATACTTTGCTTCCAACTCTTCACGGCGTTCGGGCTTTGCAAATATCCAGTTTGCAAACGCTTCCTTGATTTGGTTTTGTTTTTCACGCGCCGCTATTGTTTCTGCTTGGTTAAGTACCCGCCTTTCCGTTCCGTCCGGGTCTATTACGGTATCGTAAATCGTCGTCGCCTTTAAGTTCATACAGTCTATAAATAGTCTGTATGCAGGTGCGCGTTTCGTACCGTAAACCTCTTTTTGTTTCATTTCCGTATCGTAACGAACGCTGTCCTTTTGGTCTAACCGCCAACTTGAATCGTACGGATTATAGAACAGTTGAACGCCATCACGTTGCCACCAACGTACTCCCACAAGCTCCATATAGAATTGCTTGTATATTTCTTTGCCTATCCAGGTCTGTCCGAGCCTTACTGAAATATCGCTCGCCTTTATCGGCGTGGGTTGCATGCGTTCCAATGCCGTAACATTTTTTTCATATTCGGGAAATTCCTCCGCGAACATTCGCGCTATACGTAGTTTTTCAACCACTTTCCCCGACAGATATTCTTCGCTCGTTTCAAAGCCCGAATACTTATCAGACCTGTAAACCTTTTCGGGGTTTCTGAATACCGCGCCGTCAAGCTCCGAAAGCACGTCGTCATAAGATTTTCCCGTAAGCTCCTCGATATACTCTATATCCACTTTGCCGCGCTCGTTCTTTGAAATCTGCAATGCTTCAAAGCAATCGTCTGTACTTGTCGGCACTGCATACGGACGGATTGTGCGCTCATAAAAAATATCCGACTTGCTTATTTTTTGCGTTTCCTTATCTATATCTTCGCAGGCGAATAATAATGCGCTGTCACCGTCGTCCGCAAACAGCCTTGTATTTGTCTGACTGTTTAACTCGCCGTATTTTTTTACAAATAAATCGTACTGCGTATTGAGCTTCCGCTGTTCAGCATTCAGCACTTCGTCAGAACAGCCTTGTATCTGTATATCGAGGATATGATGAAGCTCATCCCGCAACGCTATCATTCCTCTTATGCGTTGATATGCGTCTTTCGGAAATTTCGGGATAGCCTGCTCCTGCATTTCGTCACCCACGCGCATATACAGTCTGCCGTTTTCGGCTTTGTAACACATGGGTTTTACGTTATAGTCCACTTCCGTTGCGGACTCCGCTTCGGGAGATTTTTCGGGAACGGTAAATATGGCTTGCGGTAAATTTTTAACCGCTTCGGCTAATGCTTCCGACAAATCACGTTCGTCGGGCTTCACCGTTATGTCTATTCCGCCGTATAATCCGTGTTCTTCCGCAAGTGTGCCGAGTACCATTTCGGGGTGTTGCACAAAATAGTTGTTTATCTCGAATCCCTCGGTCGTTTTACCTGTGCCGAGCCATTCTATGCCCGATAAATCCGTTATTTTCTCTTTACGCTTGCGAAAAAACAATATATCTGCCACGGCTTCCGTTCCCGCCGTTTGCTTAAATGCCGTGTTCGGAAGCCGTATTGCCCCCAAAAGCTCGGCGCGTTCCGCTACATATTTTCTTGCGTTCGGATTGAGCTTGTCCATTGTGCCTTTGCTCGTCACAATCGCCACTATTCCCTCAGGCTTTACCTTGTCAATGGACTTCGCAAGAAAGTAATCGTGAACACGGAAGTTGTAACGGTTATAATCGCTGTCCGCGATTCCGTAACCGCCAAACGGCACGTTGCCTACCACAATATCAAATTTATCGTTCGGAAAACTCGTGTCCTCGAAACCTTTTATCTGTACGTTCGCTTGCGGATATAACTTTGCCGCTATCCTGCCCGTAAGATTATCCAATTCCACGCCGTAAAGCCTGCTTCCATCTGCTATCTCTTGCGGCATATATCCAAAGAAATTGCCCGTGCCCATTGACGGCTCTAAAATTCTGTTATTGCCTTTTACGCCTAACCGACCGAGCGCAGTATATATGCCGTCTATTACTTCTTTTGGCGTGTAATATGCGTTGAGCGTACTCGAACGCGCTTGTTCATAGTCCTCTTGCGAGAGTATTCCTTTCAGTTCGGCGTATTCCTTTTTCCATTGCGGGTTATTTTCGTCAAACGCCGCTGATAATCCGCCCCAACCCACAAACTGTGAAAGTACTTTCTTCTCTGCATCCGTGGGATTACGGTTTTCCGAATACAGCTTATTTACAAGTTTGATTGCCGCAACGTTATTGCGGAATCTCGTCTTTGCTCCGCCAAGCTCGTTTTGGTTTAATACGCCGTTCAGATTTGTATTCTCAACTGACTGTTCTTCTTCGATATTCGGGCAAAATTCCAAGTGAAACTTTGTGTCTATGCTTTCGTCATCCATTGCAACTCGCGCAACTTCTTCACGCAAAGCAAGAATCTCACCGATTTCCCCTTTGTGTTCCCTGACAAAATTTTCGTCATCGCCAAACTCGTCAAGGTAAATTATCCAATTTCCGCCGCTTGTGTTTTCCGTTCCCTCTTTTACAATGCGGTCAACAATACTCTTGATTTTATCTTTTTCAGTCGTTGGCTCTATGGGTTTTAATACATGGGCACTTATCAGGTTATCCCAATCTTCATCTTCCTCTGCATCCAAATCACGCGGCTGTTCTTCCGGCTCTGACTGTTCGATATATCTGTCGTTTTCTATGAGTGTGCAAGTCTTATCCGCAAATTCTGTCCAGTTGAGATAAAAATCCTTTTGGTAGTCATAGGTTTCACCTTTGTAAATCCATATACCCTGTTGGTTATATATTGCGGAATAGCCTTCCCCGTGTTCCTCAAATGTTCCGTATTCGTTTTTAAGAAATTCGGCAAAATCGGTAAGCACCGTTGTGGTTGCGTATTCGTCCAAAATACGCTGTTTGCGGTCGGGCGGCGCAAAAAAAATTACTTTGTTTATAAGTTCGGTCTTTTGACGTTCTTTTTCTGCCTGTATAGCTTTTTGGCGGTCTTGCTCTATCTTGTATTCGACATATTCTTGTTTTTCCTGTTCGGTAAAATAGTTGTCGTCGTCTATAAGGTCTGCAATTCGCACTGCAACTTCGGGCCATTTCAAAGAAGCTGTAACAAGACATTCACCGTTCTTACCGCGAACGGACATTGTAATACCTTTTGCGTCATGCGTTGCACTATCGCCCTCCCAGCTGCTATATCCGCCTATTCCGTATTCGTTTTTTATAAAATCGGCAAACGCTTTTTGCGTGGGGTTTTTATTGTACTTATCGAAAATACGAAATTTGAGACTACCGCCGCGCTTCAACTCTCGTTCAATGAGTGCTTCCTCTGCCGATTTTTCTTGCGGTTTAAGCATATCGAACATTGACAGTTGCGGCTTCGGTTTGCGCTTGCGGTCTTTTATACCCTTTTCTTCTTTCTTCGGTGTGGATTTAACCTTGTCTTTCGGCTGTTCGCTTATGCTTCCGGGCGGCTCCTCCAATTCCTCCGATTCATCTTCTTCGGGTTCGGCAATTTCTTCTTCGGGCTGCCCGTTCTCCTCGGCAAGCTCCTCGGCAAGTTCGGTTCGCCAATCTTCGTCCGTTTCAGGCTGTTCATTATCAAACGGCGTTGGTTCATCACGCGTAATTTCCACAAGCTCCGGCTTTTTCTTTTCTTCTTTTTCAACGTGTTTTGCGCGCGCTTCCGTATGCGATAGTATATATTTTGGTTCTTCATCACCGTCCACAATTAATACGCTGTGTCTTTCAAGTATTTTGTCCAAACACTTATCCATTGCATGATAAGGCATACCGCACATCGGCACCCGCTCTTTAAGCCCGACGTCCCTGCCCGTCAATGTAATGTCAAGTTCTTCCGAAACCTTTACGGCGTTCTCGCCCATAATCTCGTAAAAATCACCGAGCCGCATTAAAACTACCGCCGCAGGTTCTAATTTTTGCGAATCGATATATTTCTGATATAGCGGTATTACTGTCGGTGCTTCTTCAACATTAGGTTTTTCGCTGATTTCCCATTCGGGATATTTAAACGGCAACCCGCTGTCCGCAACGCCCGTTTTTATTCCGAATCTTAAATCTGCCTTTTCGAGGATTTCTTTTAATTCACCCTCTTTTAATCTGTTGTATTCCGCATAATCTTCTTTCGTAAATGTGCCGTTATCTATTAGTTCTTGCTGTGTCTGCGCATATGCCTTACCGTATAATAAATACGCCATCTGCGGTCTGTCCGTTGCATAAATTAAGCTATCGTCCGAATTGTCATAAGCGTTTGTCTCTTCGTCAAGATTTTCGGGCTTGCCTATGTATATATGCGTTTCCACGCCGTTATCCGCTTGATTATCTGTTAAAATAACATAGTTTTGCGCGTACATTTTTACCGCGCTCGAAAACACTTTCTTGCGCACTTGCTTCGTCGGCAATAATGGCTCGTCCGAAACGTTTTCTTCGTCCGTGTCGTCTATGATTTTTATTTCGGTTTGCTTTTCGCGGTTTGCTTCTTCTATGTCTTGTTCAAGATTATTAGCCCACACATACACGTTTTTTACAAAATCGGCGTTTTCACGGTAGCCATAGGGTAGCCCGCCCAATTTTATTCCCGCACTTTTCGGGAAGCCTGTTTTTGAGTACAGCGAATATGCCACACCCTCGACAAGCAATTTATCGCGTTCTTCGTCGCCGTTTAGCTCACCTTGTTCGCGCAGGTAGTCTTGAACGCCGTTTCGGATTTTTATGTAATCGCTCTGCTCCGAGTCTGAATCCGGAACGCCATTCAACTCCGACAAGCCGCCGAGCAAACTTCTCATTGTTATTATCGGGCGCATATAACGGTTTTCGCCGTGCGTATCATTGGCGTCGAATACAAACTGCTTATAACCGTCACTGTCGTAATATTCAATCCCTTTCCTGCCTTTCGTTATACGCCGTTCCATTGCTGACCATTCGTTAAACGAATAACATACCGTCACATTCGGTCGCTCGATTACTATCTGACATGCGTCGTGAAGATTTATATGAGGATTTTGCGCCGTAAATCGATAAAGGTTTTTCAGTCTTTCCCCGTCCGCTAACATCTCGGCTATCGCCGCATTGCGTTCAGTCAATCTACCGTTATACATTTCTTCTCCTCATAAATTTACGGCTCGGTAGCTTTTTACAAGTAAATATCAACTTTTCAATTTCGTCGCCTTGTTCTTGCTCCGCAAACAATTTGTTATTGTTCCCGACATAATCGTCCTGCTGCAAATCCTTAAAATTTTTCTTTTCAGACATTTGTTTCCACCACACATATCTTTGTATTTTCCTTTTTTCCCGCAAACTCGGAAACCATATTACTTTGATTGCCATACGCGCGCCCAATAGCCGTACCAATTCGGTTATTTCCCTCTGATTAAACGTTTGCCGCATATACAGCTTGCGCATTAAATTCCGCCTGCTCATACCGAGCCGTGCCGCAAAATACGTCTGTCCATAGCCTTTTCTTTTCAGACAAATCTTTAATGTACGGCTTTTTAATGTTATTCCTTGCCTGTGTTTCTCAGTAAAGTTTATTACCGATTTGAAAGTACTTGCTTTTAAAGCCATTCGGCGTTTCCTCCCCAAAGTCTATGATTTGCAAAACCACTTCCTCACCGAGCTTGTTGTATATTTCCTTTACCGCGTCGTAACCGATTTCTATTCCTTGTTCGAGTAATTTTAAAACCGTCACGTTCAATTCCAAAACCTCTGCAAGTTCTACATAGTTTTTTATGCCGCATTGTTTACAATAGCTTCGGCATCCATCAATGTTCAGCTTCATATTCCTGTTCCTTTTTTGTGGATTTTGTTCTTCTTCAAGTGGTAGCCAAATTAGAAGCCCAAAAATTAGCCATCCTCTAAAAATTTTTTTAAGAATTTTTTTATACGCTTGATTTTCTTGCAAATAACCACATTCGTAACGCCCTCTATTTCGGCAATTTCCGTTTGTGTTAGCCCGTCTAATATGTATTGCGTTAGCAGCTCTTTATCCGCGTTTGAAAGCGATTTCATTGCCGAATACAATTTTTTATTTTCTATTTCTTCTATCCAACCGAAGCGTTCATTTTCAAAGTGCTTGTCCTCAACGGAAAGACTATGTATAAATTTCTGTAACAGCGGATTTTGCGTTTCGTCTTCGGATTCGCCGCCAAACGCAGTATTGTTCAGACCTTGCGTATGCATTGTTTCCCGTCTGCGGTTTCTGTACCACTCTATGTCATAACTTCGCATAAGCTGTATCTGTTCCTCCGTCATTCCCGCCGCAAGATATTCCTCTCGTTTTCGGGCTTGCTCTCTTTCAAAATTTGCTCGTTCGGCTGCATTGTTCCACTTCATATAAAATTCCTCCGATTCTTGATTTTTTGAAAATCGCAACCGGACTTTGAAGTGTTTGCAGAAAATAAAAAAAGCCCGATTGCAAGTTTTGATTCCTTACAATCGGGCTGTTATTTTGATTTATATAAACAAATAAGCCCGTTAAAGGAACTTATTTGTTGCCTTTTCTTTTGGATTTTGGCTGTTTTGCAGTATAAAAATTCCCCGCCGCGCTTTTGCGCGGCGGGTCGGACGTTTATATGCGTTGGCGACGCTTTATATGGTTATAAGTGTTAGATTCTCTAAACGTCCGAAATAAACGTCGTGAATGGGAACAACATGACGTTTATTGCGATAAACTCTGCGGCACGGGCGGCGGAATGGGGTTCCGCCGCCTTTTTATGTATGGAAATTCGTAAATCCACATAGTGCCGTCGGCGGCACATGTACAAATACCGCCGAAAAAAAGGAGGTAAGAAATATCTAGTCTTCTGTCAACGGAAATACGCTGAAATAAACGTTGGACATCGTTTCGTCCGTCGTCGTACCAATTATATCAACCCGAATCTTGATATTTTGACCCGCTTTTATGAATATGTGCTTTTCATATTCATATCCGCCGTCAAATTCATAGACTTCTTCATTGACTGTGTCGGGGTTGATAGTCACCGTCGCAAAGCGGTCGGGGCCCAAATACATTGGTGAGAAATTGAAAATATATTCCGTATCTGTCGATAAATTAAGCGAATATTCCACCGATTGCATATCACCCGATATGACGTTTGCATTATCTCCGCGTTCCGTGCCTATTTTTAACGAAGGCGTTTTTGCACCTCTTTCAATAGTGAATCTGTATGCACCGATTTCAGGGCTATTAACCGAAATCAATACAGCTTCATTGGCGTCTGCCGAAAACGTAAACATTGTAAGCCCGTTTCCAGTATCTATCGCCGTCCTTGCGCTTGCGCCTACGCCGATTGTCATTTCTTTGGTTTCGGTAGTGCTTATTGTGTATTGCCCTGCTTCGTTTGGTATAAATAACTTGCTCTGCGGCTCATTTGCTATCTTTATATTTACAGAATTACTATTCGAGACACTGAATACATCCGAAGTAGAATTATAAACATATATTGTTCCCTCGGGATTCATAGCTGAAAGCCTTACCTCTGTAGCATAGTAACCCGCAGGCAAGTTGATGATTTTCGCTACATAGCTTATGGCGTTGTTATATTCTATCTCCGCAGGCTCGGTTGTAGTTAAATTTCTTGTTGTACCGCCAATCGGAACAGTTTGCGCGGGCAATCCGTTATTATCTTGCGGGAACAAGCCCACTTGCACGGACTGCGAAAAGCGGGAAGCCGCGTCAACATTAAGCCTAACCGTATATTTTATATTTTCAACATCGATTTTAAAATCATCAAAGACTTCACTCAATTCGCTCGATTTATATAGCGTACCATGTGCAACCGCCTTTACTTGGAATTTATATTTTCTAGGCTCGCTAAATTGCTTTCCAATCTCAATATATGTCTCGGTTGTGCTGTACACGCGCTTACCGCTTTCATATACAAGATAATTCTCCGCGTTTGCAACCTCATCCCAAACAAGACATTCATAAGATACAGGCACAGTACCGGGAATAATGTTTCCTTGCGAGTCTTTATAATAAAATTCGCGGGTTTCGATTCTAAAATTCTTCGGCTCGGAAAGTTGGGTTCTGTTGTCCTCTATCGTTATTTCGATAGGCTCGGATATACCGCTTTCGAGATATTGCTTGTCGTCGCGGGCGGGAATTGCCTGCACCTTATATTCATAGGTGTCGGCTTCCACATGGGTTATGGGATAAGCGGAATCTGTCCACCTCTTTTCAATTTTTCGGTTATTCTCATAAATGACATAACCGCCCGCACCCTCTACTTCGTTCCATACAAGCGTAACATGACCTTGTAAATCCCTTTCCTCTTTCAGACCGTCCGGCGTTGCAAGCACGGTGGGTTCAATGACATAGGTAACGGTATTGGATTTTTCGGACATTTTGTAAACAGAGGAATCATCTCCCAACGCAGTAATGCAATAGGTATGCTCTCCCACTATTGTCTGTTCAATTACATACGAAGTGCTGTCCCACGAAGCTTCGATAACATATCCGTCTTCGTAAATGAAATAAGTATTGGCGTGTTCCACAGCCGTCCAACTTATCGTTTTGGTCGCCTCGTCAAGCTCTATGTGCGGCGTGGCAAGCTGTTCGCTTATTATATAGGTCACTTCGTTAGAGGATCTGCTTTCGCTGTAATCCTCGCTCGCGCTCGTGGCTATAACCGTGTACTTATACTTTCCCGTTTCGGTATGGGTAATCGTATAAGAAGTTTCAGTCTGCGAAGATACGATTTCGCCGTTTTCAAGAACCTTGTAGCCGTCCGCTTTTTCAACGGCGGCCCAACTTACCGTTTTGGCGGCTTCGTCTATTGAAACCTGCGGCGCGGCAAGCTGTATCTTGCCTTTAACGGTGTAAACCACTTCGTTCGATAATTTGCTCGAACTGTGATTTTTGTCCGCGCTCAACGCTCTGATTCTGTATTTGTATGTTCCAACTGCCGTTTGGGAGATTGTGAACGAAGTTTCGGTTTGCACATTGATTCTCGAATTGTTTTCATAAACTTCGTACTTACCCGCATTTTCAACGGCAGTCCAACTGATTACGTTTTCCGCAAGCTCAATTTGCGGCGCAGTCAACGGCAAATTTGAATTAACCGTAACATTGTGCGTTTCGCCGCCGCCGTTACATGCGACAAGCCCCATTGCGGCAAAAATTAAAACCAACGGAAAAAGCAACAGTATAAATTTTTTGCATAATAATCGCATTTTAACTCCTTAATTATTAATATGCTTCCTAAAAAATTCCCGTTTGCCGTTTTCGGCAAACGGGAAAGTTTAAAAAGGAATAAAGCTATGAAAACTTAATCGACTATCTCAATTTTTACAGTCACATTAGCACAATTAGTTGCTGATGTTGCAAAGCACAATGCATCCATTCCATCAGGAATTGTTATTTCTTTAACATATAATGTTTTATCTTCCGCATCAGCAGTAATTGAACCAAAACTTGTATGCTTATCATTAGATTGACAAATTACAACGGCAAGCGAGCTACGAATTGTAACTTTTACTTTTTTCCCGATTAAAGACGACTCAACATTAATTGGCAAATAACCATAGTTTCTATTCAGTAAAGGAATTTCACAAGTTTCGCCTGCTTTAATCGTAGGTGCCGAATATTCAACAAGTTTTACATTTCCTGTTACACTTTGAGTGGCTTTAAGTTTTAACGCTGAACCATCGCCTTTTAATACAACACTTTTATAGCTTTGGGATAAAGGACAGTACATATCATAGTCACGTTTAGCATCAAGATTACACATTAAATTGTTGGCTACTGCCGCACTATCACTTTCAACGACTAAAAAATAAGTGCCGTTATCAACCTCATTCAAGTCAAGCGGCACTTCTTCTGTACTTATAGTCTTTGGTCCGAAATCTTTAACCACTTTATATTGAGGAGATGCTTCACTACCAGCGTCCGCGCCTTTTATGCAACCAAGTTTAGTCCAACCGGAATCCTTAATTTTAGTCCAAAGGTCGAACGTTTTGGTATTTAAATAAAAATCGCCTTCCGCGCCGAGGTCTGCGGAAGGCTCATCATCTTCACCCGTGAACCACTTTGTTCCCGCTTCACCTTTCGGACCTTCGTCGCCGTCGTCGCCTTTATCTCCTTTCAGCCATTCAACGAACTCAGCTTCTGTTTTTTCGGCGTTGCCGTCTTGCTCTTTCCATATGTCATACGCGCTCTTGCCGTCATCGCCCTTGCCGCCTTTCAGCCATTCAAGGAATTCGGCTTCCGTTCCGCTATGACCGTTTTCTTTCCATATGTCATAGGCACTTTTACCGTCATCACCCTTATCGCCTTTGGCGGTTTCAAGAAGATGTGCATACCATTCGTCATAGGTCATAGCATCCTCTCCCGCGGTCTCTGCATAAGCGATATAGATTGCATATATATCTTCGGGAACTCTGTTGCCCGTTTTATCATCGTTTTCGGGAGCGCATGCGGTCAAACCGAAAGTACCAAGCAGCAGACTTGCGCCCGCTACCAATGCGGCAAGTTTACTTTTTTTACCCACTATTTTTAACCTCCACTTTTTTATTTTTTGGGGTATTAAAAGAAAACCAAGCGCACGGTTTACCGCCGAAGCGGTAAACCGAGGTTTGGTTTAATTCTTTATCTAGTTACTATAACAGTGAAAGTAACTTCTGTATCAGCCAAATTAACGAAAGTCAAAACATTATAGCCACTATTCACTATAGTAAGAGTACCGAAGTTTTCACCTGAATAAACAATCTGCTCATCCTCAAAGTAAACTTCAATCTCAGAACCGTCAGCAAAGGTAAGAGTTACAGTGTACGAACCCGCTTCAAGGTCAATGTAGTAATTTTCACTACTTCCGGCTCCGAGCGTAATTTCTTCTTCCTCACCAAGCGTTAAGAGATTGTTGGGAGTAACTGTCGCCGTGAAAGAAACTTCGGAAGCACCCGTGTTCACGAAAGTCAAGGTATGACCGCCGCTCATAGTAACATCCAACCTGTAAGTACCGTTTTCGGGTGCAACTACCACGCCGTCAAACCGTACTTCAACGTTCTCATTCTCGGAAAGAGATAAAGTGAACACACCCCTTTCAAGGTCTATGCCGTAAACATTGGAAGAATCTGCCGCGAGAGTTACGGTCTTTTCTTCGCCGACGTTCATTACGTCGGTTACAACCGTGGCGGTAGCCGTAGCGATAGTGCCGGTGAAGTTGATAAACGTAACTCTTACCGTTACCACTTGACCTTCGGCGGCGTCAACATAATACGAAATGGAATTCGAAACAAGCGTTCCGTTAATGGTCGCTTCCACATCGCCCAAAACGCTGATATAATACACACCTTGTGTAAGGTTAAGAGTGTAAGTTGTATAGTATTTCTCTACCGTTATGTTAGTAGCGGTATTCAAAGTCATAGTTTTTTCCGTACTTGCTTCATATTCATCAATATACGCCCTAACCGTAGTAAAATCGCCATAGGCATATATACTGAATCTCATCGTTATATAACCGTTGCTATCCGCGGTGAACACACCAATGGCATTTCCGTAGTAAACGAATTCTTCGCCGTTCTGAGATACGGTAGCGGAAACGCCTTCGGGAAGGTCGAGTACCATGTAGTATTCGGTGTTGGCTTTAAATCCTCCTACATAATATGCAACATAATTGTAGTATCCGGCAACCGTAATTTCAAATTCCTCGCCTACATTTACCATGTGTTCGGGCGTAACCGTAACGGTGAAAGTAACGGACTCATCTCCGGTATTTTCAAACGTGAAGTTTACAAGCCCATTTGCATCCTGTACCTCCGAAATGGTTATTATAGCCTCTCCGTCGGTTAAGGTTACAGGTACGCCGTCAACTTCAAGCGCAATTCCGGTTGTTGTTGCAGGAGTAATGCTCAACGTAAAATCACCTGCCGCAAGGCTATACATAAAGAACGCCTGTCTCTGATTTGCGGCCAACGTAATGGTTTTACCTTCATTAAGCTGTATGGTTGTGTCTTGGGCTTCGGCCGCAACCATCGCGGTAATTTCAACTTCCGCATCGCTGCTGTTCACAAAAGTTATGCCGAAATCGTTTCCTGCGTACTGCACTACAAAACCGCCCATGGTCTTGCCAGCGGGGATTATGGTAACGTCACCGACCATAACGGAAACGCTCGACGAAGTTTTCGTCAAATTGAGCGAATAAACGCCTGACGGCGCGGCTTCGATAAAGTATGTTATCGAGCCGTTAGCGGGAACGGTGATATCGGTGGACTCACCCGGTACTATGTAATGTAGAACTTCGGGTACGGTCAAACTTACACGGATTACCGAACGGCTATTTTGAGAAGTTGTAAAATAAATACTCTCTGCATTAGCGGCAATTTCAACCGACGCGGAATAGTTATGATCCGAATCCAAAACTACCTCTTGAACCGCAGGGGTTCCAGCGGCATAAGTTATATGCGCTGTGACTGTAATGCCGTAAATATAATAGTCGAAAGGAACTTCGGTAATGGTAAGGTCATAGGTACCCTCTGCCGCTGTCAAAGTAAACATCTCGGGAGTTTCGTCCGCGGTGGTTACAGGTAAAGCGTACGAACCGCCTACTTCTATTGTGGGACGTTCCCAGTCTTTAAGAGTTATGGTAAGGTCTGCGCTCGTATATCCTACGTCTTCGCCCTGTTCATCCGTTCCCAAAAGCGTTACTTCAAAGTAATATGTAGTATTCGCTTCGAGATATACGGGATAATCTTCGCCGGCAACGGGCGAGCCGCTAAAAGTACCCGCGACTGTGCTTACGGTCGTTGAGGTATATAAAGGACTTGCCGTCGAGGTTATTGCAACCGTCTGATAAGACGTTTCGGAAGGCGTATATGAGAATATTGCAGTTTCCCAAACGGGCACATTTGTAGCCGTTGCGGTTTTATCAGTTATGGGTGTAGCCGTGCCGAGAGGGAATAAGGTAATTGAACCTACTACGCTTTCACCCTCGGACGCTACTATTGTCGATTCGATAGTCAAGCTCGTTGCAGTTTCAACCGTTGTAGGAAGTGTTATCGTTGCCGAGTAGATTGCAAGGTCTGCGGTTTGAGCAACCAATTCTGCGCTTGCATCATTTATTTCTGCCGTTAACGTTTCTTCGTCTGTTAAAATACGGTCGCCAAGGTCAATCTGAACGGTAAAGGTCTTTGCAGTAGTGTCACGAATCTCTACATCAAGAGCATTCATTCCGTCCGTCGGAATCAATACATTGCCGAGACTATATCCGTTCCCCTCGCTCATAAAGAGATTCTCGAGCGTTACGCTTACGGACAATGTGTTCGGCGAGGTGGAGGAAATTGTAAGAGTGCCGTTCTCGTCAACGTTTACAACCCCATAATATTTGGGATTGCCTTCGGTTTCGGTACCTTCGTTAAGGAACACCGCTTCACCGTTTCCCGTTGCCGACAGATAGAACCAGTCTTGGGAAGTGCCCTCGGTGTGTGTGATTTCCACCGTCACCGAATACTGTCCCGCCTTTACGCCCGTGAGCGCAAAGGTTGCCGACTCCGTCTGCGTCAGCGTACCTGTCCCGGAAAAGACGTTACTCCTTTCCGCATAGTAATTTGCAGTATCCGCAGATGCAAATACTGCGTGGTTTAACTTCGCGTAACCAATTCCTCCGGCTACGCAGGCGGTCATAGCCGATGTGAGGGCTACGACAGCCAGGGTTTTTGTTCGAGTTTTTTTCATAAAAAACTCCTCCTAATATTTTAGTCGCCATATATGGCGCCGCCTTCAAATAAAAACTTATTCAACAAATTCTATCGTAAAACTGAATTTCATTAGCTCACTTGATAAAGTCGTACTAATCGCAAGTATGATACTTCCGCCTTCCTCCATTGTGAATGTTCCCGAAAGGGTCCGCACAGGGTCTTCAATCGGAGCACCAGTATAACCTTGCGCTCTTGTGTGCGTGATAATCATGCTGTTATGTGTTTCGTCCTTTACGTCCAGTGTAGAAAGGTCGCCATCGGTAAACTTTTCGGGTTTAGAGGTGTTGCCATGGAAATACTGTTCAATCAAATTCAAAGTAATCTTATATGTTCCGGCAGATGACGCGGTAAAAGTGTATCTTTCAACTTTCGAACTTTTCTCAGGTCGGTCAATTGTTATCACATCGCCAACAGCAACGCCGCCATAAGCCACAAGTTTTACTTTTGCGGAGAAACCTTGTATCTGCGGCGTAGTGACATGAAGGTTAAGTGTTTCGCCCGCTTTTATCTCTATTACCGCCGGATTATACTCACATTCGTTAGCCAAGGCACCGGATGACTGGTCAGCAAAATATTTAGCCCGTAGAGACGTCTGATAACTTCTGCTTCCCACTTTAACAATTGCATAAAAGCCATCGGATGTTCCCCCGCCCGAATATCCGGTCTCATATCCGAAAGTAGATATTTCCATTCTGTACTGCCCGGGACTTACCGCACCGTCAAAGCCTATTTCGATGTCTTCACAATCCTTTCCCGAAGCGGGAATCCAAGAAGTTTCTAATCCCACAGTGGGAGCTACATACTTCTCTAATGATATTGAGTCTCTCTTACCAGTGCCTCGTAAACCGTACTGCAAATATAAGGTAGTGTCGCCCTCATTTACGCGAACTACGCCCTTATACTTCCCGTCTTCATAAAGGATAGTTTTTTCGCTCGACCTACAATAAGCCTTGTAGGCACCGATAGTTTTGCCCGTACCTACGGTAAGATAATATAAACCCGGCTCTACATCTTGAAGCGTAAACGCAGTTACGCCATTGTTATCCTCACTGCCGTTAAGAGTATATCCTTTCCCGCCGTTGGTATTTTCGCCGACTGTAAGGACACCACCCGTTTCCAATGCCACATAATCACCCAGTCTTTTAACGGTTATCTTAACTAGACAAGCGTTTTCGCATATTATGCCGAGTTGGAAATCCACCAAACCTCTTTCGGGCTTTATTGTGACTAAAACTTTGTTTTCGCCAGTGAACGCCTTGTCGGCAATAGTCGAGCCGGCGGGTTTTGTACCCGAAACAGACGTGACATATGAGTTGGAAGGCGAATCGTCTGATTCTTTTTGCCCCAGGGATAAATCGTCGATTTCGCCCCAATAGTACAAGCGCGCGCTATCGTCGCCCTCTGCGGTGAACGAAATTTCGTATTCGCCCGAAGCCGCGTTTTTGAAATTTTCGGTTATTTTATCGAAATCTTCCGAAGTGCTACCCGCATTCCAATCGTACTTATGCGCGGGTGAAAACAGCAGATAATCGAAAATTTTGCCGCCCGTTGCAGTGAAATTGTATTCTTTTCCGTATTCTTTCGGTCCACCGGTGCCGGCTACTTCATCATCATAACGCCGCTCGTAAGGCAACATCTGTTTGTCGGAAGCCGCCCAACTTACGTCGTATTTAAAGTCAAGCGTTCCCGTAATATCGTCGGTGCCTGTTTCGTCCGTTTCTCCTACCGCAATATCACCAACTTCGCCTTTGCCCGCCGAGGAATTTTTAACGGAATATCTGTTGGGCATAACCTTTATGTCGGCTTCTTCGCCGCCTACAAGTGCGGCAACGTCTTTTGCTTCGGCAAGCATTATTTTATATGTAGTGTAGCCGGCGGGTTTGAAAGTTATTGTGGCAACGCCGTCCGCGCCCGTCTCTCCTACACCCAAAGCGTTGGTGTTATGTTCGTCGGTTTCGGAAGCGGAAGTATTTGCAACTTTAAACCAAACGTGCTCCAAACCATTGCCGCCGTCTATCGTCGCTTTTACTTTTATCGTTCTTTCGGCTACATATACGACCTCAACATTCCCGTTATGGTCATAAACTATGTCGCTTTTTTCGGTTACCCGCACCGCTTTCCCGTCCGCTTTTAAACCCGTAAGCCAGGTGTAAAAATCGTTTTCTTCCCCATCAAGGATTTTGTAGTCTATTAAAGAGTTATAAGCCTGCTTTTCTACTTCCTTTAATCCGCACTCGCATACGCCGCCGTTGTCAAAATTGTGTTCGGCTTCGCTACCTTTTTCGTTTGTATCAGTGCAAGTTGCGGGCCGCCAGTGGTTATCGAGGTCAAATTCCCATTCCGTCTCGCTGAATTTATGGGTATGGGGCACGTATTCTTCGCAAACGTCGCACGCTTGATTATCGTCTTCGTCAATATGGGGGGCTTCGTCTTGTCTTTCGGTAGTATCGCTGCAGGTTGCCGCATGCCAATGGGTGTTCGCGTCGTGTTCCCAATGGCTTCTGTCAAACGTATGGGTATGCGCTTCCCCGGTTTGCATTGTGTAATCGCAAACGTCGCATTTGCCGTTGTTGTCCTCATCGATATGCGTTCCCACACTGCCCTTTTCGTCGGTATGCTCGCACGTCGCCTCGTGCCAATGCTCGGTTGTATCGGACATCCATTCTTCGGAAAAGCTATGTACATGTTCGATAGTATCTTTTCCGTTGTCGGGTTCACAGCCTGCAATTCCGAATATAAAGCAAGCTGTACAAGCCGCAACCATTAGCGAGATTGACAATTTCTTTATCGAATTCATCTTAACCTCCTATACGCTTTATATTTATGAATAAATGTATTAGCTTTGCCAAATAATGTTAAAATTTTTTCAAAGTAAACCCTATACTTTGAATTTTATTCACTATTAAAATATCACTTAGGTTTAATTTTGTCAAGGAAATAATAAAAATTTTTTGTAAAAAATTTACAGAAGATACATAACTTTACAAAAACGCGGCTTTTATCCTTAATTTTTTCAAAGTATAGGGTTTACTTTGAAATTTTACGGCGTTGTTGAACGCCTTTTTTTATAGCGTTTTTACTGTAAATTTTTGCCAACTTTGTTCATCATCGCCCGCTTGTGTTCGGACAAACTGTGAACATAGCAATTCAATGTAATCGCCGCGTTTTTGTGTCCCAAAATCTCCGAAAGCGTTTTTACGTCCATTCCGCTTTCAAGCGCGCGCGTGGCAAAAGTATGCCGCAGGCTGTGCAAGCCCATATGCGGCAATCCCAGTTTTTTAAGTACGCTGCCGAACGTGCTTTCATAGGAACGCTTCGATACTACCTGTCCATCTTTGCCCGAAATAACGAAATCGCTTTTGCTTGCTTTGCTTAAATCTTTCAAGCCGGGGGTTATCCGTTTCGGCAACGGTATTTCGCGTTTGGAAGTAAAGGTCTTTGGCGCAACGATAAGCTTTTCGTAGCCCGCGTTGGTATAAATGTCGTGACAGGTGCTGTTCACATAAATTATCGAATTTTTGAAATCTATGTCGCTCCACTTCAACGCCAAAAGCTCGCCCACGCGTAAACCCGTGTATAAGCAAATGGTTATCCCGAACAGTTTGGGAATCTCCGAATTGCTCACATATTTTTCCAATTTCATTTGGTTTGCCACCGTAAGGCATTTAATATCGCGTTTATAGCGCAGTCTGTAACGCATTTTGCAATTCAAGCGGGTTTGCCTTACTTCCAATTCTTCCGCGCACAACAGCGAACGCTTCGCCACAAACGCTATGCAGTTTATCGTGCCGGGCGAATAAGCTCCCGACAAATTTGCAATCAGCGTTTGGAGGTGCCGCGCGGTAAGGTCGTCTATGTCGTATTCGCCTAAATTCGGTTTCAAGTGGATTTTTACAACCGACGTATAGCGTTCATATGTGCATTGCTTGATTGACGGCTTCACCAAAAACAGCCATTGCTCCAACCATTCGCGATATTTCATAAAACTTCCTCCGAATTTAAGTATCTTTCTTTATGCTCCCGATATTCAAAACGGCAAAATTTAAGGGCAGAACTATACTTTTAGAACTGCCCATCCATAATCCCTAACCCGAATTTATTATTTCCGTTTTTCTTACAATTTTTTGTTATAATTTTTATTTATCTTTTTGACAACTTATTTTATTAAAATGTGACCATAAATTTTAAAAATTATAAGAAATTCAGATAAAAATTTTATTTATATAATTATATAAAGTATATAAAGCAAACACCAAAGACCAATGAACGCTAATAAATTTAACAAACTGTTTCGCAAACTTAATACCGACGTAAAAGCATTTGAACAGCTCTATAACGAATTTTATCCCAAAATCGTTTTCCATTTAAGGCGTTGCTTCGGGAATCAAATCTCGGCGGAGGAAATTGCACAAGAACTTTTTTTAAAACTTTTAAAATTAGAACAGAAAGAAACAATAAACAATCCCACCGCGTGGCTTTTCACGCTTGCGGAAAATTTAGCTAAAAACACGCTCGATAAAATATACTTCGATTTACCTCTGCACCCTACGTTCCCCGCTCCGTTCGATATTGATAGCCTT
Source organism: uncultured Clostridia bacterium (assembly GCA_947589385.1). Taxonomy (GTDB): domain Bacteria; phylum Bacillota; class Clostridia; order Christensenellales; family Borkfalkiaceae; genus Coproplasma. Next base: position 75,078 of record CANPZW010000005.1, on the reverse strand, counting down.
ATTTTAAGCGAGGATATGAAAAAATATTTATCGGCTTTGGACAAAACCTCTCAGACTATACTCTATATGCACTTTTGGGAGGGTTACTCTTTCAAAGAAATTTCAGATGTTCTCGGCATTGAATATGTTAACTTGCGGAAGCGCGTGAGCAGGGCTTACGCAGAGCTGAAAAAATTTTTTTCTAAAAATTAAAAAAATATGTCACATTTTTAATCAAATTACTGTCAGAACAGTAGAACACTTAAAAGGAGATTGAAAATGTTACATTTAAGCTCGATTTTATTAGGTACTGTTATGTTCCTCTGCACGTGGTCTGTTCCTACGGTCAATACGGCAGATGTGCATACAAACGAAAAAGTGTATTACTACGACACTTTTTACACAGGGGAAAATTCAGATTCCTCGCAATTTTGGTTTGATATTCCCTATATCAGCAAAACTTTAACTTCTTCTTACTATCAAGCCGCCATGTGCCCGTCATACACCTATGCCCCGGCTGTCGGTTCGTGCGCGGCAGTTGCGGCGGGGAATCTTATAGGCTACTACGATAGGTTTGACGAAAATCTCATTCCAGACCATGTTTCGGGAAGGAAAATAGAAGATACTGACCTTTTTATTTACCATATCGAAGATTCAAATGTTAAACAAACTATCGAAACATTATACCAATACATAACGGGCGACGGCTACGGCGCAACCGAGAACGATTTTAAGCTAGGCGTAACGCGGTTCTGCATCGAAAAGGGAAAACACATACAATTCTATTCTTGCATGTCAAACGGCTCGTTTGATTTTGGTAAAGCACAGGACTACATAGAAGCCGGATATCCGGTAGTATTGTTTTTGGGCGGATATAATGTTTGCGACATCTTTCCATATGACAATGAAGATAGCGTTGACTGCCTTACTTCCACCGCTAATCACATTATGGTAGGCTTCGGCTATGAAACCTATACCTATGTGACAAACAACGGCACAGAAAATTACGACTACATTTATGTCGCTTCGGGAACATTTTATAATTCAAGCGGATTATTCAATATACATTACAATACAACCATCAACGACGTTTTGGCGGTAAATATTTATTGATATGAAAGGCAAAAACTTCTTAAAACAACAATCTGATATTGATAAGCAACAAATTTTGGAAGCCGGAAAAAACCAAAAATACTATTCAATGTTAGAACAAATCGAAAACGCACCAAAACCCAAACAAAATTTTTGGAAGCGTAATTTAAAATGGATTGCAGGCGCGGCAAGCGTTGCGGTTTCTGCCGTTATTCTTGTATGTGTTCTCGTGTTTTATCCATTTGCATCAACCGATACACTTCCAATATATTTGGAAGAAAACTTTGAAATATCAAACTCCACATTCGATGAAATGGACGCCGATATGAAAGAATACGATTTTAATATAGATAAATCGTTATATGACATCTCCGTTGATAAGACAATAGATAAAGTCAGCGGCGATACCATTCTTTATTCCATTCATATGATGCACATAAACACAACAATCAAATTTGATTTTGTTGCGGTCTGCAATCCTAACTACACATATCCGAGTTTTGAAATTACGGATAAATTTACAGACATCACCTTACCTCAATATTTCATATCCTACTCGGATACCAAAACAGCAACCGGCGGGATAATCATATTAAACAGTAAAGCAAAAATCCAAAAAGACAAAGAAATTATTTATATTACAGAATATCAAGAGTACGTAACCGACAGCAGCCGCTCGATTGTTGACGTGATACAAGAAACGTTTATTTGATTTTGCAAATATAATACGGTTAGGTAATTTATAGAAAAAAACGGCGGAAATCCGCCGTTTTTTCATAACATTGGCTATGTACCTCCTTATTTTATTTTTGTGTTAAGTATCATTATCACCATATGTTATGGTGCTATAATAGCATTAACAGGCGCCATTGCGGCGCCCATGTTGTTTACGTCTGTCACGCCGTAGTCGCGGACTCTGCCCATTGTGCCGCAGGTGACTTTAACTCCTTTATCCGACTTGCCGAGCACAAGTCCGCCCGCGCCCGTAACAGTCCACTGGGATTGCGGCGGACGGGTACAGCCCAGCTCCAAAGGATATCGGTACTGCCTTTCCGCCGAGGCAAAATGGCTGCCCGTGGCGCAAACAGCCGTATTTACATATCCTCCGTCCACCAAAGACGCGCCGAGAAGAATACTTTCGCTCATCGTCGAACACGCCGAATAAAGCCCCAAAAACGGAAATTCGAAGTCGCGCGCGGCGAAACTTGCCGAAATAATCTGGTTCAACAAATCGCCCGAAAGAAGAACGTCTATCTTATTCTCTTCAAGCCCGCTCTTTTTTATGGCAAGCGATATGGCGGTGGAGAGCATTTTGCACTCCGCTTTTTCGTACGTGCTTTCGCCGTACATATCGTCTTCAAGCGTTATATCGGCGTACGTACCGACTATTCCCTCCTTCTCCTTAGAGCCGCACACGGCGGCAAATGAGAGAATTGCGGGGGCGTTTTTAAAAAATAACGTATTGCCCTTTTTCATACAAACAAATAAATCAGACCGACAATAACGCCCGAACACACGCCGAATACTATTATCGCGCCGGCGACGGTGAACATTTTGGCAGCCATGCCGTATATCCAGCCCTCCGTTTTGAACTCGATTGCGGGGGACGTAACGCTGTTGGCAAACCCCGTGATAGGCACGATAGAACCCGCGCCCGCGTATCTGCCTATTCTGTCATAGACGCCCAATCCCGTCAAAAGACAGCCGAGAAAAATAAGCACGACCGAAGTCGCCCCGGCAAGCTCGTCGCCCGTAAGCCCTATATAGGACAGCATATAGCGGATGAACTGCCCTATGCAGCATATAAGCCCGCCTACGCCGAACGCCGCAGCACAGTTTTTAAAATGCTTTGTGGGCGGGTCCTGCGTTTTTACGTATTCGAGATAGTTCTTGTTGTAATTTTCACGGGTTCTTCCTGTCATTCTTCATACCCCCGCCCTTAGGCGCTTTTACCAAACTTTCCCTTTCGTCGCGGCGGGAAAGGTCATATTCCTTCCTCACTGGTTGTACATCCTATCGTTTAAATTAAGCGTGACCTTTTCGGGCATAATGCGGGAGAAAAGTCTGTAAACCGTATTCTTTGCGCCGCAACTTTTGATGACGGGGGGGTTGTCCATCGTTATGAGGCTGCATATAATGCGCGCGACTTCCGCGGGCGACATTCCGCTCTGCTCCATATGCGCAAGCGCGGCGACTGCCTTATTTACGCTGCCCGAATATATGCCCGTTTCGCTTTCGTTATACACCTTGCGTTTGAACGTAAAGCCCGTACAAGTGCCGCCGGGCAAAACGCCCGTAACCTTGATGTTGTAAGGCTTCAATTCGCTGTATGCGTTTCGGCAGAGCATTTCCAGCGCCGCCTTGGAAGCGGAATAAAAACTGTCGAAGCTGATAGGCAGATTACCGCCGAGAGAGCCTATTAAAATTATTCTGCCGCCCTTCTTTTTCATATACGGAATCACCGCCTGTATGGCGCGCAGCGCGCCGAAAAAGTTGACCTCGAAGAGATACTTATAGTCCTCTTCTTTGGCGTACTCGATGGGCGCCGCCATCGAAAAACCCGCGCTGTAAATAAGGAGGGATACGCCGTTTTTGACGGCGGCTTTTTTAATCGCCGAGTTCAGGGCTGCGCCGTCGGCGACGTCCGCCTGTAAATTGACCACTTTGCCGTTTTTGCAGGGACTACGGGATATGTTTACCACGTTCCAGCCGCGGTCGGCGAGAAGAACGCAGGTTTCATAACCTATACCCGAGCTTCCGCCCACCACAACCGCGGTTTTTTTGTCTGATTTCTTTTCCATACTCCTATGTTGCGGAAATTTTTGTAAATTATTCAACCGAACGCTATATCGAGAATCATCATAAGCGCAAAACCGGCGATAATGCCGATTGTCGCCTGAATTTTGCCGTTTGAAAAGCTTTCGGGAATGAGTTCCGAGCAAACTACGGCAAGCATAGCGCCGGCTGAAAACGCGAGAGCCCACGGAAGTATGCCGCTTGCAACGGAAACCGCCGCCGCGCCCGCAACGCCCGCAACGATTTCAACCGCGCCCGAAAGCTGGCCTATGAAAAAGGATTTTCCTCTGCCCATGCCGTTCGCGCGCAGCGGAAAAGAGACGCACATTCCTTCGGGGAAGTTCTGTATGCCTATTCCCACAGCAAGCATTACAGCCGCGACCAAAGTCGCCGCGTCGCCTGCTATCACCGCGCCGCAGGCTACTCCCACGGCAAGACCTTCGGGGATGTTATGCATAGTCACCGCGATGCACATAACCGCGGACGAACGCTTTTCCCTGTTGTCCGAAAAGAAATGTAACTTACCTATAAGAATATCGGTAAAGATTATCAGAAGTCCGCCCGCCGCGAAGCCCGCCGTAAGAACGAGCCATGTGGGTTCGGGGGCGCTTTCCATTGCAGGCAAAAGCAACGAAAAAAAGGTCGAAGCCAGCATTATTCCCGCGGCGCTGGACATCATAAGCGAAAATGCCGATTTGTTTACGTTTTTGCATATAAAAACAAGCGCCGCGCCCGCCGCCGTCATTAAATAAGTGAATGCGGTGGCGATGAAAGCAAGCGTGACGCCAGAAAGCGAAGTTAAAAAGTGCACTTTGTTTTTCTCCGGTTAAAACTTATACTACATTGTATGAGTTTAAACGGGCGGGGCGTGAAGTACACGCCCCGCCCGTTTGCGGAATATAAATACGGAATTATAAATGCGGTTATTTGCGGTTATTGATTTTTATCTTTTTTATTTTTGAAAAGCCCTTTAAGGCGGCTTTCCAACTTATCCTGATATTTAAAAGAAAGCACGGCAAGCACGACGCAAACCGCAAAAATCGCAATCCATACGGGTATTCCCCAGCCCGAAAACGGTATAACCGAACCGCTGCCGAGATAGCAATACATAGCGACTATCGCAGGACGTACGATAATCATCGTAGCGATAAAAAATGGAAAATTCATTTTCGTAAGCCCCGCGACAAGGCAGAGGATATCGTCGGGGAAAAAGGGCAGTATCTGCATAATAACAAACAGCGTTTTGCCCTTTCTGCCCAAATAATCGGCATACTTTTCGGTCGCTTCCCTGCCCGCAATCCATTCCACGACACGCCTGCCGAAAAGCCTGCCCAAAAGATAACAAATCGCCGCGCCCAAAAGAACGCCCACCGAAGCGAGCAAAGTAGCGGTAAGCGGTCCCCATATCGCCACCCCCGGGAGATAGCACACCACGGCGGGCAACGGCAGAACCACCACCTGCAAAATCTGAACAAGAACGAATACAGCCATAGACCAGCCGCCCGCGCTCCTCAAAAGCTCGGTTAAGCGGTTGATTTTTTCGCCGTCGGTTTCGAGTTCGCTGAGATTAGCCGTAAAATTCAGTATTACCACCGCCGTATAAACGAGGGCAAAGCAGGAAATAAGGACGAGGTCTGTTTTTAACAGCGCGTCCTTTTTGATTATCAAAAAGACGATTCCCGCGACAAACCCCGCGGCGCCCGCAACATGAAGCGCGGCGCGTATCCAAACGCCCCAGCCCTCCATAAGCCATACCGACCCCAAACCTATATAAAGGCACAGCGCGGTAATGATAGAAAAGATTAAAATTTTCGAGCGGATTTTCATTTTTAACGTTAAAGCCGATACGTATCAATATTTCAGCGGATTTTTATTCTTATATACGCAGAATCTGATTGTATATCCGTTTGTAACTTCGGGCTCGCTTTCGCTGAAAAGATAAAAATTTTCGTTTTCGTCGAGATTTTCGAAATACGCGTCCGCCCCGCCGACGGCGTCAACCTTTGTCAAAAGGACCTCGGTGCAGTACGGAAGAAGCGTTTTATACATCATCCTGCCGCCCACGACGAAGACCCTTTCGGGGTCGTATTTTCCTATTTCCGCAAACAGTTCTTCCAGCGAACGCACGATAAGGCAATCATCCCTGTCCTCGCCGTCAGGCCAAAGCACGATATTCAGCCTGTCTTTCAAAGGTTTTCCGCCGGGGAAGGATTTAAGCGTGTTCGAACCCATTACCACGACGTTCCCCGTAGTAGTCTCCTTGAAAAATTTCATATCGGCGGGAATCTTAAACATAAGCCCGTTGTTTTTGCCTATCCCCCACTCTTTATCGGCATGTAAAATAGCTCTCATAAATCACTCCGCGACGGGTATTTCATATTTCTTTTGATTGCATTTATAATCGACGACTTTAAAGCTGTCAACCGTAAATGCGTAAAAATCCGTTATGCTTTTATCCAACTCCACCCTCGGCGCGGGATAGCGCGGCATCCCGATAATTTCTTTAACCATATCTATATGTCGGTCGTAGATGTGCGCGTCGGCTATAACGTGCACAAGCTCCCCCGCTTCCAGTCCGGAAACCTGCGCTATCATCATCAGAAGCGCCGCATACTGTGCCACATTCCAATTATTTGCCGTAAGCATATCCGCAGAGCGCTGGTTTAAAATAGCGTTCAGGGTTTTACCCGAAACGTTAAACGTCATGGAATAAGCGCATGGATACAAGTTCATTTCGTGCAAGTCCGCAAAAGTGTAAATATTTGTCATTATCCTGCGGCTTGCGGGGTTATGCTTTAAATCGTACAGCACGCGGTCAACCTGGTCAAATTCCCCCTCCTTGTACTTATGCTTCACTCCGAGCTGGTAGCCGTACGCCTTGCCTATACTGCCGTTTTCGTCCGTCCATTGGTCCCAGATTCTCGAATGTAAATCGCGGACGTTGTTGCTTTTTTTCTGCCATATCCACAATATTTCATCCACGCAGGACCTGAACGCCGTTCGGCGGATAGTAAGAAGCGGAAATTCCTCTCTCAAATCATAGCGGTTGACAATGCCGAATTTTTTAACGGTATGCGCGGGCGTGCCGTCCGACCAGCGCGGACGGACTTCCCTGTCCGTATCCCATACGCCCTTTTCAAGTATCTCGCGCATGTTGGATATAAAGATATCGTCTGCCTTACTCATAGATTTTTCTCCTTACGGGACTTCTTTAAACTTAAAATCAATCGACGTCGTAATAATAGTGTCTTTCGCCTTTCTTGTCCTTATAGGATATGATTGTGGAAAGATTGACGTTTTCGGCGCTTTTAAATATATTTTGCTCTATTCCCGGGTCTTCTTTTTCGAGGCGGGCTATAAGTTCTTTCACCTTTTGGCGTTTAGAAGCCGTATTCCCGTCAGCTCCCGAGGCGCAAGCCTCTGTGAATTTGCACGCACACTGTAAAAAATGCAGACCGTAATAATCGCGCCACGCCTTAATATCGGACTCGCGGATAAGATACATGGGGCGGATAAGCTTCATTCCTTCGAAATTTGCGCTGTCTATGCGGGGCATCATGGTCTGCATCTGTCCGCCGTAAAGCATACCCATTAAAATTGTTTCGATAACGTCGTCGTAATGATGTCCGAGGGCTATTTTGTTACAGCCCAACTCCTTCGCCTTGGCGTAAAGATGTCCGCGGCGCATGCGCGCGCATATATAACAGGGCGATTTTTCTATATTGAACACATTTTCGAATATGTTCGTTTCAAAAACCGTTATGGGGATGCCCAGAAGTTTTGCGTTGCGCTCTATATTTTCCCTGTTTTCATCGCTGTAACCGGGGTTCATTACGAGAAAAACAAGCTCGAACGGAAACTTGTTATGCCGCTTCAATTCCTGAAACAGCTTTGCCATAAGCATTGAATCCTTGCCGCCCGACATGCAGACGGCAATTTTGTCGTTCGGCTCTATCAACCTGTACTCCACTATCGCCTTGGCAAACTTTGAAAACAGCTTTTTCGAGAATTTTTTGCGCAGACCTTCCTCTATCTGGGAAGCCGTTACATTCTCTTCAAGGTCCGAAATCCCATCGGTTCCGCTCTTACGCATTCCTATACCTCGCAAATATTATAAACTGCGGAAAGAATTTAGTCAACCTTAAATAATGCCATATCGCTGCCAAAACAGGCATATATATAATCTATGGAAAGGCGCGCAGACAAAAATTTACCCTTTTTTATATCGGTCGCGGCGGCGGTCACCTTAACAGTCGCCGTAATTATCTGCGCCGCCTCCTGCAACGGCGAAAAAATCGAATTTAAGTCCGCGTTTTATCTTGTATGCTATTCGGTCGAGGACAACTCGCTTTCCGCAGACGCTATTTCGGACGGCGTGGAGGGGTTCGGCGGCGCGGGCTACGTATTCGAATACGGCGACGGATTTTATGTGACGGTGGCGTGTTATTACAAGGAAAACGACGCCGAACGAGTGCAAAAAAGTCTTATGCGGCGTGGACTTCAATGCTTTGTGCTGACTGCGGAAAGAAAGGAATATGCGCCGAAATCGCGGCTTTCAAAAAACAAAGAAGCCGTTTATGCAGGTAATCTGAATACCCTTTTTTCACTTTCGAAAGTATGCTACGAATGTGCCAACAAGCTGGACACGGGGGAATACGGTCAAGACGCGGCAAAATCCGTTCTTGCGGACGTCAAAAAAAGCCTTAACGGGCTTAAACTTGCAAATTCCGCAAACTGCTTTTCAGAAGAATTGAGAAGGCTTTCCGCCGAATGTTCGGCGGCGGGCGAGGGGTTTGTGTATTCCAGAAATCTGCGGAAGCTGCAAATTGCCATTGCCGATACGCTGATAAATATTGAGCTGTATTGAAATAAATTGAACAAAAACGAATAAAAAAGCTTAAATCCGCGGCGGCTGCGCATATTAAGAATATGAACAAACGCATTTCCGCGCTCGCCGCAATTCTTCTGACCGTAGCGCTTTTCGTGACTCTGTTCGGCAATTTTTTCGGAGAGCCGCTGCTTTCGTTTGCAGAGAGCGACAAAGTTATCTATCTTACATTCGACGACGGTCCGAGCGACAGGGTTACCCCCAAAATTCTCGACGTATTGAAAACAGAAAACGTCCCCGCGACATTTTTTATCGTGGGCACGCAGGCGAAAAACAGAAAAAACATTTTGAAAAGGGCGTTTGACGAGGGGCATACTCTTGCCGTGCATTCCTACTCCCATAAATATAAGGAAATATATTCATCGACGGAGGCGCTTTTAAAGGATATAGAGAAATGCAACGAACTGATTTGCAGCATTACGGGGGAATTTTCGCATATCTACCGTTTCCCGGGGGGCAGTTTTTCCGTCCCTCAGAAGCTTGTAAAGGCGGTTGAGGAAAAGGGCTATAATACCGTGGATTGGAACGCTTCGTTCCGCGACAGCGAAATCAAAAACGCCTCCGCGCGAGAATTATACTGTGCCGCGGTTGCTACGGTCGCCAACCCGAAAAAGATAGTCATGCTCGCCCACGATTCTACCGATAAAACCGAAACCGTAGCCGCGCTTTCAAAGGTAATAAAACACTTCAAAAACAAGGGCTACGAATTTAAAAAATTTTAAAACAAATTAAACATCTGCCATATTTATAAAATATTAAAGCAAATAACGATTTTTATAGGAAAGCGGTCAATCGGGAATTTGATTTGATAAAATCCGAATACCAAATATGCTGCGGCGGGCGCGAAATTTCGCGCCCGCCGCAGCATTATCGAACACGCTAAAACACGCTATAAAGCGCATTATTTTATGAAACAAATTTTAACTGTTCAGCGGAATCTGTGCGCAAGCGTTAATGCTTAAATCGGCAAAATTTCCCGCAAGGTATTGGGTAAGACCTTCCGCCGCTATCATCGCCGCGTTGTCGGTGCAAAACCGCTTTTCGGGCAAAACGCACCTTAACCCCGCTTTTTGGCAGGCTTTCGTAAGAGTATCGCGCAAATATCCGTTGGCAACTACCCCGCCGCCTGCCGTAACCGTGGAAATTCCGCGCTTTAAAGCACATTCCACTGTTTTTTTCACGAGAGGGTCTATCGCCGCGCGCTGAAATGAATTTGCTATATCCGCGCGTTTGAGTTCTTCGCCCCGCTGCTCCGCATTATGCACGGCGTTTATCACCGCCGTTTTAAGTCCGCTGTAAGAAAACTGCATACGTGTTGCGTTTTTTACAAGCGCGGACGGTAACTTGACGCTGTTTTCGCCCTCGCGCGCAAGCCGTTCCACATTGACGCCGCCCGGATATTCAAGTCCCAAAACGCGGGCGACCTTATCAAACGCCTCGCCTGCGGCGTCGTCGCAGGTAGCGCCGAGAACTTCAAATTCGGTATAGGTTCTTGTATGAAGCACAGCCGTATGCCCGCCGCTTGCAAGCAAGGTAATAAAGGGCGGTTTCAAATCCTCCGCAACCAGATACGCCGCGGCAAGATGTCCGCGGATATGGTTTACGGCTATAAGCGGAATGTTCAAAGAATACGCCAGCCCCTTAGCAAAGGACAACCCAACAAGCAGAGCCCCCAAAAGCCCTGCGCCGAACGTTACCGCCACTCCGTCCAACTTTTCTGCGGGTACTTCTGCATTTTTTAAAGCCCTGCGCACGACTTCATCCACCGCTTCCGTATGCGCGCGGGAAGCGATTTCAGGCACGACGCCGCCGTATTTTGCCTGTTCGGTCGCAGACGAAATGATTTCGGACGACAAAAGTTTCCTGCCCGAAATTACAGCCGCGGCGGTTTCGTCGCAGCTGGATTCTATGCCGAGTATTATCGGTGAAGATTTGATTTTAAAGGAATTTATGTTATACATTGCGAAAAACCGCCCGCAATAATCGTGCTTTGACAATCCCGTCAGTCTGCCCCTTGTCATTCTACGCGAGGGCTTTGCCCGACGCTCTCGCCAAATGCGAGAACGAAGTGAAATCCCCCAACGAAGTTATAAACCGCGGAGAAGCGAGTTATGCAAGGAAAGCGAGCGACGTCCGCAGCGAGTGTACAAAGAAGTACGCGAACAAGGCGGAGCGAAGCTTTACAAAGCAGAACAAAGCTTATCCACGGTTTGCGGGAGCTAAACTGTTTTTTTGAGATAGTCTATTATAAAACCTTGCAAATCCCCGTCCATAACCGCCTGGATATTGGTGTTTTCATAGCCCGTGCGGTGGTCTTTGACAAGGGTGTAAGGGCAGAATACATAGCTGCGTATCTGGCTGCCCCACTCTATCTTTTTTATTTCGCCCTTGATTTCCGCGTCCGCCGCCTCGCGCTCGGCAATCTGGCGTTCAACAAGCTTGGCGCGCAGATATTCGAAAGCCATCGCCTTATTTTGAAGCTGGCTGCGCTCGTTCTGGCATGTTACCACTATTCCCGTAGGGAAATGCGTGATACGTATCGCCGTTTCCGTCTTGTTTACTTTTTGCCCGCCAGCGCCGGAAGAACGATATACGTCTATTCTTATGTCCTCGTCGCGGATTTCGACTTCGTTTTCGTCGTCTATCTCGGGCATTACTTCAAGCGAAGCGAAAGACGTATGGCGGCGTTTATTGGAATCGAAAGGCGAAATACGCACAAGCCTGTGCACTCCCTTTTCCGCCTTTAAAAAACCGTAGGCGTTTTCGCCGTCAACTTTAAAACTTACGCTTTTAAGCCCCGCCTCGTCGCCGTCCTCCGAATCCAGCTCCGTAACCTTAAATCCCTGCTTTTCGCAATAGCGGCAATACATTCTGTATAACATCTGGGTCCAGTCGCAGGCTTCCGTGCCGCCTGCGCCCGAATGAAGGTTTAAAATGGCGTTGTTGCCGTCGTACTTACCGCGGAGAAGCGCGCGTATGCGCATTTCCTCTATGTCCGTTTCGGCGGCGGATATCATCTGTTCGAGTTCGGGGATAAGACTTTCGTCGTCCGCTTCCTCAATCAAATCAACGTATGCGTTGGCGTCCGCGAGAGCTGCTTCGCCCTTTTTATAGCTTGAAATTTTGCCCTCGACTGCGGAAATTTCCCTGCCGATTTTGGCGGATTTTTCCAAATCCTGCCATACTTCGGGGCTTTCCTGCTCTTTTTTGAGGTCGCCGAGGCGAGCGCCGAGATTGTCTATGTCCAGCGCGTATTTTGCCTCCGCCAGATTATCGGCGAGGGCTTTTAGCTTTAATCTGTAATCGTCTGCTTTGAACATATATTTCCGTCTTTATTATTTATGGTCTTTCCAATAGCAGCAGTCCTTATATTTCTTGCCGCTGCCGCAAGGACAGGGGTCGTTTCTGCCGACCTTAACCGCCTTGTTCACTTTCGGAAGCTGTTTAGAGTCAATGTTGGGAACAAGGTTAGACGCCGATTTTTCGGGCGTGCCGCCTATTAAAACGTTCCTTAACCCGCTCTCGTTCGCCTCGGGCGCAGACTGTCCTTCCTCACGTTTTGCGTTCTGCTCCGCAATCTCCCGCGCGTGTTCGGCAACTCCGTTGTTCATGGGGCTTATTCCTTGCGCGGTCTGAGCGGGACGGGCAGGTTCTACCATAACCTTGCGGACGGGAGGCGCGGGTTTGCGTTCCAGCCTTATCCTCTTCAACAGCATTGAAATGGTGGCGTTCTGGACTCTTTCAATCATCTCCTCGAACATCTCGTGACCCTCAGCCTTATAGGCGATTATGGGGTCTTGCTGTGCGTAGCCGCGGAGACCTATGCCCTTGCGGAGCTGGTCCATTGCGTCGATATGGTCAATCCAGTTATTGTCAACCATACTCAAAAGCACATCGCGCTCTACCTGCGCGAAACTGTCGGGAAGCCTGCCCGACGTCACCACGCCGTTTTCCTTTACTTCCGTTAAAATCTTGTTGATATTCTCAATCTTAGCTTCATAAGCCTTTTCGACTTCCTTGCTTATTTTGGATATCGCACGCTCGTAATCCCATTTTTCAAGCATTTCGCGGGTTATTTCGAATGTGCACTCGTCGGGATAGACTTTCTGCTTCAACGCTTCGTTCAAGGCAAGTTCATCCCATTTTTCCGGCATATCGTCAGTATTTACCGTTTCACCGACAATCTTTGCGACGTAATCGGGAATATATTTCAGCATCTGTTCGTGCACATCCTCGCCTTTGAGGACCTTCATACGTTCGCCGTAGATTGTTTTACGCTGTTCGTTCATCACCTCGTCGTATTGAAGGGTGCTTTTGCGGATGGCGAAGTTCCTGCCCTCGATTGCGCGCTGAGCGTTTTCTATGGAATGGGTAAGCATTTTGGATTGCAGGCATTGGTCGTCGTCGATTTTGAATACCGAATACAGCTTTTTCAGTCTCTCGCCGCCGAAACGTATTGCAAGGTCGTCTTCAAGCGAAATGAAGAATACCGAATCGCCCGGGTCGCCCTGACGGCCGCTTCGTCCGCGGAGCTGGTTATCTATACGGCGTGATTCATGGCGTTCCGTGCCTATTATGCAAAGACCGCCCGCGGCTATTACCTGCTGCTTTTCCTCATCCGTTTCCTTTTTGTACATTTCGTAAAGTTCGGCGTACCTGTCGCGCGCTTTCTGCTCTTCCTCGGTAAATTCGCGGTCGGCATAGGAAATGGCTACTTCCACCATATCGTGGTCGAAGCCCTCTTCGCGCATACGCTTTTTGGCGAGATATTCGGGGTTGCCGCCGAGCAAAATATCGGTTCCGCGCCCCGCCATGTTGGTTGCGATTGTAACGGAATTGAGCCTGCCCGCCTGCGCGACGATTTCCGCCTCGCGTTCGTGGTTCTTTGCGTTAAGAATATTGTGCTTTATGCCGTTGCGGCGCAGAAGCCTTGAAATTTCCTCCGACTTATCTACCGTAACCGTACCTATTAGTATAGGCTGACCTTTTTCGTGCCGCTGCACGACTTCGTTTACGATAGCTTTTTTCTTTCCCTCCACCGTGGAGTAAATCATATCGGCGTAATCAACGCGCTTTACGGGGCGGTTTGTGGGAATGGGAACGACGTCGAGAGAGTAAATGGTCCTGAATTCGTCCTCCTCGGTCAGCGCCGTACCCGTCATGCCCGAAAGCTTGGCGTAAAGCCTGAAATAGTTCTGGAAAGTTACGGTGGCGTGGGTCTTGTTTTCTTCCTTGACCTTTACGTGTTCCTTCGCTTCTATCGCCTGGTGAAGCCCGTCGGAATAACGCCTGCCGTGGAGAATACGTCCCGTAAATTCATCGACGATTTGAACTTCTCCGTCCTCGGAGATGATATATTCCTCGCCGTTATGGAACAGTTCGTGCGCTTTCAGCGCCTGCTGGATATGGTGGTGAAGGTCGGCGTTTTCTATATCGCCTATGTTGTTGATTCCGAAAAATCTTTCCGCCTTTTTGGAACCTTTTTCGGTGAGCGTTACCGATTTGTCCTTTCTGTCAACGATATAGTCCCAGTCGCGGCTCGCTTTCAGAATATTTTGCAGGGTTTCGGTGGCTGCCTTTTCCTCGTCGGTCATCTCCCTGACCTTTTCGTCTTTCTTCTTCGTATCCTTGTCGGTTATGGTTATTCTGCCGCCCTTTGCGGTGAAAACATAGTCCCAGCTTTCGATTTCTCCGACAAGCAAGCCTATCTTCTCGTCTGCGGCGCGTTCAAGTTCCATCTCGCTCAAACCGTCGTTTTCCGTTTCGAAAATGGTTATTTTGCGTTCTGCGCGGTCGATTTCGTAATCCCAGCAATTAATGTGCTTTACCGCGCTGCGGAGACGTTCGTCCGCCTGATACTGCTTGACGATTCTTGCGGGCGCCCTTTTAAGCGCGTCCTCCTTGTCGTCGTCGAACCCGCCTTCGAGCGTGCGGACGAATCTGTCAACCCTGTCATAGAGTTCGGAACTCTTGTCGCCGCGCCCCGAAATTATGAGAGGCGTTCTGGCTTCATCTATCAAAATCGAGTCCACCTCGTCGATTATGCAGAAGTTAAGCTCCCGCTGAACCATGGCGGATATTGATTTTTTAAGATTGTCGCGCAGGTAATCGAAGCCAAGCTCGTTATTGGTGGCGTAGATTATGTCGCACTCGTAAGCCTTTTTCTTGTCGGCGTCGTCCATGCCGGGCACGACCACGCCCACGGTAAGCCCCATGAATTTATGAACCTTGCCCATCCACTCGGCGTCGCGCTTGGCAAGATAGTCGTTGACCGTGACGATATGCACGCCCTTGCCCGTAAGCGCGTTGAGATACGCGGGCAACGTAGATACAAGCGTTTTGCCTTCGCCCGTTTTCATTTCGGCGATACGCCCCTGGTGCAGACAGATACCGCCCATTATCTGCACGTGGAAGTGTTTCATTTTAAGGACGCGCCAGCTTGCCTCGCGCAAGGCTGCGAACGCGTCGTACAGGATATCGTCCGTCGTTTCTCCCGCGGCAAGCCTGTCCTTGAAAATTTTCGTCTGACCTTTAAGCTCCGCGTCCGACATAGCCTGATATTTCGGTTCAAGCTCCTCCACTTTTTTAGCCATTTTATCAAGCTTTTTCAGCGCGCCGCGGCTGTCCGACCCGAGAATGTATTTTATTAAACCCATAAAACTCCTTTTTGTTCATAAAACGCCCGCGGATTCCGACCCGCGCGATAACCGGTTGAATTACAACCGTATAAACAAATATAAACAAATTATATAGTTTTTCAAATATAATTGTACTATATTTGGCGGCATATGTAAAATTGTTTTTTCGTGAATTTTGCATTTTTTTAAGTTTTGTTTGCTAATTTTTGCCCAAATAAATATAATGTGAGTGTGATATTCAAAGAACCCGAGAAAACATTTTCGAAAACCTGGGCGGTCTGCGCCTGCGCGCTTTTTTGCTGCGTGCTTTGGGGAAGCGCCTTTCCATGCGTAAAAACGGGCTATAAGCTTTTTCATATCGACACAGCTTTCGTGCCCTCCGTTATACTTTTTGCGGGGATAAGGTTTACGCTTGCGGGAGCGTTTGTAATAATTTTCGGAAGCGCGACGAGAAGAAAATTTCTGCTGCCGAAGGCGAAAAATTGGTGGCGGGTTTGCATAATTGCAATATTCCAGACCGTCCTTCAATACACCTTTTACTACATAGGTCTTGCAAGCACGTCAGGCGTAAAAGCTTCCGTTTTGAACGGGCTGGGAGTGTTTTTCACCATTATCGCCGCCTGCTTCGTTTTTCGCACGGAAAAATTCAATCTTATCAAATTTGCGGGCTGCGTACTCGGCTTCGGCGGAGTTGTCCTGATAAACCTCGGCGGCGGATTCAGTTTCGATTTTTCACTGCAAGGCGAGGGATTTATAATTTTTTCGGGGCTGTCGGCGGCATTTGCCGCGGGATTTGTAAAAATTTTCTCGAAAAGCGAGGACACGACCGCCATTTGCGGCTGGCAGTTCTTTTCGGGCGGAATTTTGCTTACCGTGACGGGGCTTGCCGCAGGCGGCAGAATAACCCATATCGACGTCGGCGCGGCGTTCATGCTGTTATATCTTGCCTTTCTGTCGGCGTGCGCTTTCACACTGCAAAGTTTCCTTTTAAGGTACAACCCCGTATCCAAAGTCGCCGTTTTCAAAAGCGCAAACCCCATTTTCGGCGCGGTTTTCTCCGCTTTGATTCTCGGCGAAAGTGAACAGCTTTTAAGTCTTTATACCCTGCTCGCCCTGCTTTTGGTATGCACGGGGATATTCGTAATCAATAAATTCGGTGAAAAAAAGCCGAAAAATAAAAAATCGGAATAAATTTTTTGTAATTCAAGCCGTTTTTGATTGTAAAATGATTTTGCCTGTGTTATAATTTTAAAGCTACAAACGTAATAAGGTGAAATTTATGGATAACTCAACATTATTTTATTTATACATTTCCGTATGTTCTGTCTGCCTGATATTGATTTTCATTACCGCGCTTTTGACTGTTTTTATAGTTCTCGCACAGAAGAGCAATTCGGAAGGTATTCAGGGTATTACTTCTTCAAGCGAAACGTTCTTCGGCAAGCATAAAGGCAACAGTATGGAAGCCAAGCTGAAAAAATGGACGTGGATTTGTCTTGCGGTGATGGGCGTGCTTGCTTTGGCGGTATATGTGGTTCAAATTATCGCACCCCTCATTTTCGGTTGATTTGACTTGAATTTTTACAAAGGCGGCTTTAAAAGCCGCCTTTAATTTTGCGGAAACAGCAAAAATTATTTACGGAATTTATGAACGAAAGGAAATCAAAGGGCGCAAAAGGCGCGCCCGCCCATAAAAAAACGGAAAACAAAAATCCCGCGCGTAAAACAAAAGTTATAGGACATACCGCCGGGGGCGTTCTGCACGCAACGGCGCGAGGTTACGCTTTTATCACTCCCGACGGAGGCGGTAAAGACTTCTTCGTGCCGAAAAAGGCGGTGAACGGCGCTTTCGACGGCGACAGGGTGCTGTTTGCGCATGTACGCGGAACGGACGACGAGGCAGAAGTTCTTAAAATCACAAGGCGCAACCCTTCCCCCGTCGTCGGCACTTTCGTACGCGACAGGCGGCAGGCGAGGGCGTATCCCGACGACGTCCGCCGTCCCCTTCTAATTATTCCCCGCGGCTTTGAAAACGGCGCGGCAAGCGGACAAAAAGTGGTTTGCGTAATAACAAAATATCAAAACGGCTTGCCGCCGTTCGGAAAGGTTACGGAAATCCTCGGCGACGAAGGCGAACTGTTTGCCGAAGAACTATCCATAATCCGTGCGCACGGGCTGAGGGAGGAATTTCCCGAGGAAGCCGCACAAGCCGCCCGCGAAGCCGCAAAGGACGTTCCTCTGCCCGGAAATGAGCGGGACCTGCGGGATAAAATCATTTTTACCATAGACGGCGAGGATACGCGGGATATAGACGACGCCGTAAGCCTTGAAATAAAGGACGGAAATTACGTCCTCGGCGTTCACATTGCCGACGTAAGCCGATACGTGAAATACGGCTCGGCATTAGACCGCGAGGCATACCTGCGCGGCACTTCTGTCTATTTCCCCGACCGAGTATTGCCAATGCTACCCAAAGAGCTTTCAAACGGTATATGTTCCATTAACGAAGGCGAGGACAGATACGCCCTTACCTGCGAAATGATATTTTCAAAGGAGGGCGAAAGGCTGGGTTACGAAATTTACGAAAGCGTGATTCGCAGCCGCCATAAGACCTCCTACCCCGAAATCACAGCAATATGCGAAGGCGCGTCGGATAAATATCCCGACATTGCCGAACAGGTAAAACTTATGAAAGAGCTGTGCCTCATCCTCGAAAAAAAGCGCGGCGAAGCGGGCGGCGTAAATCTCGACGTAAAAGAAGCGCATATATATCTTGACGAAAAGGGAAAAATTTGTATTTCCAAAGCCGAAAGGACTATTTCCGAACGGATAATAGAGCAATTTATGATAGCCGCGAACGAAGCCGTGGCGGATTTTACGGCAAAGCGGAATATCCCCTGCCTCTACCGTATTCACGAGCGTCCCTCGCCCGAAAAAGCGGCTGAATTCTTTACATTTTTAAAATATCTCGGCGTGAACGCAACGGGAAATACAGAGGAAATTAAGCCGCAAGACTACAAAAAAATTCTTGCGGAAAGCGCGGACAAGCCGTTCTTTTCGGTAATAAACAAGGTAATGCTGAGAAGCATGCAGAAAGCGCGCTATTGCGGCGAAAACAAAGGGCACTTCGGGCTGGCTTCGGAATGTTACTGCCATTTTACTTCACCCATACGCCGTTATCCCGACCTGTTTGTGCACAGAAGTTTAAAAGAATTTCTGCACGGCGGATATGGAAGCGCGAAAGCTTTATTCCCTCTCCTCGAAGCCGCGGGAAGCGATACTTCCGAAAAGGAACGGACAGCCGACGACGCCGAGCGCGACGTTGACGATTTATACAAGCTGGCATTTATGACCGAGCATGTTGGCGAGGAATACGAAGGGATAATTTCGGGCGTAGCGCCCGACGCTGTTTACTGCGAGCTGGAAAACACAGTAGAGGGAATTATACCTTTGGAAGATTTGCCCGCGGACGATTATGAATTTGTAGGTGAAAAACTGCTTTTAAAAGGGAAAAAGCATAAATTCCGCATAGGCGGCAAACTGAAAGTATTGATTGCCGCCTGCGACTTAGGGCGAATGAAAGTGATAATGCGGGTTTTATTGTAAAAAATATTTACAGACAACTATTTTGTGGTATAATTGCTTTATGAAACAGATTGCTTACAACAAGTACGCCTCGTTCGAATATTTCATCCTCGAAAAATACGAAGCGGGCATAGTCCTCGAAGGTGCGGAAGTGAAGTCTTTACGGGCGGGAAACTGCAATTTAAAGGATAGTTTCTGCTTTCTGCGCGGCGGAGAACTGACCATAAAAAATTTACATATAGCCGTCTATGACAAGGCGGGAGCTTTTAACGCAAAAGATTCCAAAAGGGACAGAAAACTGCTTATGCACAAGGCTGAAATTGCAAAGCTTGCGGGAAAAATCAACGAAAAGGGATATACTTTGGTGCCGATTTCGATGTATTTTTCGGGAAGCCTTGTAAAGGTTGAAATCGCGCTGTGCAGAGGAAAACAGAACTACGATAAAAAAGGGACGATAGCCGAACGCGACCAAAAACGCGCGATGGACAGACAGATTAAGGAGTACGGTATAAAGTAAATTCAAATTTTAAGGAGATAAAAATGCCGATAGTCGTTGATAAGGAATATTCAGCTTACGGTATTTTTACAGGCGGGCGCGTTTCCGTAATAGACGGAGATACGGCGCTGCGCCGTCGGACAAAACCCTTGGAGATAGCGATTTTGAATCTTACCCCCGAAAAAGAGAGGACGGAAATTCAGTTTATGCGCCTTCTTTCGGGCTCTCCCCTGCCCGTGCGTATAACGGTCATAGAGCTTACGCGCGGCGGCAAATGCAACGAAAGCCCTTACGGCGGGCTGTATAAGTCCTTTGCGGAGGCGGAAAAGCAATTCTTCGACGGAATGATTGTGACGGGCGCGCTTTCCGATAACGCCGCGTTTAACAGGGCTCCCTTTTGGAAAGAATACGAAGATATTCTCGATTGGACAAACAGCAACGTCGGCTGCGCCCTGTTCGTATGCTGGGCGGCTCAGGCGGCTTTATACCGCTTTTACAAAATAAAAAAGCACCCGCTTAAAGACAAATGCTACGGCGTTTACAGCCACCGCCGCATAGCGGACGGACTTTCCGAGCCGCTTATGCGCGGGATTTCTGACGAATTTACCATGCCGCACTCCCGCCACTCCGCAATCTATGCGAAAGACGTAATGAACGTCATGGATTTGAAAATTTTAGCCTATTCCAAAAGGACGGGGGCTTCGGTAATAAAAAATTCGGACAGCCGCAGAGTTTTCGTTCTTGGGCATATGGAATACGACCGTTATACCTTGAAGGAGGAATACGAGCGGGACTTAAAAGCGGACGCTGACGTCAAACCGCCGGCAAACTACTTTACCGGTCCCGACATGGACGAAGTTAATATGAGCTGGTCCTCTTCGGCGGCTTTGTTCTACCAAAATTGGCTTAATTATTGCGTTTACAATATCGGCGCGGACGTTCTTGCAAAAGAGGCGTAAATTAAAACCGCCTTTATCGAATTTAATAGTTATTAAACGTTATAAATAACGTTATAAGCGGCGGGCGCGAAATTTCGCGCCCGCCGCAGCTAATTTTAAATTAAATTTGCTTTGCCGCTATCAATCGTCCGCACTCACTCGCATGATTCAAACCGCGGCGAAGTCGTAATTTCCATCTCGTTTCCGTTCCTTACGACCGTATAGACTATATTATATCCCGCCCGCGCGGAAAGAAGGGCGTCGTCTATGTTAAAATAACGCGTTACGGGCATATTTTCAACCACGTTTCCGTCACCGTCGAGCACTTTCACATTCTTTATCAAATCGCCGCCCCGCAAAACGGCTATGGGCGCGCCCATTCCCGAAACGACCACTTTATCGGTTATTACCGCCCTGCTTTTTTCGCTGTCGAAATAGGAAGACGACGTATAGGAATATTCCGCGGGGAAAACAGAGCGCCTCAGCCCGTAATGCGAATTGTTGGCGGAATAGCCGTCGCGCATAAGCTTCCAAATTCTTTTAACATATGAAGCGGGCAGGGCAAAGCCCATGTTTTCCACGTCGTTGATATCTTCGCCGTCTAACGAACTTACCGCCTTTGAGTTGATTAAGCCCACAAGGTATCCGTTACTGTTGAAAAGTCCGCCGCCCGAATTTCCGCCGTTCACCGCCGCGTCCGTCATCAGAACTCGGTAGTTTTTATTATACAGCGGATTGTTCGGATATCTGGAAGAAAGATTTATGGGTATCACGGCGCTTTCCTTGCTTACTATGCCTTCCGTCAAAGTCATACCCATTCCTTCGGGATTTCCTATGGCATAGACGGGCTCGCCCACATATACCTCCTCGTCGGAGGAAAATTCCGCCGCTTTCGCGTCGCTGTTTTTCAGGATTTCGCTGCCCGTAATCCGCAACAACGCCAAATCGTAAGTTACGGTCGCGCCTACCAGCTCCGCGGTTATATAGTCAGCGGAAGTCGTTATGTCGTCGCTGCCGTAAAGATATACCCTTATCTCGTCGGCGTAAATATTGGAATAAGAATCGTCGTAAACGACGTGGCAGTTTGTGAGGACGTACGCGTCCCCCGCTTCCTTGTCAAGCTCTACTATTACGCCCGCGCCTGCATAGTATTCCGAGCCGTAGGACTTTCCGAAGCCCGTCAATATGGACACGCAGGACATAAGCGAACGGTTCATTAAAGCCTGCGCGCTTTCCGCCGAGGAATAAGAATAGTCGTAATGCAGGTATTCATTCAGAAAATCCAGAAAACCTATTTCTTCCAGCCCTTGTTCCCTGCGGGCGGAATTTGCTTCTTCATAGATTTCATAGATGTTCAAATCCTGTCCGTTGCGGCCGTCGGCGCCGCTTGCAGCTCCGCAACCACACAGCGCGGAAAGCAAAAGCGCAACCGCCGCAACAAACGCAAATACAGCTTTTTTCATAATATAACACCGTTTTGTTTTAACAGGGCGCGGGCGGATTCTACGCTGTCCGTGCCCGTAGGATTTTTTACGGGAGCAAATTCCCTGCTTCTATCAACCTCGAAAGCGAGGCAGCTTCCCATCATCTTTACCATATCCACGACAAGCGTTTCGAATTTAAAGCCGCACGGCTTGTCCGGAACTACGCGCTCGCCGTTTTCGATATGTGCTATCGCCTTTTCGGCAAGGTGATAGGGCAGCTTCCCCGAAAGGGTTGCGTTTAGGTCGTGAACGTTGAAAAGATAATTAAGCGTTACGCCGTAACAATATACAAGCTCCCCCTTCTTCTTTTTGTTTTTCAACTTTTCGGGCATTTCGTAATACTCGACTATGGAGGGCTTGCCGTTTTCAGTACACAGAACGCCCACCTTTTCCTCGGCGCAGACCTTTTTAACGACCTTCGCGCCGCAGCGGCAGCGCTTTAAAACGGTTGCTCCTATGAACACGGGGTCACATATGCGTTGAAGCACGTTGTCAACACCATATACGTTCAGCCACTCTATATTCTCCCTTTCAACCACCTTGTTCAGACCGCTGTTTATAAGCGAAGAATACCAGCCGCCGTTGCCGTTGGGCGCATGGGATACGCGGTATTTTTTATCGAGGAAGATTTTGCCTTCGAAATCGCACGCGGGAGCTACGCTCTGTTCGAAAAAGTGCACCCTGTCTTTCGGATAGCCGAAATAGTTGTTCTCTTCGAAAAATTTTACCGTATCGGCGTGGGTCACGTCGCTGGTCATAATAAACAGCGGGAAATGCCTGCCCGTAAGGCGGGTCACGTCGAAGATATTGTTCATCTGCTGTTCGAAAATGGAAAGCTTATGCGTTTCGCCTATGTCGAACATGCCCTTGGGCTTATCGAAGCCCAGCCGCGAGCCCTGCCCGCCCGCAAGAAGCACCGCGCCGACTTTGCCCTCTTTAAGAAGGTTTATACCCACGGTTTCGAACTGTTGTCTGCGGCGGGCAATCTCCTGCAAGGTCACCGCGCCTATCGGGGAAATTTTACCTAATTTTTTCGCGGGTCTTTTTTCGATATTTTTCAGGATATTGAAATTGGTGTTTTCGATATCGTTTAAAAGTTCCGCGCGTTCGCTTTCGGAAAGTTCGTCGTAGTAATCGAGGAGCTGTTCCTGTCCTTTCAATTTCAGCAGATATTTTGCCCTTGCATACGTCATAAATATTTCCCTTTCGGTTATATTTTAATACAAATCAAAGTTTTCGTTGAATTTTGTATCAATATAATACTATAATGTGAAAAATATGTCAACAAATATGCCAAAATCCGTCAAACCTATTGAAAATCGGGTGAATGTGTTATATAATAAGTAGTGAAGAAAACGAAATTTAAAGGAGATAGACTATGTTCTGTACGGAATGCGGGGAAGAACTTACCCTTATGTACGCGGCGGGCGAGGGGCTTGTGCCCTACTGCAAAAAGTGCGGGAAATTCCGCTTCCCGCAGTATTCCTCCGCCGTCATTATGACGGTTACCAACAGGTCGAGGGATAAAATTCTGCTTGCAAAGCACAAGGGGCAGACGGAGTTCGCACTGTTCGCGGGATATATAAAAAAGGGCGAAACGGCGGAAAAAGCCGTGGCGCGGGAATTCAGGGAAGAGACGAAGCTCAATACCGTAAAAGCCAAATACATGGGTTCGCGGTACTTCGAGCCGAACAACGTGCTTATGCTCAGCTTTATAATGATTGCCGAGGACGGCGAGCCCGAGCCCGATAAAAACGAAATCGACGAGGTAAAATGGTTTACTTTCGAAGAGGCGCTTGAAAACATTAAAAAAGGTTCTTTGGCGGAAGCGCTTTTAAAAGCGGCTCTGCCCGAAATAAAAAAATTCAATTAAAGGAGAAATATTATGAATTTTCTTGCACTTACGACGGGCGGGATAATCGGGATTGCCGTCGCCGCAGTCGCCGTTCTGGCGATAATCATCTGGTTTATAGCCACATATAATTTTTTCACCAGCTCGAAGGTGGCGGTCGAAGAGGCGTTCTCCACCATGGACGTATATCTTAAAAAGAGATACGACCTTATCCCAAACCTTGTGGAAACAGTCAAGGGTTACGCAAAACACGAAAGCGAAGTGTTTGAAAAAGTGACGAATGCGCGCGCTTCGGCTATGGCTGCCGTCACCGCCGAGGATAAAATCGCCGCGAACGCTCAGCTTACCCGCGCGTTGCGTTCGATAAACATGGTTGCTGAAAATTATCCGCAGCTTAAAGCCGATTCGGGCTTTCTGAATTTGCAGGGTTCGCTTTCACAAACCGAAGCGGACATCGCCAATTCGCGCAAATATTATAACGCCGTCGTCGCGGCTTACAACAAAAAGCTGGTCAAGATTCCCGCCGTGATAGTCGCAAAAATTTGCGGGTTCAAAAAACAGCCTTTCTTCGCCGTAGAGGACGAAGCCGAAAGACAGAACGTAAAAGTTTCCTTTTAATTACGGTTGCCAGCGGAAAACCCGCCCGAACGCGGGTTTTTTGCGTTTGAGGTGAATATGAAAAACTGCTTAAAAGCCGTAACGCCAGTATTCTTCCTTCTTGCCGCCGCGCTGTGCGCGATTATCCTTTTTCCGACCCCCGCAAAGGCGAGCGCATACGGCGATTATCGGTTTGAACTTGAAAATTACGAAGTTACCTACGATATAGCCGCAAACTGCGAAATAAAAGTGACCGAGGTAATGAAAATCAATTACCTCGGCATAGACAGCACGGGCTTTTACCGCGATATACCCGTAAACGGCGGCGCGCGCGTCAAAGACGTCAACGTTGAAGGCGTGGAACTTCTGCACGGCAATACCGTCCCTTTCGAAGTGACAATCCAGGACGGGGATTTCGTGACGGTTGATATAGGCGATAGAACGGCTAAATACAATCGGAGCGAAACGTACAGGCTTACCTATACCTACTGTATTTCCAACCGCACGGTCAAAAACGGCACGCTTCCGCTTAATCCCGTAGGCACGGGCTGGGACTGCGTAATAAAGCACGCGGAAGTCAAGCTTATCCTGCCCGACGGGTATGAATCCGCCGTGCGCTACGTCGGTCCGAAAGGCTATGCGGCAAGCGATATGAATTTCACAACCGATATGGAAAACGGCAGGCTCGTTCTTACCACGTCGCAGGATAATTTGAAGGCATACAACGGAATCACCTTCGACCTGACCTTTAAAAAGGGCGCTATCAAGCCGTATTCCGACTTCACGCCCTATCTGTTTGTAATTGCCGCGGCGGGGCTTATTATTCTTATCGTGCTTGTAAAAGTTCTGTTTTTCAGCAAAAACAGGCTTACGCCCGTGGTAAACTTCGAACCGCCCGAGGGTTTAGACCCGCTTATGATGGGCAAACTTATCGACAACAGAGTAAACTCCGAGGACGTGACTTCCCTTATTTACTATTGGGCGGACAAGGGATATCTGAAAATAAACTTCGACAACAAATACGACCCCGTGCTTATAAAAATCAAAAATCTGCCCCCGACGGCAGCCGACTACGAACGGCTAATATTCGAAAACCTTTTCAAAAACGGGGATTCGGTAAAGACTTCCCTTCTCGGCAATTCTTTTTACGTTACTTACGAGCGCGCGACCGCTATGGTAAACGAAAAGGCAAAAGGGCTGTATTCGAGCGTCAGCATAGGCGTTTCCATTTTATTCGCCGTTATAGGAGGACTTTTAACGGGGCTTGCTCCCTTTATACTCGCGTTGACGGAAATTTCTGGTACGTTCTTTTACGCTTACGGATTCGTGACGTTGATACCAGCGCTTGTGCTGTACGGCTTCGCGGAATCGATAGCCTACAACAGATTTAAAAACCGCGGTAAAAAGAACGTAATTTACCTTTCGTTGCTGCCCGTGATAATAATTCTTTGTTCGCTAATATACGCGCTTCTTATTCCAAGTTCTGTCATACCTTTCCTGCCGAAATTCCTGCTTTGCGCAGTAAGCCTTGCAGCCGTCTGCATATCGGCGGTCATTATAAGCCGCACGCCCGCATATAACAAAAAACTGAACGAAATTATAGGGTTCAGAAACTTTATTATCGCCGCGGAAAAAGACAGGCTGGAAAAAATGCTTGAAAGCGACCCGCAGTACTACTACCGTATTCTGCCCTACGCGCAGGTTCTGAACGTTTCGGATATATGGGAAGAAAAGTTTAAATCGCTTACCGTTGCTCCTCCCGTATGGGCTGTCGGCTCGTCTTTGGATATCTTTGACTTTATACTTATTAACAGCGTCATAAGAAGTTCGGCGTCGGGAATTGCCCGCGGGATGATTACCCGCCCTTCCTCCTCGGGTTCGAACGGCTTCCACGGAAGTTTCGGCGGATTTTCGGGCGGAGGCTTCGGCGGCGGTGGCGGCAGAGGCAGATAATTTTAAAATAACACAATCCATATAGCTTTTTAAGCAAAAAACAATAAAAACCGATTTGACATACAAAAACGGAAGCGGCGGGCGCGAAAATTTTCGCGCCCGCCGCTTGAATTTATAAACAATGCGACGGTTATTCGGCTTCGACTACGATTTTTATCTTCGCGCCTATCCCTTCCATAAGTTTAAGTTCTACGGAATATTCGCCCGTGTTTTTTATGGGCTGAGCCAAAACGATTTTCCTTTTATCCACGGTGTAGCCCGCTACGGCAAGCGCGTCCGAAATATTGCCCGCCGTAACAGAACCGAATACCTTGCCGTTTTGTCCGGCTTTTATTTTTACGGTGAAAGATTTTCCGCCGATTTCGCCCGCAAGTTCCCTTGTAGCTTTAATCTCTTCCTCCCTATGGAAATTTTCCGCCGATTTCTTCATTGAAATATCGTTGAGTTTTGCGGCGGTGGCGATTTCCGCCATTCCTTTTTTAACGAGAAAATTCCTTGCGTAGCCCTCGTTCACTTCGACTACGTCGCCCTTTTTGCCCTGACCTTTCACGTCCTGTAACAGTATAACCTTCATATTTAAGCTCCTTTATAACATTTTATTTCATATCCGCGCTTTTGTCAAGAACATTGAATAATTTACGCGAAGGCGGCTCAAAATAGGATTGGAGGTTATTATGGATAATAACGTTAATTTCGACATAGCTTGCGACGTAACGACCTGCAAGCACAATTACCAGAGCTGCAACTGCACTCTGCCCAAAATCAAGGTAGGCTGCACCTGCGACGCGGAATCCTGCACCTGCTGCCAAAGCTATTCCGAGAAAATTTAAAAAATTTTTTACGACAAGGGGCGCGCGGCTTAAAGCCGCGCGCCCCTTGTCGGTTTTAGATTAAAGTTTTTATTAAATTTGCTCTCAGGCGAACTTATATTTTTTTGCTATCAGGCGAACTTTAAATTAAAGGGAATTTTCGTATTACAGAGGAAAGACAAATTATTTATTGAAATTATCTTTCAAAGAAACGATTTCGGAGAGAACGGTATTTCCGTTTTCACTCGCTTTTTTGTAATATCCCGTGCGCATAAGCTGGAAAGGAGTATCGTTTGCGCTTTCCGCGAGATACGGCTCGGCTTTGCCGTAAGATATATGCTCGCTGTCGTAATTCAGGCGTTCGGCATAGTCCTGGTCGGGGTATTGTTCATCTTTCAAGAGTGGCTCGTAACGGCGCACTTCCACGTCAACGCCGTACTTTGCATCTACCCACTGTATTACGCCCTTCGCCTTGATTTCCGTCGGCTCAGAACTGCCGCTGCGCGTTTCGGGGAAATAGGTGCAGAAAAGTTCTTCCGGCTCGCCGTTTCCGCCGAGCTTCACGTCGTCGCAACGCACGATATACGCCGATTTAAGGCGGACGTAACCGCCCTTTTGCAGCCTTTTGTACTTAGGCGGAGGATTAAGCGAAAAGTCGTCCGCGTCGATATAAACGCTGCCCGTAAATCTTATTTTACGCGCGCCCGTATTCTTGACGGGATTCTTTTCGAAGTCCAGCTCTTCCTCGCCAGAATAGTTTGTTACGGTAAGCTTCAACGGCTTCATCACCGCCATGGCGCGCTCGGCGTTTTCGTTCAGATTATCGCGGATACAGCTGTCGAGCTGGGCGGAATTGACAACCGAATACGCCTTGGCGACGCCGACGTCGGCGCAGAATTTTTTAAGCGCCTCGGGGGGCACCCCGCGGTTTTTAAGTCCCATTATAGTGGGCATTCTCGGGTCGTCCCAGCCGCGCACAAAACCCTCGTCAACAAGCTTTTTTAAATAGCGCTTAGACATAAGTGTGTTCGTTATATTCAGCCGCGCAAATTCTATCTGTCTGGGACGGGGAGCGGGGAAGCCCGCTTTCTCCACAAACCAATTATATAGCGGACGGTGATTTTCAAATTCGAGAGAACACAGCGAATGGGTAATCCCCTCTATCGCGTCGGAAACGGGATGGGCGAAGTCGTACATGGGATAAATACACCACTTATCGCCCGTGCGGTAATGGGTGACGTGCGCTATACGGTAGATTACGGGGTCGCGCATGTTGACGTTGGGCGAAGCCATATCTATTTTTGCCCTGAGAACGCGCGCGCCGTCGGGATACATACCCGCTTTCATCTCGCGGAACAGCTTTAAATTCTCCTCTATACTTCTGTCGCGGTAGGGAGAGAGAGTTCCCGGCTCGGTAAGCGTGCCGCGGGTTTCCGTTATCTGCTCCGCTGAAAGGTCGCATACGTACGCGTTGCCGTCGAGAATATACTTTTCGGCAATTTCGTACAGCCTGTCGTAATAGTCGGAAGCGAATACAAGCCTGTCGTACTTAAATCCTAACCATTTCACCGCTTCCACTATGGAATTTACGTACTCATAGTCCTCTTTTGCGGGGTTGGTATCGTCCATACGCAAGTTCAGCTCGCACCCGTAGCGCTCTTTTACGCCGAAATTTATGCACATCGCCTTGACGTGGCCTATATGCAGATAGCCGTTGGGTTCGGGCGGAAAGCGTACGAGAAGTTTATTGCCTATCGGTTCGAATTTGCCCGCTTCCAACTCTTCGTTGATAATCTGTTCAATAAAATTGGTTGCCTCGGGAAGTTTCATTGTTGACCCCTTTATTTTTAAGCCGTATGGCTTGATTTTGTTGAAGTATTGCTTAAAAAACGCAATACGTACCTTACGAAAGACCGGTTATAACTCCGTTTTCGTCGATATCGATATGCTCTGCGCTCGGCGTTTTGGAAAGCCCCGGCATAAGCATTATCTCACCCGCTACGGCGACTATGAAGTTTGCGCCGCCCTTATAGATTATGTCGCGGACGAAAATTCTGAAATTTTCGGGACGGGCAAGCTTTTTCGCGTCGTCCGAAAGCGAATACTGAGTTTTTGCGATTATTACGGGCAGTCCTTTTATACCCTTATCCTCTATTTCCTTGATTTTTTCAAGGGCGAGTTCGGAAAAGTCGGCGCCCTCGCCGCCGTAGATATTTTTGACTATGTCGTTGCATTTTTTAATAATCGGGTCGTTTAAATCGTACGCGAAGTGAAGCTTTGAAGGTCTGCCGCACGCCGAAATTACGGCATTTGCCAGCTCTTTTCCGCCTTCGCCGCCCTTTAAAAATACGTCCGTAAACACGGCTTCCGCACCCGCCGCCTTGCAGGCGGAAAGCACCGTTTCTATCTCGGCTTGGGTATCCGTGGCAAAATGGTTCATTGCAACCACCACGGGCTTTTTAAATACGTTATTGACGTTTTCGATATGCTTTAAAAGATTGGGAAGCCCCGCTTTCAGCGCGGGAAGATTTTCAACCCCCAGCTCCGTCTTGTCGGCTCCGCCGTGCAATTTCAACGCCTTTACCGTCGCCACGATAACCACGCAGTCGGGCTCTATTCCCGCTATGCGGCATTTTGTATCAATGAATTTTTCCGCGCCGAGGTCTGCGCCGAAGCCCGCCTCCGTTACGGCGTAATCGGCAAGGGTCATGGCGGTATATGTCGCTCGAATAGAGTTGCAGCCGTGCGCGATATTGGCGAAAGGTCCGCCGTGTATGATTGCGGGCGTTCCTTCCAAAGTCTGCACGAGGTTGGGCTTTATCGCGTCTTTTAAAAGCGTAGTCATTGCGCCTTCGGCTTTCAGGTCGCGCGCGCGGACATAATCGCCGTTCTCGGTTACTCCGACTACGATATTGCCTATCCTCTTTTTAAGGTCGGCAAGGTCGGTGGCAAGGCATAGGCAAGCCATAACTTCGGAAGCGGCGGTTATTTCGAATCCCTCTTCGCGGTCGTAGCTTGTGCAGCCCTTCATGTTTCCCGCAGGGTTATGCAGGGTTATGCTGCGCAGAGAACGGTCATTCATATCCATACAGCGCTTGAAATATACGGTTTTTATCTTCGGTTCGAGGTTGCGGAAGATATGATTATCTATCATCGCGCAAAGCAAATTGTTTGCGGCGGTGACGGCGTGCAAATCGCCCGTGAAGTGCAGATTTATATCCGCCATAGGCACAACCTGCGCATAGCCGCCCCCCGCGGCTCCGCCTTTAATGCCGAACACGGGTCCCAGCGAAGGCTCCCGCAATGCAAGACAAACCTTTTTGCCCGCCCTTGCAAGCCCGTCGGCAAGCCCTATCGAAATTGTAGTCTTGCCCTCGCCGCTCGCCGTGGGATTTATCGCGGTAACGAGAATCAATTTTGCCTTGGGATTTACCTTATCAAGATTTATTTTGGCTTTGTACTTTCCGTACAGTTCAAGCTCGTCCTCGGTGAGGTTGAGCTTTTTCGCAATTTCGCGAATGTCTTTAAGTTTACAGTTTTCAGCGATTTCGATGTCGGTCAACATAATTTTTCACTCTTATAATTTTGATATGGATTATTATAGCACAGTTTAAACTTAAATGTATAATTTTTCCATATATTTTTTTACGCTCGGTAAAAATTAAAATCCTTATAACAACTTGAAAATTTAAAACAAAACGCGCCGCAAGCAAAATTTTTCTGGCGCGCAATCACTTGACTTAAAAAGCATATTCAAATAAAATATTTAGGGTAGCGGAAGCTGCCGAATTTAAGAGCGCGTCATTCCGGACGCGGGACAAGGAGTTAATATGGCGGATAAAAACAACTCGGTTACAATGGATAAACTTGTAAATTTGTGCAAAGCGCGGGGCATAATTTTCCCGGGCAGCGAAATTTACGGCGGTATGGGCAACACCTGGGATTACGGTCCCGTGGGAGTTGAGATGAAAAACAACATAAAGCGCGCCTGGTGGAAAAGATTCGTTCAGGAAAGCGAAAACAGCTACGGCATCGACGCCGCCATTTTAATGAATTCGCGCGTGTGGGAAGCGAGCGGACACACGACCTCCTTTTCCGACCCCAAAATGGACTGCAAGGAATGTAAAAGCCGACACCGCGCGGATACTCTTATAGAGAACCACTCAAAAGGCAAGATAAACCCCGACTCGATGACAAACGAGGAAATGGAAGCCTATATTTCCGAACATCACGTTACGTGCCCGATATGCGGAAAATTTAATTGGACGAATATCCGCACTTTCAACCTTATGTTCGAGACTTCGCGCGGGGTGACCGATGAAAGCCAGAACAAAATTTATCTGCGCCCCGAAACGGCGCAGGGCGAATTTGTAAACTTTATGAACGTTCAGCGTACCACGCGCGCAAAAGTTCCGTTCGGAATCGCGCAAGTGGGCAAGGCGTTCCGCAACGAAATAACGCCGGGCAATTTCATCTTCCGTACTATCGAATTCGAACAGATGGAACACCAGTGGTTCTGCAAAGAGGGCACGGACGGGGACTATTACAATGAATACAAGGAAAAGGCGTGGAAATTTCTTACGGACCTCGGATTTTCGGAAAATCACCTGCGTTTCAAAGACCACGAAAAACTTGCGCACTACGCCAAATCGGCTTGCGACATTCAGTACGAATTTCCTATGGGTTGGTCGGAACTGAACGGTATCCACAATAGGACGGATTACGATTTGTCCCGCCACCAGGAATTTTCGGGCAAGACAATGCAATACGTTGACCCCGTGACAAACGAAAGATTTATACCCTATGTTATAGAATACTCCATAGGCGCGGACAGACTTATGCTTGCCGTGCTTACGGAAGCGTACGACGAGGAGACGCTTGAAGGCGGCGACGTACGAACCGTTCTGCACCTGCACCCTGCCATTGCGGCTTATAAAGCCGCAGTGCTGCCACTGCAAAAAAATCTTTCCGAAAAAGCGCAGGAAATTTACCGCGCGCTTTGCAAACGCTTCCCCGTAACCTTTGACTCTGCGGGTTCGATTGGCAAACGCTACCGCAGACAGGACGAAATAGGCACGCCCTTCTGCATAACGATTGACTTCGACACTCTTGAAGACGGCACTGTCACCGTACGCGACAGGGACAGCATGGAACAGATACGCCTTAAAATTGAAGAACTTGCCGCCTATATTGAAAAGGCAATGGAATTTTGATTAAATTTTAATTTGCAGTATTTAAATTTAATTCGCCGTTATGCGTAATCGTTTAAAGCATACGTAATAGTTTTAAAGCAATTATTTAAAATCGCGAAAAGCCGCAGGGGGCGCAAATTTTGCGCCCCCTGCGGCTTATTGATTACGTCTTTACCGAAAATATATGCTAAATCAAAACAGTTTCTTCACGTTAATTAAGCTTTTTTACAATGCCGTTTTCAGCTTTCCTCCTCGTCGGAAGACGCGGCTATGTACTTATCCAGCACTTTTTTGCCGAGTTTGGTTCCCATAGACATAATGCGTTCTTTAAACGTCTTTTTCTTCTCCTCTTCGACTGTGCCCTCAAAATGCAGGTCGCGGCAGGGGTCGAAAACTATGTAACCACATTCCGCGGCATAGGCGAAAACGCTTTTAAGCACTCCTTCCAGCACGGGGCGCACCGATTCTTCCGCATTTTCCGCGAGTTCCAGAAGCTGTACGGGCTTGACGGAACATATTTTCTTTTTGCCGATGGCGGGGATTATGGTCGTATCTATCACCGTGCCTATCGTTTCGATGTGTTTTTTAGCAATCCTGTGGTTAGAGCCTTTCAAAGGCTTATCCGACGCCGCAAGATTATACCATTCGAGCACGACGGTAGATACGCGCACCTTCACCTTTACGGGGGAAAGCAGCCAGCGTATAAATCTTAACAGTCCGCCGAAAAACAGAGGTACAGCCTGGACCGTTATGGTAACGACCGAAAAAACGACCACGGATATATCCATTGCTACGTGCGCGGGCGCGGCGTCCGTTGCGCAAAGAACAATCGCGGCGATTGAAATTGCAATGGAAAGAAGCCGTACTATAAGCCTGAAAATTTTAAGCGTACAATTCAGTTTCCGAATATTTTTTGCGCTCGTCCGAAAACAAACAAAGGCAAAAATCACAACTATCGATGCTATTACGGCGTACGCGCCCGCAAGGCAGTAAAGCACGACTTCCGTGCCCAACGAAAGCTTGCCGTACAGGCTTGTAAATATCACGAAAGTCACGTAAAGCGCCGTAAACAACGCGCTTATTATAAAGGTTATTACGTTTATCCTGCGCGCGATTACGGCGCGGTTTGCATAGACATTTTTTATAAAGGTCCGCAAGTCGAAAACGTCCTTAGCGAGAGTGAACGTCTCCTCTGCGGATATAGTATGGCGTATCTTTTTTTCTTCCTCGTCCATATTTCACCTTTGGCTTTAAACTACGACATTCGGGCGTTTCCGCGCCCAAATACTTCCGAACATATTATATCATATCCGCGTACTCGCTGTAAAGGTCTTCGAGCTCGTTTTTAATACGGTAAAGTTTGTCAGAAAGCATTTGCACTTTTTTATAGTCGGAAATTACCGCCGGGTCGGCAAGTTCCGAATTTATCTGCGCTTCTTCCCCTTCCAGCCTGGAAATTTCAGCCTCTATAAACTTGATTCTCTCCTTTTTGCGCGCCTCCTCGGCGCGTTCCTTTTTGGAACGGTATCCTTCGATTTTTTTCGCCTCGTACCCGTCATATCTCGCCCGCTCCTCCTCACGCCTTAACGACTCGCGCTGGGCGGCTTTGGTTTTATTGAAATTTTCGTAATTGCCCGCATACGTGTTGAGCTTTCCATTTTCAAGTTCAACTATTTTATCCGCAAGGGCGGCTATGAAATACCTGTCGTGCGACACAAAGACCAAAGTGCCGTCAAATTCTTTAAGCGCCTTTTCAAGACTTTCGCGCGCGGGAAGGTCAAGGTGGTTTGTCGGCTCGTCAAGCAAAAGAAAATTGGCGTTTTCGCTTTGGAGTATGCAAAGCGCAAGCTTTGCGCGTTCGCCGCCCGAAAGACTTCCCACTTTCTTCGGCATATCTTCCCCGAACAAACCCGAACGGGCAAGCATTGCGCGGATTTCCGTCTGCGAAGCGCCCACGTGTCTTTCCCACAGTTCGGCAAGCACCGTGTTTTCGGGGTTCAGGTTAAGCCCCTCCTGGTCGAAAAGCGCGATTTTTACGTTACGTCCGCGCTCTATTTGCGGATTTCCGCCGAATATCGCCTTTAAAAGCGTAGTCTTGCCCGTGCCATTTTCACCCACTACGGCAATTTTATCGCCCCGCCTAACCGTCATTTCTCCGCCGTTTATAAGTTCTTTTCCGCCCGCGCGAAGTTCGAGATTTTTGATTGTAAGCACGTTTTCATATGGCTGTTGCGAATATACGAAGCGGAAAGCGGGCGGCTTTGGCGGAACATAGGGCTTTTCGGGCATCGTTAATCTTTCCAACTGTTTCACCCTGCTCTGCGCCGATTTCGCGGTGGTGGCGCGCACTATGTTTCTATCCACAAAGTCTTGAAGTTTAGCCCTCTCCTCTATACAAGCTTCGTACTCTTTTAAAAGACGGGTGGTTTGTTCCTCCTTCAAAACTTTATATTTCGAGTAATTTCCCGTGAACGTGTTGAGTTTTCCGTTTTCGAGTTCCAAAATTCTGCCGCATATTCTGTCAAGAAAATACCTGTCGTGCGAAACTACCACAAGCGCGCCGCGGAAGGTCTGCAAATAATCTTCAAGCCAGAAAAGCGTGGATATGTCAAGGTGGTTTGTCGGCTCGTCAAGTATCAGAAGGTCCGGACTTTCCAAAAGGAGACGGGCAAGCTTCAAACGCGTTTTTTCACCGCCCGACATAGTGTCGATGACCTGCCAGTAGCAATCCTTGAAGCCCATTCCGTTAAGCACGGTTTTTATGGTCACGTCCGCGTTGTAGCTGTTGCGCGCGGAAATAAATTTGTTAAGGCTTTCGATTTTTGCCGAAATAACCGAATAATCCCTGCTCCCCTCTTTCGCCGCCGCAAGCTTTAAGGAAAGCTCCGCAAGCCTTTCCACGGCGGAAAAGTCCTCTTTTAGGACTTCTTTCATCTCATCATAGACCGTGTTTCCCGAAGAATAGCCGCCGTTCTGTGCAAGATAGCCTATGCGTATCCCGTTTTTCCGCATAATTTCGCCGCTGTCGGGCGAAAGCTCGTCCAATGCAAGCCTTAAAAGCGTGGTTTTACCTTCGCCGTTTGCGCCTATTAGCCCTGCTCGCTCCCCTTCGTTTATGGAAAAGGATACGTTTGAAAATATTAAATTTTCGCCGTAACCGAAGGCGACGTTTTCAAAAGAAATCAACATACGTATCGCGTTTTTAATAATCCCAATCGGGTATATACTCCTTTTCCGCGCTTGAAAAATCCTGCAAAAATACGTTTTTAAGCCCGCATTCTTCTACCGCGGCAAGCACTTTCGAATATTCCCGCCGCGTTATTTTTCTTTGCAATTCCTTGAAGTCTTCTATCCCGCCGTAAGGCGTGTATTGACTCATAAGCGAAAAATATACGTCGTTTTCAAGCGTTGAAAGAAATCTTACGACGTTCACGCTGTCATAAGCCGCCATGGGGAGAATCAGATGCCGCACGATACAGCCCGAAAGCATTTTGCCGTCCTGCATTTTTAGCGGCTTTTTCGCCATAAATTTAACTGCGGGAAGGGCAAATTCAGCATAATTTTCGCGGGACGTATAGCGTTTTGCAAGCATGGGGTCAAGAAATTTCAAATCGGTAAGCCAAATATCGGCGATTTTATCCGCCCGCGACAAATCCTCAACGTTTTCATAGCCGTGCGTGTTATAGACGACGGGAATTTTCGGGCGGTATATCGAAACCGCCCTCTCTATATCCGAAAGATAGTGCGTGGGATTTACCAAATTTATGTTATCCGCGCCCATATCTTCAAGCTCTTTGAAAATCCCCGCAAGCTCCTCGGCTGAAATTTCTTTTCCGCGCGTATTGCGCGACAGCTCGAAATTCTGGCAGAAAACACATTTTAAAGAACAGCCGCAAAAAAATATGCAGCCGCTTCCGTTTTTATAGGAAATACACGGTTCTTCATACGGATGAAGATAGTATTTTGCGATTTTAATACCTTTGACGCCGCACGCTCCGGCGCGTTCGGCTCTGTCGGCTCCGCACTTCACGGGGCATTGAAAACATTGCATAGCTTCATTATAAAATAAAAATAAAATAAACGCAACTTTTGTTTGACATCGGGCGCAAAGTTTGTTACAATACTTGCAAACCTATAAAGAGTGTGCGAGAGAACGGCTTGACGACCACACAGCAACCTGCAAATGCAAGGTGCTAATGCCGAAGCGATGGGGAAATATCTGCAATAAACTCCCCTGCGCGGCAGAGGAGTTTTTATTTTGCCGGAAAGCCCTATCAAGTAAATTTACGGAGGAACATATGCGCAAATTTTTTACAAGCGAAAGCGTTACGGAAGGACATCCCGATAAGCTGTGCGACCAAGTATCCGACGGGATATTAGATGAGATTCTTGCGCAGGACGAAAAGGCGCACTGCGCCATAGAGTGCTGCGCGGCTTACGACAGAATGTTGATTATGGGCGAAGTGGCTACCACCGCCTCTGTCGATTATGAAAATATCGCAAGAGAAATCATAAAAAAAATCGGATACGTACACGGTTCATTCGCGTACGACAAATGCAAAATCGAAGTTGCCGTACACGAACAGAGCGCCGATATAGCCATGGGCGTTGACAGGGAAAACGAAGTTGGCGCGGGCGACCAGGGAATGATGTTCGGGTACGCCTGCCGCGAAACGGAAGAACTTATGCCTCTGCCCATAGCTCTTTCCCACAAGCTTGCCGCAAGGCTTGCCGAGGTTAGGCGCGACGGAACACTTGCCTACCTGCGGCCGGACGGAAAAACGCAGGTGACGGTTGAATACGACGGGAAAAAGCCCGTAAGAGTGGATACGGTAGTCGTTTCGGCGCAACATAATACGAAAGTCACGCAGGAACAGCTTAAAGAAGATATTAAAAAATACGTTATATCGGTTATCCCCCGTACTCTTTTGCAGGACACAAAATTTTTCATTAACCCGACGGGCAGATTCGAAATAGGCGGTCCGGAGGGCGACAGCGGACTTACGGGCAGAAAGATAGTCGTCGATACATACGGCGGCAGATGCGCGCACGGTGGCGGAGCTTTTTCGGGCAAGGACGCGACGAAAGTTGACCGTTCGGCTGCGTATATGGCGAGGTATATCTGCAAAAACCTTGTTGCGGCGGGACTTGCCGACGAAGCGGAATTGCAGGTCGCTTACGCCATAGGCGTTGCTGAACCCGTTTCGATTTTTATAGATACATTCGGCACGGGAAAGTTGGGCGACGACAAAATCGCCGACATTGTAGAAAAAGAATTTGACCTGCGCCCCGCGGCGATTATCGAAACTTTGGGGTTGAAAAAGCCCATATTCTCCCAAACGGCGGCGTACGGGCACTTCGGCAAGCCCAACCTCCCCTGGGAGAGGCTGAACCGTACCGAGGACCTGAAAAAATATTTAAAATAAACGGTTCATTACTGTAAACTTATCAAAACCAAACGAAAATTTGCAATTTTGACTGCGCGCCCGCGGAATTTCTCCGCGGGCGCGCCGATGTATTTTCGTTATATTCTATGTTAAGGCGGGCGCGAAATTTCGCGCCCGCCGCAACGTCGTATTGCGACGGTTATAAGCCGTTCATCAATAAGCTCTGGCGAAAATTATAACATGTTCGGCTTTTTTGCCGCAAACCGCGCACTTTTCGGCGGTTTCGCCCTCGGCATATACCCTTGCGCTGGCGGCGGTTTCCGCCTTTACCTTATCCTCACATTCGCGGCAACCGCACCAGCCCGCTTTTACAAAGTTTCCGCCCTCGACTCCCTTTAAAATTTCCGCCATACTGTTTGCATAGACTATCCTGCCGTCGCGGCGGGCGCGGGCGGATTCAAGCATATCCTTCTGCACGCTTTCAAGCAATTTTAAAACGGTTTTTTCAATATCTTCAAGGTCGTAACTGTCCTTCGCGCAAGTGTCGCGGCGGAAAATCATCGCCTTGCCGTTTTCGATATCGCGCGGACCTATTTCTATTCTCAGGGGAACGCCTTTCATCTCCCACTCGTTGAATTTCCAGCCCGGGCTTGAATCGGTATTGTCGAACTCAACGCGTACAGACATTTTTTCGAGTTTTTCCTTTAATTTTTCGCATACTTCGACAACCCCGCCCTTCTTTGCGGCGATAGGCACGATAACCACCTGCGTGGGCGCGACTTTGGGGGGAAGAACAAGTCCCCGCTGGTCCCCGTGCGCCATGATAAGGGCGCCGATAAGTCTTGTGGAAACGCCCCAGCTCGAAGTATATGCGTATTTCTGTGAACCGTCCTTATCGAGGAATTTGATTTCAAACGCCTTTGCGAAATTCTGCCCCAGAAAATGGGAAGTGCCCGCCTGCAAGCTTTTGCCGTCCTTCATCATCGCTTCCATTCCGTAGGTCGCGACCGCGCCTGCAAACTTTTCTTTTTCGGTTTTGCGCCCCGTGATTACGGGAATAGCAAGCACGTTTTCGGCAAATTCCTTATATATCGCCAGCATTTGCATTGTTTCGGCTTCCGCTTCCTCCGCCGTGGCGTGGGCGGTGTGCCCCTCCTGCCAAAGAAATTCGGACGTACGCAGGAAAGGGCGGGTCGTCTTTTCCCAGCGCATTACGTTGCACCACTGGTTGATTTTTATGGGCAGGTCGCGATAGGATTGCAGCCATTTCGAATACATGCTGCCTATAACCGTTTCGGACGTGGGGCGTATCGCCAAAGGCTCGGCAAGTTCTTCCCCGCCCGCATGCGTTACCACAGCCACTTCGGGCGCGAAGCCTTCTACGTGTTCCGCCTCTTTCGTGAAAAAGCTCATGGGTATCAAAAGGGGGAAATACGCGTTTTTATGCCCCGTCGCTTTAAAACGGGAATCAAGCTCCGCCTGAATGTTCTCCCATATGGCGTAACCGTAGGGGCGTATGACCATAGTACCCTTAACGGGACCGTAATCAACAAGCTTGGTTTTCAATACGACGTCCGTGTACCACTGCGGAAAGTCCTTTTCGATGTCTGCAATTTGCTCTACAAAGCTATCGTTAGCCATAAAATATTCCTCTTATATGATATATACGGCATTATAACATAAGTCGGGCAAAAATAAAAACAATTTTCCTTAGAAAAAAATTTTTCTGCAACGATTTAATTTACGCCGATTTAAAAAAGTTCTTAAAAATTTTCGCACAGTTGATTTTTACTTGTAAATACGCCGAAAATATTATATAATTACCGTGTATGGATTTGAATGAGTTGAAAAAGTTGAAAAGCGGCACGGACGTGCGCGGTATTGCGATAGGCGAAAATATCACCTTGACGGACGAAACCGTAACCGCCATAGCCAAAGCTTTCTGCTTTTGGCTTTCGAGAAAATTCAAACTGAGCGAAATAAAAGTTGCCGTAGGTCACGATTCACGGCTTACCGCCGCACATATATCTTCGGTGGTGAACACGGCGCTTATTTCAAGCGGCGCGGACGTGATTTTCACGGGACTTTCTTCCACTCCTTCGATGTACATGCTTCTGAAAGAAAATTTCTTCGGTTGCAACGCCTCGGTCATGATAACCGCATCCCACCTGCCTTACGACAGGAACGGTTTGAAATTTTTCACGCCGTCGGGCGGACTTTCTTCCAACGACATTGACGAAATTTTATATCTCGCCTCGGAAAACACCGCGCTGGCGGGGGCGGGAAGATATTTCGAACAGCCGTTTATGGACGAATATTCCCGCATGCTTGTAGATAAAGTTGAAAGCGTCTGCGGGCACGAACCGTTGAAAGGCAGAAAAATCATTGTTGACGCGGGCAACGGCGCAGGCGGTTTTTTTGCGGAAAAAGTACTTATTCCCCTCGGCGCGGATACGTCGGGCAGTATATACCTTGAACCGGACGGAACGTTTCCGCACCACGCGCCCAATCCCGAAGATAAAAAGGCGATAGAATGTCTTTCCGAAGCGGTGGTATCCTCAAACGCCGATATGGGCATAATTTTCGATACGGACGTTGACAGGGCGGCGTGCGTTGACAGCAACGGAAAAGAAATCAACCGCAACCTGCTTATCGCGCTTGTTGCCGCAATAGTTCTGCCCGAAAAGGGCGGGATTATCGTCACCGATTCCGCGACAAGCATCCACCTTACGGAATTTATTACAAGTCTCGGCGGAACGCATCTGCGTTATAAACGCGGATATAAAAACGTCATAGACAAATGCCGCGAACTGAACGACGGGGGCGTCTATTCCCCCGTTGCGATAGAGACGAGCGGACACGCCGCATTCCCAGAAAATTATTATCAGGACGACGGCGCGTATCTCATGACCAAAATTTTAACCTTTTTCGCAAAGCAAAAAGACGGCAAAAATGTCAGTGATTTGATAAGCGGACTGAAACTGCCCGCAGAAGAATGTGAAGTGCGCATATCATTCAATTCTAATGGCGCAAACTACCTTTCGGAAGGAAACAAAGTTATCGAAGACCTTAAAGAATTAACAAATTCTTCGGCGGAATTTACTTCCGATTCCATAAACTACGAGGGCGTAATGTTCGGATTCGAAAAAAGCCATATTTTGGTTCGGCAGAGCGTTCACGACCCCGTAATTCCCATAAACATCGAAAGCGATGAAGTCGGCGGTGCAAAAAGAGCGGCGGAAAAGCTGCTTTCAATTCTTAAAGCTTACGACTTTTTAAATCTTGACAACTTGAAAAAATACATAAACGGTTAAGGAGAAACTTTATGTCAGTAAAGACTAAAAGTGTGGATACAATCAGAATACTTTCCGCCGAAGCCATTCAGCGGGCAAATTCGGGACATCCCGGGATATGCATGGGCGCAGCGCCCATAGGCTACGAGTTGTTTGCCGAACACCTGAATTTCAGCCATAAAAATCCCCAATGGGACAACCGCGACAGATTTGTTCTCTCCGCGGGGCACGGAAGTATGCTTTTATACTCCCTTTTGCACCTTTTCGGCTACGGCGTGACTATGGAGGATATAAAGAATTTCCGCCGCCTCGGTTCCAAAACGCCCGGACACCCCGAATACGGCAAGACGCCCGGCGTTGAAACCTCTACGGGACCTTTGGGACAGGGTATTGCGAACGCGGTAGGCTTTGCGCTTGCCGAAGAACACCTTGCCGCCGTTTTCAACAGACCGGAATTTCCCATTGTAAATCATTTCACCTACGTTTTATGCGGCGACGGCTGTCTTGAAGAAGGCATAAGCTACGAAGCGTGCTCCTTTGCGGGCGCGCAAAAGCTGGGAAAGCTTATTCTGCTTTACGACAAAAACGATATAACGATTGAGGGAAATATAAACTCCGCCTTTTCGGAGGACGTCGCTACACGTTTTGCCGCGCAGGGCTGGCAGGTATTGCGCGTAAAGGACGCAAACAACTTAAATTCTTTAAGCAAAGCGATAACGCTTGCAAAAAGCGATTTGACCCGTCCTTCCATTATAATCTGCAATACCGTGATAGGCTACGGCTCTCCCCTGCAAAACACGGCGGACGTACACGGCGCACCTATGGGCGTTGAAAATCTTCAAAAGACTAAGGAATTTTTTAATTGGGGCTACACTCCTTTCGAAGTTCCCTCGGACGTCAGACGGCACTGCCTTTCCATTGCCGAAAAGCGGGCGGAAAAAGAGCAGGAATGGAACGCTCTGTTCGAAAATTACAAAAAGGCTTATCCCGAACTCGCAGAAAAATACGGACAGTATATGCACGGCGAGCCCGACCTTGAAAATATACTCAAAAATGTGGAATTCCCCAAACCCGAAGCCACTCGTTTGAGCGGCGGCAGAATTTTAAACGAAATAGCAAAATACGTGCCCAACGTTCTTTCGGGTTCGGCGGACCTTTCCCCTTCCACAAAGACGGAAATCAAAGGCGCGGGATATTTCTCGCCCGAAAACCGTTTGGGCAGGAATATTCACTTCGGCATACGCGAACACGCCATGGCGGCAATTTGCAACGGCGTACAGCTGCACGGCGGGCTGAAAATTCTATGCTCGACTTTCTTCTCATTTTCCGATTATATGAAGGGCGGTATGAGAATGAGCGCGATTATGAACGTGCCCGTGACCTACGTCCTTACGCATGACAGCATAGGCGTCGGCGAGGACGGACCCACTCACCAGCCCGTAGAACAGCTGATTTCGCTGCGCTCTATACCCGGCATGACGGTTTTCAGACCGTGCGACGGACGGGAAACCGCCGCCGCGTACATTGCGGCGTTTACGCAGGGCTCTCCCACCGCCGTCGTGCTTTCAAGACAAAACTTAAACCAGCACGAGGGTTCGGGTATAAAAGCGCTTACGGGCGGCTATGTGCTTGACGACACGGACAAGCCCGAAGTTATACTTATCGGCACGGGCTCGGAAGTAGATATCTGCATAGGCGCGAAAGAACTGCTCGCCGCGGAAGGAATTAAAGCGCGGGTCGTATCTATGCCGAGCATAGAGCTGTTCGAAAAGCAGACCGAAGCGTACAAGGAAAGCGTTCTGCCCAAAGATATTAAGGCGCGGGTATGCGTTGAAGCCGCTTCCCACTATTCCTGGTACAAATACGCGGGCGACTGCGGCGAAATAGTGGCAATGACGTCTTTCGGCGCGTCGGGCGCGGCAAGCGAACTGTTTACTCATTTCGGGTTTACAAAGGAAAACGTCGCAGCGGCGGCGAAGCGTTCTTTAAACAGAATTAAAAGCATTAAATAATATACGAGGGCGGCGCGCGGCTTTTCCGCGCGCCGCCCTTAAAATATATCGAGGTATTTTTATGAATTTGGAAAATTTATTTTTAAAAAGACAAAGCACGCGTGAATACGGCGCAAAGCCCGTATCGGACAAGGACTTGCTGGAAATATGCAGGCTTGCAAAGCTTGCCCCTTCCGCCATAAATTCACAGCCGTACAGACTGTACGCCGTAAACGGGGCAAAAGCCAAAGAATTTGCCAAAAACGTACAGCTTATGGGGAGCAACAAGTGGGCTTCGGACTGCCCCGCGTTCATAGTGATAGAACAGGGTAAGCCGCCCATTTTGGAGCGGCTCGGGCAGAAGATAACAAAGACGGAATTTGTGCCGATAGACATAGGTATTCTTGCCGCATACATTACGCTTGCCGCTGAAAATATGGGTATTCAGACATGCATTTTAGGCATGCGCGACGAAAAGGGCATTGCCGAATTTTTGGGACTCGCCACAGAAACGAAATTTCCGCTTGTAATCGCCGTTGGCTATGCCGCCGAGGGCTATCCCGTACGCGAAAAGACGCGGAAGCCGTTCGCTGACACGGTAAAGCTTATAAAATAATAAGAAAGAACGTTTTTTTGCCATTTTGATAATACAGAGGTTTAAATACGACTTTTTGCAATTTCTATGGCGACCCGAACACATCACTTTTATAAAGCAAAAACAAGTTTTATGTTACTTTTAAAGGTGAAATGTCCGAATAATTACGTTTTTTCTTACTTTATACCAAATTAAACGTTGTAATACCGCTTTCTTTAATGTCATACCGAGGGCGCTTTTCCTCTCATGCATACCGAGCCGCATCTTTTAACTGTCATTCCGAGCCGCTTGCGGCGAGAGAATCCCCCCGTTATGCCAAACGACATTGGGGATACACTCGGGCTACGCCCTCGGTATGACCGTTAAAAGAGCAAACACAAAAGCAGGGGCTGATAAATCAGCCCCCGCCACGATGTCCAACCGTATCTTTACATCCCTGTCGGATACGGGCAATGCGGCATACCCTTGCCAGATGCCGCTTATTGCTTAATTAGTAGCTTTGCATTTTAGCCTGCGCTTTCATGTGTTAAATTAGTTTCCGATATTTCAAGTGTTACTTTATACTCACCCTTTTTACCAACAGCGGGAGCTGTACCACTTTCATCCGCAGACACTTTTTCACATTTAGCAGTTGCATATTTGTTATCCGTAGCCGCTGCCGGAATTATATAAATATATCTAAGTTCACCATTTGTACCTACGTAACCTGTAACTTGCCAAAACTTAGCTCTATTATTTACAGCACCATCATCGCCAGTTGTGGCTGTTCCACCTACATACATTAAATCATAAGGTGTTGTTGCATCTTTATCTTCATTTAAAAGAATTTTTGTAACCGCTGCGGAACGAACAGCACGAATATTCGCTTCCTTTACATTATCCTCGGCTTTGTTAAGCGAGCCCACGAAAAGGGGAACCGCAATAGCGGTAAGTACGGCGATGATAGCTACTACTATCAGAAGTTCTGCAAGAGTGAAACCTTTCTTGCTTTTGAATTTTTGCATTGTTTTTTTACTCCTTTAAATCATGATTTTTTATATAATTACCGTGGGACGTAACGGCAAAAATACCCCTTTTATGCCCCCTGG
This sequence comes from uncultured Clostridia bacterium, assembly GCA_947589385.1. Lineage (GTDB taxonomy): Bacteria > Bacillota > Clostridia > Christensenellales > Borkfalkiaceae > Coproplasma. The sequence continues at coordinate 30,425 of CANPZW010000005.1, read as the reverse complement.
CAGGGCCTGGAAAATGTTCATCTATTAGCATAATAGATGAACACTTTCTATATGTAGAATAACATTTTTACCATTTATCGTCAAGCATTTTGACGATATTTTTTTATTTTTTATCGATTTTTCTCCCAAAATCAAGGTTTTTGCCTTTCCAGATTTGGAATTTTGTTCATCTATTATGCTAATAGATGAACAAAATCGGCGGCAATTTGGTTGCCGCTTTTTTGTTTTTTATGGGGATTTTTTGCGTTTTTTATATCAAAAACGCTATTTTTAGCCCATTATACAGGGGATACGCTCGGGCATTCGCCCTCGGTATGACAAAAGGGTGATTAAGCCGCCCCTTCAAATGTCATTCCGAGCCGATTTGCGGCGAGGGAATCCCCTTGTTATACCGCAATGTCATGGAGATACACTCGGGCTACGCCCTCGGTATGACAAAAGGGTGATTAAGCTGCCCCTTCAACTGTTATTCCGAGCCGCTTGCGGCGAGGTAATCCCCCCGTTTTAGCGCAACGTCATTGGGGATACATTCGGGCTTACGCCCTCGGTATGACCGTTAAAAAATCGTAAATACAAAGTGCGGGGGCTGATTTTTCAGCCCCCGCACTTATCGTCTTTTTATACGTATGCTAATATTTAAAACGCTGCGCTCTTTTTCTTTTACTTCTTAACAGCCAGGGATACACTCGGGCTTGCGCCCTCGGTATGACATGGAATGAAGTTTTAAAATAGGGATACACTCGGGCTTACGCCCTCGGTATGACGTAAAAGGAATAGCGGGCTACGCCCAAACCGCCCTCGGTATGACACGGAATGAGTTATAAAATAGTGATACGCTCGGGCTTGCGCCCTCGGTATGACAAGCCGTAAAGATTTAAACCGTTACTCTTACGGGTTTCACTCCGTCGTATTTAGAGCCGTTTGCACTGTCCGAAAGCTGTTTTAAATAATTGTTTTCGCTGTCCGCGCTGTACATGAAGAAACGGAAATCCCTTGTTCCTGCCGCCGCTGGTAAAACCTGACCCTGCTTTTGCAGTATGGGGTCGTCGGAATTTGCGAGGACTCCGATATTTATGTTGTACTGCGTGAAGCCGCGGAGAGATTCGTTCAAGCCTTCGAAAGAAACCTGCGCGTAGTTTTTGCCTCCGCCGTAGCATGCTATACCGCCGTGAACATAATCATTGCCTTCGTAATTCTGGACGATATTGCCGTAGCCTTCCGTATTGGTGCGCACATATTTTATCATCGATTCGATATCGAGTTTCACCATGGGAGCAAGTTCGCCCAAATCTACTTTTGCTTCAATAAGGGTACTGCTATCGACAAGGCTTAAATCCTTCCAATCGTACAAGCGGACATCGCCGCAAAGCCTTAACACGGAAGCGAAAGAAGTGCCGCCCGTGCCCGACCAACCCTCGAAACGGTCTGAATTGCGGCTTAAATATGCGCCCGAGAAGTTTGTTTCGATTCCGACCGTGAAAAGTCCGCTGGTTTCAAGCACGCTGTCCTTTAACGTTACGTCCGTCATTACGTAACGGCGGTAAAATTCTTCGTTGCCGAGATAATTATTGGTCTGATATCCGTATTCCCCGCCGTCGGGGCCGAGAAGCCCCGGCTCGTTGCCGACTGTTGAGCCGTCCGCGCGAAGGGCGCGGTTAGCGCCGAGCTTCAAAATAAATTCCCTTGCCTGAGACAAAATACAGCCCTCTATATTTACATTTATGCGCTCTCCGTCGCAACCCGCATTTGCGGCAAGGCTGTCGATGAAATATCTGTTTCCGCTTCTGTTACCGCCGAATACGCGCACTACGTTTCTGCCGTTGCGCACGCGGCAATTCAGAATTTTTACATTGTCGCCGTTTATTTCAAGCGTCGTGCCGACGTTGTTTAATTTGGAAAGATTGTTCTGCCCGTCCTCGTCATTAAGCGATTCGTCGCTACATCCCAAAAGGGTGACGTTAGAAAGCGTTATGCCGTTCATTCTGATAAGAAAGGCAATATTGTCCTGTCCGGCTACGGAAACGGCGTCCTGCATGCTTACGAAATCGAGCGGACCTTTAAACAAAAGGGGCACGCCCGAACCGTCCTGCGCGTTGGTGAATTTTTCGGCGTTTATGCTGTGGCCGTTGCCATACACATTGTTTTGAAATTCCATTGCATAGCGAACGTTTGCCTTGTCCTCCATACCCATATTTTTATAAAATTCAGTATTATACGTGGATTTCATTACATGGGAATTGAGTATTGCCGTACGTTCTTCAAGGCTCTTGTCCGTACCGTCGGGATTTGTGCCGAGCACTATGTCCGCGCCGAGCACCGCCTCGCGCCCGCTTTCTACGATTTGGGTAAGTTGGTCTGCGGTATTTACTTCGGTAGCGTTAGCCGCCATAAACAAATTGACGGAAGCGCTTACGTTTGCGCCGAAAGCCTCATTGCCCTTCCAGCTTAACGTGATTGTGACTTCACCCGTGCCGCGGGGGTCGAGCCTTATGATATCGAGCTGGTTTAAAGCAGTCACTAGCCGTCTGTCCGACACCGTTATTTCAAGGTCGGAAAGGTCGGCGTCCTGTTCCTCCGCGTTGTTGTAGGTTGTGAAATTCAAGTCATATACCCTATCGTCCGCGATATTCCCGTTTCCGTCGAAATATCTGCCTGCAAGCGCGGGCACGCGGGCAAGCGTATTCTGGACCTTGGACAAAAGTTCGTTATGAAGATTTATCGCCGTGACGTTGCGGATTACCGTGATTTCCACTTCGATAGGGTCTATACCGATATTTCCGCCGCCGCGTTTTGCCCGCACGGTCAGGCTGAAAGTGCCGTACGCTTTCGCCGTAAGCGTGCAGACGCCGCCGTCGTCAGGGGCTTCAAGTTCTATTGCTTTACTTAACTCCCCGTCCGCGCTTTCGACAGTCCACTCGTATTCTACATAAGACAGGGCCACCGACGGAACGGCATAGAATACGAAAGGCATCCCCGCGAGAATTTCCATTTTACGGTCCTCGCCTATGGGCAAGCCGGAAGTTACCGTAAACGCAAAGCCTTTGAAATTTACGGCTACGGTACGCGTTTTTCCGCCCACGGAAACGGTGAACGAGGTTTCCTCGTCATGCTTTTCGGTAAATTTTAATTTTACCTTATAACAATCTTCAAGCCCTTCGATTGCCTCGGGCGAAGCTTCTTCAATATCGTCGCCCACAACTTCCGGCAAACCGCCCTCGACATAGAAGGTAAGTTCCTCGCCCCCTTCGTCAGTCTTTGCGACCGTAAGCGAAGGGTTGGGCTCTCCGCTGCCGTTGACGGTAAAGCCGACGCCCGATTCTTTTTCGACGTTTAATTCCACCGTTTTTTCGATATTGCCGTCAAGCCCGTTCTTTACCTTTGCCGAAAGCACCGTTTTGCCGCTGAACGGCAAAAGTATCGTGCCTGCGCCCGCGGAAATGTCCGCAAAGCCATCTACAACGCTTAAATCCACTGCGGAATAGCCCGAAGGAATGATTTTTGTGCGATATACGTAGTTGCCCGATTGAAGGGGCGCGGAATCATAGCCCGTTTCCGTCTGCGAAAGCAGATTTTCCGTTCTGTCGCCGTCCGTAATGCTGTACATGGAAAGGTCGAAATCGTAGGGCTTGGAAGAACTTACTATAACCTTTATACTGTCCGTAAAGCCGCCGTCGTTGCTTACGGCTGCAATTCTTACGCTGCCAGCCTTATTATGCGTTTCTATTTTGGCATGAGTGCGGTTAGCGTGGTCCGCATCCTTATTAGTTTTTACGCTTACAACGTCGTATCCTTCCGTTTCGTTTCCGTCGCCGTCTATATTATAGACGCGGAAAGTAACGTCGCTGTTGCTGGCTTCTTTGGGAAGGACTTCTACGTCGAGCGTCAAAATATTCTCATTCGGCATTTTCGCAAGGTCTATCGCAAGGGTGTCGTTTATGGGTTTATCCTTGATTTCTATGCTTTGAACCTTGATAGGCACGCCCATGCTTGCTACGTTACCCGATGAAAACAACACGAAAATGAAAAGCAAAGGCAATATAAGCATTAAGGCTATTACATTTTTCCTCACATCAGACCTCCCCCGCTGAACTCGTAATATTTTTTACCGAGTCTTGTGGCAAAATACAGATAGGAAAGCACCGAAGCCGCGACTGCGATTATCGTCACTATCAGATAAGTAAGATATCCGACAGAAATGCCGCGCAAAGAAGTAAGCATACGTACGATAAGAACGGAGCCGCCCGTAAGGAACGCGCCCAACATTCCCAGCACTATTACCGTGCTTACCGTATTGCCCGATTCCTTTATTTCGCCGTCCTCTTCCGAGGAGAATTTGGCGTGGTCGAAGTCGTAACGGGTCGCTATGCATATCTGCGAAAAACTCAATAAAACTCCGCCGAAGAACACGAACAGCGCCACGTACCACGCGATGTAGCCGGTGAACAGCAAAACCATTGCGGAAATAAGCTGGGTCGCTACCGTTACGATAAGGCAGAATATTATTTTTGAGAAAAACACAGTTTTATGGTCCACAGGCATAGCCTTGACGGAATAGAACACCTCGCCGTCGCGGCTGACGTTTGTGGAACAGAACACGTTTGTAAGCGCACCGAAAAGCAAAGTCAGGAAAATAGCTATTTCCACATTGCAATTCACGCCTATAAGCTTTTCGACGAGAGACGCGCCTATGGACATACAGAAATACACCATAAGCGGCATAACCACCGCAACCGAAAAATATGAAAACATATACGACGGCGTGCGGAATATCTGCAAAAATTCCTTTCTTAAAAGCGCCGCAAACGGCTTTCTGCGGGGAGAAATATCTCTTTCGGCAAATACGAAGTTGGGCGTGCCCGAAATTCTCGATTGAAGCACCGCTTCCATAATCTTCCTTAAAATAACCATGGAAAGCAACAGGCACATAAACAATATCAAAAGAACGCCCAAACCGCTGTAAAGCTGGTCCTGTCCCATCATAAAGTTTGCAAGCCATACTCCGGGATAAAGATTTTTCGCAACAAGCGCGATACCCGCCATTACCCTTTCGTTGAAGAAATATTTAAGGTCGTCACCGAAAAGCATTTCCTTTATCGCGTTTAAAATTACCGCATAGCCTATAACAAGCACAGCCGTAAGCGCCGTAACGCATACGAATGTAAGCACGAATTTTGGCTTCAAAAATCTTAAAAGCGCGTGATAGGGCAACGCCAGAATCGAAGCTATGGCAATCGACATCAGCGGCAGCAATATGCACATTACAAACGTCATGTAATAGAACATAGGCTCTTCCGCAACGTGAATCGCCACTGTCAAATTTACGGGCAGGATTATAAGGAACGCCAACACAAGCTGGCTTAAATATATGGTTATAAGCCTTGATACGTACAGCGTTTTTGCGCCCACGGGCATTGCCGTGAACAGTTTAAGGTCGTCCGCCGTGAAAAGCGCCCTGTTTATCTTAGATATTGCGCTGAATATCAAAAACAACAATATTATCGTGTAGCTTATCGAAAGCAGTTCGAAAAGCCGCGCGTCGGGATTGGATACGCCGTTCGTCCTTATCGCAAGATATATATCCGTAAATTGCCCGAAAAACGTCACGAAAATCGCGATTATCGCGGCAACCAGCAAAACTTGCAGTAAAAATCCTATGGCGTCGAAATATCCCTTCTTAAACGCCGCGGCACGCTCTTGAAACTGCTTTTTAAGCAACGTGCCCACAAGGGCTAAATCTAACTTATCATTCATTTTCCAGGAAGTACTCCTCAAAGTTGAAATCGGGATTCTTTTCAATCATTTCTTTAAAGTTAATGTCGTTCACCTGCTCGCCCTTTTTCAAAAGAACTACGCGGTCGCAAAGGTGCTGGACGGTGTAAAGAGCGTGCGACGAAAACAAGATACAGTTGCCCGCCGAAGCGTACTGCTTCATATACTCCTGCACGGCGTGCATGGTGCGCGGGTCAAGACCCGTCATAGGCTCGTCCAAAATCCAAAGCTTGGGTCTGTGTATAAGCGAAGCCATCATACAAATCTTCTGCCGCATGCCGTGAGAATAGGATGATATAAGATTGTTTATCGCAGAACCCAGCTGGAATACATTTTCAAGCTCCGTAAGACGTTCCTTACGCAACTGCGTGGGCACTTTATACACGTCCGCCATAAATGATATATACTGCACGCCCGTCATTTTAAGGAATACGGCATGGTTGTCCGTCACAAAGCCCATGCTCATTTTTGCCGACAAAGGGTCTGTTTTGATATTGTAACCGTTTATTTCTATCGTCCCCTTGTCGAACGGCAGCATGCTTTCAAGGCATTTAAGCGTTGTCGATTTGCCCGCACCGTTATGACCGAGAAGCCCCACTATTTCGCCCGCATAACAACTGAACGTTATATTTTCTATCGCCCACTCCGCCTTTTTGGAATACTTTTTGTAAAGCCCTTCGATTTTAACGACGGGCTGAACGGCTTCTGCGCTTTCACGGTCGTTGTTTTCGGCGGTTTCTTCGGGGGATACGCTCGCTTCGCTCGGCATAACGGGCTGGGCGGTTTCAGAGGTTTCGGTGCCATCGTTTTGAACGGATTCGGCGAGGGAATCCCCTTGAATTTCGTCGGTTTCCGTTTGGGCGGTATCTACCGCCGAATTTTTTTGCTTTTTAAATTTTTTAGACATATTTTCTCCGATTTGATTTTAATTTTGCAAATAACAAATTCAAGTCAAAAACTTCTTTTAAATAAACCCTTTCTCCCGCGGCGGGCTTTCCGCCCGCCGCGGGTTGGGGGTATTTGTTATACTTCTCCGCTATGCAAGATAAAGTCAAGTTCTGCCATAATATCTTCCCAAGTCAATAAGCCTTTACCTACATTTATCTTGAAGTATTTCCAAGGTCCGACTTCAAATAATTCTTCGCTCATTATGTCTTTGAAATCTTCATAGGTGTACAGACCGTACTTCTCGATATCGGCTTGCATTGACTCTTCATTATACTTCATATTATCGTCATAATCGAAGTAGTTTACAAAGCCTTGACTGTTTTGTACAAACGCGGTATAAGACAATAAACTGTTTGTTACAACATTCAAATGGAACAGAGATACAGGCGAATAATATTTTATGCACTTTTCTTCTATCCTTACGTCTGTCATTGTCAACGAACGCGTTACATACACACCATTTTCAATTTCAACCTTAACAAACCTATGTCCTATATAATCCTTTGCATTTGCGGAATTTAAGAATATATAACAGTTAAGGTCAATATCAAACAATGCGTGTTCACCTACAATACCCAATTCGGTGCCGTCGGAGAATATTGCATAAACAACTGTGGTTAAAATCGAATCGGAACCGTCGTGAGTATTAAACAGTAACGGAGCGGCCTCATATTTTCCTGTTTCGTGATTGAATACAAGTACCATATCACCGACTTGCAAATCTTCAACTTTCTTCTGCGTGCCGTCAGCAAGCATTACAAGCGTACCTTCTACAATACAGGTTGTTGCACCGTCATTACCGTTCCAACTGCGTGCGTATATTGTCACCTCACCGCTTTCTGGAAGAATAAGTTGTTGACCACTGACCGCAGGATTCTTTTTACTTGAAGAAGTAGAGAGATTACCCAATACAGAACTCGTGCCTAAAATGCTCCAATTTCCGCCGGCATTTGTACTGCCACTTCCATCACCGTTTTTTGTAGCACCGGAAATAGTATAGGTTATAGTAGTGCCCGGTTCGAGATAATAGGTTCCAAGTGTGTTATAAGTTGCACTGCCTGCATTAATGGTTATTTTCGATTGTCCTTCGGGAATTATGTTTAAACGAACTTTTCCTTCTTGAACGCTTTCGATACATTCCCAATCGAAAGAGCCGTTTGCTCCCTTAGAAACATACTTTCCGGAAAGTTGCTCTGCAACCACCCCTGTACTTGTCTTTAACTTTAAAACATGCGACAAGGTGTTCCAATCCGCATAAGCTTTGATATTACCACCATTAGTTGAATTCATTTCATAAGTGTTCATGCGGTTTGCCAGGGCTACCTCTAACGAGGCGCCCTCTTCCGCCGTTTCAACCAATCCGCCCACTACTTGCGCTTGCATAGAACCATTTACGATAAGATGTCCATCTCCCTTACCGTTAGGATATTTTATACTAGCTTGAGGAGTATCATCAAATCCCGCATCTGTATAAACGGCAATCTTGCCGGCATTAAACTTTACGTTCTTTTCAACTGTAAGCGAACTGCCGGGAAGTATTTTAATATCCTGACTCGTTGCTGTTACTGTTGACATGACTCCGGTAGGTTTAAGCGTAACATTCCAATACCATGACAGTGGCAGATATACTCCTTTTGTAGTAAGATTTGCATTAACACCTAACATGCTCATTGAAAGTGACAGCGAATTAAGAGTGGCATTGCCGTAAATATCCAATTTAGTAACAGAATGTACATTTTTTTCTGCAGTATCAAATTCTCTTGCGTCAAATTTTGCCTCTATTTTGGAGTTCGTTTGTAATTGTATCAAATAGGTATTGTCATTCCCGACAAGGTTTATATCTTTTGATGTGTTACCGAAACTTGTATTAAGATTTGCAGTACCGATAACTGTTGCAGTTGATTCAACCGTAAGTTTTGCTGTAACATTTTGTAAGAAAAATTGATTGAAAGGTGAACCTTGCAGGTTTGCATATGCGCCAAAAAGAATTGTACCGCCACGGTGCTCGATAACTATGAATGGCATTTTTAATTGCCCTTTATGCATAATAAGCTCGGATTTGTTATCATAGGTCTCTTCTATAACAAATCCATATGCAGCAATATCACCGTCGGATTCAATTTTTGCATTGTCGCAAAGTGTAATTGTGGCGTATTTGCCTGCCGTACTTCCGGAAATACCTTGCTTGCCTGTGGTTTGTCCGCCGATATTGATTGTTCCTTTATTTATTAAGGTTAAATCTTTGGAAATGGTAAGGTCAACAACTCTAACTTTTTGATCCATATTTCCGAAAGACATTGTGCCCCCTCCGCCAAGACTATTTGGATCATAATATGTGTTTTTATCATACGGCAAAAGGAGTGTTACACCCGATTTTATTGTGTAGTAATCTGGCGAGGTGTAGCCGGCAATTTTTGCAATATCCTGCGTAGCGAACGAAGTGTTGTTTTTGACGGTGATTGTTTTGCCGCTTGTTGCAATATTCAACGCGTCTTCTATGGTGTATGGCGTGTCGCCCACATAAACAGACTTAATCTTATAGATTACATATGAATTTTTCAATACATAATAACAACCACACTCATCCCCATTAAATCCAACTTCAATTTTATAAGTGCTACCAATACTATACTCAATAGAGGTATTATTTATATTTAAGTTACCTTTAATATAGTTCTCTTCTTCGTCATCAAATGTATCTACTTCCGAAGATAAATTTATCTCATTTTTAAAGTCGCTAATACTAGTATATTTATTGTCAAAATCTACTTCAACAGCGGATAAAGTTATTTCTTTTTTTATGGCTGTTATGGTTATAGAAACGAACAAATCATTATAATTCTCTTTACTATAAATGGCTACATCTTCATACGTACATGTTGTTCCGCCATTTTCTTTATATAAAAATTCCTTACTTTTCTCTTTATACCAGCTATAATTAGGATCTTCAAAACTTACAACATCTCCAAGCGTTTTACCATAAGCCATAACCACATTTTCAAAAGTCAAATCTTGTGACCCAGCTTCAAGCGTTGCCTTTGTTATTGTAATCGTATAGCTTCCATTTATATCGTTATAGTTAGCGTTACCATTTACAGAGTATTCAACAAGATAAGCAGAAACTTTTCCGTCCACCAGCTTAACATTTGTAAATTGAGGAACACCTTCTTCATAGCCTTCCGCCGAATATGTCAAAATAAATTCGTCGTCTCCATAAGTTTCAACGGTTACACCCTTACCTTGCGGCATACCCGAATACTCCATTTTCTGATTTTCAGCCGTTACTTTATAGTCCGCCTTGGCTACATTGTAAGGTATTTCCACTGTATCACCCGAATAGTTTTCGGTTTCTTCTACGGACAGTGTTATTTTATAATCGCCGGCATTCTTATAAATATTACCCGAAACGCTTACTGTTCCGAAATCCGCCGTATAATCAGATATACTAATTGTGTGTTCTGAACCGTCATATTTGAGATTCTCGGGAGCTTTAAAATCACAAGTTATTTTATTATTAGCCTTGGTTATGGTAAGCATATAGCTGTCAGTATAATCATTGTAATTGCTGTCGCCCGAAATGCGGAAATATACGGTAGTACTATCTGATACATTGGTTACCGTGGGAACTTCTTCAAAGAAGTCACCGCTTTCGCCTTTACGGTAGGTTATCGTATATTTTCCCGCGTCCTCGGGAACTTTTGTTGTGACAGTTATAGAGTGTTCTCCGCCTTGCGCTGAACCGTTATAAGAATTTGAATAGTTATCAACCTCTACTTCATAAATTGCCTTGGCGATTGTAATAGTATAACTGCCAGTCTTTTCATTATAGTTTTGAGTTCCGGCAATCGTATAGCTTACTTCATGGTCGCCAGCATTGATAAAGTTATAGTTGTTTTCGCCGCTTCCGCCACTGTATGTGACAGTTGCGCCCGCTACGGAAATATCGTCACCAACGCCTTTTACCGTTATACCATAACCCTGTTCTTCACCGGTATAAGTGAGTGTAGTGGCGTTTTCAGTTACAGAATATTCCGCCTTATGAATTATAAAGGTAAAGTTAAGGTCTGCAATATCCACGCTACCGTCGGCATTTTCGTTTTTCCAGCAATAGTTATTGGTGTTCGCCAATGAAACCTTAACCGAATAGCCGCCTTCATTAGCATTGGTTTGTGTGGCATTATCCACATTCATAGCGGTAGTATCAAAATTGTTGAACGTCACCGTTTGTTCTTTACCGTTATAAGTGTATTCTTTGCCATCAAGAGTAGGCTTTTCAAGCGGCTTACGTGCGATTGTTATTGTGTAGGAACACGAGTATTCATTATAATTGCGGGAAGCCTCGACAGTGCAGTGAACGGTGTAGGTTCCTGCATTTGTAAATGCGGTTTCGGCACTTATTGCCTCGCCCTTTATCGGATGAATGTCTTCGCTTTCAATATTAGGCGTAAAATCATAGGTGTACTTATATGCATCGGTGCCAAGGCTATCGTCTTCAACTACTCCTTTAAATTGAACGCCCTTTTTGATATCAACCGCTTTGCCGGTATAAATTTCATTAACATCCTGAGGCAATGTACCTTCGACAGCGGTGTAGGATGCCTTTCCTATTGTGTAGCGCTTTTCGAAAGTTTTAGTTTCATAGTTATTGCCGGAAAGACGAATATGCAGAATATAAGTGCCGGCATCTTTAATTACGGGCATTGGAGACTGCCAATTTTCATCGGCAGTTTTCATAACGCCTTCTAAGATTAAGGAACTTTCCGTTATATCTTCAAGCCAATACTCAACCTTAGGAGCAGTCTTACCTTCGCCCTGCGATGTTGCGGGGGCGTTTGCGACGGTTGTGCCGTCATAAGTCCATTGTTTTAAGTCCATATCACTGAAAACCGGCTCAGCGGGATTTATTTTAACCGTGAAAGAACCTTTTAAGCTATCTTCTGCCGCAGTATAGTTGGAATTAAGAGTTACGGTATAACTTATTACGTATGCGGAAACTTCTCCGTTTTCGCGCAAAACGTCTTTAAATTGGTTGGTTTCGCCGTGTCCGTCAGTTGTATAAGCTATATTTTCATAAACATCGGAAATTTGTTCGGTAATGTCTTCATAGCCCGTAAAGGAGACCGAAGCGCCATGGGGCTTGCCGTCGTACGTTTCCGCTACGTCAGAAGGCTTATTAACGGTTATTTCCTTGGGCTGTATAGTGAACTCATATTTGCCGTTTAAAATATTGTTATAGTTTACGTTACCCGTTACAGTATAAGAAATATTGTAGGTATCCGCGTTTATGAAATTTGCACTTTCACTGATATTTACTTCTTCGCCGTTGTAGCTATATTTTAAAGTGTAAACGTCTTGGTTGTAAACATTTACCTTGACGCCGCAACTTTGAGTACTACCGTTATAGGTAAGTTCCTTTAAATCAGGCGTTACTGTGTAATCCGCCTTTTCGACATTATATTTTTTGGTTACGGAATCGCCATAATAGTTATCGTTCTTGGCAAAGGCGAACGTCAGCGTATTCGTATCGTTTACATTTGTGAAAGTATTGCCGCTTACAGTGACTTCGGCAAAATCTACGGATTCGCCGTTTTGCTTAACAATTATTTCTTTAATAAGTTCGTCAGCGGGTATGGTCTGTTCGTTGCCGTTATATTTAAGACCGCTTACGGTTACCTTGGAATTGTCTATTATAAGTTTTGCTTTACTTATTTCGACATTATAACTGTATTCCTTAACGGACAGGCTGTAATTTTCACTTGTCAGTTTCACATCGTAGGTTACAGTGTAAGAACCCGCGTTTACGATACTTCCGTCGGAAGTATTTCCGCTCACCTCATTACTTATCGTATAGGGGTTTTCTTCCCCTTTGATTACTCCGTTGATTATAAGCAGTTTAACTTCTTCCGCTTTATTGTTATAATCCCTTGAAACGTCTGTGGGCTTTTCGACCGTAAGCGCTTTGGGCGTAATTTCCACGTCAAACGTACCGTTTGTTTCAACCGCAGAGGAATATGTGGAAATAATCTGATAATGCCAGGTTTTTTTAGTAACGTCCTTAAATTGAGGCGCATTGGTTTGCCAATCACCCGTGCCGTTTTCGCTGTATTGGATTGTGTAAAGTCCCTCTATTTCGCTTTCTCCGGTTGTCACCTCTATTGCGAAAGACTGCTCACTACCGTTATATACCTTACTGGCGGGAGGATTGATTTCAAAGTTGCTGTCGTTGAGCATCAGCGAAAGATTATAAGAGAACACAAAATTTTCTTTAACGGAAATTCCGTTCACCTTGATATCGTAGCTTCCGCCTTCCCATTCGAAATATTTATTGAAATCGCTTTCGCCATTTGCCGAATATTTATCTTCGGATACGGATTTTAACTTTACTGAACCCGTAAATTCGAAGAAATCACCTTCGGATTTGGAATAAGTCCAGGTCCATCTTTCACCTTTCAACCGCGGAAGAACCTGGTTGCCGGTAATTTTAATTTCTTTGGGCGCGATTGTAAAGCTACACTCGATTACGGTAATATCGTAGTTTCCGTAGCTATAAGCGCCGCTTTCAATATCGTTGAGTTTAACGGTGTATTTGCCCGCGTCATAATAATTTGACGCCGATAATTCATATTTTTGGGAATTTCTGAAAAGCGTTATGGCGGGGTTACCGATTTGTTCAAAACTTTCGCCGTTCGCGAAGTTCTTTCCGCCGACCTTTATTTGCGTAACGGGAGCTCTGCCGCCATTCACTGCTTCCGCGTAGAAATCACCATAGGTGCCGTCAGAAGCCTGTGCGGAAAGAGTAATCGCCCTTCTTGAAATAGTTACGGTGTAGGAACCGCTGTAATTTTCCACCTCATAGTTGGAAGTGGGCGTAACAATAAACGATACCGTATAACTTGCGGCGTCCTTATAATTTTTGCCTTCTTCGAAATTATAAGCAAGACTGTAAGCCGCTTCATTAGCTTCGCCCTGCGCTACATTTTTAACTGTTACCGGCTGTTGGATACGGTGCTCCGAGCCGTCGTATTCAAAAGTTGTTCCGTTTACTTCCGATACGGAGAGAACGCGCTTTTTAACGGCAAAACCTTCTTCGGCAATTTTGAGAACATAGTTGCCGTAAGTTTCTCCGTCGTTAAGCCCCACAACTTTCAAAGTGTAGCTGCCTGCGTTGAAATATGCCGCAGGAGTATAACGCTGTTCACCGACATAATAAGCTACGGTTCTGTCGTAGCGAGAGAATAACGTTTCGGCGGATTCGCCGTAAGCCATGTCCTCCCCGTTAAAAGCAACCCTATAAAGACTTAAAGTTCCGGGCACATCTCCGTATATCAGATTTTCATAATCTTTATCTGTTGACTTTTCGAAGTTTACGTTCAGAGTTTTCGGAGTTATTTTGAAGTTATGCTCCGCCGCATCGTAGGTGAAGTCATAATTTTCGGACTTATAATAGGTAGCGGAATCATTAGCGATGAAAGCCGAATAATTGCCTACGTTCTTTACGCTGTTTAAATTACCAGAACCGTTTTTATAGCGGAAAATATCAGTGCGGTTTGCGCCGCGGACAAGTTCTATTCCCGCCGTTTCGAAATTATCGGCATATTCGGTTATAAAACCCGTAAATTCCACTTCGGGAGCTACGGCAGCGCCGTATTCGTAGCTTTCGGCAACGCCTTTAAGGCTTACATTCAATTTTGCCTTTTTAACGGTAAAGGTGAGCTTATTGTTTGTATTTTTTATATTAAAGTTAGGGTCGGAAGCAGCCGCAACGACCGTAACGGTATATTCGCCGGCATTGTATTTGTTTCCGGATACGTACGCGGCGTTATTTACTTTATCGTTGGAGTACTTAACGTCGAGATTGAACGCAAACGCAGTATCTTGCGCGGATAATTCAAATGATTCTTTGCCGTTTGCCAAAGGTTCTACGGTAAATACGTATTCGTATTTGGGCTTATTTGCGCCGCCGTAAACATATTCGCCGTCCGACTTCATGACTGCCGAAACGGTTGCGTTGCGTTTGGAAACGATGAATGTATCTGAAACACTGCCGCCTCCCGCATTCTTATTATAGGAAATGTCATAGTTTTCCGATTTGAAACAATCAGTTTTAATCAGAATGGTGTAATTTGCAACGGGAATAGGTTCAGCCGCAAATTGTTCCGCGGTATAGGACTTACCGTTAAGAGTATATTCGATTTTTCCGCCGAGATTGGATAAGCCCTCGCCCGCGGCAAATCCGCCGGCTACGGGTACGGGTGCGGTAACTTTCTGACCGTAAACTATGTCATCAAACGTTACGTACAGGGAAAGCGCTTTTTTACTTACCGTAAATTTCACTCCCTCGCTGTCGGCATAGGATATATCGTAGTTTTTCAGAAGTTCGGAAACATTGCTTTCTTCCGAGGCAAAAGTTGCGTTATAGACGTAGTCGCCTGCGCCGTAATATCTTCCGCTATGGGTGTAAGGCGAACCGTTTTTGGTAAGGCTATATGTGTACGCCGATTCAAACAGCTCTTTATCCGCCGCAAGAACGCCGTTTGATTCGCCCTCTTGGGTATATGTGTATGCGAAATTCGCTTCTTCTCCGTAAGTTATGCCCGTAGCGGATAAATCTACGGTCACCGCACGGCGGGAAACATCGAAACTTGCAGATACCACATCGATTTTATAGTTGGAATTTTCGCTGTATTTGAGCGTAACATGATATTGTCCGGCAGGATAAAGCGAGCCGTCCGCAGGCGTGAAGTCATGGCTGCCGCTTTCGTTGAAACGTATATAACTTAAAACATAACTGAAATTGAACGCAGCTTCATCATTATCTATAAATTGCAGTTGCGAAGTCGTTTCATAATTATAAACAGGTGCGTCCTCGCCGTAAATTCCGTTTCCGGCGTTCAAAGTAAGGGTTACGGGGCGGGGTGCGGATTTGAACGTCAGTTTGTTGACCTTTATTTTATAGTTGCCCGTACCATACTCGTTATTACCGCAAATACGGTCGTTTTTAAGACCAATTTCAACCGAATATTCGGCATTGGCGTTAAAATAATCTCCACTGTACTTTTCACTGCCTTTGAAGTATTCGAAATCGGAATATTTATCACCGAAAAGGGCGTCTTTGTCTTTACCGTCCTCACCGACGAACTCGTCCTCGGCAAACGTTATTACAATTTCGGGATTGTCGCCGTAGTAATATTCGCTTTTGCCGTCTTTCGTTGAAAGGGTTATATTCAGCGTTTTGGGAGAAACGTTAAACTCAAAAGGTTCACCCGCTGTAATTTCATAGTTATTTGAAGTATAGCCGCTTACATATTTTACGCTGTACTTGCCGGCGCCGAAAATATCGTGAACGTATTCGCTGTTTTCCTTGGTGAAGCCGTATTTAACGTCCGAAGCTTTAAGGTCGCTGCTTTCAACGCCGCTTTCGACTAATCCGTCGAATACCGGCGAAGCGTTTACGTCGTCGCCGTAAACGTATTCGCCGTTTGTACGGGCGGAGATATTTAATTTCTTGCGGCCGACGGTGAACCTTTTGCCGTTTCCGTTAATTAAAATCGAATTATAGTTGGAGTTTTGTTCGGAACAAGCCGCGGTCAAGGTGTATTCGCCGGCATCGAACAACCGATTGTTATAAGTATAGTTTTCATTAACTTTCGTTCCGTCGGCAGAATTAAACGCGAATGTAAAATTCCACTTGAAAGACGACCTGTCCTCTTCAAGAATTTCGCCGTCGTCTATTTCGTAGGTCTGCTCCTCGCCGTACGTGAGCGTATCCTTGCCGACTTCCAGCGAAACTTCCGCGCTTCGTTTATCAACGTTGAATCTGGATGTGGCGTCGCGCCAGTTGACGGCGTAATTAAGTCCCACATTACCGTTTGGAACTTTTGTAAAGCCCGTAATTTTTACGGTATAAGCGCCCGCATCGACATAGGTATGCGCGCTTGCGTTGTACGACTGATTATTAAGCGTATAGGCATATATGGGTTCGCCTATGATATTCTGCGCGTCCTCTCTTTCGCCATATACAAATGTATCGTAATCTATTGAAAAGTGACTTGTAACTTCTCCGTCGCCGTATGTGAAGTCCTCGGTTTCGAGAATTACGTTTAAATCCTTCCTGTCTATCCTTACCGTTACGGCGTTGTCGTTTACGATATTTACAGAATAGTTGTCGGTTTCCTCTATTTCCGCGCTGACCGTATAATTGCCTACGGGCAATTTTTCTTTTAATACGCTTGCCCCGTTATTATAGGTAAATACATATTTATCGTTAAACAGTGAGGGCGAATCGTCATACTGGAAGCCCGAGAAGTTTATTGATACGTCGGGCGCGGTTCCGTACGTGAAGCTGCTTCCCGCCCTCATAATTTCTGCGGAAACGGCTCTTTTGCCCAAACTGAAATTTTGCTTTACCGTTATTTCGTCCGAAACAAGCACTTCGGCGCCGTCGCGAGATTTATATTTGGCTTTAACAAGCGCCTGTACGCTATATTCACCGGCGATATCGCGGCCCGACGCATTGCAAAGGGTGAAAGTCGTTCCGCCTTCACCACCCGCCGTCTTGTCCGACGTAGTCTTGTCGGGCGCGACAGCCGTCCACTCGCAAGAATATTCAAGCCTACCGTCGGGAATCATTCCGTCCAGCAAAAGCGTTTCCTCTTCGCCGCCGTATTCGAAATCGCCTCCTACGTGCGCGATTACAACGCCCGCAAAGTCTATTCTGTATTTTGCATAAACGTTCATATCGCGCGCTTCCATAAGCGCGCTCTCCGAAACGGGCTCTCCGCTGAAATCGGACGTCCAATACCAATCTACGAATTTAAGCATACCGCGGTCGCCGGGGCTTGCGGGGCGCATTTCCATATTGAAATATTCTTTATCCGTTTCGACTTCGCCCAGAATATGTTTGTTTATATTATATTGGCTCGGCATATAACGGGCGGTGATTTTAAGGTTGCCCGTAACGCCTTCAAAACTATGGCTCCATTCGGGGGGATAGTCGTAGCCTTCGTGCTCCGGCGCCGTGGGTGCGACGGCGTTTTCTCCCCTTTTTACCGTTTGCACGGCTTCGCCTTCGACGGGAACCATAAGTTTGCCCGTCACGCTGTCATAGAACCGCACGAGGAATGTATCGCTGTCAAGACCTTTGGGCGTGCCTATATAAGCCGCTATATAGCTTGCGTCCTCGGTTGCGGTAACCTGCCCTTCGACAAGGTTATCTTCCGAGTCGCCCTCTTTATACCAGCCCGTAAAAGTATATTCGAAAACATACCCGTCTTCAAGCAATTCGTAGCCCTGCGGGGTTTCGACTTCGTCAAAGGGAATATTTTCTCCGTGCTTGACCTTAATGGTTTTATGGACGATTCCTTCTTCCTCCGCGTTGCGGCTGATAAAAGTTATCGTATATTCGTTTACGATTTCCGCACAATTTGGACGGAAAAGCAACAACAAAATAACTGCCGCTATTATAAGTACCGACAGAATTACCGTTACCCACCATCTGTTTTGTCTTTTTTGCATTATTAACTCCTTTCTGTTTTCCCTTGAATCAAATATAGCATACAAAATAAAAAAGCCCTAAACCGCATTGCATGCGCGCATTATGCACGTACTTAATTATTATATAGAACCTATATAATATTCGGTCAACAGACTTAATTCCAATTATAAACATCTTATTATTAGCATTGTAACTAAATGAAATTTAATCTTGCAAAATTTGGCGTTAAAGCACTAATTTAGAAGATTTTAAATTAAATAATGTTCAAATTTATCATTATGAGTGAATTTTCGACATTAGTAATAAAATGTTTATCGGATTTTGAAGAATTTACTCTATTTTTATACGCTTTGCAACTATGATATTAACCCAAATGAGTTAGATTGTCAAGCTTTGAGGGTTAATATATTAACTCAAATGGGTTATATAATCGAAGCAAGGTCATTTGATTATGGATATTCTTGAAAGAATAGAGAAACTCCGCAAAGAACGGGGCTGGTCTATAAATAATCTTGCCATGGAAGCCGCGCTTACGCAATCTACGGTAAATAACATCTACGCGCGGCAAACCGAGCCGAAAATTTCCACGCTTAAAGCGATTTGCGGGGCGTTCGGAATGACCCTTTCGGAATTTTTCAAAGACGGCGAAAGCGAAAAAGAATCGGACGCCGAAATAATCAGAAGAATCAGAAATCTCAGCGAAGAGCAGAAAAAAGCGTTGCTCGTAATTCTTAAAGGCATAAAATAAACCGCCGTGTGGCGGTTTATTTTATGCCTTGATTTTCCCTTGCGGTTGCAAGCATAAGCTTTATTCTGTTTTCCTGGTTTACCCGCGTTGCGGAAGGGTCGTAATCGACCGCAACGACATTTATTTCGGGATATAGCTTTTTAAGCGAACGTACGGCGCCCTTGCCGGCAATATGGTTCGGGAGACAGCCGAACGGCTGCGCGCAAACTATGTTAGGAACGCCCGATTGGGCAAAAGCCGCCATTTCGGCGGGAATAAGCCATCCCTCTCCCATTTTTACGCCCTGGTTTATAACTTCGTCGGCAAACCGGCGGAGCGATTCTATATCGTGAACGGGTTCGAAAGTACCCTCCCCGATAAACTGTTCGCGGATATTCTTCTGCATTTTACGCAACAGGCGGTAAACTATGCCGTAAATTTTCGCCTTGAATTTGCCCAGCCCGTACAATTTTGCGTCGTTCAAAGAGTTCGCAACGACGTATAAAACAAAGTCCATAAGCGGCGGCACGATAGGCTCGCAATTTTCCGAAAGCAGGAATTTTTCAAGGTTGTTGTTTCCGAGATAGGAATATTTGACGTAAATTTCGCCCACTATTCCGACCTTTATCTTCTTCGCGCCCGACCGAGGCACTTCGGCGAAAGAATCTATAATGTGCCTGTTAATCTTTTTATACTTACGGTATCCGCCGTGCTCGAACTTGTCCGTTATATAATCCAAAAGCTTGTCCCGCACCTTGTCGCAGTCGCCCGAAACGGTTTCATAGGGGACCGTTTGGTTATAGCACCACATTAGCGAGTCTGCATATATGATTGCATACGCGAATTTCAGAAACAGCTTCGCCGTCATGGGGAAAGAGGATTGCCTTTCAAGTCCCGAAAGGTTGAAAGAAATCACGGGCACTTGCGGAAATTCCGAATGTATCGCCTTTCTTATAAGCGACAAATAGTTTGAAGCGCGGCATCCGCCGCCCGTCTGGCTTATCATAACCGCAGTCTTGTCCAAATCGTATCTGCCGCTTTTCAACGCGTCGATATACTGCCCCACCACGCACAGGCAGGGATAGCAGGTATCGTTGTGGACGTGCTTCAACCCTTCGTCTATGACGGTGCGGCTGTCGTTTTTCAAGACCTCTATGTCGTAGCCTTCAAGTTTCAGAAGTCTTTCGAAAAGCATAAAATGCCAGGGCAGCATATCTGGCACAAGTATCTTATGCGTTTTTTTCATCGATTTTTCCCACTTGGGATAATCGTTTGTGTAGTCGCGGATTTTTTCCATAGATTACTTTTTTTCCGCCTCCTCGATAGCCGCAAGCATACTGCGCAGGCGGATTTTTACTACGCCGAGGTTGTTTATCTCGTCTATTTTTATTTGGGTATATAGCTTGCCGTTCTTTTCCATAATGGCGCGGACTTCGTCCGTGGTTATGGCGTCTATCCCGCACCCGAAAGACACAAGTTGCACGAGGTTGACGTTTTTTTGGGAACACGCGAAGTTTGCCGCGCGGTAAAGCCGCGCATGATACGTCCACTGGTTGAGTACGTTGACCTTAACGGGTTCGCTCTTTTCATATACGGAGTCCTCGGACAGCACGGCAAGCCCCAACGACGTAAGCAATTTATTGACCCCGTGGTTTATTTCGTTGTCGAGATGATAGGGTCTGCCGGCAAGAATTATCACCTGCTTGCCCGCCTTCCCGGCTTTCCCCAGAATTTCATCCGCCTTAGCCGCGACGTCGGCGCGGTAGCTTTCAAGCCGCCTGAAACCCTCGTCCAGCGCTTTGCCTATTTCATGCCTTGAAAAACGGTATTTACGCAATACGTTATGCAGATTTCTTATCGTACTGCCCCTCATATTGAGGTCTATGTAAGGCATTAAAAAATTGTCGTCCGTCAGCCTTTCGTTGTTCGCTTTCAACAGCTCGGAATAGTAGGCGACTACGGGACAGTTATAATGGTTTGCAGAGCAATGCTCGTCAACGTTATAGCTTTCGCAGGGGAGGAATATGAAATCCACGCCCGCATCCAAAAGGCTTTCTATATGCCCGTGCATAAGTTTTGCGGGATAGCATACCGTATCAGACGCGACGGTGTGCTGTCCTTTGAAGTACAGGCTGCGCGAGGATTTTTCGGAAAGCACAACCTCGAAGCCGAGACTTTCGAAAAAGCCAGCCCAAACGGGAAGCTGTTCGTACATCCCCAACTGTAAAGGCAGTCCTACCCTGCCCTTTTTAACCTTTTTCGATTGTTTTTTACCGCCGCCGTCCGCCGTTCGGGCATTCGCGCCCGTCACGCATTTTAAAAGACGTTCCTGCTTATATGCGTATATGTCCAGCTCATCCGAAGCGGGTTTCCGCCCCGCGCCGCGCTCGCATTTGTTTCCCGAAATATATTTTCTGCCGTCGCCGAAGCGGATTATGTTCACGTTGCAGTTGGAAGTACAGCCGCGGCAAATGGACGATTGCGAGGTATATGTGAATTTTTCCAGTTCTTCCGCGGTGAGAATCGTGCTTTCGCCGCACATTTTTTCCTTCGCATACAAAGCCGCGCCGAAAGCGCCCATAAGACCGGCAATGCCGGGACGTATTACGTTTTTGCCCGTTTCCAGCTCGAAAGAGCGCAGCACGGCGTCGTTTAAAAAGGTCCCGCCCTGCACCACTATGTTTTCCCCCAGCTCGTCGGGGGAGGATGCGCGAATGACCTTATATATCGCGTTTTTCACTATCGACGAGGACAAGCCAGCGGAGATGTCATCTACCCCCGCGCCCTCTTTTTGTGCCTGTTTCACGGCGCTGTTCATGAATACGGTGCACCGCGAACCGAGTTCCACGGGGTGTTTCGCAAAAAGTCCTTCGTGGGAAAATTCGTCCGTTTCCATGCCCATAGCACGGGCGAAAGTCTGTATGAACGAACCGCAGCCCGAGGAGCACGCCTCGTTTAGCATAATGGAATCTATCGTGCCGTTCTTGATTTTAAAGCACTTTATATCCTGACCGCCTATGTCTATTATGAAATCGACCTTGGGGTTGAAATGCAGAGCCGCTTTGAAGTGCGCAATAGTTTCCACCACCCCGAAATCAGCCTTTAATGCGCTTTTTATAAGGTCCTCGCCGTAGCCCGTGACGGCGCAACCGGCAACCTTAACGCGGTCGCCGCAGAGGGCGTAAAATTCCTTTAATTTATTTATAACTATGTCAAGCGGCTGACCGTTGTTGGACTGATAATGCGACCACAGTATGCGGAAATCGGGGGTCAGCGCCATAAGTTTTGTTGTGGTTGAGCCCGAATCTATGCCTATGTAACAATCGCCCGAATATGTGGCTATGTCCGCGAATTTCAAGTCGGTCGCCCTGTGGCGTTTTACAAATTCCGAATATTCCTCTTTATTTGCGAAAAGTGGCTTGCCGGTTACGACGCCGTCACTCTCCTTTGCCGCGGAAATATCAGAAATTATGCCGTCGATGCTTCGCGGCGGAATATTTGCCGCGTACAAAGCCGCCCCCAAAGACATAAAGCAGGGTGCGTTTTCGGGAAAAATTGCGTCCTCGTCCGAAAGTTTAAGGGTATTTTTGAAAGCCTTGCCAAGCGCCTTCAAAAAATGCAGGGGACCGCCTAAAAACAGCACACGTCCCTTGATTTTCCGCCCTTGCGCAAGCCCGGATACAGTCTGATCTACAACCGCCTGAAAGATTGAAGCCGAGATATCCTCCTTGCTTGCGCCCTGGTTTATGAGGGGCTGGATATCGGACTTTGCGAAAACCCCGCACCTCGACGCTATGGGGTAAGTTTTCTCGGCGCGGAGAGCGTATTCGTCCATTTCCGAAACGGAAATGTTCAGAAGGGTCGCCATCTGGTCAATAAAAGCGCCCGTACCGCCCGCGCAGCTGCCGTTCATGCGCTGTTCTGTGCCGCCCGTTACGAAGATGATTTTTGCATCCTCGCCTCCGAGTTCCACCGCCACGTCCGTATCGGGATAATACTTGCGTATGGCGATAAACGCAGCCTGCACCTCCTGCACGAAGGCAACGCCGCTGCGCTGCGAAAGCCCAAGCCCCGCGCTGCCCGTCATAGCGACGGAAAAGTCGCCCTTAAACTGTGCCCTTATTTTTTCAAGTTCGGAAAGAACGGTTTCCTTCACCTTCGAATAATGGCGTACGTAGGAAGTGTATAAAATTTTTTCGCCGTCGGTCACACTTGCCTTAACGGTTGTCGAACCGACGTCTATTCCGAGTAATTTTGTCATATTTCCGCTCACGGCGAGGGTCTCCGACTTTCGCGGAAATCTTGCCGATTATATAGATTATAGCAAATAAAAACGAACATTTCAATTTTATGAGCGGGTAATTTCTGTTAAATTATTATGAAATTTTAAAGTCAACACGGTTATTTGCAGGCAATTCTGCCATTCATTCCCTGCCTTTGCCGTATTTGTTTTTAGTGGCAATTCCGCCGCGTATATGTCTTTCCGACAAATTTTTGTCAAGCACGCGCCTTACTTCCGTATAAAGCGCCTTATCTATTCCTTTCAGCCTTTCCGTAACGTCTTTGTGCACGGTGGATTTGCTGACGGCAAAATACTCGGCGGCGGCGCGCACTGTGGATTTTGTTTCTATTATATAAAGCCCTTCCTTTATCACCCTTATTGAGATATAGTCCTGCATTTTCGGCTTCTCCCGTAACGACGTTGAACTTTACTAAAATATATGTCGCCCGACGTCGGGTTATGCCGAATTTTGAAAGCCGCCTTTCAGCATCAAATTTTATGGAAAATGTGAAAAATTTATGAAAGATGAAAATTTCGCTAAATTATGCTTGCGTACGCGACATAAATATGATAGTATATATTCAGACTAAACTAAAATAAGCGAGGTTTACATTTATGAGCAATTTTAGAAAATGGCTTGTTGTTGTACTCTCGGTTATGGTTACCGTTTTATGCGGCGTAGCCATTACCGCGTGCAACACCAATACCGACTGGCGCGTTCCGAAAGGCGGACTTGCAGCCGACACCGGATACGTTGCGCCGTCCGAAAAAACGGACGACCACTTCTATCACGAGGGCGAAAATCCCAACGACTTCGTTAATTCCGACAGCGGCTACGTAGTTAAAACGGTCAGCCTCGGCGGAATGCCCGTAAGCAACGTAACAGTCAGGGTAATCAACCCCGGCACGGGCATTACGCTTATCGAAGGTCTGACGCAAAACGGCGAAGTAAGGTTCAATATCGAACCGGGCGCGTATAAACTTGAATACGACCTACCCGAAGGGTACTTTGAATCCGAGGATACCGTTCATGCGCTTTCCGAGGATAATCTTTCCGTCACAACCGTATTCGGCTCGAAAATAATCGATTCCGCCGTTCCCGGCGACCATCTTTACAGCCTCGGAGAAGTTATGTACGACTTTGAGGTCGAGGACGCCGACGGCGCTACGAGAAGACTTTCCGAGTTGCTTAACACGGGCGCTAAAAAAGCGGTCGTAATCAACTTCTTCTTTACGACCTGCGGTCCCTGCCAAGCAGAATTCCCCGCCCTCGAACAGGCTTACGAACTTTACAAGAACGATATTGAAGTAATTGCGCTTGCAGACACCGGACACGACAGCCAAGGAGACGTTAAGTCTTTCAAAAGTAATTTCAAAGCCGAGTCGGCAGAAAGCAGCACTCCCATAAGGCTTACGTTCTTTATGGCTGCGGATACTATATCGCTTCATAACCGTTTCGGCGTAAACTCCTTCCCCACTACCATAATAGTTGACAGATACGGCGTTATAGCCGCATCCCATACGGGCGGTCAGCCTTCTCCCGAATGGTGGAAAGCGCTGTTCCTTCAATACACTTCCGACGATTATCAGCAGAACATTCAGCAAGGTCCCACGAGCGGCGGCGAAGAACAAGAACCCGTCGCTCCCGGCGCGGACATAGACCCTCTGCCCGCTAACGACGCAATAAAGGACGCCCTTTTGCATGAATCCATGAAGGATAACGACAACTATGCAAACATCGAATTCGTAGGTCCCGAAAGCGAACACGACAAAAAATATAACTGGCCTTACCATATCGGGCAAGACGAAGACGGCGAAAAATACCTGACCCCCGCCAACGTCGGCGTCAACAATTCGTGGGCGATTATCCAAACCGAATTAACCCTCGAACAGGACGAAACGCTTTCAATCGAGGTCAATTACAACACCGAGGAAAACGGCGACTTGGTTTATATAATTATGAACCGGTCGAACGAAAATTACCAGTTGCTTTCCGGCAAATCCGGCGGCTGGCGCAAAATCACGCTCTATTCCTCCACCCGCAGAACGCGCGTAAACATATCCATTTCGTTCCAGAAGAGCCTTGAAGCGACTGTCGAAGACGAATTCGTATGGTTAAGAAATCTGCGCATCGAAAAGATTAACTTCAATACGAACGAAGCTTTGGACGTACGCACCGAAGCCGCAAGTATCGATGAATCCGGCAGTGTTACATATAAAAATGTTTATCTGAAAGAAAGCGACGGTTTCTACCATGTACGGGTCGGTGAAACTCAGCAGGATAACGACCCCATACTTTTCACCGATATTCTCGGCGCGTCGTTATATTCCGAACGCCATCTTAACGGCTTTGTGCTTAACGACGACAGCGGCTCTACGTTGATTCATTCCTTATATAATATCTGCTATTGGAAATTTAACGATTACGCGCAGACGGGCGTATTCATTGAGCTTACGGGCGACTACGCGAAGGACAAAAAATATACCGATATAATTATCGACAGTTTCTATATTCAGGACGGCTCCGCAGCCACCGTTCCCGTAACGGAAGACTTAAAAGAAGTTCTTGAAGCGTTTGTTGACCAAATTGCAGACAACGGGTTAAGCTTTAAGGATACGGCTGAAAAGACGGATAACACCTGGCTTGAACTGTGCCATTACTTCCGCACGGAAGGCAAGGGAGACCATACCGCAAAAGGTCACGTTTGCCGTGCGACGACGAATATCGGCGCAGGAAGAACGCTTACTTATGCGATAGAGCTTAAATTTGCCGAAGACGCAGAAGAAGGCAAGTGGGATATAGACACT
The DNA here is from genome assembly GCA_947589385.1 of uncultured Clostridia bacterium. Lineage (GTDB taxonomy): Bacteria > Bacillota > Clostridia > Christensenellales > Borkfalkiaceae > Coproplasma. Next base: position 4,397 of record CANPZW010000005.1, on the reverse strand, counting down.
ACCGAGGCGACGAGAAAGAACCGTGCGGGCGGTCTGTTCTATAAATTCACCGCTCCCAAAGCGGGCGTATATTCCTTCAAATCGATAGGCGAGCGCGACTCCAACGGTCCCGACCCCATGATTTTAATGTGGAAAGACGGTGCGGACGCATTTAACGACTCCATTTATAGGGAAAACGACGACTCGTTAAGAGTTGAGGACGCCCTTATAAATCCCACCAATAACTTCTGCTTAATGCTTTACCTCGAAAAAGGTGAAACCATTTGTCCTCAGCTTACTACACAGTCCACCGATATTGTAGGCAAATATGAAATCGAAATCAAATACGAAGGCGTAAGCCACTACGAACTTGAAATTGCGACTACGGGCGGCGGACTCTGGACATACGACGATAACAATGAAATATACTATATGGCTGTTCCCACCGGTTTGAACAACTTCGACAAGACTTACTACAACATTAAGAACGGCACGTATTGTTCGCCTATGTATATAGACTTCATTCACAGGAATTACTTCGATGCAAACCAGAATTCCTTGAAAGCTATGATTGACCGCAATTTGTTCGACCTTACTTTCGGCGGCAGCTCCGACTTCACGGGTAAAATGCTTGAATATTACGAAAAGGCAACTTCGAAAGATAAGGAAGACCCTACCTACGGCATGACGGAGGCGACCTACGAGCTTGTAAACATTCTGTGCGCGTTTACTCAGCTTGAACAAGACAGCGGCTCCAACGTTGAATCCGGTATCTGGAAGGCATTTGCCTGCTACTATAACTACTATGGCGAAGAACCTTGGGTAGATATGGAATAATCCGATGTAAACCTATAAGCGCCTTCCGGCATTGCCGGAAGGCGCTTTTGCTTACACCGAAATCAAACGAGCATTGATTTGGATTTTCGTTTTAAACTTAATTATTACGAATAAACCACTCATTTTCAGCCATTATTAAATATATGGAATATAGCAAATCCCACTTCCGCCCTGTGTCAAATTTGCAAATTTTGAAAAAATCGCAACATTTCACAAGGTTTTCAGCTTCAAACTATTGCCTATTTATTTAATATGTTATATAATATAGGTAATAAATAATTCGGAGGTTATAAAATGCAAAAAGTTTTGAAACGGGTTGCGATAGCTCTTTTGGCGCTTGCCGCGGCCGTATGTATGGTGGTTTTGGCGGCATGCCAGCCGGAGGACGACAACGGGGAAGATTATGCTACCACTTCTTTCACCATTACCGTAAAGGATGAAAACGGCAATACAATCGACGGCACAATGTTCGGTGAAAAATTCGATTCGCCCACCGCTGCCAGCGTTGAATTCTGCGTACACGACCAAGGATGCTGGGGCGATATGTTTAAAATCGATGCGGACGGTAAAGTTACCGTAAGCGTTCCCGCTCTTAAAGAATATGCGTCCGGATTTAATTCGGATGAAGTTGAAGTGCATATAAGAAATATCTCGGCTAAGGGATACACGGAAGATTACGGTGTACTTAACGTAAATCAAATTCCCTTGAATGTGGAGATAACGCTTAAAAAGGCATAAGCCCGCGGCGTAAATGGTTAAAATAATCGAAATTCATCCGCCGCAAGCGCGGCGGATAATTTTATAAAACAAATAATATAAAGGAGAAAAAATGAAAAAGAAAAAAATTTTTATCGCATTACTTGCTTCTTTGTGCGTTTCTGCGGGAGCGGCGGGACTTGCCGCTTGTAAACCCGAAAGCGCAGAGGGGCGCGATTCCGCGCTGTACAATCTGTATCAGAAGTATTGCGAAACGACGGATTCCCCCGCTTCCTATGAAGAATGGCTCGGGCAGGTACTTGCAAGCATAGGTCAGCCGGGAAAACAGGGCGAGCCCGGCGAACCCGGGGAACCCGGCGAGCCCGGCGAACAAGGTGAACAAGGCGAGGACGGGCTTGACGGCGACGGAATTGAGGACATCTCCTTAAAAGAGATAGACGGCAAGCAATATTTTGAATTTGTTTTCACAAGCGGCAAAATCATAAGAATACCCGCGGACGGAACGGGTGAAAAAATTGTCTCCCCCTCCTTTACGGTCAAAGCTGTGGACCAGAACGGCGACCCCGTAAAAGACGCTTATTTCAACATCGGATATTACGACAGCTCAAATTATTCTACCCTATATCTTAAAGAGGACGGCACAACCGTCAACGAAGCCGGAAGAGCGGACGCATATGCTTTCAAAACAAACAGTAAGGGCATTGCCACATTCTATTGCTTTATCAATGATTCGGATAAAGAATATACTGCTTACCTCGCGTCTGCTGAGTCGATAAATATAGAAGGCGTTAGCGCTATCCCCGCAGGTTATGACATAGACTTCGGTGAGGGCGCTTACGGAATGAAAAACACTTCCGTGGATTTCACCAAAGGCGAGGACGGCAATTTTACCGCCGACGCAAAATTCTTGCTGAGCAACAGCTGGGACAATTTATATGACCCTTCAAGCGACCTTCAATACACGCGTTACATTCCCGATTTATCCAAACCCGACGATATTAAGGAAGAATATACGCCCTATGTGAAGAAAGTTACCAAAAACATATATAACTATTTCACGTTTGCACCCCGCACTAATAGACCGGCAGGCGATAATGACGTTGACGAATATAACGCGCTTATGAATAAGGCGGCTTCCGGCAGGTACAGATTAAGCTGGAAAGCAAACAGGTCGAGCGCGAACGTGGATTTGAAATATTACAATTTCTTCGGCGGAACTTACTTCTCATTTAATGAGGACAATTCTCCTTCCGACACGCTTATAATCCAACGTTCGGGCTCTGCACCTAACGATAACAACGTTCTCCGTGCGGAATATGAAAGATATTCGAAATCGGCGGGCGCAGGCGCTATGGGCTATGAAACCTGGCTTGACGATTACAAATCCAAGTTCAGCGGCGGCAATTTTGTGGAAATCGAGGTCAATACCGACCAGGCAAGCGCAGTGTTCTGCCTGTCCTATATTTCCGACATAAGCTGCGAAGTTACCATTACGGTCGAAAGAATAGGCGACGTTGCCCAATGGACGGACGAATACAATGAAGTCAACTGCCCTCCCAACGCCTCGCAAGAAACCGACCAGGAAGGCAGCGTAAAGGACGTTCCGCTCGACGCGAAAGTAGTCAAGGGAAGCGACAATTACTATCACTTAAACGACGCTAACGGCCCTGTAATTTACGTACAGCTTAAAAAAGCCACTCGCGTAAATTCCAACTCTATGGAATATCTTGCAGCTTATCCCATAGAAAATCCCGGACCCGACAGCGACCCCAGTCAGCCTTCGACAGGTTCAGTATTTATTTATACCGAAGACAGATTCGACGAAGCTACAAACTCGGGCGTACACGTTCGCACCGATTATACGAATGTAGTAAAAGGCTACGCAGCCAAGGCTAACAGCGACGGGCTTTACCGCGTAAACGACCTGTTATTGCAGGTTTTGAAGAACTATTGCAGAAGCTTCTCCTCCTCCTACGGCGAATTTTATTGGGTTGCGGCTTGCAGCTACTACGGTCCTGTTGCGGACGGTACTGAAAACGCGCCTTACGAAATCGAAAATTTAAACAACAGAGACGAATTCGAGGGCACATTAAATTCAAGCGGCAAGACGTACTTCGTTTATAAACCCCAAACCGAAGGCTACTACGGATTTATGGCGATAATAAAAGAAACTTCGCTTGAAATTACCCACGATGGCGTAACAAAAATTGACGACTGCTATTATATGCACTTGAACTCTCTCGAAGGATTTGTATTCTGTTTAAACGGAGTAAGCACTGAAAAGAAACCGATAATTAGAGTTTGGTCATCAGCTAAAAATACTATTTGTTGGAGTACAAATATCGTTAATGATAAAATTTTTGAAAGCGGCACGGAAGAACGCCCCGTAGCAGTCTCTGGCGCAGGCGTAAAGCTCGTGTCAATCGACCATACGGCTTATAATCATCCCATTTATTTTAATCTTTCCTTACTTGCTGACGTCGATAAAGGCACTTATAAAATTACCGTCTATGGCAGCGATAATGCTGTTGTACACGATGAAAACGGCGAAGACATTATAAATAAGGATTTCATTCTTATAACAAGCAAAAAAATTAGTATTGACTGCCCCGATAACGGATACTTCTTTATCAAGATTGAGAAAGTAAGCGAATCAACCCAGCTTACGGCTTTGAACAGGTCGGTTGAAATGCCTGTGGTTGAGATAACCGCCGACGACAAAACCGACGGCAAAAAAAGCTCGCTATAAGCAAAACAATTTAAATACGCAAAAAGGGTACGGTTTTTATGAAGTGAACCCCGTTTAGTTCACAAGAGAAAAAGGGCTAACGAGGAGAGGTACATGTACCTCTCCTCGTTTTCAA
>CANPZW010000004.1 GCA_947589385.1 uncultured Clostridia bacterium | reverse complement strand
AGAATACATAGCGATTGTAGAAGATTGGATTGAATTTTATAATACAAAAAGATTGAAAACGAGGAGAGGTACATGTAACTCTCCTCGTTAGCCCTTTTTCTCTTGTGAACTAAACGGGGTTCACTTCACTTGACCTTTTCCTTTTTTATTTCAGTCGTCATCCTTAACGGCATGTTCTTCTTCCTCGTCGTGGGGGTCGGGAAACTGCGCCTTGTCGTAGGCGATGCCGTGCTTATCGTAATAGTCCTTGATTGCCGCGCGGATAGCCTCTTCCGCAAGCACAGAGCAGTGCATTTTATGTGCGGGCAGACCGTCCAAAGCTTCCGCAACGGCTTTATTGGTCAATTCAAGCGCCTTCGAAAGGGGCTGCCCCTTAATCATTTCCGTCGCCATTGACGAAGAAGCAATCGCGCTGCCGCATCCGAATGTGTTGAATTTTACGTCAACAATAACATCGTCCTTTATTTTGAGATAGATTTTCATTATATCGCCGCATTTGGCGTTGCCCACCTCCCCTATGCCGTCGGCGTCGTCTATTTTGCCGACGTTGCGCGGATTAGTGAAGTGGTCCATAACCTTTTCGCTGTACAGTGCCATAAATTTTTCTCCTTATAATTAACGAAAACTTAAATCAGATGCTTACGTATTCCTTTTTGAAGTTCTTCCCAGACGGGCGACATATTGCGGAGATATTCCACCACCTTAGGAACTTCGGAAATAATATAATCTATATCCTCTTCCGTATTGGTTTCGCAAAGCGAAAGCCGCAACGAACCGTGCGCCACCTCGTGCGGGAGCCCGAGCGCTAAAAGCACATGGGAAGGGTCCAGAGAACCCGAAGTGCATGCCGAGCCCGAAGAAGCGCATATTCCCTTTGCATCGAGCAGCAGCAGAAGGCTTTCGCCTTCGATACCCTCAAAACACATATTTACATTGCCGGGAAGCCTTTTCGACCTATCGCCGTTCAGCCGCGAATGGGGAATTTTAAGCAGTCCGTCAATCAGTTTTTCGCGCAGACGTGTTAAGTAAAGGGCGTTTTTACCGAGATTTTCACACGCTTCCCCAAGCGCCGCCGCCATTCCCGCGACGCCCGCAAGGTTTTCCGTGCCCGCGCGCTTGCCGCGTTCCTGTGCGCCGCCCTCTATAAAGGTCAACAGGGGCAGACCGCGCCTGCAATACAGCGCGCCAACGCCCTTAGGTCCGTGAAATTTATGCCCCGAAAGAGACAGCATATCTATGTTGTCCGCTTTTACGTCAACGGGTATATGCCCTACCGCCTGCACCGCGTCCGTATGGAACGTCACGCCCGCTTCACGGCAGACTTTGCCTATTTCGGCTATGGGTTGGATTGTACCCACCTCGTTGTTGGCGTACATTACAGTAACAAGCGCCGTATCGGGGCGGATGGCGGCTTTAACCTGTTCGGCGGTTACAAGTCCGTCGGAATGAACGTCGAGATAGGTTACTTCAAAGCCCTCGCTTTCGAGTTTTTTCAAAGTGTGAAGAACGGCGTGATGCTCGAAAGCCGTGGATATAATGTGCTTTTTACCCTTCTTCGCGCCCTGTAACGCCGCCGAACGTATTCCCTGGTTGTCCGCCTCGCTGCCGCCCGAAGTAAAATAAATCTCTCTCGGTTCGCAATTAAGGCATTTTGCAATGCTTGCGCGGGCTTCGTCCAAAGCCTCTTTGGCGGTTTGCCCTACCGTGTGCAGGGACGAGGGATTGCCGTAAACTTCTTTAAAGTAACGACTCATCGCTTCCACCGCCCTGTCGCTCATCGCGGTCGTCGCCGCGTTGTCAACGTAAATTATCTTTTTCAATTTTAATTCCTATCCAATAAGTATGAATTTATTATAAATTTTAATTCCTATTTTGTCAATAGGAATTACATAAATTTTGAAATTAAATTAAGTCTTTCAGAGTTTTGGAATTTAGAAAATTCATTATAACCTCGTCCAGCTCCTTAAAAAGCGGCAAAGTAGCGCAAGTGCACGCATTTTCGCAGGGGGCAGAGCCTTCTTCGAGGCAGCTTACGGGCGCAAGCGAACCTTCGCCCGAAAGCAGAATTTCCGCGGCGGTGTAATCTTCGGCGGGGCGCGAAAGTTTATAGCCGCCGCTTTTACCGCGCGCCGAAACGACCAACCCCGAAGAAGAAAGCTGTTTTGCCGACGCTTCGAGATATTTAAGACTTTCGTTCTGGCGGGACGCGATGTCCGCAAGGGAAATAAAGCCCTCGCCCTCGTGCCGCGCCAAATCAATCATAACTTTAAGGGCGTTCCTGCCCTTCGTGGTAATCATCATAACCTCACCTATAATACGGCATAGGCTCTGCCGTTTTTCAGCCGCCGAGAGCTATCATTTTTTCAATGCATTTCACGGCGGATACGCGGGTATCTTCGTCCATGAAAATCTCTTCCCCGCCCTCGCCCGTAAGGCAGGCAAAGACATCGGGCAGGGTCGTAAGTTTCATGTTAGGACAAATCAGGTTTTTGGAAAGCGGATAAAACTTTTTATCGGGCTTTTTGAATTGAAGGTGCTGCACGATAGAATTTTCCGTACCGATTATAAATTCGTTTTTATCCGAATTTAAGGCAAAATCCATAATACCCGAAGTAGAGCCCACAAAGTCGGCAAGTTCCGTGACCTCGGGGCGGCACTCGGGATGTACCAAAAGCAATGCGGACGGATGAAGTTTTTTTGCTTCAAGAACATCCGAACGCTCTATTTTCGCGTGGGTGGGGCAGCCGCCCGAAAGAAGTTTGAAATTTTTTTCGGGTATTTGCTTTTTAACGTAAGAGCCCAGATTTATATCGGGAATAAACAGTATATTCTTTTGGGGAATGGCGCGGCAGATTTTTACGGCGCTTGAAGATGTTACGCAGTAATCTGCAATCGTCTTTAATTCCGCCGTAGTGTTTATGTACGCCACAACCGCATAGTCGGGATACATTTTTTTGACTTCGGCAATGACTTCCCTGTCCATCTGCTCCGCCATGGGACAGCCCGCCTGCGGGTTAGAAAGAATTACGCGCTTTGACGGGGAAAGCATTTTAACCGTTTCCGCCATAAATCGCACCCCGCACATGATAACCTGCTTTTGGGGCGCAGTTTTGGCTTTTACCGCAAGCGCATAGCTGTCGCCCACAAAATCGGCCACTTCGCAAACGTCCTCGGACATATAGCTGTGCGCCAGAATACATACGTCTTTTTGTTTTTTCAGTTCGATGATTTTTTGCTGTAAATCCTTGACCATAACCAATCCCTACCGATTATATGGGAATTATACTACATCCCGAACGTAAGGTCAATATAATTTTAAAAAATATTTGAGGCGGGCGGCAATTTGCCGCCCGCCGCCACGGTTATTTTTTCAATGCGGATATGGCGTCCTTTATGACCTTTTGACCTTTCGGGTCCAAAGTGCGAAAATCTTTGATAAGCTGTCTTTCTTCATAAGTGAAATTCGAAATTTCGTCCCCGGAAAGCCCCAAAGCCCGTTCTATCGCCTGCACAGTATCTATACGGGGATATTTTGAAATTCCCGCAAAAATTTTACGGATTGTACTTAAAGCAATACCCGAAGATTCCGCAACTTGCTCGTAAGTAATCCCGTTCTGCTTTATATATTTTTTCATTTCTTCAATGTTCATATAGCACCGTTAATTAAAGTTTAGATTAAATCGTAAAAATTTTCAATAAAATTTTAAAATACCGCCTGACAAATACCCGCCGTTGCTTCACGCTTTCGGAGAATCCGGAATATGCGAAACGTCGTTCTTCGCGGCGCGGTATTTAAGTTTAATAGAGCGGCGCACGCTTTTTTCAAGCTTTAACTCCTCTGGCGTACTCTCCACATAAGGCACTTCGAAAACAGCCCCTTCAAAGGGTCTTAAATCGAATTTAAGCTTATATTCCCTGCCGTCGCAAAGTTCCTTAATCGCCTCTATTTCCAAAGGATTGCCGTCGGGATAAGTGGTAAAAACACGCTTATACTTACCCGCAAGGGGCGCGCCCACGCCCATTTCCCACCGTTCAACGGGGGCGAAATTTATCACGAAGATAAGGGCGTTATTGTAATTCCACGGGTTGCGCCTTATAAAAGAAAAAATATTGCGCATATAGTCGCCGCTGTTTACCCATTCGAAGGTCTTAGGACCTCCGCAGTCGTTGTGCAGAACGGGACGTTCGCGGTAGAGGCGCAACAGGGCGCGGAAACAGTTCATAACGTCGCGGTGACCTTCGTCGTCCGCCAGATACCAATCAAGCCCCGTACGGAAATTCCATTCGTTTATCTGCGCGAAATCCTGCCCCATAAAAAGCAGTTTCTTGCCCGGGTGCCCTATCATCATGGTATAAAGGGCTTTAAGACTGCCCAGCTTGTCCATTTTGTTGCCGGGGAATTTGTTGTACATACTGCCCTTGCCATAGACAACTTCGTCGTGAGATAGCACAAGCATATAGTTTTCGTTGAAGATATATTCAAAGGTATGCGTCATCAGCCAGTGGTGATAAGGGCGGAAGATTGGGTCTTTCTTTATATATGTCAGCGTATCGTTCATCCAGCCCATGTTCCACTTCAAGCCGAAACCGAAGCCTCCATTTTGGGCGGGCTTCGTCATCCCCTCCAAAATGGAACTGTCCTCTGCGATTATGAACGCGTCGGTACGCTGCCTGAGAACGCTGTTAAGGTGGCGGAAAAACTCGAAACTTTCCAAATTTTCGTTGCCGCCGTACATATTCGGTCTCCATTGCTCCCTGCCGAAGCTGTTGTAGAGCATAGCCGCGACCGCGTCCGCCCGCAGAGCGTCGATATGATATTTTTCCACCCAGAAAAACGCCGAGGCTATAAGGAAGTTGGACACTTCTTTCTTGCCCAAATCGAAAGCCATAGTGCCCCATTCGGGGTATTCAGCGCGCAACGGGTCGGAATATTCGTACAGCGGCGTGCCGTCGAATCGGGCAAGCCCGAAATCGTCTTTCGGAAAGTGCGCGGGCACCCAGTCTAAAATTACTCCTATGCCGTTTTTGTGCATATAATCGACGAAATATTGGAAATCGCGGGGAGAACCGTAGCGCGCCGTAGGCGAAAAATAGCCCGTGACCTGGTATCCCCATGACGGCTCGAAGGGATATTCGCATATCCCCATAAGCTCCACGTGCGTATAGCCCATATATTGCACGTATTCGGCAAGTTCGCGCGCAAGCGTGCGATAGTCGAAATATTGGTCCTCGTCCCACTTCGACAAATCTTTTTTCCAGCTTCCGAGGTGCACTTCATACACCGCCATGGGCTTTTCGAGAAAATTTTCACCGTGCTTCGCCTTGCGCCATTCGCCGTCGCCCCATTCGTATTTATCGGTATCGAAAACTATGGAAGCGTTTTTGGGGCGCAGTTCCGAACCGAAAGCGTACGGGTCGATTTTATAGACCGTACTGCCGTCCTCGCGGGTGACGAAATATTTGTACTTTTCGCCTTCGCCTATTCCGGGAATGAACAGCTCCCATACCGAATCGTCGGTTTTAACCATTTTATCGGCTTCGGGATTCCAGCCGTTGCCGTCGCGAACCACGCTTACCGCCCGTGCGTTCGGCGCCCAAAGCACGAACTGCACGCCCTTTACTCCCCCTGCTTCCGTAAGGTGGGCGCCCATTTTGTTATAAAGTTCGTAATGAGTGCCGCGGTGGAACAAATACCTGTCCAACTCTCCGAAAAATTTCTGCATACACCCTCCGATTTTCAGAAAAAACGCGATATGTATTGCGTTTTTGGATTGTCTTATTTATTCTTTTGGAAAGCGGAAATAAAAGACGCAACCGCTGCAAGCGGGCAAATTTATAAACATTCTCCCGTTGACAACGTCGGCGTATTCCTCTTTAAGGTCCAAAGACATTTCGGCGCAGAAGAATTTTCTTGTCATCTTCGCGCCGTTGCGGGGCACGCCCAAACGCCAGACGGGCGCGTTCAAATCCATTGCGCGGTCCGAACAATTCACGGCTACGGCGCAACATTCGTCGCCGTCGAACCTGCCGTAAATTATATATCCCGCACCCGCCGCCAAACGCATTATACTGCCCGTTTTCAGGCATTTTATAATCTTTCTTAGTTTTATCGCCTGCCTGTGGAATTCTATCAGCCCCTTATCTTCCCTGCCCCACGGATAAGTACGGCGGCTGTCCGGGTCGGTCCAGCCAACCTGTCCCGCTTCATCCGCATAATAAACTCCCGGCGAGCCCGGCCAGGTCATTTGAATCAAAACGGCAAGTTCCATAACGCGTTTATCCACGTTTTCGCCCGCCGCCTGCGGACCTTTCGTGCCCGTCGTGCCAACAGTGCGGTTTGTGCGTGTCAAAAAGCGGGAATGGTCGTGATTGGAAAGCTGGTTTAAAGCCGAATCCAGCGCGGGGCGCTGGAACGCCGCCATTTTTTTGAATATCGTATCGAAAAACGCATTGCCGTCGCCCAGCTTTTCGCCGTCAAACGCGTGGGAATGTTTTTCCATTCCCGTAAGAAACCAGCTTACGGGCTCCATAAAAGCGTCGTAATTCATTACCGAATCCCATTCTCCCCCGTCCAGCCAGCGCGCGGGAGAACCGTAGTGCTCGGCAAAAACGAAAGCTTGGGGATTGGCGGCGCGCACGCCCTCGCGGAATTTTTTCCAAAACTTATGGTTGTATTTTTCGCTGTGACCTAAATCGGCTGCGACGTCAAGCCGCCACCCGTCTGCGTTGAAAGGCGCGCACGTCCACTTTTTTCCCACGGAAATCATATAATTTTCAAGCTCTTTACTGTTTTCGTAGTTGAGCTTTGGCAATGTGGGATTTTTCCACCACTCTTCATACCCGCTGTGCGCCTCGTCGGGGTCGTCGAATTTAAAATAACCGCGGTAAGGGCTTTTTACCGACTGGTACGCCCCCTTTTCATATCCGTCTTTATTGAGGTAAATCCCCTCCCTGTCCATCCATTTGCCGAAGGAACCGCAATGGTTGAAAACGCCGTCTATTATAACTTTCATGCCGCGGCGGTGAATTTCTTCCGCAAGGCCGCAGAAATACGCGTTGCTCTTTTCGAGATTTACCTTGCTTAACGTGCGTTTTATATACTTCGGGGCAAAGCCGTTGTGCTTTTCCCAATACTGCATTTTGTGTTCGACGTCCTCTTCTATCACCGCGAGGTGGGGGTCTATATAATCGTAATCCTGAACGTCGTACTTGTGGTTCGAAGGCGAAACGAACAGCGGGTTGAAATAGATTGCCTCCACGCCAAGATTTTGCAAATAGTCAAGTTTTTGCCGCACGCCCTGCAAATCGCCGCCGTAAAAACATCCGACGTCCAGCTGTTCGGGAAATTTATCCCAATCCGCTACATGCCTTACGTGCCCGCCCGTATAATAGTATTCGGCGTCGCAGACGTCGTTTTTAGGTTCGCCGTTGCAAAAGCGGTCGGGGAAAATCTGATAAAAAACCGCCCCCCTCGCCCATTCGGGCACGGAAAACCCCGGGACGAAAGAAAAATCGTATTCCCTCTGCTCGCTTTTCGCCCAGCCTATACGGTTAAAATATACCGCGTCGTCCTCGTCCGATATAATAAAATAATACCGTACCCGCTTTTCCGTGCATTTAAAGGAATATTCGTAAAGGTCGAAAATATCGCCCCGCACGGAATCTTCTTCGCGGGATTGCCGCGGGATTTTCTTCATACGCCGCTTCAAGCCGTTTATGACGGCAAATACTTTTAAAGCGTCGTTTCCAAGCGTGCGTATCCGCAGAGTTACCCGCTCGCCCGCACAAGGCTGGTACGGAGTTTTGAAAAGTTCGGTTTCGTCGCTGAACAGCGCGTCGGTATTTATCATTAAAGTCCTATCCCTCCGCCGATTTACCTGAAAATTGTAGCACACGGAAATTCAAAAGTCAATACGGGTTTATAAAGGTAGCCTGCGCATTTTAATGACATAAGCGGAAAAATGGAGTATAATGGCATTATTATGACAGATAAAACGATTATCGCCGCCGCTTTAAACGCGGGATTTTGCGCGGCTGAATTGATAAAAACGAAAGACATACCCGTAGATTCTGCGTTCCGCCGCTATTGCGGGGAAAATTTATGCGGACAGTACAACGCAAATTATTCCTGCCCGCCCGACTGCGGAAGCTTTGAAAAAATGACCGAAAAACTGCTTAAAAAAGACAGGGCTATCGTAGTGCAGTCGGTGACCGAGCTGGCGGGATATACCCAATCCGAATTTTCCCGCGCAAAGGAAAAGCACCGCGTTTGCATGGCGGAGCTTGAAAACTTTATGCGGCGGAACGGATTTAACGGCTTTGCCGTCGGCGCGGGGAATTGCACGCTGTGTACGCCCTGCATGCGCCAAAAAGGACTTTTGTGCAAATTCCCCGATAAAGCCTATTCCTGCATGTCGGCATACTGCATAGACGTTAAAAAGCTGTGCAAAATCTGCGGAATGGAATACCGTCGCGCGGACGGTTTGGCTCTTTTCGGAATGTACGTATTTGAATAATCGGTATTGCCGTCATACCGAGGGCGAAGCCGTGGCGCGTCCCTTTACCGTCATACCGAGGGCGAAGCCCGAGAGTATCCCATTATTATAGCAGGAAAAATAAGGGGATTCACTCGCCGCTTATGCGGCTCGGAATGACAGAAGGGAACGGCTCGGAATGACAGAAGGGAACGGCTCGGAATGACAGAAGGGAACGGCTCGGAATGACAGAGGGTAACGGCTCGGAATGACCGAAAAGGATTAAAAAGACAGGAAATAGGCAAAAAGCACTAAAATGCGATTTAAAAGTTAAACGACTATAAAATATACGTGCACAGGCAATGAAGCCTGTGCACGTTTTGGAATATTATGTTTTGGGTTTTTCTTTGCCCGTGTTTGCGGAATCAGCGCAAACGCTTTCACGTTTGTCCGCAGGCGGGTCAAAGAATGAGCGCGTCGGTTTTTCGGACTCCGCTTTACCGATTTTACAAAGCAGGAAAAGGCAGACCAAAACGCCTATAAACAAGATGATATGTACGGTAAAAAGCGAAATAGCCAAAGTTTTAAAGGGTATGCCAAGTTGTTTTCCGAAAAATTCTATCGCGTTCAAACAAAACATACTTTTTTACCTCGTTATTAGTTAGATAAAGTATTGAAAACGTCGTAAATTAAGACTCGGTAACCGTAAAAGTTAAAGTATCCGTATATGAACCCGCAACTTTTGCGCTTTCCACACCAGTAGCCTCAATACTAAGCTCAGCGGAAAGCTCATCCGACTTACCATTAATGTTCGATAAAACAGTGCCGTCTCCTGATGTTATTGAAGTTTCGCCTTTCTTAACATCGTAAGAAATTTCTTCCTCACCGTTTTTAAGTTTCCAACCATTTGTGCTGGCAGCCTTAACACTAAGCGATCTGCCATTTTCAAGTACAACATTGCTAAATGTAAATGTTATTGTACCCTTACCGCCAGTAAGCGTTACTTCATCGTCAACCGTGGCTGTCCACTTTGATTCTACTTCCCCACTTATAGTTACTGCTTGCTGAACATCACGGCCCTCGTTCCTACTTAAACTTTGAGTTGCCGCGGAAGCTGTTAAACCGCCCGCAGTAGCAGCTATGCCTAAGGAAAGCAAAGCGCCGGCGCTTAAAAGTGCTATTTGTTTTTTAGATTTTACTGAGGTTTTCATAAAACCCCCTCCTTTAAAAGATATTTTTTATGAAAACGGGCTGACCCGTAATCAACTATTTTACCGTAATACGCACAACTGCGCTTACGTTGTTGGTGGGCGTTAAATCGCTCATGCGGTAGGGCTGTACAAGCAGTTGCGCCGTGTATTCCCCCGCGGACAGACTGTGCGAAAGCGTTACCTGGTATATATGTTTGCCGGGGGCGACATACTTTGTTAGGAACAGCACCTCGTACCCGCGTTCGCTTTCGTCGGGAAGACGAAGCTCGAATGTCATATAATAAAGTCCGCTGTTCTCCGAGGGATTATAAAGGTCGATTGCGACCGTATCCAAATCGGCGGGAATATTAAGCGCGGAAAATCCCGAAACCGTTACTCTATGCGAAGTTCCGCTTTGCCCCGGACGTTCGTCCTCCGCGCTCGGGTCGAGAATAACGCCGCCTGTGCGCGAACCTGTTTCCTTCATTCCCATAAGGCTTACGCCTATGAAAATATCCAGGACAAGCAGGGAAGCAATGGCTATATATAAGATGACGTTTAAAACGCGCTTCTTCATTATAAGTTAATCATTCCTTTTAAAATACTTCATCGAAGTAAGGCACTTCGCGGCAGTTTATTTTTCCGTTTCGGCTGTCCTTTCTATGGGTCATTCCGAGCCATTCCCTTCTGTCATTCCGAGCCGTCCCTTTCTGTCATTCCGAGCCGTCCCTTTCTGTCATTCCGAGCCGCTTTGCGGCGAGTGAATCCCAATGTTTTTTGCAGTATGCACAAGGGGATACTCTCGGGCTTCGCCCTCGGTATGACGGCACGGTTCTACCCTCGTATAAAGGGATAAACGCTGCTTCGCAACAGGGGTTTTGCGTTCCACCGCCTCAACCCTAAGTCCATAATAAATATACCAAAGTATTTTAGTATTGTCAAGTGATTTTTTACAATAGTATTGTAAAATTTGACTAAAAGTCAAAAATTTTTTTGGGAGGGCAGTTTTATGCTTAGTGAAAACATCAAAAAATTGCGTTTACTTAGGTCTATGAGCCAAGTAGAACTTGCCAGGGGACTGCTCGTTTCCAAGCAGTGCATTTCGAATTGGGAAAACGGCAATATTATGCCCTCGATTGAAATGTTGATAAAGATAGCGAAGTTTTTTGATGTTTCGACCGACTGCCTTTTGGATATGCCCGACAGGAATTTGATTTCCGCCGACGGGCTGACCGACGCGCAGAGGGAGCATATCAAGGTTGTAATCGACGACCTGCGCAGGGCAAACGCATAGCCGCGCATACGCAAAGGCGATATGAACCCGTAAATTTATCGGAATATATACCATATTATTATATAATAAGAGAAAGTATAAAAAGGGGAGGCGCCGAACGTTGTTCGGCGCCTCCCTTTACTTTATTTAACGCGACAGGGCGTTTAATCAGTTTAAAATTACGTCTTTTAAGCTTTCGTATTTTTCCGCGGCGATACGCGAAAGAAGTTTTATATCGAATTTGCCCGAAAAAGCTTCGTCGGACAGAGCCTTTGCCGTAAAAATCGTTTCCACGGGGAATTTCAGATTTTTTATTTCGGAAAGTATTCTGCCGCTTTGGCGCGTGCCCATAAAATCCCCGCCGCCGCGGATTTTCAAATCCGCCTCCGCTATTGCGAAGCCGTCCGTACTGTTCTTTATTACGTTCAGGCGGGCGCGCGCTTCCTCAGAATCCGTGCCCATAAGCAAAAAACAGTAGCTTTTTTTATCTCCCCTGCCCACTCTGCCGCGTAGTTGGTGAAGCTGGGAAAGCCCGAAACGTTCTGCGTTGTAAATTATCATAGTCGTAGCGTCGGGCACGTCAACACCCACCTCTATTACGGTGGTCGAAACAAGGCAGTCGTACTCCTTTGCCTTGAAAGCCGACATGACTTCGTTTTTCTGCTTGTCGCGCATTTTGCCGTGCAAAAGGGCTATCCGCACCGTGGGCATTTTCGCTTTCAGTTCCTCGAAAAGCTCGGTGACCGACATAACGGTGCCCTCGTCATCGCCCTCGATTTTCGGGCAGACAAAATATGTCTGAAATCCCTGCTTCGCCTGTTCCGCGACATATTTATACATATCGGGGTATTTTCTTTCGGGGATAATTGAAGTGGAAATTTCCTGCCGTGAACGGGGCTTGTCCTTTATCGTGGTGACGTCGAGGTCGCCGTAGAATATAAGCGAAAGCGTGCGGGGAATGGGCGTAGCCGACATAACCAGAACGTCGCAGCCGTCGCCTTTTTCGGACAGAGTGGAACGCTGCGCCACGCCGAAGCGGTGCTGTTCGTCGCAGACGACGAAGGCAAGCCGTTTGAAAGCCACGTCGTCCTGAATCACGGCGTGAGTGCCGCAGACGATATCTATTTCTCCGTTTGCAAGCCCTTTTTTGATTTCGCGCTTTTCGGGTGCGGATGTCGAGCCCGTGAGTGTGCGCACGGCGTATTCGGGAAAATATCTTTCCAAAAGCGCGGCGTTCTGGCGGGCGAGGACTTCCGTGGGGGCGAGCATAGCCGCCTGATAACCCGACTTCACCGCCATAAAAATGCCCGAAAGCGCGACCGCTGTTTTGCCGCTGCCCACGTCGCCCTGCAAAAGCCTGTTCATTTTATGGGGGGAATGAATGTTTTTGAAAATTTCTTCTACCGCGCCCTTTTGTCCTTCTGTAAATTCGAAGGGAAAGCGGGACACAAATTCCGCTAAATCTGCGCGGGTGACGGAATAGGCGTTCAGACGCGCGTCGTCCCGACCCCCTTTTATGACCTTGAAAGCGGAGATAAGCAAAAAATATTCTTCCAGCGCAATGCGGTTGGAAGCCCTGCTAATGTCGCTCTGCGCCGCGGGCGAATGGAGTTTAAAATACGCCTCGTCAAGCGGGGTGAGCCCGTATTTTTGCTGTAATTGCGCCGGGATATACGAAACGCAGCGCACCTTGCCGAGCGCCTGTCTTACGGCGGCGCGGACAACGCCCTGCGTAAGCGAACCGGCAAGCGGATAGACGGGAATTATGCCCTGCAAGCGCGTGGATTTTTCAGCTTTTTCAAAGGACGGGTTGACCATTTGGCAGCCCATACCGTATTTATTTTGTACTCTTCCATAAAAAAGATATTCGCCCACGGTAAGCTTTTGGACGACATAAGGCTGGTTGAACCATATCGCCGTAAACATCTGCCCCTGCTGCTGGCATAGAGCCTTTACGTAGGGGCGTTTGGAATAGCGGTTGACCTCCACGTTAAGCACTTCGCACAATGTTAAAATAACGTCATTGTGGTAGGCTTCCCTCAAAAGGGTTACGTGCGTTAAATCGAGATAATCCCGCGGGAACAGCCTTATAAGTTCTTCCGCCGTATATATATTCAGTTTGTTGAAGTCCTTTTCGCGTTTTTCCGAAACGAATTTCAGTTCCTTGATATCCATAAATCCGTCAAAACCATATAAAAAGCCTCAAAAAGCGCGCTCACACGGCTTTTTGAGGCTTTTTTATTATTCAAGAGAAACCATATAGTAGTAAACGGGCTGTCCGCCGAAATGGAAATCCACGTCACATTCGGGATATTCCTCGCCTACTCTCGTCGCGAGTTTTTGCGCGTCCTCTTCGGTAACGCCCTCGCCGTAGTACAGCGTTATCATTTCGTGCTCCTCGTTTTTAAGCGACTTGATAAGCTTCAACGTTGTATCCTCTATGTTGTCGCCCTTGGCTAAAATCCGCTTGTTGTCAAGCCCGATTATGTCGCCCTCTTTCAGCTTGAAGCCGTTCATAGTGGTATCGCGCACGGCGTATGTCACCTGCCCCGACGCCACGTTGTCGATTGCGTGGGTCATATTCGTCTTATTTTCGGGAACGGAACACTCGGGGTTGAAAGCCAGCGCCGCCGCAAAACCCTGAGGTACGTTTTTGGTGGGAATTACGTGTATCGTGCGGTTGTTTACAAGCGCCTTTGCCTGTTCCGCCGCGAGAATTACGTTGGAATTGTTGGGGAATACGAACACGTTGGAAGCGTTTATCTTCTGGACCGCGTCCGCTATATCCTGCGCGGAGGGATTCATCGTCTGACCGCCTTCCATTACCCTGTCGCACATAAGGTCCTTGAAAATTTCTTCAAGCCCCGTACCCGCACAAATTGCAAGCATGCCCATTTCCTTTCTTTCGGCTTCCAGCTTGGCTTTCAACGCGCGGTTTTCTTCAAGCATATTTTCTATCTTTATTCTGTCCAGCTCCCCGAGTTCCAGCGCATAAGTAAGCGCGATGCCGGGCGTGTTGGTATGCACGTGGACTTTGATAAGTTCCAAATCGCCTATGCATATTACACTGTCGCCTATCTGCATTAGCTTTTCTTTAAGCCTGTCGATATCGGCGAGAGTCGTGCTCTGTTTGAGATTTATTACGAAAAATTCCGTGCAATAGGCAAATTCTATGTCGCCCAAATCGAGGTTGATTATGTCGGAATTATCCCCGAACACGTCCTCGTCGCTCTTGGGTTCGGCGGAGGCTTCGGTGGGAATTTCGCCGAGTTCGGACTCGTCGCCCGAAATAGCCGCGAGAAAACCGCGCATTATCGTCATCAGCCCCACGCCGCCCGAATCTACTACGCCCGCTTTTTTGAGAACGGGCAAAAGTTCGGGAGTTTTGGCAAGCGCCTCGTCTCCGACTTCAATAAGAGCCGTAAGAAATTCAACGAAATCCTTATGCTTGCCCGCAAGCTTGCCGGCGGATTCGCTCATAAGCCTTATAACGGTTAAAATCGTGCCTTCCTTGGGAATGGAAACTGCGCCGTACGCGACTTTCGTGCCCGCTTCCAACGCTTTTGCAAAAGTTTTGGTATCGAAGCCGTCTTTGGATTCTTTCAAGACTTCGCAAATACCCTTGAAAATCTGCGAAGAAATTACGCCCGAATTGCCCCTTGCGCCCTTCAACGCGCCCCTTGAAACGGCGTTGCAAATCTCCTCGAAACGGTTGGAAGTGCAGTTGTTCATCTCCTTTACCGCCGATTGAAGGGTGAGGGACATATTTGTGCCCGTATCTCCGTCGGGCACCGGGAAAACGTTAAGGGCATCTACCTTAGCCCTGTTTATTTCAAGCATTCTGGCACCGGATGCCACCATTTTGCGGAATTCGGTGCTGTTTACTGTTTTTTGCATAGTAATCCTCGGATTTTTTTAAGCGCCGCGGCCGCGATATAATTTATATATTGCCTTTCCGCGCGCACAGCAAACTCGCGCAATTCGGACGAACTGCGCGAATAAACGTTACAGCTTTACGCCTATGATATTTACGTTGACCGTATCTACTATCATACCCGTAAAGCGTTCTACTTTGTATTTGACGCTTTCTTTAAGCGATTCGGCTACGGCGTTTATCGACACGCCGTATTTTATAATGACGTTGATGTCTATATAAATCCTGTCCCCGCTTGAAACGACCTTGACGCCTTTGCCGTCGGTACGCTTTTTCAAAAACTCGGACAGCGAATCGGTGAGTTTTCTCGAAACGGTATCCACTATCCCGTAACATTCAAGCGTAGCGCTTTTAGCCACCTTTGCGATGGCGGAATCGGATATGGATATTTTGCCGTATGCGTTGCTTGTGGTGACTGACATAATAACTCCTGTCCTGTTGCTATTTTATACCATTTCAATTCAATTTGCAAGTGTTTCCCGACAATTTAATCTATTTCGTTTAATTTTGCTTTTAATTATTTTGTAAAACATACAAAAAAATAAAACTTTGAGTTGTTTTTTGATTGATTTTTTTTAAATTGCATGTTATATTTATATAGGTCGTGAAAAAACGGCTTTATTTTTAACGAATTTAACCCACGGAGGTATAATAATATGTCGCGAGTTTGCGAAGTATGCGGAAAGGGTCAGACATCGGGAAACAACGTAAGCCACTCCAAAAGAAGGACGAGAAGAACCTTTAAGGCAAACGTCCAGAAAGTTTCTTACGTGGTAGGCGGAAAAACCGTTACGGGTTACGTCTGCACCAGGTGCTTAAAAACAGTAGAAAGAGCCTAGTTCATAATATAAGGTCTCCTAAGTTAATATTTTTTTGGGATTGTAAAGCGGCGCGGATATTCCGCGCCGCTTTACTTTATCTTTTTCAATACAAATTGCAAATTACGGTTTATCGGCAAAAGCCGAATTGAAAATTTTACGCGCCCTTTTAAGCGCGCCGTTGTTAAATTCCGTGCTTCCGCCCGAATAGGGAACGTCGTCGATTTCAACCGCCGCCCATTCCTCTTCGCCGCCCGCAAAATGCACTTCCGCAAGCGCGCCGTCGTTATGGAAAGCGTGCCCGCAAACGAAAGCGCCATCGTTTGAAAACAGCGCGCCCTTTATCCTTTTCAGCCCGGCGGGAAGATACACCCTATCCAGCGACGTACAATAGCCGAAAACGCCCTCCTCTATGGAGACGATTCCCGCGCCCACCGCCGCGTATTTCAGCGAAGTGCAGGTATGGAACGCGGCGAAGCCCACCGCAGGCGAAATTTCACCGTTCTCCGAGACTTCGTCCATAAGGCTGTCGGGCAGAACTATTCCGCCGAGCGAAGTGCAATTATAAAAGGCATACGCGCCGATTTGGAGAAGGTTTTGCGGCAAAATTATCTCTTCAAGCGCGGAACAGCCCTCAAACGCGCGGAAATTTATATTTTTCAGCCCGTCCGGCAAATCCAAAGTTTCAAGCGATTCGCAATAGGCGAACGCCATTCCGTCAACCGTTTCAACCGTTTCGGGAATGTTTACCGCCGCCAGCGAGCGGCAGTAGCCGAAAGCGCCCCAGCCTATCTCCTTTATTTTACTGCCTTCGGCAAAGGTAACTTCTTCAAGCAAATTGTTATAGGAGAAAGCGGCGACGCCTATTGTCTCCACCGAGGCGGGTATTGTGATTTTTTTAAGCTTCGTACCCGAAAAACCCTGCGCGGCTATGGCTTTTACGGGGAATTTCTCCTCTCCCTCGCCGTATTCCGCGGGAATTTCAAGCTCGCCCGACATAAAACTTGTATAGCCCGAAGCGCGTGCCACGTAGTAACGCGAACCGTCCTCAGCACTTTCGAGAGTATAGCCTATCCCCGCGGAACAGCCCGAAAAGAAAGGCAGGCATAAAAACGCGGCGGCAAACGCCGTAACCAAAGCGGCAAATTTTTTCATAAGTAAATTTTAGCATACCCTCAGTCAAATTGCAAGCGGAAAAGTCAGCCGCATACCTCTTTGAAAACCCTGAGAAAATTCTTATAAAAAATTTTTTCGAGCAAGGCAGAAGAAAAACCTTCCGATTTCAGATATTCCGCAAGCGCGGGCATATCGTCAGGAGTTATTTTTACGCCGCCGCGGGGCGTGCCGTCCCAATCGCTTCCGAAAGCGGGCGTATCCTCTCCCGCTACTTTTAATATATGTTTCAAGTGGGCGGCGACGGCGGCTTTTCCGCCGTCGCCGCCCAAAAATTTTCCGTAAAAATTCACGCCGACAACGCCCCCGCAGTCGGCAATTCTTTTCAGCTGCAAATCCGTAAGATTCCGAGCGTTTTTTAAAACCGACCTGCAATCCGAATGGCTGGCTACTACGGGTATCTTTCTGCTGCGCAAAATCTGAGCCGCGCCGCCGTCCGAAAGATGCGATATGTCCGCGATTATTTTCAGCTCGTCCAGCGCATTAAGGGCTGACGCGCCCTCTTTTTTCAAACCGCGTCTTTCCATTTCGCCGTCCGCGCGCACGTTTGGGTATGCAAGCGAATTTTCCTTATTCCACACAAGGGAAGCCATTATTACCCCGTCCTCTTTCAAACGGCGGATATTTTCGTACTTGCCGCCCGTAAACCCGATATTTTCGCAGGTCAGCGCGCAACAGGCAAGCCCCTTTTTTTGCGCATAGATAACGTCGGCAAAACGCCTTACGGGCATAAAGCCTTTTTCGGGAGTAAACACGCTTTTAAATAAACGTACAGCCGCGGCATAAGCCGCGGCGTTTTCATCTTCCGTAAATGCTGCAAAGCACTGAAAAGCGCGTTCCTTCCGGAGATTTTTCAAGTTCAGCTGTCCGCCGAAATCCGGCGCAGCCGTAAGCGAATCGCAATGAATATCTACCCTCATTTGCGGCAGACGAGCTTTAAAATTTTGCGCACGGGCTTGGGCGGTCTGATGCAGATTATCGTCATACTTCCCCCTTATTGACTATTATAAGGGCAACGCCGTCCGTTTCAAGAAATGCATTCTCGCTTTGCACGATGTTGGAAATTCCGCGGCACTCGCCGTAATGCAGGGCGGGCGGATACGGATATTTCAATCCCATATAGTCCATTATACGCAACTCGCCGCCGAAAGGTAACACCGACAGGGTTTTGCCGAAGTATTTGCCGAGTAAGATTTTTCCGCTTGCGGGGAAAATAAAAGACCTGTCCGTTATCATCGTGCATTTAACGCCGCGGCTGTACGCCGAATACAAAAGCTGTAAGTTGCCGAGGAAATGGTCCTCCCTGCCCCCGCCGCCGCCGTAAATTTCTATTTCGTCCGCGCCCGCGCTTATTAGCTTTCCAAGTGCAATTTCGCCGTCCGTATAGTCCTTTTCGGAAGGATAAATTTCCTCGGGCGGAGGCTCGGGCAATACGTCGAGGCTGTCGAAATCACCTATGTTTTTATCGATACGCACCCTGCCGCGCGCCCATTTGTAAGCGCCGTCACAGCAATAGACCAAAGCGCCGCCGTCAGATATTTCGCCCGTATAAGGGTCGCCGTTCAATAAAAGTATGCCCCTCATCCTTTCAACGCCTCTATGGTTTTTGCGGGATTGTCCGAACGGAATACCGCCGAGCCCGCAACCAGCACGTTCGCGCCCGCAGCGCGTATAAGCGGCGCGTTTTCCTCCGTTACGCCGCCGTCGATTTCTATATCCATCTCCGGTCTGCCGCATTTTACGGCGTAGGCGCGCGCCCTTTTTACTTTTTCAAGCGTTTCGGGAATGAATTTCTGTCCGCCGTAACCGGGATAAACGCTCATCAAAAGCACCATATCGCACAGAGGGAACACGCCGAAAATGTTCTCCACGGGCACATCGGGATTCACTACCGCGCCGCACTTCACGCCGAAACTTTTTATAAGTTCCAGCGTCTCTTTAAGATAGGTCTCTGAAATCTTTCGGCAAGCCTTATAGTGTACGGTTATGATGTCCGCGCCCGCTTCGGCGAAAAATTTTATCTGCGTTTTCGGATGCTCAATCATAAGGTGACAGTCCAGCGGAAGTTTCGTAAGCGGACGTATATTTTTTACCATTTGCCCGCCGAAAGTTATCGGCTCCACAAAGCTTCCGTCCATTACGTCGCAGTGGATAAGGTCTGCGCCCGCCGCCTCCGCCATTTTTATTGCCTTACCCATTTCGGAAAAGTCTGCCGAAAGTATGGAAGGTGCGATTTTAGTCTGCATAATTTACTCCTCGTTTTTCTTTAAATAGCCCGCCCGAAGCTGACCGCATGCGCCGCCTATATCCGCGCCTATCGTCCTGCGTAGGGTAGCCGAAAGTCCGCCCTTTTCCAAAAGCCCCAAAAATCGGTAGGCTTCCTTTTCCGAAATGCCTTTAAGCTCCCTTTCCTTGACTTCGTTAAGTCTTATAAGATTGACATGGCAGGGCTTGCCTTTCAAAAGCGATATAAGCCGTTCGGCGTGCGCCTTATCGCAATTTTCCCCAGAAATAAGCGAATATTCGAAGATATACCGCCGCCCCGTCTTTCGGAAGTAGTATTCGCACGCTTTAAGAATTTCTTCAATCGAATACTTATTGGCAATGGGCATCGTACGCCTGCGCCCCTCGTCCGTAGGGCTGTGCAGCGATACGGTAAGGTTGACGGGAATATTCATATCGGCAAGCTTGTACATCTGCGGCACAAGCCCGCAGGTGGAAAGAGAAATGTTGCGCGCCGAAACGTTTATTCCCCCTTCCGCAGTGACGTTTTTTAAAAAATTTACGGTGTTTTCAAAGTTATCCAAAGGCTCGCCGCTGCCCATTAAAACGATGTTTGTTACTCCCCTTTCCCTGCCTTTTTCGTGCATGGCGTTCACGACGAGTACCTGGGACAGAATTTCCCCCGCGGATAGATTGCGGATAAGCCCTCCCAACGTGCTTGCGCAGAATTTACAGCCCATACGGCATCCGACCTGCGTTGAAACGCACTGCGTATTGCCGTATTTGTACTTCATTAACACGCCCTCTATTATATTTCCGTCGGCAAGTCGGAAAAGATATTTTTCCGTGCCGTCGGAAGAAGTGAAAACTTGCTCTATCTTGACGGGCTCGTCCTCATATTCTTCCAGAAGCCGGCTGCGCAGCGTAGGGTCGATATTTATCCGCGAAATGCTTTTGCCGCGCGTCAGCCCATCGTAAAGCTGCTTAGCCCTGAAAGACTTTCCGCCGAGTTCGGATACAAGTGATTTAAGTTGTTCAAAGGATAAATCCTGCAATATCTTTTTCATTTTTTTAAGAACCGCGTCAAAAAAAAGCCCGCGCCGAGCGAGATGTGCGGCAAAAACTGCAAACCGAATTTTGTTACGGCGTGCCCGAGCGGGGAATCGGGAATATCAAGTTCGAAACCGCTGTTTGCGTGTAAAAACTCATATGCCACGCTGTCGTTTTCCTCGGGAAGGACGGAACAGGTCGAATAGTAAAGACTGCCACCCGTTTTTACGTAACGGGCGCAGTTTAAAAGAATTTCAAGCTGGACGCGCGAAAGATTTTCTATGTCGCTTTCTTTTCTGAAAAATTTAATGTCGGGATTTTCGTTTATAACTCCCGTGCCCGAACAGGGCGCGTCAACCAGAACGGCGTCGAATTTTTCTTCGAAGTCGGGATTGAAAACCGCGCTGTCCGTATGCATTACGCGCACGTTTTTTACGCCCATTCTGCGGACATACTCCTCTATAAGCGCCGCCCTGTGGGCGTACAACTCGCACGAAGTGACGCTTTCGAACTTTTTGGATAACAGCACTGATTTGCCGCCGGGCGCCGCGCACGCGTCAAGAAGGCTTCCCCCGGGCATAACAGCGTTGCAAATCGCCGCCGAGCCCACCGACTGAAAAGTGTAATCCCCCGCAAAAAAGCCCTCGTCGCGGGTGAAGTTTTTGAATATATAAACATCCTTAAAAGGCGTATCCGTATGCGGTTTTTCAAGATATTTTTCACTATTCCGCTCGAAACGCACGCACACGCCCAAGCTTTCCGCGCCCAAAATTTTTTCGGCTTCGCCTTTATAACTTCTTTTAAGCTTTTTTACAAGCCACAAGGGCGCGCTGTACTCCAAAGACAAACGCGCGTCTGCGCTTTCCGGAACGCGCGGCAATTTATAGGAGCGCAAAAAGGCGTTCACGAAGCCCGCCGCCCCCTCCTTGCCCGTCTTTTTGGTGAGTTCGACGGCGTAATCTACGACCATATAGTCGCGTTTGCCCAAAAATTCCAGCATATATACGGCGATTTTAAGTATTATCTTAATAGCCGACTTGGGCTGCCTTTGAACGTTTTCGGCTATTACGGCTTCGAGAAAAATATCCTTTTCCATAACTCCGTAGCAGATTTTCACCGTTCTCGCCTTATTCAAAGGCTCTATGGGGACGGAGGATATCGCCTGTTTCAGATATGCGCCCTCTTTATAAACCTTGGAAAGCACCAAATAGGGGTCGGTAAGCGGATTAGTCAAGTACGTCGCCCGCCTTTATTTTTCTGCCGTTCAAAAAGTCCTTCGCGGTCATAACCTTGCCGCCCGCAAGCTGTAAAAGTAAAATACGTATTGCGTTTTTTCCGCACGCCGCCACAATTTCGCCCCTTTCCGCGCGCAGCACTTCCCCCGCCTTTCCGCTTCCCTCCGCCATTTCGGCGTCGAGAATATTCAGTACGGCTCCGTTTAAAGTACAGAAAGCCGCAGGCTCGGGGCTGAAAGCTTTGATTGTCCTTATAACCTCTTCGGCAGCGTCCGCAAAATTTATTTTACAGTCGGTTTTTTGAAGTTTTTTGCAATACGTAGCGGCGCTTTCGTCCTGCAAAAGAAGCCGAACGTCGCCCTTTTCAAGCATATCCAAAGTCTCCGCGGCGCAATCCGCGGCGAGCTCGGAAAGTTTGGCCGAAAGTTCCCCCGCGGTCATATTTCCGATTTTCAGCCTCTTTGCAAGCAGTATATCGCCGCTGTCGAGCGCAAGTTCCGTTCTCATAACCGTCACGCCCGTGTATTCTTTTCCCGCAAGGATAGCCGCCTGTACGGGCGACGCGCCCCGAAATTCGGGAAGAAGCGAGGCGTGCAGATTCCACACGCCCCCCTTGAAGCAGTCCAAAATTTCCCGCGGTAAAATCTGACCGTAGGCGCAGGTAATCATTATGTCCGCCC
Source organism: uncultured Clostridia bacterium (assembly GCA_947589385.1). Lineage (GTDB taxonomy): Bacteria > Bacillota > Clostridia > Christensenellales > Borkfalkiaceae > Coproplasma. The sequence goes on along the minus strand of CANPZW010000004.1, from coordinate 102,225 downwards.
CCAGCGCCGACACATCCGACGCATGCAGGCGGATTTTATCGAAATCGAACACCTTTAAACCGCGCCCGAGGGCAAATTTTTTAACGGGCGTCGGAGTCAATATCTTTTTTCTGCCGACGGGCTTGTCCGGCTGCGTTATTACCGCGGTAATTTCCGCATTTCCGCAATTTAAAATTCTTTCAAGCGGCTTCACCGCAAATTCGGGCGAGCCCGCATAGATTATTTTCATATCAATCCTCGGGCGGAAGGTCGTAAACTTCTTCCGCCTTATCGGTATATAAAATACCGTCGAGATGGTCGAGTTCGTGGCAGACGGCGCGCGCAAAAAATCCTTCCGCGGTCAGTTTGTGTTTTTTGCCGCCGCGGTCGCGGTATTCGACCTTTACCTTTTCGGGACGTACGACCGTACCCTGCTTACCTTTAACGGAAAGGCAGCCCTCCGCGCCGCGCTGTTCGCCCTTTTCGGAAATTTTTACGGGATTTATCAACTCGAAATATCCCTCTTGGACGTCTATAACAACCGCGCGCAGGGAAACGCCCACCTGCGGCGCCGCAAGTCCCGCGCCGTTTTCGGCGCGGACGGTGGTTTTCATATCGTCGAGCAGAGAATTAAGCTCTCCGTTAAAGTTTTTTACTGGCGCGCAGACCTGCCGTAATACGGGGTCGCCCGCCTGCACCACGAAACGCTGTGCCATAAATTCACCAGATAATATTATTTGCAATAAGCCGCGCGCCGCGCGGTCCGCATAAAATTTATGATAGATTTGCCGGATTTTCCTCTACGTAACAAAGAACGTCGGAAGTAGTGTTTGCCACGGCTATGTCGTAAATTGCGGATACCAACTCAAAATCCGTAAGCCGCATTAAAACCTGGTAACGGTATTTGCCCTGCAAACGCTTTATGGGCGAATGCATTCTGTTCAAAAAAAGGAATTTTTCGGGGCTGCGGCTACGGAGTTCCTCTACGGAACAATACACGCCGCGCAAGGCTTCGACGGCGAGAGCATCGCTGTCCGAAGTAACCATTACCCTGCAAATAAGCGAAAACGGCGGAAAAGACGTCGCCATGCGCACGCTTATTTCGTTTTTGAAAAAGCCGTAGTAGTCGTAATTTATAGCGTAACGCAGGATATAATTTTCGGGGCTGTAAGTTTGAAGCACGACCTTGCCCTTCTGCCCCGCTCTTCCGCTCCTGCCCGAAACCTGAGTTATAAGCTGAAACGTACGCTCACCGCTGCGGTAGTCGGAAAAATGCAAACTCATGTCCGCGTCCAAAATCCCCACAAGGGTAACGGAGGGAAAATCGTGCCCCTTGGCTATCATCTGTGTGCCGACGAGAATATCCGCCTTATGGCGTGAAAACGCGGAAAGTATTTTATAGTGCCCGTCCTTGCCGGACACCGTATCGTTGTCCATTCTCAATATTTCGGCGGCGGGGAAAAGCTCTTTCAGTTCCGCCACCACACGTTGGGTGCCCGTGCCGCTGTACCTTACGTGCCGCCCGCCGCATTCTGGGCAGGCTTCGAGCATTTTATAACGCGCGCCGCAATAATGACATTTAAGACAGTTGTCCTCGCTGTGGTATGTAAGGGTCACGTCGCAATTTTCGCATTTCGCGACATAGCCGCAGTCGCGGCAGATTACGGTTTGGGAATATCCCCGCCTGTTTAAAAAGATTATCGCCTGGTTGCCGCTTTTTAGGGTGGAATCCAATTCCTCGCGCAGGGCAAGCGAAAAAGCCGAATTGTTACCCCTTTTCACTTCCCGCCGCATATCTGCGATTATTATTTCGGGCAGCGGTTTTTTATTTATACGCTCTGGCAGGGTTATTAAATTGTATTCCCCCTTTTCGGCTTTTAAAAAGCTTTCGACAGAAGGGGTCGCACTGCCTAAAATCAGTTTACAGCCGTTGTATTCGGCGCGCCAGCGGGCAATATCCAAAGTGGAATACCTTGGGGAGGATTCAGAAACGTATGAAGAATCGTGTTCCTCGTCTATTATTATTGCGCCCAGGTTTTCAAGCGGCGCGAATACGGCGCTACGCGCGCCTATTGCAATTTTCGCCTCGCCCGAGCGAAGCCTCCACCATTCGTCAAAACGTTCGCCCGCGGACAGTCCCGAGTGCAGAATGGCGGCTTCCCCTTTAAAACGTGCGCGGAGCTGGGATAGCATCTGCGGGGTCAAAGAAATTTCGGGAACGAGAAAAATCGCCGTCTTTCCTTTTTTAATTTGGTCGGCTATGACGTTAAGATATATTTCCGTCTTTCCGCTGCCCGTCACGCCGTGTATAAGCTGCACGCATTTATCGGAATTTTCTATGGAAGCTATGGCTTCCTTTTGGGCGGCAGTAAGAATTTTAGGTTCTTCTTTTGCCCCACCCATTTCCGGCGTGCGCATTATCCTGCGTTTTTCTATCGCCACCGCGCCTTTTTTTTCGAGAGCCGCCACGGCGTTCCTTCCGAATTTTTCTGCAAGGACGGAAAGTTCACATTCTCCGTTTTCGGAAAGATAAGCTATGGCTTCCGCCTGCCTTTTGGCGGATTTAATAAGCTTTAAATCCGCGTCCTTTAACAGCACGAAATTCTTGTACGCCTCGCGCACCTTGCCCAGCCGCATTTCCGACGGAACGAACAGCCTTAAAGAGGCGGCTTTCGGCACGCGGTAACGCGAAGAAATGCGCTCCATCAGCGAAAAACATTCGGGAACGAGCGCGGGTAGTTCGTCAAAGACCGAGTTTATGGGCTTCACCTTATCGGCGGAAACTGAACACGTTTCCGTGATTTTTATTACGAAGCCGTCTATTATTCTGCCGCCGAAAGGCACTTTAACGCGGCAGCCCACCTTAACGCTTTCGGGGCAAGAATATTCGAACACGCGATCGACCTGACTATGGGCTATGTCAACTATAACCTGTGCGTACATTTGTAAATTTAGGGCGGCGCGGTTTTAATCAGTCCTTAACGCAGCGGATTTTGCCGTCCGCTATTTCGCGGCTGGCGATTGCAATCTCCTTGATGACATCCGTGCAGGATGTAGCCATACCCTGCGTAGCCTCTATTATCTGGCGCGCGCGCTTTGCCACAACCACGCACAGCGCATAGCGGGATACGGGCTGACCGTCCGAACTGAGCTGGGTTATCAACGTATCCACAGAGGGTTGATTTATCATATATTTTTACTCCTTTTCACGCTTTATTATATTTTCTATTTCCGTAACTGCGGCGTTTAATTCGCCGTTTATCACCGTATAGTCGTAAAGTCGGCTTTTTTCTATTTCATAATCCGCCCTTGCAAGACGTTTTTCAATAGTTTCGGGCTTCTCGGTGCCCCTGCCCGCAAGCCTTGAACGAAGGGTTTCCCTGTCGGGCGGAAGTATCATTATCAAAAGTGCTTCGGGGTGCGACCTTTTGACCTGCAATCCGCCGTCAACGTCTATTTCGAGAATGACGTCCCGCTCTTCAAGCTGTTTTTCCACGAAAGCTTTGGGCGTGCCGTAATAGCTTTCGAAGTGATTCGAAAATTCAAGGAATCCGCCCTCGTCAATCATTTCGAGAAATTTCTTTTTGGAAATGAAGAAGTAGGACTTCCCTTCCGTCTCACCCTCGCGCGGGGCGCGGGTCGTGCAGGATACTGAAAGCGAATAGTTGCCGCGGCTTAAAAGCCTTTCCACTATTGTGCCCTTGCCTACGCCCGACGGACCGGAAATGACTATTAAAAGATTACGCATAGCCTACTCCACGTTTTGTACCTGCTCGCGCACTTTTTCGATTTCGTTTTTAAGCGCAAGTCCCAAACGGGTAACTTCCAAATCGTTGGACTTCGAGCAGATAGTGTTCGCTTCGCGGTTAAATTCCTGAACGAGAAAATCCAGCTTTCTGCCCACAATGTCATCCTTGCAGATTTCGCGGAATTGCGAAATGTGCGAGCGGAGACGGGTTAATTCTTCGTCGATGTTGCATTTATCCGCGAACAGCGCGACCTCGGTAAGAAGGCGGGCTTCGTCGGGCTCGACCGATTCCAGAATTTTTTTCATTTTTGCTTCGAGCTTTTCACGGTAGGCATCAACAACGAGAGGAGCGCGGCTTTCTATCTCGCCGACCGCCTTTTCTATGACGTCCATGCGGGAAAGCATATCGCGTTTTAATTTCTCCCCCTCTATCTTTCTCATACCGTTAAGGCTTTCGAGGGCTGCCGCCAAAGCCGATATCATTGCGGCTACAAGCTCGTCGTCGGCGCAAGCGGCGTCCTCCGTTTTTAAAACGTCGGGGAAACGCATAACAGAAGTCACGGTCACGTCGTTGGAAATTTCCGGGAACAACGCGGATATTTTACGCGCCGCGTCAACATATGCGCGCGCCGCGCTTTCGTCGAGATTCAAAACTTTATCGCGCTCGCGCTTATCCGAACAGGAAACAAATATGTCCGCGTGCCCGCGCGTAAGCTTTTCGCGGACAATTCCGCGGACGGAGTCCTCGTGCGCGGCAAAAATTCTGGGCGATTTTACCGAAACGTCAAGATAGCGGTTGTTCACCGTCTTTATCTCCACCGTCAGTTCAACGCCGCCCTGTTTGTATTCTCCCCTGCCGTAGCCTGTCATGCTAAGCATTTTAAATTCCCCCGAAACCGAAATTTTAAATAATAACATTATAGCAATAAAATCTTTAAATTACAAGCGTTTCCGAAAATAAATGAACGCCCGCCCGCAAAAATTTCAAACGATTTTTGCGGGCGGGCGTTTAGTTTCCGATTTTAAGGCAATAATTTCACGGTAAATCCTTTAAAGGGGGCTGAAAGATGAGGCTTGCAAGCGTTCTTACGGCAATTTTAGGGACGGCGGTTGCGGCTGCGATAGCCGTTCTCCCGCAGCGGCTGTGCTTTTCGGGCGGGCAAAACTACACCTTTTACTGCGGCGAAAGTTCCGCGGATTGCCGCGAAGTCCGCGCAAAAACCAACGCCGAGCTTGAAAGGCTTACGCTTTCCGACGTCTGCGGCGAAAGCGCGGAATATGACGACTTCGACCTGCAAGCATTTTTGAAAAAGGTGAACGGCAAGGTGGTATTTACCGAAAAGCTTTCCGATTCGGTCAACTATTACTGCACCGCCGACCTGCCCTATTCGGTAAACTTATACAACCATACGATAAATCTGCACGTTTGCGTGCGCGAAGATACGACGAAAGTGGCTTCGCCGATAATTTTCGGCGGGTACTGAATAATCCGAAAAAATTTCGGCAATATCAAAAAAACAAGGAGTTAAATTATGGCAGAAAAATCTACTAATCCCACTAAAAAGAAGAAACTTTTATCCTGGTTGATTCTTGCCGCCTGCTTACTTATCATCGCCGCAATAACCGTCGGCATAATCTTCGCGGTAAAAGGCAACGGCAGAGATTTTACCGGCGATATCGGGCAGACGCAGGAGCCCCCTGACGACGGCGGAAACGAAAACCCTCCCGACGACGGCAACGGCGAAATTCAGGATACGTCCTCGCAATACGAATTTATCGCGCCCGTCAAAGAGGTCAACCTTATCAAGTGCCACGAGTTCAATTACGATAAGACCATGGATTGGTACAGACTGCACCAGGCAATGGACTTCGGCGCGCCTGCGGGCACGGAAGTAATGGCGGCGGTTGACGGAACGGTAAGGTCCATCGTTAAAAGCGACCCCCTCGACTATGCGGTGATAACCATAGACCACGCAAACGGCGTGACAACCGTTTATAAATTTATAGACCCCGCGGAAAACCTTGAAGCGGGCAGCAAAGTCAGCCGCGGACAGGTTATAGGCACGGTTGCTGCGGCAACGGGCGTCGAAAACGAGGACGGCGACCACCTTCACTTCGAAGTCAAGAAGGACGGCAAGCTCGCCGACCCCGACGAATATCTGAATATAACCTCAAAATAAGGCACACAAGTACTTTCACCAACCCCCTTTTAAGCGGGCGGGCGCGCATTCTGCGCGCCCGCTTACTTTGCTTTTTGACGTTAAAAGTCAAACGCGGAAATAAGATATAAATTTTATTAAAGTTGTTTCCAAAGTAACAAATTTAAAATAATTATCATATAATAATGTTGCAAATTAACAAAAATAAAATTTTGAAATTTTTTCAAAACCAAATTGACGAACCCGAATTTAAGTGATATACTTCGTCTGCCATTAGGGTAAAGGAACTTGAATTACTGCTTTTTAAGGAGGTTTTATATATGAAAATCAACTTTGACAAGTTGAGCAATCTGGAAGACAGAACCGACAATCTTTTCCCCCTTTTCAGTTTTTTTCTTAACAGCGCAAGGCTTTAATGGGGAAAAGTGAGGTTCGCCGGAGGCAAACGCCGCAGGGCGGAAATCACGTAAGGCAGAATACTTTTCAAAAGTATTCGGTGCCGACGAAATTTTACGGGCGGGAAGAACGGAAATTTTCCTTATTCCCCCGTCGGATATAGAAACAACTGAAATTTATAATATGCGGCTGCGGGAAAATTCCCGCAGCCGCATATTATATTTGAAATTTGCCGGTTTATAGCAGAAAGTTTTAAAAAAATTGCAAATCAGACTTGAAAAAACAAACCGAGTATTATATAATATTACAAAAGGAGAAGCAAATGAAAAGACAAATAATCGCAATTATACTGGCAACCGCCATTGCCGGCACTTTTGCGTTTGCCGCATGCGGCGAACACAAGCACAGCTGGAACGAAGGCGTGGTAAAGAAAGCCCCCACCTGCATAAGCCGTGGGATTATGCTTTATACCTGCGAATGCGGTGAAGCAAAAACCGAGCCTATCCCCACAATTCCGCATCCTTTCTCGACGGAATGGAGTTATGACGAAAACGGACACTACCACGCTTGCACCACGACAGGCTGTACAGCCAAAGACGAAGTCATACCCCACAGCTGGAACGAAGGCGAGATAATCACCCCCGCCACCTGCATAACCGACGGCGAGCAAAAGCTTACGTGCAAGGTATGCACCTATTCAGAGAACAAAACGATAGAAAAGACGGGCGTTCACAACTTTGACACAAAGTGGAGTTACGATGATAACGAGCATTTTCATGTATGCACCGCAAAAGGCTGCACGGAAAGAAAGGACGCGGCGGGACATACATACGATTTGGGCAAAATCACTACCGAGCCCCTTTGCTACAAAGACGGCGTAAAAACTTACACCTGTACGGAGTGCGGGCACAAGAAAACAGAATCCGTTCCAAAGACAAACGCCCATAGCTTCGATACAAAATGGAGTTCTGATGAAAACGGGCACTATTACGCCTGCACTACGAAAGGCTGCACGGAAAGACAGGGCTTTGTTGAGCACAGTTGGAACGAAGGCAAAATCACCAAACCCTCTACCTGCGCCGAAAACGGCGTAAAAACCTATGACTGCACGGTATGCGGGCATACAAAAAATGAATCTCTCGAAAAAACAACCGATCACATAAAAGGCGACTGGGTAGTAGATTCTACGTCTGGCGCATTTGTCAGAAAATGCACCGTATGCCACAAAAACTTAGAGACCGCCCCCGACCTTCAAAACAGTAGTAAAGATGCAGAAGTGTGCGCGGGTGAACCCGTCGGATTCAAGTTGTTTACAAAAAACAGCGGTCCTTATAAGATTACAGTAGAATCTTCTGTGGATAATGTAGATATTGGAAATATTACCGCTACAATAAGTTATTCGAGTCGGTCAGGTTCACATACGGAATCGCATAATTTAAAACAATCGGACAATTCTTTTACAGTCCAACTTGATGACAAATCGATAGCATACCTTACTATTAGCACCGAATCGGCAGAAAAGAAACAAATCAAAGTTACTTTTATGTTTACGCGTAATGGCTAAATCTTACATTAACGGCGCGCGCGGGATGCACTCTATTAAAAATTATCTTTTAAGCGAAGGCGGCTGCGGGAATTTTCCCGCAGCCGCATATTATTTATTGTACTTTTTAAATTTTAGGGCGGCAAGCTGTTCCGCCGTTACGCCGGAATAGTTGAATACGGCGTATTTTTTCGGTTCCGCCGACGGCGCAAGAAAATAGTCGGAAAGGCGTTTTACTCGCGCGCCCGAATCCTTCGCCGCATCAAATATATCTTTTCCGTAGCCGTCAGCAAGTCTTGCAAGCAAATGAGGTCCGCCCTGCGTATCGTAAACCTCGCAGTCCGGGAACAGCGTTCCAAGCGTTTCAAGCGTTTGACGGCGGATATCTCGGTAATAATTTTTAAGCCTGCTTAAATGCCTTTCGAAATACCCGCCTTTCAGCATTGCGGCAAGCGTTTTCTGTTCGAAAAGCGGCACAACGTTCGCGCTTGACGAAAACAGCTTTAAAAACTTTTTATACAGCGCGGGCGGCAACGCCATGTATCCCATACGCATCGACGGGGCAAGCGTTTTGGAAAATGTGTTCATATAGATTACCCTTTCGGGACATAAACTGAAAAGACTTTGCAGCGGTCTGCCAGAAAGCCTGAATTCGCTGTCGTAATCGTCCTCGACGATATATCTGTCACCCCCGAGCGCCCACTCTATTATTCGTGAACGCATATAGGCGGGCGTAATTACTCCCGTGGGGAATTGGTGGGAAGGCGAAATGTGCAATACGTCCGCGTTTATTTGTTTTAATCCGCCGAGGGATATTCCCTCTTCCCCGACCGGCACCGGGGCGAAACGCGCGCCGTTTAATGCGTAAGCGCCAGATATTGTAGCGTATCCGGGGTTTTCGACGGCGTACAGCTTGTCGCGCCCGACAAGCTGTACTATAACTCCGTAAAGATATTCCGCGCCCGCGCCTATGACTATGTAACGCGGGTCGGTATCGACTCCGCGCGAACGGTATAAATAAGCGGCGATTTCCGCTTTAAGCTCGGCGTCGCCGTCGCAAGGAACGCGTTCGAGCAGATGTTCTCCGCAGTCCGCAAGCACGGCGCGGGTCAGTTTCGTCCATACCGAAAAAGGGAAAAGCTTTGCAGGCGTAGCACCCTTTACAAAGTCCGCTATATATTGCGTATGGTCGTCCGCATAGGGCTGTGAGCGCCCGTGCCCGCTCTCAGGCTCAGTCTCGGGCTCGGGCGGCTTTTTATGCGCGCCCCGCTCCTCCCTCTGCACGAGAAAATTTTCCTGCGGCAAAACCCTTTCCACAAAATAACCGCTTCTCTCGCGGCTTGTAACGTAGCCCTCGGCAAGAAGCTGTTCATATGCAAGCTGCACCGTGACCACGCTCACCCCCAAATCCTTGGCAAGCGCACGCTTTGCGGGCAGTCTTTCCCCCGATTTAAGTTTTCCGCGCAGAATATCGCCGCGGATACAACAATAAAGGGTGTAATATTTGTTTTTTCCGTTCAAATCGTACAAAGGCATAGCAATTTCTTCTGGTATTAAAAAATTTTACCGTTTTGGTTATTTTTATGATATCACAGACGAATATAATAGTCAACGGTACGAATGAAAAAGGAGAAAAAAATGAAAAACAAAAAACTGCAATTTACTACTAAATGGATAGCTTACACAGCAATGCTCACGGCGCTTGTGGTGGCGACAAATTTTATACCCGCCATTCCGACGCCCGCAGGCAGAATTTATTGGGTTGACGGCGTAGTTCTTATCGGGGCGTATCTTATGGACCCCCTCGCCGCTTTCATTGCGGGAGGAATAGGTTCGCTTTTGTACGACGTATTTTTGTCGCCCGCAATGATGCTGCCCTCCCTTATAATCCACGGCTTGCAGGGCGCGATAGTATCCGCGCTTTTGCACTACGTCCTGCCTAAAAAGCACGAACCGCTGTGGGCGGTCACAGCGGCTGTAATAGGCGCGGTTGAGGTAGTTTTGGGCTATTTTGCTTACCGTTGCATAACTCTCGGAGTGCCCACGGCGGTAACGAATATCCCGCGCAACGTCATTCAGGAAATTATAGGGATTTCCGTTGCGACGGTTATCTGTTATGCGACGACTTTAAAGCGGCAGCTTGCAAAAAACCATCTTCTGCCCGACTTCGGAGAACTGCGCAAAAAGCGGGAGGACGAAGAAAGCGCGGAAAATTAACTATTTTTTCCCGCCTTTCAAAGCGTTTTCGGGAATATTTTGCAAAATTCCCGTTGTGAGAATGGTTTTGCGAGAGCGGACGAAATCTTTTTCCGCTTGCCTCAAAACAGAGTCCAGAACGCCGTAAAATTCCTTAAAACTCTTTGAAAACAGATAGTGCGCAAGCGAACCGGGCACGGTGTTGACCTCGCTTAAATAGACGTCGTCCGAAATTATAAAGTCAAAGCGCACAATGCCGCGCATATTCAGCTTTTGATAGACCGTTCGGGTTATGCCGCGGATTCTTTCCGACGTTTCCTTAGGGATATCGGCGGGAATTACAGACCTTCCTCCACCCTGATATTTATCTTCGAAACTTAAAATATCGCCGCAGGAAAGGGCTTCTTCGCACTCCGACACAACAATTTCATCGTTTGCGAAGTAAGCGGCGCAGTTGATTTCCCGCCTGTTTTCAAGGAATTTTTCCACTATGACGGCGTTATCGTAAACAAAAGCACAGTCGAGGGCGGCTTTCAATTCTTCGGCGTTCTCCGCCTTTGCGACCCCTATGCTCGAACCGAGCGATACGGGTTTAACTATTGCAGGATAGTCGATTTTATCGCATACGTCTTCGTTTTTTTTGCGTATGTAGATATACGGAGCGGTTTTAACGCCCAGCCCTTCGAAAATGATTTTTGTAAGATATTTATCCATAAAGGCGGAGGATTCGAAAATTCCCGCGCCCGCAAGCGGCAGACCCGCCGCCGCGCAGATACCCGAAAGCCCGCCGCCCTCGCCGTAGCCGCCGTGGCAGCAGTTGAGGACGCAATCGACGGGAATATGCTTTTTTATCTTGCCGCGGGAGTTAAGAATATACGCGCCGCCGTCCGCAATAAGCGCGGCGTTGCACTTCGAATATCCGCCGTTTTTGAAAGTTTTTATATCCGACAGCTTTTCTCCCGCAAAAAATTTACCCTCGCGGGAGATAAATACGGGCAGTACTTCCTTTCCGCCGTTTTCCAAAATATTGCAAGCCATAGTACCCGTAATTACGGAAATTTCGCTTTCGTTGGATACGCCGCCGAATATCACGGCAACCTTTTGAGCCATAAAAAAATCACCTCCACTCGATTTTTAAGCTTTGGTGAAAAATTATTATTAAATTTTATTTCCCTTTACATATAGACGTCGGGCAAATCGTTTAAAAACAGCACGGCGTCGCCTTTTTTTATGTAGGTTTTCAACAGCTCCTGCGCGGCGGAAAGCGTGGGTACGGTATTGATTAAAGCCGGGTCGCCTCCGTTTTCGAGATAGCCCTTTTTGACGGGCGCGACAAGCGTTTCGCCCACTAATATCACTTTGTCCAGATCTACAAGCTCTTTGCCGAGGGAGTAGTTCTCGCTCTCTTCCAAAATACCCAGCTCCACAAGCCCGGGCGTGACGGCGATTTTTCTGCCGCCGAACGAACGCAAGACTTCAATCGCCGCCGCCGCTCCCCTTACATTTGAGTTGTATCCGTCGTCCAGAATGTTCACGCCGCCGCTTTCGATAAGTTGCAGACGGTGCTCCACAAAATCCAGCCCTTCGACGGCTTTGCAGATTTCTCCGAGGGAAACCCCCAGCGCAAAAGCAAGTTCGGCGGCAAGCGCGATATTTTCAGCCGAATGAGCGCCGAGGAGTTTAGTTTTTACCCTGCGGCTTTCGCCGCCGAGGGTAAGCGTAAATTCCGTGCCGCCGCAGCCTGCCGAAACGTCCGAAAGGCATGAGCACTTCCGTATTTTACTGCCGAAAGCGGCAAATTTATCAAAACAATCTTCCGCAATTACCGTCTCGTCGGCTGCGACGATGATTTCGCCTTTTGCCCTTACTATATTTTCCTCCGAACCGAAACTTTCGAGGTGCTGAGGGCATATCCCCGTTATAAGTGCGTAATCGGGCGGGCAGATTTCGCACAGCTCGGCTATGTCGCCCACGTGGCGCGCGCCCATTTCGGCTATAAGAATATCATATCCCGTAAGGTCGTTTGAGTTTATGGTAAGCGCCAGCCCCAGCGGCGTATTGTGGCTGCGCGGAGTGGAAAGCACGCGATACTTCTCCGAAAGCAGCGCGCTTAAAATATTTTTCGTACTTGTTTTGCCGTAACTGCCCGTAATCCCCACTACTTTAATGTCGGCTGCGGCAAGCTTTTTCTTCGCGGAACGCACATAACTTTTGTTGCGCGGGACTTCGTAAATTTTGCTTATAAGATTGGCAAACGCCGCAAGGGGCGCGCCGAAAAGAGGAAATACCGTCAAGGGCAGGTATCTTAAAAGAGAAAAGATTTTATTTCCCCAGACATAGTCTGCAAAATTCAGCAAAGTTACCGCAAGATAGCAGAGGACGGCGTTCAGAAGAAACAGCGCGACGTAAAGTCTTTTGAAGCGCGGCGTAGGCGCCGCGGGGGAGCGCAAAGCATGTTTATCGGCAATGGGATAGAGAATAAAGAAAACTATGCACGGCACAAGCGAAACGACCGCCGCGTATTCCCCCGCGAAAGAAAAGCAGAGCGCGAATACAGCGCATGACAACGCGCATAGCATAAACAGCGTAATCTGCCTTTTGAGATACGCGTTGTTTTTCTTACCGACCCAGCCGAACAGCTTTCTACCGCTGTAACCGCAGGACTGCAAAATCCCCAAAAGCTTATAAAAGGTTGCGGAAAACGCCGCCGCGAATACCAACGCCGCAGCTATACATTCCGCAGTTTTTTGCACAGAAATAAAAATCATTGTCCCCCCCGCAGGAAGTTTAAAATTTTTCCGTTAAATTCATCGGGATAATCCGAAAAGCAAAAATGCCCGCCCCTCATCACCTCGAAACGGCTGCCCGCGATAAGACGGTGAAAGATTTCGCCCTCCTCGGCGGGCGGAGTGACCACATCGGCGGCGCCGTAAAGCAAATACGTACGGCATTTTACGGCGGCGGCGCAAGCGGACAAATCTTCGTTGACTATCTTTTTGTAGCTTTCGCGCATAACGGGCGAAAGCGTTCTATACTCGGCGCTCCCGAAATGTCTTTCGGCAAATTTCGGGAAAAGCCGTTTCACGCGCCTGTAACGGGCGACTTTTTTAATATATTCCTTAGAACGGGGCTTGACGATTCCTGCGCCGCCCGTAATTATAAGGTTTCCGCAGATTTCCTCTTGCATGGATAACGCCTTGAATACCACCCTTGCACCGAATGAATGGGCGAGAATATTTATTCTATCAGCCCGCAATTCCTTCAAAAAGCGCAAAAGCCATTCGGCATATCCTCCGACGTCCCACGGCTCGCCAAGCGGCGCACTCGCCCCAAAACCCGGCAAGTCGGGCGCAATCACTTCGTAATAATTTTTCAGAAATTCAATCTGATAATAAAAGCTTTCCTTTTTCGAAAGATAGCCGTGGAGAAGCAAAATTTTTTCTCCCCTGCCGCGGCGTATGCAGGAAACGAATTTTCCGTCGATTAAAATTTACAGCTCCTTCGCCATAACCAGACAGTCCTCGCCGTCAGAATAATACCGCGTACGCGCATACACGCCCGAAAATCCGTGTTTTAAATACATCTTCATTGCGGTGGAGTTCGAAACGCGCACTTCCAAAAATATCTTTACGGCGTTCCGCTCGCGCGCGATATCTATCAACCTCTCCAAAATGGCGCTGCCCGTGCCCACTCTGCGGAAAGCTTCGGAAACGGCTACGTTTTCAATCTCCGCCGAATCGCAGGCAACGGTTACGCCGCCGTAGCCCACGATTTCACCGCCGTCCTCCGCCAAAATTCCGTGGAAAGTTTCACTGCCGAAGCTTGAAGCCAGCATCTGAAACGACCAGGGTTCGAGAGGAAAGCACTCCTTTTCCATTTCGGAAATTTTCAAAATATCTTCGTACTTCCAATCGCGCAAAATCATTTTCTGCCCTCCTCCGCCTGCGATTTGCGGACGTATAGAGCCGAAATTTCTTCCGAAAGCGCGTCCGGGTCTTTCAAAGATTTCAATACGGCAGGCAAAAGACAATCCTTCGGGTTAAGCTTGGTATAGTCCGAAAAAGGCAAATCCTCGAAACCGAACAGAGGGCAACCGAGCGCTTTGATTTCGTCAAAGCTTAAATAAGCGGGCGGGAAAGCGGTTTTTCCGAAACCCTGCGCGTAAAAATGCGAGTGAGCAGCGTCTATGACTACGCAAAAATTATCGCTGTCTATATTGTATGCGAAAAGACGGAAGGCTGTTAAACCCATTAAAGGCTTATTCGCGCCAAGCGCCAGCCCCTTTGCGGTGGAGATGCCTATTCTTATACCCGTAAACGAGCCCGGTCCCGTTACCGCGCCGAAAAAATCGCACTCGGCGGGCGTTAAGTCCGCTTCCTCAAACGCCCTTTCCACTTCCTCCATAAGTATAACGGAGTGTTGCATCGCGCAGTCGGGTATGTGCCTTACGACAGATTTTACGCCCTTTTGCGCCGCAACCGTAAGGTAGCGCGAGGACGCGTCTATAACGAGAAAATTACTATTCATATATAATCCGCCTTGCGCAGTCGGTAAGTTTTTCTATTATTACGGTCTTGCAGTCCGCGGGCAGGACGTCCGCGATGTTTTCAGCCCACTCTATAACGCACACTCCGCCCGCATAAAAATAATCGCACAGCCCCAGCTCCTCCGCTTTTGCCCCGCTTGAAAGGCGGTAGCAATCGAAGTGATACAGTTTGCCGTAGTAATCGTTCATGTACGCGTACGTGGGGCTTAAAATTTCATCCTCTATGCCCAGCCCGAGCGCGACGCCCTTGACAAACTGCGTTTTACCCGCGCCCATTTCGCCCTTTAAAAGGACTACGTCGCCCGCTTTCAGAGTTTTGGCATATTCGCGCCCGAGCCCGACCGTATCGCGCGCGCTTTCCGATAAAAATACCGCCATACGGATATTATAATCCATACGGCGGTAATTTGCAATGATTATTTGGTTCGGGGCTGCCGTTTTTTTGTGAATTTGGAATTTGTGAATTTAATAAGCCGCGACACGGACTTATACAAAAGCAGAACAACGACCGACAGTGCAACCACTTTTATAAGATTGAACAGCACCGCCCAATACCATACTTCGATAAACGTAGCCATTCCGAGCGGCCAATTAAAGCCTACAAATACGGGAAAATTCAAAAGCCAATTTACGGGGAATGACCATAAAACCTGACCTATGCAGCCTGCGGCAAGGAATAAGATTACGCTTTTGATTCCCTTGCGGTATTTGTACGCTATCGAGGGAATGAGTACGAAGGGCGTCATTACGATTATGTTTGCAAGTTCCCCCACGCCCGCCGTTTTAGAGAAGAAAATGCACAAAAGTTCCTTTATAATTCCTATCGACATACCTGCTACGGGACCTAACGCATATCCGCCTATAAGCGGGAACACGTTAGAAAAATCAAGTTGTAAATAGGGTACTGCCGGCAAAACGGAAAATTCCAAAAGCCGCAAAACAAACGAAATAGCGGTAAAAATACCGATATAGGCTACTCTCGTCGCGGTAAAATACTCCGAAAGCGACTTTTTTAAAGTTTTCTTCTCCTGCGCCTGCGGCGCGTTTCCCTCACCGGGAATTGCACTTACATGTTGTTCCATACAAAAAACTCCTTTAAAAAATTTTTTTCAAAGTAATTCTTTGCAAAACGCCGCCCCGAAAAATTTCGGGGCGGCTTAAATCAATTTCTCCGTTCCGGTTAAAAAGCCCCGACGCGCGGCGTCGGGGCGAAAAACGAAAACAAATTCAACGATTTTTTTCTTTTCCTGTCCGGACTATACCGTCGGTACGGGAATTGCACCCGTTCGGGTTCTCTATAAAGAACTTCGCAGACTTTACTGCCGGTGGGGAATTGCACCCCGCCCCAAAGAAATACAATGAAATTATACTGTGATTATACAGCGCAAATTATCCGCTGTCAAGCTTTTCGAATAAATTTTAAGGAACGTTACTCCGCGATAAAAAGCACGCCCAAAGTATTTTTGCCGCAATGCGACGTTACGACCGAGCCAGCAGTCGTTTCGAGTATTTCCCCGAAATCAAAAGCGTCCTTTACAAGTCCCTTTGCCATTTCGACAATCTCCGGCTCGCACGAGGAATGGGTTATAAAACAGCGCGTTTTGTCGTAATGCGCGTACTCCTCCGCCAAATCCTTTACATATTTTTTAAGGCAGGCTTCAAGACTCCCCGCATACTTCTTTTTCGCGTACATCTGCCCGTCTTTCATCGAGATAAGCGGATGAAGCTTCAAAACCTTTGCGCCTATCAGCGCGGCGAGCGAGCATCTGCCGCCCTTGTGAAGATAATCGAGGACGTCCGGCACGAAAGAAGTATTCAGTTTGGGGCGGAGAGCTTCCGTTTCCTCTACTATTTGCCCGGGCGTTTTCCCTGCCGCGGCGAGGTCGCAAGCCTTTAAAACGAGAAGTCCCTGCCCCGTCGAAAGCGCTTCGCTGTCAACCACATAGACCTTGCCGCCGAAGTTTTTCGAAGCCACCACGGCGTTACTGTACGAGGACGAGGCTTTCGAGGAAATGTTGTAATGTATAAGCGCGTCGTAACCCTCTATCTCCTTGCCGAAAAATTCCACGAACTCCTCGGTAGAGCCCGCGGCGGTCTTTGGAAGAACGCCCGACTCCTTCACATAACGAAAGATGTCCTGCGGGGTGACATCTACGCCGTCGCGGCAGGTGGTATCACCGAGAATAACGTGCAAAGGCATTATGCCTACGTTATATTTTTTTACAAGTTCTTCGCCCAAATCGCAGGTCGAATCGGCGCAAATTTTGATTTTCATTCTATCACCTAACCAAATTTGATAAATACATTATATCACCGTGCTCTGGGGATATCAAGCGATAAAGATATAGAAAATTCTTTCCGAAAGCCTTGTTATTTCCGGAATTATATGTTAAAATATGGATACTTAAATATATTGATGGGAGCGAAAAATGATTGACATTTCCTTAATCGAACAAACCGACCCCGAGCTTGCCGAGGCATTGAAGCTTGAATTGAACCGTCAGCAGAACAATATCGAGCTTATTGCAAGCGAAAACTTTGTTTCCCCCGCCGTTCTGGCGGCGGCGGGCAGCCATCTTACCAACAAATACGCAGAGGGCTATCCCGGGCACCGCTATTACGGCGGCTGCCAATTCGTGGATATTGCGGAGGATTTGGCGCGCGACCGCGTTAAACAGCTTTTCGGCTGCGAATACTGCAACGTCCAACCCCATTCGGGCGCAAGCGCAAACCTTGCGGTGCTCTTCGCAACCTGCCAGCCCGGCGATACCGTTATGGGCATGAACCTTGCGCACGGCGGTCACCTTTCGCACGGCTCTCCCGTAAATATTTCGGGAAAATATTTTAATATCGTACCCTACGGAGTCCGCGAAGACACGCAGGTAATCGATTACGACGAAATGGAAAAAATCGCCCTCGAATGTAAGCCCAAACTTATTATCGCGGGCGCTTCGGCTTATCCGAGAATAATCGACTTCAAACGCATACGCGAAATCTGCGACAAGTGCGGCGCTTTGATGATGGTGGATATAGCGCATATCGCAGGTCTTGTGGCTACGGGGCTTCACCCCTCGCCCATACCTTATGCGGACTTCGTCACCTCTACGACCCATAAGACTTTGCGCGGTCCCCGCGGCGGGCTTATCATGTGCAAGGAAGAATGGGGCAAGGTTATAGATAAGGCGGTATTCCCCGGCTTGCAGGGCGGTCCTCTTATGCACATTATCGCGGCGAAAGCGGTCGCTTTAAAAGAAGCGCTGACGCCCGAATTTAAGGAATATCAGAAACAGATTGTCAAAAACGCCGCGGCTATGGCGGACGAATGGAACAAGCTCGGCATAAAGATGGTTTCGGGCGGCACGGACAATCACCTTATCCTTCTGAACCTAACGGACAAGAATATTACGGGCAAAGAGCTTGAAAAACTTCTGGACGAAGTGCATATCACCGTGAATAAGAACGCAATTCCTTTCGACACACAAAAGCCCTTCGTTACTTCGGGCATACGCGTAGGCACGCCCGCAATGACCTCCCGCGGGATGAAAGAGCCCGAAGCGCGCAAGATAGCGCAGCTTATAGCAAAGGTAATAGACGAGCGCGAAGCTTCTTTCGGATACGTGGAAAAGGAAGTTGCAAAACTTTGCAAGGCCTTCCCCCTCTATGCCGACTGCGTAAGATAATGGCTATTACAGCTTAAAAGAACCTAATGGCAGCTGATTCAAACAGAATAAGCTGCCATTTTAATAGAAAAAAGTAATTTAAAAATACCAAACGACGGACAACAAAATGCGCACAGTTGTCCGCCGCCTAAAAAGGAGAAGTTTAAACCGTAAGGTTTAAACGAAATCAACTATATGTAACGTGAAGCAAAAGACTGAAAGTTTCACCAAATTGGAAAGGTGTTACACATTAGTTAATTTCTACCTATATTATATAATAAACTTAACTAACGGTCAAGTATTTTTAGTTACAAATAGTTAAAATTAAGTTTATGAAGAACTATTTTAAAAAGTCGTTCGGAACCAAAATAAGGGATTTGAGGGAAGACAGGGATATGTCGCAGACGGAGTTGGCGTCGCTTATCCCAATGAACCAATCCAATTACAGCAAGATAGAGCGTGATTTGCAGGAACCCGACCTATACCAGCTAAAAAGGATAGCTGAAATTTTCGGCGTTAGTTGCGATGATTTGCTTGAAATAAAAAGTCGCCCCGCGGAAGAAACAAGGGATTTGCTGTTTGCGAGGCGGGTTGCAGACCTATACAATGCAATGTATAACAGAAGATAAACTATATTTACACAAGAAAAATACAAGGCGGCGGACCGTTGGTCCGCCGCCTTGTATTTTTTTGGGTTTTCACTTTAAAATTGCGGGCGCGGACGGGAAGAACCCGTCCGCGCCGCTTTTATATTGCTCAGCCGCGGCGCGCGCAAGTTTGCGCGCGCCGCGGACTTTTTGTTTATCTGCATTACAGTTTTATCCGCAAAGCGGGAACAACTCCGACGAAAGCGTTAACAACATTGCGGCTTTTGCCGATGCCGTTGTCGTGTATATAATGACAAACTTTTTCGTTCATAGGTGAACGCAACCACCACCAACCGTAGCCATCCGTAGTTACATTGACTCCCTGTGACTTTGCATACGCCGTACTCTTTAATTGACGTGCAGAGTCAGATGTACCGACATCCTCCGCAAAGCCGTATTCGCTGTTTATTATGTCCGCAGGGCTCAACAAGAATATTTTGTCGTACGTGTTTTCGCAAGCAAATTTAACGTCGTTCATAAACGCAGTATCAGCACTGTTGTCCACTTCCGTCTCCTGTATTATGCTCTTCGCCAATTCGTCGAACGACGTTTTATAAAAAGTATCGTTCAGCCATTCCCTTATGTCGCTTTCTTTATAATTGGTGGGATAAACTGTATTATCGGCTATCTGGCGCGTACCCGATTTTTCGTAGTAATACTGCTGGCTGTCGAGAATTATATTCGACATAAGCAACGCCGTGCCGTCGGATTGGGAAAGTATGCGCCATTCAATAGGCTCGAACTTAAACCAATAAGCCGTGTTTATTTCATACCCGTTGTCGTCTTGATAGCTATATAAACTGCTCTCCGTCGTACTATCCGGACGGTAACTCGTGAAATACACGCCGCGGTAACGGTCGCCTTCATATTCCACGTCTATGTACCACATAAAGTTCTGCACTTCGCCCTCGATATAATAGCCGTAGTCCGTCCAGCCGTTTGCGTTTTCCGCCGTGGGCAACGCGCCGCTGCTTGCTTCCAAACCGAGAGTTACTTTCAATCCGCTTTCCTCAACCTCGCTCTGCGGATATTCCCCGAAGTATATCTTGGTTTCGTCCGCGCTCAAAGTATAAGCGGATTTAATGTGCTCGGGATTATATTCGCATTTGCCGTCCGCTCCCCATTTATGCGCGGTCGGGTCAATATCGATTTTTAAGTCATCAAGAGATACTTCGTTCTTTTTTGCGTCAAAATACTTGTGGCAACCCTCGCAATAGTAGTGCGCTTCCGTTCCCTCGGTCGTGCAGGTTGCCGCAACTTCGGGAATGAGTTCACCGTAATCGTGAACGTGTTCCCCGCCGCCCGAGCTTTCATTATTACCGTTTTGTCTGCTCTTACAACCCGCAAAGGCAAAAGCAAGGCACAAAGCGCAGACAGCCAAAAGCAACACTATAAGATACTTCTTTTTCACAATTTTTTCTCCTTTTGATTTTGTCCTATAACAGGACAATTTTTAACTTTTTATAAAATATCATAATACTTGTCCTTTGTCAAGACAATAATCGTTGTCGGGAGAAATTTTTTATGGCGAGAATTATCGACGGGCAAAAGATGAATATGATAGGCGCAAACGTTGAAAAGCTACGCAAAAAGTTGAAAATGAGCCAGCGCGCGCTTTCGGAAAAGTTGGAACTTTATGCCGTTTATATTTGCCGCGGCTCGATTTCGCGAATAGAGGATTATTCGAGGACGGTGACGGACATAGAGTTATATGCGCTTGCAAAAGTTTTGAAAGTTGAAATTTGTGAGCTTTTCGACAGGGAGTTGAATGAAAATTTAAAGTGAACCGCGGCGGTCGCGAAATTCGCGCCGCCGCACTTATCAAGTTAAAAAGCGGCGCGTACGGGAAGAACCCGTCCGCGCCGCTTTTATATTGCCGCCGCCGCGCGCGCAAACTTGCGCGCGCGGCGGACTTTTGTTTATAAATCAAAGATTTTCCTTTAAGAAGTCCTGCATTTCGGATTTTGTGGAATAGCCGAGGCTTTTCGCCGCAATCTCCCCGTTTTTAAAAATAACCACAAGGGGTATGCTCATTATTCCGTAACGGACGGAAAGTTCCATATTTTCGTCGATATCCACCTTTACGAACTCCGCCGACGGAAATTCTTCCGAAACTTGTTCCATTACGGGCGCAAGCATCTTGCAAGGTCCGCACCATTTTGCAAAAAAGTCGCACACAACGGGTTTTTCGCCCTTTATCAGCTCGTCGAATTTTTCCGTATTCAGTTCAGTTACCATTTTATTTCTCCTTTGATAAGTATGCGCAGAGGTCCTGCATTTTAACCGTTTGCACAGAGCCGTCCGACATTTTTTTAACGTTCAGTTCGCCGCCCGACATTTCGCTTTCGCCTATTACGGCGACGTATTTCGCGCCCAGCTTGTCCGCATATTTAAGCTGAGCCTTTACGGAACGCTCCATATGGTCTATTTCGGCGGATATTCCGCTTTCACGGACGGCAAGCGCAAGCGCGAAAGCCTTTGCACGGGAAGCGGTATCCATTCCCGCAATATATATGCAGGGTTTTGGTTCTTCGGGGAAAGGCGCGCCGGTGTTCTCCATTAAAAGCAGCAGTCTTTCTATTCCCGCGCCGAAACCTACCGCGGGAGTTTCCGGACCGCCCAGCGAGCCCACAAGCCCGTCGTATCTGCCGCCGCCGCAGACAGTGCCCTGTGCGCCTATCGCGTCCGACACAAACTCAAACACAGTGCGCGTGTAATAATCCAGCCCGCGGACTATGCGGGGATTTACGCGGTATTCCAGCCCCTGGCCGGAAAGCAGGCTTTTCACCTTTTCAAAGTGCGCGCGGCAATCGTCGCAGAGATAATCGGTTATGTTCGGCGCGCCCTCGGCAATGCGTTTGCACCCCTCTTCCTTGCAGTCGAGGATACGCAGGGGATTGGTTTCGTAGCGCGTACGGCAAGTTTCGCACATTTCGGAAAGGCGGGGCAAAAAATACGCTTTAAGCGCCGCGTTATATTCAGCCCGGCAGGTTTTGCAGCCTATGGAATTTATTTCAAGCCGTATGTTTTTTACGTTAAGCTTTTTGAGAAAGGACAAAGCCGCAAATATGACTTCCGCGTCCGTTTCGGCGGAAGCAGAGCCGAACACTTCTATTCCGAATTGGTGAAATTCCCGCAATCTGCCTGCCTGCGGGCGTTCATAGCGGAACGCGGGGGAAATATAATACGTTTTGACGGGCAGGGGCGTGGAAGAAAGTCCGTTTTCCACAAAAAGACGTACGGCGCCCGCCGTGCCTTCGGGCTTCAAGGTTATGCTTCTGCCGCCCTTGTCCTCGAAGGTGTACATTTCCTTGTTTACCACGTCCGTGGTTTCACCCACGCCGCGCAAAAACAACTCCGTATGCTCGAATACGGGAGTGCGGATTTCCTTTAAATTAAACACACGCGCGACCTCGCGCGCGGCGTTTTCGACATACTGCCATTTATAACTTTGGGAGGGCAAAACGTCCTTTGTGCCCTTCGGAATGTTTATCATAAACTACCTTTTACGAAGTACGGTTTAAATTTTTTCGGTAATAGCCTTTCCCCGCACGCTCCCCGTTTATGCGGCGTAAAGCCCTTTTTGCCGAGGCGGTTAGGCGTCCCATACCTCGCCTACGCGGTGCATAGAAGCAAGCAGAGCGAGGAAAGCGAACGACGACCGCAGAGAGTGTACACAGACGTACACGAACAAGGCGGAGCGACGCTTGACAATGCTATGCGCCGCTTATATGCGCCGCGTTTTATAAGACGTATTTTTTCAAATCCCTATTGGTAAAAATACTTGCAAGATGCTCTTCAACGTACTTCGCGTTGATTTCGACGGGGAATACGGGATAATCGCTGCCGCCCGCATTGAAAGAAATTTCTTCAAGCAGATATTCCATTACGGTATGCAACCGCCTTGCGCCGATATCTTCCGACGTAGTGTTGATGTCCGCGGCAATCTCCGCAATTTTTTCGATAGCGTCCGCAGTAAAGTGTAAATCTATGTTATCAACCGCAAGCAACGCGGCGTATTGGCGGGTTATCGAAGCCTCCGTATTGGTAAGAATATTTACAAAATCCTCCTTAGTGAGGCTTTTTAATTCTACCTGTATAGGGAATCTGCCCTGCAATTCGGGGATAAGGTCTTCCACCTTGGATACGTGGAATGCGCCCGCCGCGATAAACAGAATGTAGTCCGTTTTGATAGGACCGTATTTGGTCATTACCGTGCAGCCCTCCACTATGGGCAGAATATCGCGCTGGACGCCCTCGCGGGAAACGTCTATACCCTGATTGCCTTTACCCGCAATTTTATCTATTTCGTCTATGAAAATTATGCCGTCGTTTTCGGCGCGGCGTATAGCCTCCGCATTTACGGCGTCGTCGTCTATAAGCTTATCGGCTTCCTCGGCGATTAAAAGATTTCTCGCTTCATATACCGTAATTTTGCGCTTTTTGGTCTTTTTCGGCAAACCCATTCCGCCGAAAATAGAGCCCAAATCTATCGCCGCCCCGCTTCCGGGGGAAAGTTCCAAAGGCTTGGGCATGTCGGCAACGTCTATCTCTATCACGGTCTTGTCGTATTTGCCCTCGTGAACGGCATCGACAATTTGCTGTTCGAAAATATCCTTGGCAAGCTCGCCCCGCTCTTCCTTTTTCATTTCGGCAAGCACTTTTGCGATTTTGCGCTCCGCCGTGGCTGTCGCTTTATAGCGGACCTCCTGCGTTTTTTCCTCCTTGACAAGGCGGATGGCACATTCGGCGAGGTCGCGCACCATAGACTCCACGTCCCGCCCGACATAGCCGACTTCGGTGTACTTTGTGGCTTCAACCTTTAAAAAGGGCGCTTTGACAAGCCGCGCAAGGCGGCGGGCGATTTCCGTTTTACCCACGCCCGTAGGACCTTTCATGATTATGTTTTTGGGCGTAATTTCGGCTTGCAGCTCGGGTGAAAGCCTGCTGCGGCGGTAACGGTTTCTCAGAGCGATTGCAACCGCCTTTTTAGCCTCGTCCTGACCTATTATGTGTCTGTTCAACTCGTGAACGATTTGTTTGGGAGATAAATCCATCATATCACCTCGCACTTAATGTTATCATTGGTGAACACGCAGATTTCGCTTGCTATTTTAAGCGATTTTTTTGCTATTTCTTCGGCGGTGAAATCGGTATTCTGGCAGAGGGCGCGCGCCGCCGCAAGGGCGTAATTGCCGCCGCTGCCTATCGCGGCTATTCCGTCGTCGGGCTCAATCACCTCGCCCGTGCCCGAAACTATCAAAAGGGTTTCCTTGTCGGCGACAATCATAAGCGCTTCAAGCTTTCTTACCGCCTTGTCGGACCGCCAGAGCTCGGCGAGTTCCACTGCGGAGCGCATAAGATTGCCCGAAAACTTATTCAGCATGCCTTCGAACTTTTCCGAAAGCGAAAACGCGTCCGAAACAGAGCCCGCAAAGCCCAAAATGACCTTGCCGCCGTAAATTCTGCGCACCTTTTGCGCGCTGTTTTTGAATATTACGCTTTCGCCCATGGTGACCTGCCCGTCGCCGGCGATAGCCGTAGCGCCGTTTCTTTTTACGGCGCAAATAGTTGTGGCATGAAATTCTACCATAATTCTCCTTAAATTCTCAATCCGTATCGAGTTTTTGCTTATATTCGGTTATATCCCGTAAAGCGCGTTCTGCCATATAGGCGTAGCGCCGCTTTTTGTCCTTTATGAATATTTCCGGAGCGCGGAGTATGCCGAAGTTGGCGTTCATGGGCTGGAAATTTTCATTGACGGAAGAAATATGCCGCGACAGCGCCCCTAAAACCGTGGTATTTTCGGGAATAGACTGCCCTTGCCCTTTCAATTTCCTATACATATGTACTGCGGCGAGAATACCGCTTGCCGCGCTTTCGACGTAGCCCTCTACGCCCGTTATCTGCCCCGCAAAGAAAAGCCGCGGGAAAGCCTTGTGGGAAAAATCGGCGTTAAGACAGGCGGGTGAATTTATAAACGTGTTTCGGTGCATTACGCCGTATCTTAAAAATTCCGCGTTTTTCAGGGCGGGTATCATGGAGAAAACCCTCTTCTGTTCGGCGAATTTCAAATTGGTCTGGAAGCCGACCAGATTGTAAGCGCCGCCTTCCTTATTCTCCTTGCGAAGCTGCAATACGGCGTAAAATTTTCCGCCGTTGCCGTCCGTCAGTCCTACGGGTTTCAACATAGCGAAACGCAAGCTGTCCCGCCCGCGCGCCGCCATTACCTCTAAGGGCATACAGCCTTCGAAAATTTCGCCCTTCTCGAAGTCGTGCAAATCGGCTCGCTCGGCGCTTAAAAGCGCGTCGATAAAAGCGTCATACTCCTCTTTATCGAGCGGACAGTTTATATAATCGTCGCCGCCCTTGCCGTATCTGTCGCCCAAGAAACATTTCGAAAAATTTATACTGTCCCTCGAAACAATAGGCGCCGAAGCGTCATAAAAATGCAACGCGCCCCCGCACAGCCGCGAAATATCCTCCGCCAGCCCGCCGCACGTCAAAGGTCCGGTGGCGATTACCGCCCAACCTTCGGGAACTTTATCGGCTTCGCCGCAAACAACCGAAATATTTCGGTGGCTTTTTAGCTTTCGGGTTATATACTCCGCAAATTTTTCCCTGTCAACCGCAAGCGCGCCGCCCGCAGGAACTTCCGCAAAATCCGCCGCTTCCATTGTGAGCGAACCGAGAATACGCATCTCCTCTTTCAGCAACCCGCAGGCGTTGGAAAACGGGTCTTTGCCTTTTAAAGAATTGGAGCAGACAAGCTCCCCGAAATTTTTATCGGAATGCGCGGGGGTGAATTTTTTAGGCTTTATATCCCAAAGTTCCACCTCTTCGCCGCGTTCGGCAAGATAGTAAGCAGCCTCCGAACCCGCAAGTCCCGCGCCTATGACTTTAATCTTCATCGCCGTCGGCGGGAACGGTGTAGCTGCAATCCTTGGATGAGCATTTAACGCTCTTGCCCTTGCGGATTAAAAACGCGCCGCATTGCGGGCATTTATCCCCCGTGGGCACATCCCAGCTTAAAAATTTACATTCGGGATATCCCGTGCAGCCGAAGTAGATTTTGCCCGACTTCGAGCGCATACGCCTCATCGGTTTGCCACATTCGGGGCATTTCCCGTCAGTTTTTTCTCCCTCGCGGGCGGTGCCGTCGGGCACGTTCTGCGGGCGTTTGACTCCGCATTTGCCACATTCGAGGTAGCTGCCGTATTTGCCGTGTTTAAGCACCATTGCGCCCCCACATTCGCGGCAGGTCTCCGCCGTAATCTGCGCGTCTATCGGCAGAATGGAAGAACATTCGGGATAGTTGGGGCAGGCAAGGAATTTTCCGAATTTCCCGCTCTTTACAACCATATTTGCCCCGCATTTGGGGCAGCGAATTTCGGAAACTTCCGTTTCGCTTTCGCTTATTATGTTGGAGCAGGCGGGATAGTTGGAGCAGGCAAGATATTTGCCGTACTTGCCCGACCTTCTTATCATAGGCGAACCGCACTTCGAGCAAATCTCCTCGGTTAGTTCGTCGCCGTCGGTGGAAGCCGTTTTAAGCTGTTCGGCAAACCCGGGATAAAAATCGGCTATGATTTTATGCCAATCGACGCCCCCGTCCTCTATTTTGTCGAGGTCGTCCTCCATTTTCGCGGTAAAACCGACGTCCATTATATCGTTGAAATATCTGACAAGCGTATCGGTTATTTTGTATGCGACGTCCGTGGGAATCATATATTTTCCGTCCTTTTCTACGTACTTGCGCTTTGTAAGGACGGAGATTATCGAAGCGTATGTGGAAGGACGGCCTATGCCCTTTTCTTCCATCGCCTTGACAAGCGAAGCGTCGGTGTATCTGTAAGGCGGACGTGTGAATTTCTGCTCTTTTTCAAGCCCGCACAAATTCAGTTTGTCGCCTTCCTCGACGGGCGGAAGGAGTTTTGCGCTCTCCTCCTCGTCGTCCTTTTCACGTGTGTCCTGCCAGGCGGCGGTATATCCCGCGAAAATCATGGACTTGCCGCTTGCCTTGAAGGTATAGCCCGCACACTCCGCTTCTATCTGCATTGAATTATATTGCGCTTCCGCCATCTGCGAGGCGATAAAGCGGTCATAGACAAGTTTATATACGTTGTAATGTTTTTTATCGAGGTGCGCCTTTACGCTTGCGGGAGTAACATCGAGATTTATGGGACGTATTGCTTCGTGCGCGTCCTGCGCTCCTTTTTTCGTCGCGTAATAGTTGGGGGAAGCGGGCGCATATTCGTCGCCGTAATTTTTCTTTATAAATTCTATCGCGTTTTGCTGGGCTTCCTTTGAAACGCGCACGCTGTCCGTTCTGATATAGGTTATAAGCGCAATATGGTCGCCGCCGACGTCCATGCCCTCGTACAAATGCTGCGCCACAAGCATTATTTCGGGCGAGGACATACCGAATTTGTTCGAGGCGTCCTGTTGGAGGGACGACGTGGTGAAAGGCGCGGGCGCGTGTTGCTTTGTTATGCCTTTTTTAACCTTGGTTACAACGAATTGCCCCGCGCGCACTTTGGCTTCCGCTTGCTCGGCAAGCTCCTTCCCGACGCTTTTGCCGCTTTTTTTCATCTGATATACGGCTTTGAAAGGCGCGAATTTCTGCGATACGTCCTGCAAATCCGCGTGCAAAAGCCAATATTCTTCGGGAACGAACGCGTTTATTTCGCGCTCCCTATCGACAATCAGGCGAAGCGCAACGGACTGCACCCTTCCCGCAGAAAGCCCGTTTTGTATGCGGTTATTCAAAAAGGGCGAAAGCTTGTAACCCACAAGCCTGTCCAGCACCCTGCGCGCCTGCTGCGCGTCAACGAGATTATAATTTATTTTACGTGGATTTTTAAGGGCGTTTTTGACAGCCGAAGGGGAAATTTCGTTAAACTCTATACGGTTCAAGCCGTTTTCGTCCAAACCCAGAACAGTTTGCAGATGCCAGCTTATCGCCTCGCCCTCGCGGTCGGGGTCGGTCGCAAGATAGACGTTAGAGCAATTTTTCGCCTCTTGCATAAGTCTTTTTATAATCTCTTTTTTAGAGGGCGTTATTTCATACTTCGGCTCGAAGTTTGAAGTAATTTTAATCCCCAAGGACTTTTCGGGCAGGTCCCTGACGTGCCCGCCGGAAGCATCTACCTTATACTTGCCCTTTAAATACTTTGAAATTGTCTTTGCCTTCGAAGGCGATTCTACGATTATTAAATCCATATTAAGTCCTTTATCAGATTGCCGAATATCTGTTGCCGCCCAACCGCACTACAAGACCTTTTATTTCCAGAGAGGAAAGAACGGGTATCAGCTTGTAAGGCGGAACGCCTACGGCTTCGGCAAGGGCGGGAACGAACGCTTCCCCCGATTCCTTTATCAGATTATACAGCCTTTGTTCCTCCGCGGACAACGCCGCGCGGGGTAGCGGCTTTAAGTCTAAACCGAAGGCGGCGAGAATGTCAAGCGGATTTTGCACAAGATTTGCGCCTTTTTTTATAAGCGCGTTGCAGCCCTCGCCCGAGCTTACGCCTATATTATATGGAAAAGCGAAAATTTCCCTGCCGTAGTCGGCGGCATAGTCCGCGGTTATCAACGCGCCGCTTTTTGCCCCCGCCGAAACGACGAGCGTTCCTTCCGCAAGCCCCGCGATAATGCGGTTGCGAACAGGGAAGTAATGCTTCTGCGGCGAAACCGTGGGAAAGTATTCCGAAACTATCAGCCCCGTATCCGCCGTCTTTTTTATGACGTTAGCGTTTGAAACCTTATCGGCGTAATCGAACCCGAAGGCAAGCACGGAAACCGCACCGCCCTCGGCGCCTTCGAGCGCGGCAGTGTCCGCGCCGCAGGCGCAACCCGTAACTACGGTAAAACTCTGCGACAGCTCGCGCGAGAATCTTCTGCACTGTTCCATTCCGTATGCGGAAGTATGCCGAGAACCGACAATCGCAAACAGTCTGCGGCGCAAAAGCTCCCTTCTGCCCTTTATAAAAAGGGTCAGGGGCGGAGTTTCGGCTTGCTTTAACAGCTGAGGATAATCGGGCGACGCAATGGTCACACATTCCACGCCCCGCGCGGAAAGTTGGGAAAACACTTTCTCCCTGTACGCGGGGTCATAAAAACTTTCCCTTACTTTATTATATACGCCGTCGCGGCGGATTTTAATCGAAAAATTTTGACTTTCGGGCGTAAAACTTTCAAGTGCCGAAAGAACGCTTTGCTTTGCGGCGTATGTCAATTCCTCAAACGAGGATAGAACTATTAAATTTTTCTCTTCCTCGGTATATCCGTTCATAGACGTCCAAATCCCCGATTTGTTTGCATACGGGGTTTAATTTTTATCATAGCTTCTGTAAGACGCCGCTTCCAAAACGTGTTCGGGCAGAATTTTTTCGGAAAAAGCCAAATCCGCTATGGTGCGCGCGACCTTGATTATACGCGAACGCGCCCGCGCCGAAAGCTTTAAACTTTCGTAAGCGGTTCTCAGAACATCCTCGCACTCCGCCGAAAGACGGCAATATTTCTTTATCTGCTTTTCGCCCATATTGGCGTTTATAAGCCCGCCGTCCTCGTCGCGGAAGCGTTCGCGTTGAATCGCCCGCGCCGCTTCCACGCGTTTTTTCACATCGGCGCTTGTTTCTTCCCTGCCTTCGGAGGCAAGCTCGTCGTATTTAACACCGTCAACTTCCACCTGCAAATCTATTCTGTCCAGAAGGGGTCCAGAAATTCTGTTGCGGTATTTAATTATTTGTGCGGGCGTACACGTACATTCGGCGTAAGCCGAGCCGTAGTTGCCGCAGGGGCAGGGATTCATGCTTGCGCAAAGCATAAATTCCGCAGGGAAGGTTACCGCCCCGCCCGCACGGGTAATGGTGATTTTTTTATCTTCCAGCGGCTGCCTCAGCCCTTCGAGAGTATGGCGGGAATATTCGGGCAATTCGTCCAGAAACAACACGCCCTTGTGCGCCATGGAAATCTCGCCCGGGCGTATTCTGACGTTTCCCCCGCCGCACAGCGAGACAATAGTCGCCGTATGGTGCGGCGTTCTGAAAGGGCGAAGGGTGACAATCCCCTCTTCCGAAAGTTCGCCCGCAACCGAATGAATTTTCGTGACCTCCAACGCCTCTTCGAAGGTGAGGTCGGGCATTATGGTGGGGATACAGCGGGCAAGCAAAGTTTTGCCCGAACCGGGCGGTCCGATAAAAAGAATATTATGTCCGCCCGCCACGGCTATTTCAAGGGCGCGTTTTGCCACTTTCTGACCGCGAACTAAGGACATGTCGTAGTTATACGAAAGATTTCTCTTTGCCGCGGCAAAACTGCGGTGTACGACGGGGACAAACTGCCTTTCGCCCGAAAGAAAGGACACAACGTCCTTCAAACAAGAAAGGGCATAGACCTCCGTTCCCTCTATAAAGCTTGCTTCGGCGGCATTTGCGGCGGGAACGACGAAACGCTTAAAGCCCTTATCCCTCGCGGATATCAATATGGGCAGAATACCCGTTACGGGGCGCAACGTTCCGTCAAGGGCAAGCTCGCCTAAGAAGATAATACCTTCGGTAGGCGCCAAAAGCTGGTCGCTTGCCTTTAAAAGCGATACGGCTATGGGCAAATCGTACTGCGAGCCCTCCTTTTTTATGTCCGCGGGCGCAAGATTTACCGTTATTTTGTTTATGGGAAAGATAAGCGCGCTGTTCTTTATTGCCGCGCGTACGCGCTCCTTACTTTCCTTTACGGCGGCGTCGGGAAGCCCCACAAGGTCGTAGGAAACAAGTCCCTTGCCTATATCCGTTTCTATTTCGACGCATACGCCTTCAAGCCCCAATAGCGAAAAACTGAGTATTTTCGAAAACATTTTTCACCCGTAAAATTTTAAGTTCATTCAAACGCATATTACAAATTAAAAAAGCTTCCGCACATAGCGAAAGCTTTTTTAAACTTATTGCTGTTCTCTTATCTTTGCGGCCCTGCCCGTAAGTCCGCGCAAATAGTATAGCTTTGCGCGCCTTACCTTACCCTTGCGGATAACGGTTATATAGGCAATCTTGGGCGAGTGCAGAGGGAACGTTCTCTCTACGCCGACGCCGAAAGACAATCTTCTTACCGTAAAGCTTTCGCGGATACCGCCGTGCTTTTTGGCGATTACAACGCCCTCGAAGTTCTGTATTCTTTCCTTTGTACCTTCGATGACCTTGAAGCCGACTTTAACGGTGTCGCCCACGCAGAATGCGGGCACTTCCTTTTTCATGCCTTCCTTTTCAATGGCTTCAACCAAACCTTTCATTGACTTTACCTCCATTAACGTGACATTCATACCCGGATTTGGGCAGAGGACTGTCCGAAGTCGGAAATGATAATAGCATATATTTTTTGAAAATGCAACTGTTTTTTATGGGTGTGTCGCAATTTTCACAAAAGTCGTTCAAGCTTTTTGCTTTGACCTGCTTTCAAGGTTTTATTGCATTTTTAAGACGCGCACCCGCTTCCCGCCGAAGCTTTTCGGCTTGAAACGCTATATATAAATATAGTATAAGCGAAAACGCGCGCAAAAAGGAAAAAGCGCTTTCTCACTTGAAGCGGCGTTTGCCCGTAAAGGTTAAAAGCTCTATTTTATAGACTGCGGTAACGTTTAAAGACGCGCACTGCCTTGCGGAACGGTTTGCAACCTTGCAGTGTTCCAAAAGCAAATCCAGACCGCGCACCGCTTCTTCGCCGAAAACTTCCTTGCACAAGCCGAAGCCCATAATGCTTTCGTAGTCCGCGGTGACGCTTTTCCCCGTATCCCTGTATCCGTTGAGAATATCCGCCTCCACGCAAACGCGCGGGTCGGCTTTGATAAGCTCAACTTTCTTCCCTTCCTTTGCGCAGTGGAAATAGATTATAACTCTTTCCCCTTTTACCTCGAAACCGAAAGAAAGGGGCACAACGTACGGAAATTCGTCTCCGCGCAGACCTAAACGTATAGTATCGCAACGCGCCAAAAGCGCAACTTTTTCGCCGAAATCGGTAATCTCCCGTTCGGCTTTCCTCATTCCGTAATCCATTTTTTTACGAACGTTCTCCTATGGGCGGGGCATATCCCCGATTTTTTTATGCTTTCCACGTGCTGCTTCGTGCCGTAGCCTTTATTTTCGTTAAAACCGTACTGCGGATAAGTTACGGCAAGTTCGCCCATAAGCGCATCCCTGAAAACCTTTGCTACTATCGAGGCGGCGCCTATGGTATAACTTTTTTCGTCGCCCTTAACGATGCTTTTCTGCGGAAAGGGGATATCGAGAACCATATTTCCGTCCGTTATGACGAAATCGGGCTTTACGGAAAGCCCCTCCACCGCTTTTTTCATACAAAGTTTAGTTGCTTCGAGAATGTTTATTTCGTCGATAACCTGCGGTTCGACAAGCGAAATATTTAAGGACACAGCCCGCTTTTTTATCTCTTCGGCAAGAATTTCACGCTTTTGGGCGGTAAGCTTTTTGCTGTCGTCAACGCCCTCTATA
Source organism: uncultured Clostridia bacterium (assembly GCA_947589385.1). GTDB lineage: Bacteria > Bacillota > Clostridia > Christensenellales > Borkfalkiaceae > Coproplasma. Next base: position 69,856 of record CANPZW010000004.1, on the reverse strand, counting down.
ATGTCTTCGAGCGGCATTATCACGGCGGCGCATACTACGGGTCCAGCCAAAGGTCCGCGACCTACTTCGTCAACGCCGCATATGTATTTGCAACCCTTTTTCAAGAGTTCTTTTTCATAAGTAAGCTTATCCATATTAAAGTTCCAATCCGTCGAAATCTGCGGGTACGTCCAGCGTTATTTTGCCCAGCCTGCCCTTTCTGAAATCGTCTATGACGGCGCGTACGGCGCGTTCGTAATCGTATTCGTTGCCCCGAAGCCTGAACCCCCGCTTTTCGCACACGGCGTCCAGCATTTCAAGCGGAGTTCCGCTAGACGCGCCGTATCTTTCCGCAAGTCTTTGCGGATATCTTTCGCCGAGTTCCCCCAACAGCGCAAGCGCGATATCGTCCAAATCGAGAATTTCGTCGTTTATGCTGCCGACATAAGCGAGGCGCGCGGCGAGGCGCTGGTTTTCGAATGCCGGCGGCATTGTCCCGGGGGTATCCAAAAGCTCGAAATTCCCGCAACGTATCCACTGCTTGCCGCGGGTTACGCCCGCTTTATCGCCCACTTCGGCGCGGCGGCTGCCCGCAAGCAGATTTATAAGGGTGGATTTGCCCGTATTCGGCACTCCCGCAACCATGAAGCGGAAAACCTTGTTATACCCCTTTTCGGCGGCGCGGGCTTTTTTTTCGGCAACAAGCTTTTCCATCGCGCCCGTCACCTCTCTTTTAGAAGAAAGGCTAACAGCGTTGATTTTGACCGCGTCCGCGCCTTTGCTTTTTATCAAGTTCAACAGCCCGTCCGCGCCGCCGTCCGCAAGGTCGCCCTTGTTAAGGACGTACAGAACGGGCTTGTTCGCCGCCAGCTTTTTAAGGCGGGGATTGAAAGAAGAAGCGGGGCAGCGCGCGTCGAGCACAAATACTATTCCATCTACAAGCGAAAGATTGTCCTGCATCATCCGCATTGCCTTTGTCATATGCCCCGGAAACCACTGTATAGTTTTCATTCTTCACCCTTTAAAAGGTCGGGGCGGCGCTCTTTCGTAAGTTTTTTACTCTGCTCCGCCCGCCATTCGTCTATTTTTTTATGGTCGCCGCTTAAAAGAACTTCGGGCACGGCTTTTCCCTTATATATTGCCGGACGGGTATATTGGGGATATTCAAGCCCGCCAGAAGCAAAGCTTTCATCGACAAGAGAGCCTTCCGAAATAACTCCGTCAACATAACGCGCTATGCAGTCGCATACCACCATAGCGGGAAGCTCTCCCCCCGTAAGCACGTAATCGCCTATGGAAATTTCCTCGTCTATATACATATCCAGCGCGCGCTGGTCTATCCCCTCGTAATGCCCGCACAACAAAACAAGGCGGTCGAACCGCAAAAGCTCGAACACCGTGCTCTGTTTGAAAGTTTTGCCCTTGGGCGACATATAGATTCTTCGCGCCGTATGGTCGGGGTCAACCGCCTCTATGGCAGAGCCGACGGGTTGCGGCATCATCACCATGCCCGCGCCCCCGCCGAACGGGTAGTCGTCGCACTTCATATGCTTGTTCTGGGCGAAGTCGCGGATATTCACGACGGAAAGTTCTATTTTCCCCGCCGCCTGTGCCCTGCCTATTATGCTTTCGTTAAGCGGGGCGAACATTTCGGGGAAAAGCGTTAGTATGGTTATTTTCATGCAATTAGATTGACTTTGTTTTTGATTATATATCTGATAAGGAAGAAACTTCCCGCGTCTATGGCGGCGTAAATCAGTATTTGTATCCAGTTTGCAAGATGAACGGAAACATAAGTTTCAAGATTCATAAATTGGGGCATAAGCGCCGTGGATATAATGTCATAGACGAAGAACACGCCGATAAGAATAGCGAACGTTATCGGCTTTCTATGCGAATTGAAAAGCTGCCCCACGGAAATCACGGCGAACACCACAAGCAGAAACATGGGGATTTCGAAAATGTAACAAAGCAATCTTTCAAAGAAAGAAAGCAGGTCCAACGAAATTAACTGGGAAATGGTTTCGCCCAAAGCGCCCAGCGTTTGGTAAATCATCTGCATTACGTCGATGTTCCACCCGACGAGGAATATCAGCATGGATAGAACGGAAACCGCGAAAGCCGCGAAAACTGCTATAAGTGAGGACAACAGCTTACCCACGATAAGCTGTACGGGGGTTGCGGGCAGGGAAAGGGTCATATACCCTTCACCCGTGAAAAGCGTTTTGTAAAAACGGTTTACGCCCAGCGCATACGCCCCGAATACAAGCGCAAAAATCGCAAACATATAGAACATTACTATTATAATCAAAAATGCGTCCGCAACTTCCGACCCGTTTGACTGCGAGGCGACGATAAATATAAGTATTCTGCCCGTAACCGCAAACAAAAGTACGGCTGCGGCAAAAAATACCAGCACGCGGAAAAGCGCGTACAGCTCGTGTTTCAAAAGCTTTCCTACCATCTGAATACCTCCCTGAAAAGCTGGTCAAGCGACTTGCCTTCGCGCTGTCTTGCCTCTTCGGCGGGTTCGTCGAGCACGACAGCTCCCCTGTTCAGAAAAATCGCGTGGGTGAGAATGGGTTCTATATCCGCGATAAGGTGCGTACAGAGAAATACGGTGGAATTTTCCGCCCTGTTCAACATAACGGTATCGAGAATAAAATCTCTCGCAGCGGGGTCAACTCCCGCGATAGGCTCGTCTAAAATATACAGCCTTGCGTTGCGCGCCATCGTCAAAATCAAACCCAGCTTTTCCCTATTGCCCTTCGAAAGGGCTTTTATTTTCTGCTTCAAACCTATCCCGAGACGGGAAAGAAGGTTTTCCGCCTTATCACGACTGAAATCGGCAAAGAAATCCTCGCTGTACTTCAAAGCCTGCTCCACATTCATCCAATCGCTTAAAAAATTCGCGTCCGGCAGATATGCGGTGAACGCTTTCGTTTGGGGACAGGGCGCTTTGCCGTCGAGCAAAATTTTACCGCTCGTGGGTTGAAGCATGCCCATTGCAAGCTTGATAAGCGTCGATTTGCCACTTCCGTTAGGACCGAGAAGTCCAACGACGCCGCCCTCCTCGACGCTTATATTCACATCGGTCAGCGCGGGCGTTTTGCCGTAATTTTTGGAAAGCCCTTCGCATTGAAGAATTACCGACATTTAAACCTCCTATCTTTCATATACTCCTTACATACTCTATTTATACAGATACTTCCTTAAACCGCTTTTTATCCACGGTAATTATTTTATTTTCGATATCAACGTCCGAAATAACGCCGTCCGCGGCGGCGAAACTGATTTCGCCCTTGGGGGTTTCAAGTGTAAATATATCCGTTTTCGCTGGCGTGACCGATGTTACGACGCCCGCTTCCCCACCTGTGGAATACACGACTTTACAGCCCGTCAAATCGCCTATATAATACCGTCCCTCGGGCAGAGGAGGACAGTCCTCCCTCAAAGCGTCTATCTCCTTGCCGCGCAAAAGTTCGGCGGCGTTTCTGTCGGCTATGCCGCGCAGGGCGACATATGCAAATTCCCCGGCGGCGCGGACGTTTAAAACGGCGTATTTTTCGCCCGAAATATACACCTGTTTTATTTGCTTCAAATCCTCGGCAGAATCGAGATAAACCTTAACCTTGACCTCGCCGCGGATTCCCTGCGGCTTCAAAACCGTGGCTACCGTAAGATAATCCATAACTCCTTTTCTCCGCTCCTGTTCCCGAAAAAAGCGGGTACGTACCGCACTTTATTAAGAAACGCGCAAAAATATTGCGCGTTTAAAGAACTATTCCTTTTCCTTTATTTCCACAAAGTAACGCTTGCCTCCGCGGGGGGTGAAAGCGCTTACGAGAGTGCGCAAAGCCTTTGCTATTTTGCCCTGCTTGCCTATTACCTTGCCCATGTCGCTTGCGGCGAGAAGGACGGTAACATCAACCGAATGTTCCTTTTCTTCTACCTTGTACTCGATTTCGTCCTTGCACTCGGCAAAATGGCTTACTACGTATTTTATGAGTTCAAGCTCCATAATAAAATCTCCCTTGGCGCGTTAATAGGGGTGCTGCGCCGTCCTTTCACGGGTTTTGCCCGATTTTATTCCTTTTTCTTCTTGTTGTTGGTCTTGGGCGCGGAAAGCTTTGTAGGCTTTTCCATTGCTCCCGCCTGAACGAGATAGCTCTTCACCGTTTCGGTAGGCTGTACGCCCTTTGCAAGCCATTCCTTAGCCCTTTCGACGTCGATTTTTACCTCGGCGGGGGTTTTAAGGGGGTCAACGTAACCCAGCTTGTCGATGTACTCGCCCGACTGCGCCTTGCGCGAATCGATGACTACTACGCGATAGAAAGGGCTTTTCTTGTCGCCCATTCTTGTAAGTCTCATTTTTACTGCCATAATTTTACTCCTTTGGAATTATATATTATTTTTTATTTTTATCCTTTTTTAATAATCCGATTAAAACGGAAGTCTTTTTTTGCCGTTTTTGAACTGCTTCATAAGCTGTTTTGTCTGTTCGAACTGTTTGAGAAGCTGGTTTATCTCCTGCACGGACGTGCCCGAACCCGCGGCAATCCGCTTTTTGCGGGAAGCGTTTATTATTGCGGGCTCTACCCTCTCCCTTTTGGTCATTGAAAGAATTATTGCTTTGGTGCGGTCGATTTTTTTCTCGTCTATGTCCTCGGGGCGAATCTTCCCGCCCATATTGCCCGGCATCATTGCAAGCAACGCCTGCGCGCCGCCCATTTTCTTCATGCTCTCGTATTGGGTGAGATAATCTTCGAGCGTGAAGGAGTTTTCAAGCATCTTCTTCTGCATCACCCGGGCTTGTTCTTCGGTGACGGCTTCCTGCGCCTTTTCGATAAGCGTAAGCACGTCGCCCATACCGAGTATTCTCGAAGCCATTCTGTCGGGATAAAAGGGTTCGAGGTCGGAAAGTTTTTCGCCAACGCCTATAAATTTTATAGGTTTGCCTGTGACCGCCTTTATGGAAAGGCATGCGCCGCCGCGCGTATCGCCGTCGAGCTTCGTCAATATGATGCCCGTAACTTCAAGCCTTTCATTGAACGTCTTGGCGACGTTTACTGCGACCTGACCCATCATACTATCCACGGTAAGCAGAATTTCTGTAACGTCAACGGCCTTTTTGATTTCTTCGAGTTCCCGCATTAACGGTTCGTCTATTTCAAGACGCCCCGCCGTATCTATGATAACCGTGTCGAAGCCCATGGATTTTGCGTACTCAACACTTTCTTTCGCGGTCTTTACGGGGGATTGCGTGCCCTTTTCGAATACTTCCGCGCCTGCGTTCCTGCCCACTACTTTTAATTGGTTTATTGCGGCGGGACGGTAGATATCGCAGCCCACCAAAAGGGGCTTTTTACCGCTCTTTTTAAGGTTGACGGCAAGCTTTCCGCATAGTGTGGTTTTACCTGCGCCTTGAAGCCCGCACATCATTATCACCGTGGGCGGCTTGGGGGAAATATTCAATTTCTGGTTTGACGAACCCATTAAGGCAATCAGCTCGTCATTTACGATTTTAATTACCTGCTGCGCGGGATTTAAGGACTTTAAAATTTCCTGCCCCACAGCCTTTTCGGACACTTCTGCGCAAAACTGTTTTGCGACCTGTATGTTGACGTCGGCTTCCAGAAGCGCCACGCGCACCTCGCGCATGGCGGTCTTTATTTCAAGCTCCGTAAGCCTGCCGCGCTTGGTAAGTTTGGAAAATATATGGTTTAATCTTTCGGATAAAGACGCAAATAACGCCATACGTACCCCTTTATTTTAATTCGTCCGCTTTGCCGCGGCGGAAAAATCCTTTTTCATGACCGCCCGCACGCACGGTTCGGCAAGCGCCGCGCCGACCTCTCCCGAATAATCTTTGGAAAGGATTTCTTCAAGCTCGGCAACCTCTGCGGTCAAATCGGGATGGGCTGCCTTAAACTTTTCCGCCCAGCGCTCCGCATCCGTCGTCATAAAACTGACTTGCAAGCCGTACTCGGCGCTCGCCGACACAAAATTCAGCTTGCTCTCCCATTCTTCAAGCTGCTTTTTGCAACCGTTCAAACAGTCGGAAACCGCCTGCCGCGAAATACCTTTCTGCTCCGCAATCTCCGACATAGTAAGGTCGAGATTGAAATATAAATCGGTTATTTCCCGCTGGGTCGGGGTCAAAAGCCCCGAATACGCGTCCCACAGGCGCATAAATTCTATTTTATTCATAGGCGTAAAGCTTTAAAGCTTGACTATATTTTAAAATTTTTTTTATAGTCTGTCAAGCGATTAAGCTTTACGAGTCGAAAATTTTTAAGTTTTTTAACAAATTGTTTGATTTTTTAACAATCGCAGGGCTTTGCCGCAAAAAAAAATTAAAAATTGACAGAGCCGCGGGCGAGTGGTAAAATATGTTTCGTTTTGAGAGGTGTTTTATGCGCAAAGAAATCGGCGGCGTGCTGTACGACACGGCTTCATCGACCATAGAAAAGAAATTCACGAGCGGAGTCCCCGGCGACCCGCGCGGATACGAGGAAACTTTATACGTCACTGCGGACGGGAAGTACTTTATATACACTTACGGCGGAGCGGAATCCAAATATCCGACCGAAAATATCACCCCCATAACGAGAGAGAACGTAAAGGCATGGATACTTTCTCGGTAAGTTTCAAAACGCAACATATTTCCCACGATAATCGCGATAAATCCCAAAATACAGCCGCGCGGCGCTTTGGTTTAAAGCGCCGCGCGGCTGTTATATTACCAAAAAATTTGATTTTTACGAACGGCAGGCACGCGCCCGTGTCCGTCGGGCGAAATAATTAAAACCGCTTTATTACATACCGTTAATAATTTAAATATTCATACCGCCCTTAATCGCCCATAAAATGCTTATGCGTGTTAAAATGGGAATGACGCGGTCTTTTGGCCGCGTGGCGGGAAATTTCCTGCGGACCTTCGGGCGCGCTTTCCTCATCCGCAGGCGTGCCGACGGGAATTTCGGCAGGTTGTTTGCCGTAAAGCACTTTTAAAAGAACGGGCGTAAGGATAGACGAAATTAAAATCAAAAGCACCGTCATTATCATAAATTGCGGGGGAAGAGCGTTTGCGCCAAGCGAAGAATTTGTGACGGTCGCCGTAACTATAAGGGCGACTTCGCCGCGCGCCATCATGCCTACGCCGCCCGCCGCGCTCTCGCGTACGCTGTATTTGAAAGCCTTGCACACCGTTCCGCAGCCGATAACCTTTCCGACAAGTCCCACAAAAACAGCCAACAGCGAGAACAGTAAAATCTGCGGATTTAAGCCCTCGAAGCTTATAGAAGAAATGCCTATGTTAGAAAAGAATACGGGTGCGAAAAGCAAATAGGTACATACCTCTATTTTTTTGTCGGCGTATTGGCTTGTACGGTGCGCCGTGGAAAGCACTACTCCCGCCAAAAACGCGCCCGTTATATCGGCTACGCCGAAAATTTCTTCGGCAATCCAGCTGTAAGCAAAGCACACGGCAAGCGAAAATATGGGTATGCGGTGGGTCGTAGCCCACTTTTTTTCAAGCCAGCGAAAAACTTTGGAAATTACAAAGCCCGCCCCCACGGCAAAGACGAAGAAGCAGACTATCATAATAATAGTGCCGTAAATCTGACCTTTAAACCACTCGAAACCGTTGGCGTATTCGGTCGCCGTTCCCGCCTTCGCGATTCCCGTGACCACGGAAAGCAAAATTATTCCTATAACGTCGTCGATTATCGCGGCGGAAACAATCGTCGTGCCGAGTTTCGTATGGATTTTCCCTAATTCCTTCAATACGGAAACGGTTATCGCCACGCTTGTCGCCGTGAGTATCGTTCCTATAAATACGCAGCGGTAGATGTTGGCGGTTTCGGCAAAGCCCAAGCCTATGCCCCCGAACGGCAGCGACGCCGCAAAGCCCAACACAAGGGGCACGGCAACGCCTGCGGAAGCCACAAGCACGGCGGCAAGCCCCGTATTTTTAAGGTCGCGAAGGTTAGTTTCAAGCCCCGTCGAGAACATAAGAAGCAGCACGCCCAATTTTGAAAATTTTTCAAGCCCGTTGTCCGTTTCCGGAAGGACGAAAAGCGCGGTATAATCCCCGCCCTCGAAACCAATAAGCGAAAATCCGCAGAAATCCCCGAAAATTGCGGGACCTATCAAAATTCCTGCAATTATAAAACCCAAAACCTGAGGCACGCCGATTCTTCTGAATAAAAGCCCCAGAATTTTAGTTGAAAATAAAATTATTGCAAGCACGGCGACGAAGCCGAGCGCAGAATTTCCTTCGCACATATCAAGTCCTTATTTATAACGCACTGAATTATAGCACTATTCGCGCGAAAAAGCCAACGATTTAGCGCAAATTAGATTTTTTAAAATTTTTTTAATTTTTTTTGAAAAAGGTATTGACAAGTTTGGATTACGTGTTATAATGAAATTACAAAAAGAAAATAACTTACAAAAAATGTTAGACGTCAACATAATTGTAAGTTTCGGAACACCACCGTTTCTGATGATAAGGGAAATTGATGCAGGAGGTAAAGGGTTATGATTATTCTTTACAAACGCACCAAGAAAGTTCAAGGAAGGTAAACTCCGATGTACAATTTCAGCAAAGAGGCTGAATAAAGTAGCGGTTTAAAATTTAGCGACGATGCCGAGTTGCAGGGTTTTAATAACCGAACAGCTTTAAAAAGCACCGCGAAAACAGGCCTCGCAACCAAAACTTAATAATAATATATATGCCCCGTGCGGTTGCGCGGGGTTCTTTTTATGCGCCTGTTCTTTGCTAAAATCAAAATACGCGGCGCGTGCCGATTTCAATCGGCACGCGCCGCATGGCATTTAAAATCCTTCCAGCTCGTCCAAAGTCAGGTTAAAACTTTCCACAAAATGCTCAAAAAAATAATTCACCTCGGGCATATTGCGGGAAAGCAGGTCCTCGCGTATGGATTTTTCCGCTTTAACAAATTCTTTGTTGCCGCTTTTAAGTTCCTCCAAACATTTCACGTATGCGGCAAGCCTGTCCGCAGCCTTCATTAGGGCGTATTCGGGCGAGTTCTGGTCGGGCTTCACCGATTTTTCTATTTCCCCCCTTATCTCCCCGGGCAAAGTGGCTAACAGCTTATCGCACGCCCTGTCTTCAAGCTCTTTATAGGCGCCGTGTATGGAATTATTAAAGTACTTTATCGGCGTGGGCATATCCCCCGTCATAACCTCGCTGCACTCGTGATAAATGGCGTACAGCACGCATTTTTCGGCGTTTACGGTTCCGCCGAACACCTTGTTGTTTATAACCGCAAGCGCGTGAGCAAGCATTGCGACCTGTTCAGAATGTTCCATAATGTTTTCCGAACGCACGCTGCGCATAAGCTGCCAACGCTTGATATATTTCATTCTGTCCATAAAGGCGTAAAAATTATAACTCATACCCTCTCTCCTTCCGCAAATAGGTAATTCCTATCAATTATATAACATTCCCGCCAAAATATCAATTTACTTTTAAAAAATTTTAATTATCCCTCGCTTGCCAAAGAATTAAGTCAATCTTTTTTGTCGGCGTAATCCAAGCGTAGTCGTTTAGGGCTTGATCGAATATCTTAATCGCCCGAAGGGCTTCGTCGGTTTGCAATAAATTTATGTAAAACTTAATCATTTTATCATAAAGGGCAATAGCATTTTTAAGCCGCAATTCTCCTGTCCCCTCTAATTTATAATGAAGATTTTGGAGAACATATTTATCCCAAACGGGCATATTGGGATTGATTGTTGCTACCATTTTACTTGAAAATGACGGCTCAATCCTTCCCGTTTTATTCCAAATTTCACAAATAATTCTTTCAAAAGACGGTACGCGCTTTTTCTCTTCTTCAAACATCGCATAGTAAATTTGCTGCCAAGCTGTGTCGCGGCGTACTCTATAAAAACCGTTAAATGTCTTTTGATAAGCTCGATTGCTTTCCAAATTGACCGTCTGCAAATTTTGAATTAAGAAAATATACTTTTTGATTTCCTTGGTTTTAGATGTTGAAATATGTTCCACTATTTTTGGAATGTTAATGTTTTCGAAAAAATCCATTATATCTACCTCTTATTTTAAATGTGTGTTGACCCAAATCCCACGTAGATAGTCTGTCTGCGACATTTCCCCAGAGCCATATTGCTGATTAAACACAGTGTTGTATATAATATCGAATTTGCCCGAATATTCGGCAACAGAGTTATTAAAGTCGGGATAGTCTTCTTCCTTTTTAAATAGAACCATTTCACCGCGTTTATATAATTTCCCGGTTTTGCGGTCGCGTATGAAATCACAAGCGTTATTCGTATATATAGTCGGTGTCAACCCTTCAATAACCCAAAGTCCACGCGATTTACAAGGGTCTTCCCTTTGAAAATTTTGTGTTGGATATACCTTAGTGAATACTGTGATTTTACGGAATAAGCCCTTCTTCTCTAAATGCGATTCATCTCGCAAAAGGACATAATCGTATTTATGCTCATCTTCTATAAGCTTTTTGGGCGCTTCGCTGCGTTTCAAAAATACCATATTGCTTGTAGGATACCGTTGTCCCGTTTTAGTATCAATGATTTCTCTCGCCGGCAGCGCAGTAAATTTTCGTTCTTTAAAACCTTCGACAGTCCAATATGCACGCATTGGTTTTTCCTCCTTAAAAATAAAAAAATGCGCCTCAATTAAGAGACGCACTTCCCAAGCTATCTCTTAATTGCTGCTAAACAAAATTCACGGGAATATTTTCGCCTAAACGGAAATAATCAACACTCTGTGAGAAAATAGCTTAAAGGCTATACTTAGTGTTGATAATCCTTTACAAAAAATGCATAGGCAAAAAAATCGCATAAAAAAACGCGAACCTATTCCCATTATTGAATTTTGTTTAGCTTTATCATTATAACATATCGAAATTTGAAATGCAAGCGATTTTATAGAACAGCCGCGGGCGCGAAAATTCGCGCCCGCGGCTACCTTTTTATATAATAAATCAAATTTTAAATTTAAATCGGTTCGATAAGCGTTATTTATTACTCTAACTGTCCTTTTAGTCGGCTTTCCGCCGAAAAACACTTTCCTTTTTTTATAGCTATACGAATTGCAAGATATCCACCAAAATCGCAAAACCGAGAATCAGGAAGAAACCGACGGCATGGATTACCGCCTCTATCTTTCGCGGCACGGGTTTTCGGAATATCCACTCGATAAGACAGAAAATCACCTTGCTGCCGTCCAACGCGGGTATTGGCAAAAGATTGAATACTCCCAAATTCACGCCTATATACGCCGCTATTTCAAGGAAACTTTGGAAATTCTGCGAGGCAAGTTCGCTTGTAAGTTTTATCGTAGTTACAGGTCCGCCCATGGCGCTTAAACCTATGTGACCCGTCAGAAGTTCGCCTAAAATTTTGAATATCGAGCCCGCTATACGGAAACTGTATTGAAACGCATGTCCCAACGTAGTGAAAAATCCGAAGCGGTAACTTACCGCGCTTAAATCGAAGTACCGCGTTACGGTCTGTTCTTCTCCTTCGCCCGAAGTCACGTCATAAGTGCCCACGCCCAGCGCATACCACAGTTTGCTTGTTTCGGTCATACTCTGGAAATCGCAGTCGCGGTGCAGCATAATTTCGATATCCTGCACTTCGTTATCTCTTAAAACCGTTACCGTGACGATTTCGCCCTGTTTTTTACCTTTAATCGCCGAAATCAAATCGGTTGAAAGGAAAATGTTTTTGCCTTCGAGTTTTAAAATCACGTCGTTCTCGCGGAAAGAATATTCCGCATACTGTTCAGCGACTACTCCATCCTCGGGCGGGGGCGCGGCGGAACCGACTTTATACATCATCTGCCCGTAGGCAAACATTGAAATTATAATCAGCAGAAACGCCAACAGGTAATTCATAAGTGGACCTGCGACAAGTACGATTATGCGCTTCCACGGCGCTTTTTTGGTAAACGCGTTTTCGCTTACGCCCTCGCTTTCGCCGTCCTCGCCCTCAAACGCGCAAAACCCGCCGAGGGGCAGCGCGCGCACGGAAAATACTTCGCCCGTTTTTTTGGACGTACGCTTAAACAGCTTCGGACCGAAGCCTATGGCAAATTCGTTTATCTTGAATTTTAACGCCTTGCCGGCTGCGTAATGCCCGAATTCGTGCACGGTTATCATAATCAGCAATATAAGTATCGCAAGCAATACCGTGCCTATCGTGTACATTACGGAAGAAAAAGTACTCAATTATATTACCTTTAAAATGGATTAAATCCGATTTTTACTTTAACTCGGCTATACAAGAAATCTCCGCTTCCGCTTTTTTACGCGCAAGCGCGTCAATCTCTTTAAGCTGCCCGAACGATTCTACGGGCTGTTTTTCAAACGCGTTCACCACGCGTTCCACTACGGTGAAAATGTCGGTAAACGCGATACGTCTTGCAAGAAACGCCCCGACAGCCGCCTCGTCCGCCGCGTTTAAAACGCAGGGCTTCGTCCCCCCTTCCTCTCCACATTCCAGCGCAAAAGCGTAAAGCGGAAAATTCTTGCCGTCCAACGGCTCGAAATCCAGCGAAAAAGGCTTTGAAAAATCCGTCGGCGGGACAGCGCACGGAATTCTTTCGGGATAGGTCAGCGCAAGCCGTATGGGCAGCTCCATAGAGGGATAACTAAGCTGCGCGAGAATTGCGCCGTCCTCGAACTCCACCATGGAATGGACCATGCTCTGCGGCTGGATAACAGCCTGTATGCGCGAATAGGGCGTGCCGTACAGCATATGCGCCTCTATCACTTCATATCCCTTATTGACGAGCGTGGCGCTGTCTATTGTGATTTTTTTGCCCATCTTCCAGGTGGGGTGCTTCAACGCCTGCTCGGGCGTGACGTTATGAAGCTGTTCCTTCGTAAAGCCCCTGAACGGTCCGCCGCTTGCCGTAATTATAAGCCGCCTTACCTCGGCGCGCCTTTTAAAACCGAGGCACTGCCAAATAGCCGAGTGTTCGCTGTCAACGGGGATTATTTCCGCCCCGCGCGCTTCGGCTTCGGGCATAATAATTTCGCCGCCGCAAACCAACGTCTCCTTGTTTGCAAGCGCCAAAGTTTTGCCCGCCTTGACCGCGCGCAAGCTGTATTCCAGACCTGCGAAACCGACGGCGGCGTTGAATATCACGTCGGCACAACCGAGCTCGGCAATTTCCGCCGCACCCTCTCCGTCAACGGAAGCGAGCGCCGAATAAGCCGGTTTAAATTCGGCTTTCTGCCGTTCGTATTCCTCCGACGGAACGTTCGCCACAAGACCGACGATTTTAAAGAGGTCGGGGCGGCTTCTCGCCGCATTCAGCACCTGCCGTCCTATCGAGCCCGTACTGCCGATAAGCGCAATATTTTTCATTTTATATTATACCCGTAAAGTATTATTTTAATGACAAAAGCCCCACGTTCTGCGCGGGGCGTACGGATAGTCCGCTAAAATACCCGCGGACGCCGCTTAAACTATTATTGTGCCGAAAGCGAGAAGAACTACCACGGAGCAATACAGCATACTGTCGAACCTGTCGAGAATACCGCCGTGCCCCGGAAGAAGTTTACCCATATCTTTAAGCCCGCATTCGCGTTTTATGGCGCTTTCGAAAAGGTCGCCTATCTGCGCGAATACCGAAGTTGCCAACGCCACGAGAATAAACGCTACGATGGGGGTTATCGAAGTGCTTGTAAACGTCAAATATACGTTATTGTATCCCACAAACTGAATCGTGCCGTTCAATCCTCCGAAATAATAAATGAGGACGTATGCGACGATTCCGCCGAGAATACCGCAGATAAGCCCGCCGACCGCTCCTACTACCGTCTTGTTCGGTGAAAGCTTGGGAGACAGGCGCAGAGGTATAAATCTTTTAAGCGCCGTGCCTATCAACCATGCGCCCGCGTCCGTGAAAACGGTCGCAAGGAAAAGCATAAGGATAGCCGCCATAGAGTTTTGAGAAAGGTGGTTTATGGCGGACATTATCGACGAAAGCACGCCGCAATAAAGCATACAGAACACGCATTTGATAGTACCCGTCACGGTTGAACGGTGAGGGTCGAACACCGAGCAAGCCATAAGGAACATTACGTAAACAGTGAACGCGCACACAACCGCAAACAACCCCGACTGCATAGTAAGCTGTACCGCGACATGCAACGGCACGACTATGGCGGCGAACGCCACGGTGATTATGCGCTGAGCCTGCGTTGTGCCGCCTATCGCGTTAAGAAATTCCAAACTTCCGAGTATGGATATAGCGCAGAACACGGCGTCGAAACCGAGCGCACCGTAATTGTTCGGCAACATCCATTTCATCGCGCACAGTGCCACCCAACACGCCACGTAGCATACGGCGGTTATAACGCGCAGTTTCAGATTTTTGCCCCCTTCCGAGGGCTTTTTGACTTCTTCCATTTTGTTTACTCCGTTTGCGCTACGTATGCAAAACAGCGTACGTATGCGCTAAATTAGTTTTAAATTTAAATCAAACCCCGCCGAACCTGCGGTTCCGCATTGAAAATTCCGCCAGCGCTTTGTCTAATTCGTCGCAACCGAAATCGGGGAAAAGCACGGGCGAAAAATATAACTCGGCGTAAGCCGCCTGCCACAACAGAAAGTTGGAAAGCCTTATTTCGCCGCCCGTGCGGATTATAAGGTCGGGGTCGGGCAGCCCGGCGGTATCGAGGCTTTCCGAAAAACTCTGTTCGGTAATCTCGACGCCGTCAAGCCTTTTTGCAACAAGCCTTTCAGCCGCACGCACAATTTCGCTGCGCGCGCCGTAGTTTATGGCGAACGTAAGCGTGAACTCCGCGTCCTTCGGGGAATTTTTTTCGCCGTCGGAAAGCAGAGTTTTAACATCCTCGGGCAAAGGCGAAATATCCCCTATCACCTTCACCGCCGCGCCGTTCGCGTACAGCTCTTTAATGTTTTTGGAAAAATATTTTCTAAGCAAATCAAACAGCCCGTCAAGTTCGTCTTTCGGGCGGTTTTTCAGATTTTCGGTGGAAAGCGCATATACCGTAAAATATTTTACGCCCAGCTCCTTGGCATGCGCCGCAAGTTTTATCATTGCGTCCATGCCCGCGCTATGCCCGAAATTCCGCGGTTTATGCCTTTTTTTAGCCCAACGCCCGTTGCCGTCCATAATCAGCCCGACATGGCGCGGTATCGCCGGTTTTTTAACCATTAAACGGTCATTATCTCCTTATCCTTGGCGGCTACGGCTTCGTCTATTTTGGCAATGCCGTCGGATACGTATTTTTCGATATCCTTTTCGGCGGAAGCCGATTCGTCCTCGGAAATCACCTTATCGTTCTTTAATTTTTTAAGCGCTTCCATAGCGTCGCGGCGGACGTTGCGCTGGGCGACTTTTGCGTCCTCGCCCATTTTTTTCACCTGTTTGGAAAGCTCTTTTCTTCTCTCCTCCGTAAGCTGGGGGAACACCAGCCTTATCATCTTGCCGTCGTTTGTCGGCGTGATGCCTATATTCGCCACAAGTATCGCCTTTTCGATACTTTTCAGAAGTGACGCGTCCCACGGCGAAACGACAAGACAGCGTCCTTCCTGCACGGAAATGTTCGAAGTCTGCGGAATGGGCGTGGGAACGCCGTAATAGTCAACCGTCACCTTGTCGAGAATGTGCGGATTCGCGCGGCCCGCGCGTATGCTTGCAAAATCGTCTTTCAATACGTTCAACGTCTTAGTAAGCTTATCGTCGAGGGTAAGCAAAATTTCCTCTACCTGCTCTATCATTTTAATTCGCTCCTTTTATGAATTTTATACTCTTCGCCGCTTAAAAAAGCGGTAAAACCCGCATATGTATTCAATTATTGTCGATTATCGTGCCCAACCGCTCGCCGCAAACCACGCGGACAATGGAATCTTTTTCCTCTAAACCGAAGGCTATAACGGGGATGTTGTTTTCCATACACATCGTCGCGGCGGTTGAATCCATCGCCTTTATGCCGTTTTTGATTATGTCGAGATAATTTATATGGTCGTACTTTTTGGCGGCGGGATTAAGCTTGGGGTCGCTGTCGTAAATACCGTCTATGTTTTTTGCCATCATAAGTACGTCCGCCTGAATTTCGCAGGCGCGTTGCGCCGCCGCAGTGTCCGTCGAGCAATAGGGGTTACCCGTGCCGCAAGCCATTATAACCACCCTTTTCTTTTCGAAGTGGTGAATGGCTTTTCTAAGGATATACGGTTCGGCGACGGAAGTCATTATAAGCGCCGTCTGCACACGGGTGGGAATGCCGCGCTGTTCCAAAGCGTCCATCATCGCAAGCGAGTTCATAACCGTCGCAAGCATACCCATATGGTCTGCGGTGGTGCGGTCCATCTGTTTGCCCTGTCTGCCGCGCCAAAAATTTCCGCCGCCTATGACAAGGGCTACTTCCACACCCAAATCGTGAACGGTTTTAATCTGCTCGACTACGACGGAAATAACGCTTTCGTCAAGACCGTGACCCTGTTTGCCCGCAAGCGCCTCGCCCGAAAGTTTGATAAGCACTCTCTTGTATTTAGGCGTCATAGAATCTCCTTAAAGTTCGCTTTATACATTATAACATATCCCGCCGTAAATTTCAATGATTTTCCTTTATTTAGGAAAAAAAAGTACTTTCCTTAAAATCTGCGGCGCGGGCAATTTATGCCCGCGCCGCTCTAATCCTTTAATTAAATTTTATCATAGCCTTTATTTTGTGCAAGCTTGACACAATTGATGATAATATTTCTCTGTATCTTCGTCAATGAACCCGTCAAAATTCGACCGCAGGAAACGTTTAAGTTTTGAAGGATTTACATTGAAACAATCAAGGTCGAAATTCAAATCCCCTTCATTGTTTATATATGCGCGCCAACCCAAAGATTTAGAATTGAAATTCTGCAACGCCAAAAGATTTATTTCAGTTTTTTCCATATGCCCATAGCATGCGCTGATGAAACAACTCCCATCCCTATAAACTATAATCATAAACACGGAACAATTTTCTCTGTCTATCGTGACGGCATAAACCGAGCCGATGACGCGTTTGGCTTCGGTCTCGGTTTTACATCTCAAACCAGCTTTTCTCAAAACGTTTATTATGGTTTTTCGCGCTTTTTTTAAATTTATTTGGCCAAACATTTCATCTTCTTCTCCTTCTTCTTATTTCCAAGATTATTAACCATACCGGCATAGCAATTTCAAGCAAAAACGCAATCCAAGCTAGATTAATAAAAAACGTCAATGCACATGCTACTCCCAAAGTCCCCATTACCATAAGTAATTTTACCCAAAAAGCCGGTCTCCACCCTTCTTCCTCGGTTTCTGTGGTCACCCATTCGTCATCCGAAAAAAAATGAGGTTGATAATGGCTTTCGACTTTATTGATGGTAAAGTTTTCCTCCTCAACATCGGTAAACAATAAATACAGAGAAATAAAATGCATAACACCGCACATTACTCCACTGCTTAGCCGTGAACCTTCATCAGCTCCCCAATATACAAACGCCAAAATGAATGCTACACCGAAAAATAAAATGTTTACCACATTATAGCCTATCGGAAATCTGTCAGATAAATAATCTAAAAGCTTATTTAACAAAACCATTATAACAATCCCTCCGATTACTACGCCTGCAATTATTCCTATGATTTGCATGTATCCTCCTATTTGTCACAAGATTTGACATAATTATACATCACTTTATGATGTATGTCAAGCATTAAAGTGATGTAAAGTGCACAAAATTAAAATATGGATATAAAAAAACAAGTAGGCGAACGGTTAAAAGAGGCAAGGCGTGCCGCAGGGTACACCCAAACGCAAGTTGCTAAAAAAATGCTGATGACCCAGCAACAGTACAGCCGCTTTGAAAACGGGATTTTTGAATTGAACTATTTGCAGATAATCACGCTGTGCAAAATGTTGGACATTTCGGCGGATTATCTTTTCGATTTGGACATTTTTTGAAAAATCTATAAAAAAATTTTGCCGCGCGGTGGAATAAAAAAACGGCGAAGCCATAGCTTCGCCGTTTTTTGTTTTTATTTACTTTTTCATGGACTCGATTTGCTTCGCAACTTCGTCCTGCAAATTCTCATTCTTCTTTTCCAGCCCCTCGCCCATTTCGAAACGGACGAAACGCGCAACCTTAAACCTCTTGCCGATAACCTGACCGACTTTCATCGAATCGTCCTTTACGAAAGGCTGCTCCATAAGGCAGTTTTCCTCATAGAACTTGCCCAGCTTGCCTTCCACTATCTTTTCGAGAATGTTCTGGGGCTTATTGGCGTTCTTGGGGTCGTTCTGCATCTGCACGAGCATGATTTCCTTTTCCTTTGCAAGCACGTCCACGGGAACTTCCTCGCGGGTGATATAAAGGGGTCTTGAAGCGGCGATTTGAAGGGCTACGTCGTGCAAGGTTTCCTCAGCGCCCGCCGTGAAGTCGGCGGCGTCAACCATAACGCCTACCTTGCCGCCCATATGGATATAAGTTTCGATTTTGCCGGCGTTTTCGTAAATAACGAAACGGCGTATGGAAATTTTTTCGCCTATGACCGCGGTTTGGTTTACAATATAATCCTTTACGGTCACGCCGTCCAGCGTGCATGCGTTCAAAGCCTCGATATCGGCGGGCTTGTTCTTCGCTATTACCTTTGCCACTTCGTCAACTATGCCGTGGAATTTTTCTCCGCGGGAAACGAAGTCGCTCTCGCAGTTGATTTCAAGAAGAACGCCCGTATTGCATTTTTCGCATACGAATGCGCCCACTACGCCTTCCGCAGCTATTCTGCCTTCTTTCTTTACAGCTTTTGCTATTCCGCGCTCGCGAAGGAGCTCGGCAGCTTTTTCCATATCGCCGTCGGCGTCGGTAAGCGCCTTTTTGCAATCGAGCATACCCGCGCCGCTCTTATCGCGCAGGGCTGCTACGTCCTTTGCCGTGAATGACATAATTATATCTCCTTATTCTGCTGAATTTTTTCTTTTTTCAGTCCTCGTTGTCGGCGGGGATTTCCTCCGCGGCAACTACTTCCTCTATGGAAACGGGCTCGCCGTCGTCTTCCTCGACGGGAAGGACGGGAGTTTCGCCTTGGTTAGCTTCGATTACGGCGTTTGCGATTACCGACGAAATAAGCTTTACTGCACGGATAGCGTCGTCGTTGCCGGGAATAACGTAGTCTATAAGGTCGGGGTCGCAGTTCGTATCCGTGATTGCGACGATGGGAATGTTCAGTTTACGCGCTTCGGCTACCGCAATGTCCTCGTTATGGGGGTCAACCACGAACATAACGCCGGGCAGCTTGTTCATTTCCCTGATACCGCCGAGATTGGTTTGAAGTTTTTCAAATTCGTCTTTAAGCTTTGCGACTTCCTTTTTGGGAAGAAGGTCAAATTCGCCGTTTGCTTCCATTTTTTCGATTTTAACCATTCTGTCTATGCGCGAACGAATGGTCTTGAAGTTGGTCAACGTGCCGCCAAGCCAGCGGGAATTTACATAGTACATGCCGCAGCGCTCAGCCTCTTCCTTTATGGCGTCCTGCGCCTGCTTCTTTGTGCCGACGAAAAGAACGGTTTTGCCTTCCTTTACCGATTCGCACACGAACTTATAAGCTTCCTCGATAAGGTCAACCGTAAGCTGCAAGTCGATAATGTGAATGTCGTTTCTGGACGCATAAATGTATTTGTCCATTTTGGGATTCCATTTTCTCGTCTGGTGCCCGAAGTGTACGCCTGCTTCGAGCAGTTGTTTCATTGTAATTACTGCCATTTTAATTCCTCCGTTTAACCTCCCCGCGGGCGCGGCTTTTGCGGCACTTATATGCGGCATTGAAAAGATTTTACCGCCACGGAGTACCCGCCCCGCGAGTGTGAATTTTTTACAGCCCTGTCATTTTAACAGAATTTATCTTATTTGTAAAGAATTTTTTACGGACTTTCGCAAAAAATATAAAGCAAAAACGCCCTTTCGGGCGTCTTTAACATTAAAAATATTTTAAAACCTCTTATTCGGAGCGCAGACAGGATACGGGGTTTTTGTTGGCGGCTATCACGGCGGGCACAAGCCCCGCGAGCAAAGTCAGCGTTACCGACAAGAAGAACATTCCGACAACTATCTGCCAATTAAACGCGACAAGCCCGCTTACGCCCAGCAACGAACGGACAAGCGCGTTTATCACCACGCCCGCGATAAGCGCGAAAGCCACGCCCATAAATCCGGCAAGTCCTCCCACAATAGCGGATTCGCCGTTGAATATTCCGGATATATCAAGTTTTCGCGCGCCGAGGCTTCTGAGAATACCTATTTCCTTGGTGCGTTCCACCACGGAAGTATATGTCGTTACGCTTATCATAACGGACGACACTATCAGCGCGACAGCCGAAAATGCGACGAGGATATACGTTACCACGTCTATGAAGTTAGAAAGTGTGGTAAGCGCAAGATTCGTCAGGTCGAGGTAATCCACGGTGCCGTCGGGGTGGACGTCGTTCCACGCGTCGATATATGCGGAGATACTGCGTTTTGCCGCGAGGTCGGTGGGATATATCTGCACGCTGGTAGGCACGGTGAAAGCTCCCACGGCTTTAAGCGCGTTTACGTAGAGCGTATCCTTCTGCAACCGTTCTTCCTCCTCCGAACCGGGGACGGATGGCTTAAATTCTTCGCCCGTAAGCACGTTTCTGTCCTTGGAGGCAAGCTGCGCCCTGCCCACTTCCGATTCCCTTGCGTTCCGGACAAGATATTCCGAAAGTTCGGGAAGATAGGCTATGCCCGAATCCAGCCAAAGCGTGGAATCGTTGTTCTTTACGCGGAGTATGCTGACGATTTTCACCTGAAATGTGTTCGCGGGCGCGATATTCGCGTAATCCGCCGCGGCAGCCGTCCTGAAAGTGCCGTCCCCGCTGGGGATATACCAGCCGTCGTTAAGAACGAAAGTATATTCTTTGTCCACTATCTCCGTAAAAGGCACTTTCCTGTACGAACCGTCTTTACCTGTAAAAGAAATTCCCAGTGCTTTAAGCGTGGAAGGGCTGATACGGTTGAATTTATCCACTACCAAAGAAACTTCACTATATTCCTTCGGATAGCCCGTTTCCGAACTTTCAGATTTGTACAGAACGTCGTAGTTATCCTCTATCAGTTCGTCCTCTTCAATCATCTGGCGCGCAACGCCCGCCCAGCTTTCCCTCGGCGTATATGAATCCCCGTCCTTTTCCAAAACGTGCATCTGCACGCTGTAAGTATAATTTATGGCTTTTACCCATTCGCCGTTTACATTGCGGATGTATTCGATAAATTCGTCCGTAAGCGTGCTTTTAGAGGAAAAACTTTCGCGCTGGTAGGGAATAACTCCGTCTATGTCGGGATAGGGCGTGTTGTTGTTCCCGCCCTCTTCTTCCATTATGCTCAGTATTCTGTTCAGGCTGTAAGCCGTTTCCCCCAGCCTTATGGCGCTGTCGCCCACGGCTTCCGTCTGCATGGCGTTGACGTAGTTGCCCATGCCTATGCTTATGGCAAGCACTATGGCTATGCCGAAAATACCTATACTGCCCGCGAAACTTGTCCAGAATACACGCCATTTTTTGGAAAGCATGCTGTTCACGGATATTCCCAGCGCCGTTTTAAGCGGCATTTTCAGCTTGGTTTTGTTTTCAGAGGGCGCGCCCGCTTCCTCCTCGGACGAAGTACGGCTCGCCGCCGCGCTTTCCGAAAGGACCGCCTCGTCGCGCTCCGCTTCGCCGTCCGTGTAGGGGTCGGTGTCGCTTACAAGCCTGCCGTCCAAAAGATTTACAATGCGCGTGGCGTATCTGCGGGCAAGGTCGCCGTTATGGGTAACGGTTATTACAAGCCTGTCCTTGGAAAGTTCTTTCAAAAGTTCGGCTATGACTTCTCCCGTTTCGCTGTCCAAAGCGCCCGTCGGCTCGTCGGCAAGTATTATTTCGGGGTCGTTGACAATCGCGCGGGCAATAGCCACCCTCTGCATCTGCCCGCCCGAAAGCTGGTTGGGACGCTTTTTCATTTGTCCTTCCAGCCCTACTTTTTTAAGCGCCGCGCGCGCTTTTCCCTCCCTTTCCTTTTTGGGAACGCCTTGCAGGGAAAGAGCCAAAGTAACGTTACCCAAAACGTTGAGATTGGGCACAAGATTATATCCCTGAAACACAAAACCCACGGAACGGTTGCGGTATTCGTCCATATCCCGCCCGCGGAAATTCTTTATACTCCTCCCCCCGACAAGCACGTCGCCGTCCCCGAAGTTGTCCAGCCCGCCTATGATATTGAGAAGCGTGGTTTTGCCGCAGCCCGACGGCCCGAGCACCGCCACAAATTCGTTTTTGCGGAAGTTCAAAGAAAAGTTATCCAAAGCGCGCACCTGCAATTCTTTGGCAACCGTATAATTTTTTGTGACGTTTTTGATTCGAAGCATAATTTTTCTCTTAACGTATATGTCCTTGTTTTTTTAAGTTGCGGATATTGTGAAAAGTCAATTTACCGCAGACGGTTGTTATCTTTTAAGTTCCCGTTCAACCGACGTGGTTTTGTAATCCGCTTATGGCAGACCGAAACAATCCGCATTTAAATATTATATAATATAACTTGTAAAAAATCAATAATAATTATAAGTGCCGCGCGGCAAATTATTACGCGCCCAAAAGTTTCGGACTTTTGAAAAAGCATAACAATTCCGTGCGGCACACAAAATTCAAAATTCTCCGCCCGCAAGCTGGGCTTCGCGTTCGGCAACGGCGAGCGCTTCTATCATTTCGCCTATATCGCCCATTATGAAAGAATCCAAAGAATATAGCGAAAGCCCTATACGGTGGTCCGTTACCCTGCCCTGCGGAAAGTTGTAAGTGCGGATACGTTCGCTTCTGTCGCCGCGTCCCACAAGGCTTTTGCGGTGGGCGTCGTATTCGCTTTGGTTGCGGGAATTATAATAGTCGTACAGCCGCGAACGCAGCACTTTGAAAGCTTTGTCCTTGTTTTTAAGCTGGCTGCGCTCGTCCTGGCAGGTAACCACAATCCCCGTGGGAAAATGCGTAAGACGTATTGCCGTTTCCGTCTTGTTTACTTTCTGACCGCCCGCGCCCGAAGAACGATATACGTCAACGCGCACGTCCTCGTCGCGTATCTCCACTTCCACGTCCTCGGCTTCGGGCAGAACGGCTACCGTAGCGGTGGAAGTATGCACGCGCCCCTGCGATTCCGTTTCGGGCACGCGCTGGACGCGGTGCACGCCGCTTTCGAATTTAAGCTGTTTATACGCTCCCTTGCCGCTGATGTTCAGAACGACTTCCTTTATGCCGCCCAGCTCCGTTTCGCTTTTATCCACTTCCTCGACTTTAAGACGGTGACGTTCGCAGTAATTCAGATACATTCTGTACAATTCGTAGGCGAAAAGCGCCGCTTCCTCGCCGCCCGCTCCGCTGCGGATTTCCATTATACAGTTCCTTTCGTCGTTTTTGTCCTTGGGCAGTAGAAGAATTTTCAGTTCTTCCCTTATGCCGTCGAGTTTTTGCTTGCACGCCTGCACCTCGTCCGAGAACATGGATTTCATCTCGGGGTCGGACTCCGACTTTTCCGCCTCGGCGGCTTGCTCCATCTCCTTTTCGCAGGCGGCGTATTCGGCGTATTTTTGCGCCGTTTCCGATATTTCCGCCTGGGCTTTGGCTATCTCCGTCCATTTTTGCGTATCGGAAATGACCTCGGGGTCGCTCATCTGCTTCGAAAGCTCCTCGTAACGCGCGTATATTCCCTGCAATTTCAAAATCATCTTGTCCATGTTTTTACGTCCGCCTGCCCGTTTTTACGCCGTTATTGTTCTTCGGCGTTCTTATAGTTCCATACCACTTTACAGCGCTTTTTAATCAGAGGTTTTCCGTCGCGGTAAACGCTGAAATTCTTGTCCCAGCCCTCCGGCTTGACATCGTTTTCGCAATATATTGTCAGTTTTTCGCACTCGGCAAACACGTCGTCCCCGATATGCGTCACGCTTTTGGGGATTGTTATGCTTTCAAGATTTTTACAGCCCGCAAACATGCCCGTGGCGAGAGTGGTCACGCCGTCGGGAATGTCTATTCTTTTAAGACTTTCGCACCCGCCGAACGCGCCCTCGCCTATGTATTTGACGGTTGACGGAATTTTTATGCCGTCCAGCCTTATGCAGTCCCCGAACGCGCGCGTGCCTATGGAAATCAAGCCCTCGGGCAGCGTTACGTTTTCAAGCCTTGCACAGCCCAAAAACGTTTCGTTGTAAAGCGCGGCGACCGAATCGGGAATAACCATTTCGAGAAGCCCGTCGCAACCGCCGAACGCCCCTATGCCTATCGTTTCCACATTCTTGCCCAAAACAAGTTCTTTAAGCCTGCGGCAGCCGTAAAAGGCGTAATTACCTATCGTCTTCACCGCTTCGGGCAGAGGCATCATTTTAACGCCCTTACAGCCGTTGAAAGCGTAATTGCCTATCGCCGTAACGCTTTCGGGCAGGTTGATTTCCGTAAGTTTAAAACAGTTGAAAAAGGCGAAGTCGCCCACCGTTTCGCCGCCCGTCACCGTGACTTTTTTCAGCGAAAGCGGTACGTACGGGTTTGTAAATTCATCGGCTCCCCCGAAAATATAGTTGAAGCGCATACTGCCCAGATTATCGGTTTTCGAGCCGATAAACGGCAGAGTTATGCTTGTAAGGCTGTTGCAATCCACAAATGCGCGGAAACCTATCGCCGTAACGGAAGGCGGAATTACTATATCCGTCAGCATACAGCAGAAATCAAACGCGTTTTTGCCTATCTTTGTAACGGTATCGGGGATATGCACTTTTTTGAGGTTTCTGCAATCCTTGAAAGCGCCGTCGCCTATCGCCGTAACGCCGTCGGGCACGGTAATTTCCTCGTCCTTAGAATTTACGCGTTTGAGAACGCGGTTTGTTATAGAAAGGGCGGGACCCGATTTATCTTCGGGCTCTATTTCGGACAGATATTCGAGAATTTCAAAGGTTTCGGAGGACTTTTCTTCGGGCTGGGCGGGAATTTCCTCTTCCGTGCGTTTGCTTAAAACGGCGTCTATTTCCCTTGCCATTCTTTCGTAAACAGCGCGCTGCTCGGGCGTAGCTTTCGAAAGCGCCTGTTTATAGTTGAAACATTCGGAAAATTTTCTGCCCGTGCCCTCGAAACTTACAGGCCGAAGACGTGGTCTGCCCCCGTTGTTGTTTAAAGAATAACGCACCTTAAATTCTGCCAAAGCCATGCCGAAATACGCCTCAGGCTCTAACCCGTCGTACTCGGCGGCGCGTTTGCATGCGATATATGCTTCGTCGAAAAGGTAGCGGTCCATAAGCTTATACGCCGCAACTATACATTTGCGGGTATTGCTTCTTACCTCTTCCCTGAAAATCGTATAAACCGTACCGCAGCTTTCACAGGTAACTACGCCGTTGCGCGCCTTTCTCACGTCGTAATATCCGCCGCAGCACCTGCACTTACCACGGTTGGCTTTTTCAAGTTTTAAATACTTACTTACGCCGTCACTCATACCGTCACCGATTAAAATACTATTTTAACAAATCTGTCAACGCCCGCGTCGTCCTTTAAAACCATGGCGTAGTCGCGTTTTTTGAACAGCTTTAAAATCTCTTCGGTCTGCCCTTCTCCACATTCCATTACAAGCGTGCCGTCCTTTGCAAGACAGCCCTTGACGTCCTCGGCTATGCGGCGATAGAAATCCAGCCCGTCCTCTCCCCCGTCGAGCGCCACACGCGGTTCGAAATCGCGCACTTCGCGCTGGATATAGGGTATTTCACCGCTTTTTATATAGGGCGGATTGCATACTATTATATTGAATTTACCGCGCACGTTGCGGAACATATCGCTTTGCACGAAATTTATTTTTACGCCGTTGATTTCGGCATTTTCGCGGGCGAGCATAAGCGCCGCGTCCGAAATATCCGCCGCCGTTACAGTAACGTTCCTGTCGGCGCACATTTTAGCCACGGCAATCGCAATGCAGCCCGAACCCGTGCACATATCCAGAATTTTATCGCCCTTTTCCGCCGATTTAATTACGGTATCCGCGAGTATCTCCGTTTCGGGACGGGGAATCAGGGCGCGCTCGTCAACCTTTATTTTCAACCCGTAAAATTCGGTATCGCCCACGATATACCAAAGCGGTCTGCCCGTAAGCCGTTTTTGTACATATTCGTCGATTTTTTTCGCTTCCGAAGGTTTCACAGTGCGCTCTTTGGAAAGCTCGCTCCTCTTGATGCCGAGGCACAGTGAATATATCCATTCGGCGTCGCTTTCGTCTATGCCCGCCTCTGAAAAGCGTTCTTTCGTTTCTTCGAGTTTTTTGGAGAGTATGCCGCTTGTGATAAAGTAAGTTTCCGGCACTTCGGGGTCGGCGTCCATTTCAAGCACCTTTTTGAACGCGGCGATAGCCACCTCTATCATTTCGGCGTCGGGTTCGCGCGTCGTAAGCGCTTTCTGCAAAAGCATGCCGGGCGACTTGAAAATAGCGACGAACTTATTGTCGAAGCGCGCCAACAGCTTTAAAACTTCATACGAAATACCTGCAAGCACGGGGAGCAACAGTATCTCTATTCCGAGCTGCGCGAAAAATCTGAGAAAGCGGTTAGGTATGTTCTGTTCTGTCACGCCCACGCCCCAAAGGACGAGGGAAAGCACAAGCACGTTTATCAGTACTACGATAAAAAGGAAAGACGTACCGCACCTGTCGTGTATGCGGGAGGCGTTTTTAACGCTTTCGGGGGTCAGTTCCATTCCGTGCTCATAGGCGTTGATAGTCTTATGTTCCGCACCGTGGTACATGTAGAGTCTGCGGATATCTTTAAGCAACAAAATCAGCGCGAGGTAGGCTATAAAAATCACGAATTTGAACGCGCCCCAAAGGACGTACTGCCAAATTCCGCCGTGCGCCGCGCCCACTGCGGGGAAGGCTTCCAGGATAAGGTTTGTGAACACACGCGGAAGAATTATAAACAATCCCACGGCAAGCGCAATTCCCAAAAATACGGCTATGTACGTGACGACGTCCATAACGCTGAGTTTGAATTTTTCGGCAAGATATGCGGACACCTTTCCGCCCTCTTCTTCGTCGTCGCCGCTTACAGCCGCCGAGCGCATCAAAACTTTCATGCCCCGCACGAGGGACAGCACGAGATTGACCGTGCCGCGGATAAAAGGAATTTTGCTTATTTTTTTCACGGCGGGCGGCGTTTTAAGCCGTTTTGCCTCTACCTGAATATTTCCGTCGGGGTCGCGGACGGCGCAGGCGATACAGGTTTTTCCCTGCATCATCACGCCTTCCATTACCGCCTGCCCGCCGATATATGTGCAATTTTTTTTGGTTTTCTGTTTTTTCATAAAGAAATCTTACCGCTCGGCTTAATTTACAAAATCCGGTTAAAAAATAGCGGCTCCGAATTTCCAGAGCCGTATTTTTTATATGCTATAACGTTTCTTGAACTTATCTACACGGCCGCCTGTATCAACCAGCTTCTGCTTCCCGGTAAAGAAAGGATGGCACTTATTGCAGATATCCACCTTTAATGTATCGACTTTCTTGGTCGTTCCCGTAGTAAACGTCGCGCCGCAAGCGCAGACAACAGTCACCTCGTGATAATCGGGATGTATTTCGGGCTTCATACCTTTCACCTCGCTTTTAAATCTTTAAATACCAAATCATTATATATAATTTATTTCGTTTAGTCAATTATTTTAAAGGCGATATTGAAAAATTCACCCGAAACATGCGAAATTCTTATCTTTTTCAATTTCCTTTAAATTTAGTTGCAAATCCGCTTAAAAAAGCGTATAATGAACAATAAGTTATGGATAATTGGGTTTTGAAAGGTCCGCAAACGCTTGTAAACGAAGGCACAAGCGAAAATATCACTTCGCCTACACAGGTCAAAGTCAAGGTTTCACACCTGCTTATGACCGATTTCGACGCGCAGATTTTCACGGGCGAGGCGGAACCCGTATATCCGAAAACCATAGGCAAAGCCGCCGTCGGGATAGTGACGGAACTCGGTGAAGCGTGCTACGGTCTTGAAAAAAATTCAAGGGTTTATTTCGAGCCTACCCGCGCCTGCGGCAAATGCCTTGCCTGCCTCAGCGGCAAACCGCGCGAATGTACTTCCGTTATCACCGCGGGCAAGGACTTCGACGGATTTTTGCGCGACTTCGTCGTATGCGAATACAGCGACGTAGCTCCCCTCCCCGATGCGGTTGACGACGTTAAGGCGCTGTGCATAGAAATGGTGGGTATTGCCGAAAATATATACGACAAACTCAATCTCTCCGCAGGTCAGAGGGTCGCGGTAGTGGGCGCGGATTTTTACGGCAATATAATCGCACAGGTTTTGCAATACCACAAGGTGATTCCCGTTATAATCGACAACAATCCCGCAAACCTCGAAAGGGCGAAAAAGTGCGGTATGTATTACGCTTTTTCCGCCAACGACGAGTTGAATGAAAATATTCTGAACGCCACAAGCGGTCATCTTTGCGACGCGGCGGTGTATTGCGGAAATTCCCGCCTGCCCATATACCTTTGCACAAGGTTGGTAGGTTCGGGCAAGACGGTGGTTATTTCAAGCCTTTCTTCCGCTTCGTCGCCTTTGGACGCGCGCGACATTTTCGCTAAAAATCTCACCGTTTATGGAATATCCAACGCGTATGATTATACGGACGCGGTAATAAATATGCTTTTGCACGGAGCGGTGAATCTGGACGTGTTCGAAAAGGAAATTCTTACGGAATATGACCCCGTTGCTCTTTTTAAAGAGCGCGCCGCGCTTGCCGCGCCTTCGAGCAAACTGACCGTACTGAAAATGATTCTTTGACCTGCGCTTTAATTGTATGCGCATAACAAGGATAATATTCTCGCTCAATTTTTTATATGTACTATTGATTGCGGCGCAAATCGCCGCAATTATTTTTTTATGCCTGTACGTCCCCTCCTTAATACCCGTGGCGGCGGCTTACGCGGGCGCATGGCTGCTCTCAGCGGCGGCTTCCGTCATCCTGCTGTCGCGCGGCGGCGCTTCCGAAGGAAAATGCGCGTGGTTCGTCCTTATTGCCGCGCTGCCTTTCGCGGGGGCGATAATTTACCTCGTCGCGGGCAAAAGAAGCAATACGTATGGCGTTTTTAAGGCAAAAACGGCTCCCCTAACCCCTTTGGGAAAATGCGCCAATTCCATGTGCGGCACTTGCGAGGCGGGTTACGACGACGCCGTGTATTTCCCGGACGGTTCGCTGTTTTTCAAACGGCTTTTCACGGAACTGAAAAAAGCGGAAAAACGGGTATGTATCGAGTTTTTTATAGTCAGCCGAGGGAAAATCTTCGACCTGTTTCTCGACGCCCTGCGCTGTGCGAAGAAAAACGGCGCGGAAATTAAAATGCTTATAGACGGCGTTGGGTCGGCTTTCAAAATAGGAAGGCGCGACGTACGGCTTTTGAAACAGGCGGGTGCGGAAGTAAAAATTTTCCACCGCCTTATCCCCGTGCCGCGCTCCCGCCTCGGCTGCCGCGACCACAGAAAAATTATTACGATAGATGGGAAAACTGCCTTTACGGGCGGCGTAAATCTTGCCGACGAATACGCCAATATTTCAAGCCCTTACGGCTTTTGGAAAGACAACGGTATTGTCGTTTACGGCACGGCGGCGCAGGTTTTCGAGGGAATGTTCAACGCCATGTGGCGGGGGGAATATTCGGCGGAAATTCCCTTCGGCGGAGAAAAAATTTGTCTGCCCTACTGCGACAATCCACCCGCCAAAGGCTTTTGCGAGGAACTATACGTCCAAAAAATCAGCGGCGCAAAGAGCCGCGTGCATATTATGACGCCGTATTTCTGCGTTAGCGAACGTCTTGCGGGCGCGCTGGAATTTGCGGCAAAGCGCGGCGTTGACGTGAAAGTAATTCTTCCGCACGTTCCGGATAAGCCGTACGCCTTCGAGCTTTCAAAAGCCACGGCGCACATTATGGAGGACGGCGGCGTAAAATTTTTTGAATTTACTCCCGGCTTTATGCACGCAAAATCGGTTATCTGCGACAATGAAGTCTTTCTCGGCAGCTATAATTTCGACTTCCGCTCCATGCGGCTCAATTACGAATGTGGGATAATGTTCGGCGGAAAAATCTGCGACGATGCGGAGGCGGATTTTATGAGGTGCCTTTCAGTCTCGCTGCCGCTGACCGAGGGGAAAATTTCTACCGCAAAGCGGCTTTCGCGCTTCATTCTGCGCCTTTTCGCCCCTTTGATATAAATCCGATTTTCTAAGCGATACTTTTTAAAATGCCCTACCGCTGATTGACAAAAATGATGTACAATAGTAAAATAAAACTACTTACGGTTAAATGGAGAGATTATGTTTTTATTCGGGCGGCAGAAAAACAAGGGCGCGGCAAATCCCGTAAATTCGGTTAAACTTTTTATTGCTTCGGACATACACGGTTCGGCAAAATATTGCAAGGAACTTTTACGGGCGTTCGAACAGGAGAACGCGGACAAACTTTTGCTTTTGGGGGATATTTTATATCACGGGCCGAGAAATCCGCTGCCCGAAGAATATTCGCCCAAAGAAGTGACGGAATTGCTTTCGGCTTATAAAAATAAGATAATCTGCGTGCGCGGAAACTGCGACAGCGAGGTCGATCAAATGGTTTTGCCCTTCCCCATACTTTCCGATTACGCCGCGGTTTACGCCGACGGAAAATGCATATATCTTTCCCACGGGCACAGGGAAGTTCCCCCTCTTGACGGCGGCGACGTTTATATTACGGGGCATACTCACGTGCCCTTGAATGCACGGGAAGAAGGCTTTCTGCATCTGAACCCGGGCTCCGTCTCCTTGCCGAAAGACGAAAAAAATACGCACGGGTACATTTTGTACGACGGCGGCGTATTTTACTTCAAGACCCTTGACGGCAGTATTTACGATAAGGCGCAAATTTAAAGCAAATATAGAAGCGGCGGTCGCAAAGTTGCGACCGCCGCTTCGGTTTGATTACGCTTTTGCAAAAATAAGATGTTTGAAAAGCAAACACCAAATTAAGTCAATCCAACCAAATGCCAAGCCCAAGAAAGTAACGAGAATCGCCACAATAATAGTCAAAAGGCTTTTGGTTTTGAAAGCTGCCGACCATCTTACAAGAATTTCCGTAATCCAGTTTACTACGGGAATCAAAAGAAGAAGAATCTGAATAAGCCGACTTTGCCTGTTAAACCAAGTTGCGAACATAATATTTCTCCTTAATAATTACTATTTTAATTATATCACTTATAAAATAATTGTCAATATATATACCTAAAATTTCGGCACGATTTATGACTTTAACGGTTATATAGTTAAAAAAATCAAATTCCCGCCGACCGACGGCGGGAATTTTTTTAGTTTACGCAAAAAGAAGATGACCTGTAACAATCATATAAATCAAGTCGATTATGCAAAGGAACCAGCCCCAACCTATCAAGAGGAAAAGCAAGAATACGACGATGCTGACTACGTCCTTTTTGGTAAGCATAACGCTTAATCTTACAAGTAATTCGACTATCCAGCCGACAAAGGGAATGATAAGCAGAATTACTTTCAACAGTGTGCTTTGGCTGTTAAACCATTTGTCAAACGACATAATTTTTCTCCTTTACTGATGACCTTTTGAAATCATCAATTCATTTTAATAAATTTTATACTTATATTATATCACGCTTAATTTTTATGTCAAGAAAATGAAAATAAATTATTTATTTTCATTTATTTGACGTCAATCGAACAAATAATACTGTATATTTTATTCAGCGCATACGAAAAAAATTACTTTTTGCAATAATTCCGATTTTGCCTTTATCCGCCCATAAAACAATATTTGACTTATCCGTCTGCACGGAATATAATTTTGTTAAATATCCTTAAAATATGAGGTGAAAATATGAAAGTATTGCTTTTCAACGGAAGCCCGCGCGCAAACGGGTGTACTTTTACGGCTTTATCCGAAATCGCCCGCGTTCTAAATGAACAGGGTATCGAAACGGAAATCCTACAAATAGGCAACAAACCCGTGCAGGACTGCATAGGTTGCGGAGGCTGCGCAAAGACAGGAAAATGCGTTTTTTCGGACGACTGCGCAAACGCCTGGATTGAAAAAGCGGCGCATGCGGACGGATTTGTTTTCGGAACGCCCGTCTATTACGCCCACCCTTCGGGCAGGATTTTATCGGCTATGGACAGAATGTTCTATGCGGGCAGGGAAAATTTCAGGCACAAACCCGCGGCTGTAATCGCTTCTGCGCGCAGGGCAGGCACGACCGCCTCTCTGGAAGTAGTTTCAAAACATTTGGGAATTTCCGAAATGCCCGTAATTTCTTCGTCTTATTGGAATATGGTTCACGGCAATTCTCCCGAAGAAGTAAAAAAAGACCTCGAAGGCATGCAGACGATGAGAAATATCGGCTTGAATTTAGCCTGGATTTTGAAGTGTATCGACGCCGGCAGGCAGGCGGGGATAGAAACGCCGCAAACCGAACATGGCGCGCGCACTAATTTCATCAGATAAATTTTTCACGGCACGAAAAAAGCGGAGCTTTCAAGCTCCGCTTTTAAAGTTTTTTAAACCAATTCGATTATTGCCATCTCTGCTGCGTCGCCGCGGCGGGCGCCCAAAAGATAGATACGGGTATAACCGCCGCCCTGACCGTTCTCTTCCTTTCTCTGCGCGTATTTAGGCGCGATTTCGTTGAAGAGTTTTTCCATCAAGGGATGCTGAATGTCCGCTGTGCGCGCTTTGAAATCCTTCTTGCTTTCGTTGAAAGGTTTTACCTCCTGCAAATCGTACAGCTTTGCCATTATCTGGCGGCGTACGGCAAGCTTTTTGGGGCTGTCCTTTACGCTTTTAACCGTAACGTCCTTGCCCTTTTTGTCCTTAGAGGTGACTTCGAATTCGATATTGTCGTCGAATACCCTTATCGCCTTGGTGATTATTTTTTCAACGTAGGGTTGAAGCGCTTTCGCTTTTGCCGCCGTGGTGGTTATTTTTCCTTTCCAGAGAAGCTCCGACGCCTGGTTTCTTAAAAGCGCCTCTCTCTCCTCCGCAGTTCTTCCCAATTTACCGGGCATAATTTAGTCCTCCTTATTTGAAAGTGTAAGTCCGTAGAAAGCGAGTTTTGCTATAACTTCGTCCAAAGACTTCCTGCCGAGGTTTCTGACTTTAAGCATTTCGTCTTCGGTTCTCTTCGTAAGATCTTCCACCGTGTGAATGTTTGCGCGTTTAAGGCAGTTGTAGGAACGGACGGAAAGGTCCATTTCCTCTATTGCCATTGCAAGTATTTTTGCCTGCTTGTCGTCCTCGTTTTTAACGAGGATGTCCATATTCCTTATAGATTCCGAAAGGTCAACGAACAGCGAAATATGGTCCTGCATTATTTTTGCAGCAAGCGACACTATTTCTTTCGCGCTGAACGCGCCGTTCGTCCATACTTCGAGGGTGAGCTTGTCGTAATCGGTATTCTGCCCTACGCGCGTATTTTCAACCGTGTAGTTGACCTTTTTGACGGGCGTATAGATTGAATCTATGGGGATATAATCGATAAGCTCGGTACGCGTATGGTCCGCGCCCTTGTAGCCGCGGCCGCGGCCTATGGTTATCTCCATATCGATTTTCCCGCCGGCGTCTATCGTGCAGATATGCTGGTCGCCGTTGATTATTTCTATCTCGGCGTCCTCGGCGATATCGCTCGCTTTCACCTCGCAAGGACCTTCCTTGTAGAGGTGGACTACCTTTATATAATCCTTATCGGTAACCGACGTCTTGATTGCAAGCGTCTTTAAATTGAGGATTATCTCGGTAACGTCCTCTTTTACGCCCGGCACTGCGGAAAATTCGTGTTTTACGCTTCCGTCAAGGAATCTTATTCCCTGCGCAGCCGCCCCGGGAAGGGCGGACAGAAGAATTCTTCTCAGGCAGTTGCCTATTGTAAGACCGAAGCCCTTTTCAAGGGGGTCAACGACGACCTTCGCATAGGACTGGTCCTCGCTTTCCACCACTTCGAGTTTGGGCATATCCATTTCGATCATAAAACTTCCTCCTTTACTTTACTTATTACTTGGAGTACAGCTCGACAATCATATGTTCGGAAATCTGACTGTCAATATCGTCCCTTGCGGGCAACGATAAGATTTTACCCTCTAATTTTGCGGGGTCGAACTCTACCCATTTGGGCATATTACCCGCTTTCATCGATTTTATTTCTTCAAAAAATTTGTTGGAAGATTTGCTTTCCTTTACGGTGATAACGTCGCCTGCTTTTACAATATAGCTGGGAATGTTTACCTTTTTGCCGTTTACAAGGAAATGTCCGTGGCTTACAAGCTGACGCGCCTGAGCACGGCTGGAACCTATGCCCATACGGAATATTACGTTGTCAAGCCTGCGTTCGAGAAGGGAAAGCATATTTTCGCCCGTGATACCCTTCATCCTGTCGGCTTGTTCGTAATACGCGCGGAACTGACCTTCCTGTACGCCGTAAATTCTCTTGACCTTCTGTTTTTCACGAAGCTGCTGACCGTATTCGGAAACCTTCTTTCTCGCCGCGCCGTGCTGACCGGGAGCCATAGGTCTTCTTTCGAACGGACATTTGCCCGTATAGCATTTATCGCCCTTTAAAAACAGCTTTCCGCCCTCTCTTCTGCAAAGGCGGCATTTAGCCTCTCTGTATGTTGCCATATTTCAATACCTCCTTATACTCTGCGACGCTTAGGCGGTCTGCAACCGTTGTGCGCGATGGGGGATACGTCCGAAATCAAACTGATTTCCACTTCGCAAGCGCCTATTGCGCGTATTGCCGATTCTCTGCCGGCGCCCGGGCCTTTTACATAAACCTCCACCGAGCGGAGACCGTGTTCCTTCGCGGCTTTAACTGCCGTTTCGGTCGCCATCTGCGCCGCGAACGGAGTACCCTTACGGGAACCTTTGAATCCGAGGCTGCCCGCCGACGACCAGCTTATCGCGTTGCCTTGAAGGTCGGTTACTGTGACGAGCGTGTTGTTGAAGGAGGACTGAATGTGTACCTGGCCTTTATCTACTTTTTTAAGCTCTCTGCGCTTTCTTGTAACAGTCTGCTTTTTTTGCTGTGCCATTTATGCTACCTCCTTACTTTGCGCCTTTCTTCTTTGCGACCGTACGGCGGGGACCCTTGCGGGTTCTCGCATTGGTCTTTGTGGACTGACCGCGTACAGGCAGACCCTTTCTGTGTCTGATACCGCGGTAACAGCCGATTTCCATAAGTCTTTTAATGTTAAGAGACACTTCGCTGCGAAGTTCGCCCTCAACCCTGATGTTATGGTCGATGTATTCTCTCAATTTGGATACGGTAGTTTCGTCCAGGTCCTTGACGCGCGTATCGGGGTCAACGCCCGTTGCGGCAAGAATTTTCTGGCTGGTTTTAAGTCCGATACCGTAGATGTAGGTAAGTCCTATTTCGACTCTCTTTTCTCTGGGTAAATCTACACCGGCAATACGTGCCATAGTAATTACTTTCTCCTTAAAATTTTAAAAATAGTGTATATATCAAACCGCAGACCGCGCCGCTTGAAATAATCGGAATGTAAGCGGTGCGATAGGCGAAATTATTTTCTGCTTTGCGACGCCCCCGCGTTAAGCCTTACGGCTTAAATTTAGGGTTTGCCGAAAATTTGCAGCGGCAGCAATGCCGTAGTAACGTATCGGGGAAGCGAGTTTGGCACTTTCTCCGTTTTAAATTGCGAAAATGCGTTTACTTTATTTCTCCCCGTCCGAGCAATCAAACTTCGGAGAAGCGAGTTTGGCAAGAAGCGCGAGGCTTTACGAAAGGGAGTGTACACAGAAGTACACGACCCGAGAAAACGTAGCGCGACGCCGCAAAACGACGCTTATACGAAGTTTGAAGCTTTAACCTTGGCGCTGCTTGTGCGACTTGTTTTTAGAACAAATCACCATCACTTTGCCGTTACGCTTGATAACTTTGCATTTGTCGCACATGGGTTTTACGGAAGGTCTTACTTTCATAATCTTTCTCCTTGAAATTCAGGGCTCAGTTTTTACTGCGCCAGGTTATTCTGCCTTTGGTTAAATCGTAAGGGCTCATTTCAAGTTTTACGTTGTCGCCCTCGATTATTCTTATATAGTTGAGTCTCAGTTTGCCCGAGATATAAGCCGTTATTATATGTCCGTTTGAAAGTTTTACTTTGAAGTTTGCATTGGGCAGGCACTCGATGACCTTGCCCTCCGTTTCGATTACGTCGTCTTTCGACATATATTCTCCTTATTATTTTTCGGGATTATTATTCGGGCAGGCTTGCGCCGTCAGGCGTCTCTGCGCTTTGCGCGGCATTGTAGGCTTTCAGCGCCGAAAACACTTCGGTGTCGAAAACCTGTTTGCCGCCCGATAACTTTTCGGCTATCGCCTCCGCCTTTTCGGGCAGGAGCGCGACATGTTTCAGGTTTTTCTTTTTGGGAGAGGCAAGCCGTTTGAAGTTTCCGTCAACCAGCAAAAGCGAACCGTCGGCGTTTACCGTTTTGATAAGGTAATATCTGCCTTTGTCCCTGCCCTGCAAGCTGCGGCATATTCCGCCTGCCACCGGCGTTTTAACCTTCATACAGCACCTATAACGTCAATATTTCCACGCCGTCCTCTTTTATAAGCACGGTGTTTTCGTAATGAGCAGCGGGAAGCCCGTCCGCGGTGGTAACAGTCCAACCGTCGTCAGAAAAATTTACTTTCCACGTGCCCATATTTATCATCGGCTCTATGCAAATCGTCATACCGGCTTTAAGCCGCATCCCCGTGCCCTTCCTGCCGTAATTGGGAACGGACGGGTCCTCGTGCATATCCCTGCCTATTCCGTGACCGACGAGAGCGCGAACGACTCCGTAGCCGTTCTTTTCGGCGTGAGTTTGCACCGCGTAGCCTATATCGTAGAGAGGCACGCCCGCTTGCAATCCCTCAATCGCCTTAAAGAAACACTCTTCGGTGACCTTGACAAGCCTGCGCTTCTCTTCGGACACATTGCCTATCAAAAACGTCCGCGCGGCGTCGCCGTTATAGCCGTTTTTTTCGGCGGTTATATCCACCGACACGATGTCGCCGTCGGCAATCACCCTGTCGGAAGGTATTCCGTGAACCACCACTTCGTTTACCGATACGCACGCGCTTGCGGGAAACCCGCCGTAGCCGAGGCTTGAAGGCGTTGCGCCGCACGAAGTGATATATCTATATACGAGTTCGTCCACCTCTTTGGTAGTCATACCCGCATGTATGTTTTTGCCGACGAAATCAAGCGTTTCTTTTACAATTCTGCCGCTTTCGCGCATAAGCTCTATTTCGCTTTCGGACTTAATATAAACCATATCGTTTAGAATATCGTAGCTGTTCCGGAACCGTTTAAATGCGGCTGTCTATTGCCGAGCATATACGGGCGAACACTTCTTTCGGAGCGCCGTTGCCGTTTACGGATAACAGCTTGCCCTGCTTTTCATAATAACCGATAAGCGGTTCAGTTTCCCGCAGATAAGTTTCCAGCCTTGCAGAAACCGTTTCGGGATTGTCGTCCGCGCGGCGGTAAAGCTCTTTGCCGCATTTAAGGCAGGTCGTCCTGCCGTTCAACGCCGTAACGTGATAGCTTTCGCCGCAGACGCACACTCTCCTTCCGCATATCCTGTCCATCAAAAGTTCAAAAGGAACGTTTATGTTCAAACAGAAATCTATCTTTGAGAACGAGTCCAGCTGTTCCGCCTGAAAGACGTTGCGCGGGAAGCCGTCAAGCATAAAACCTTCGGCGGCGTCTTCTTTTGAAAGCCTATCCTTTACTATTTCGCAAGTAACCGAATCGGGCACAAGCTTGCCTGCGTCAATATAGGTTTTGGCAAGCTTGCCTATTTCCGTACCGCCCTTTATGTTGGCGCGGAATATGTCGCCCGTGGATATATGCAAAAACCCGTATTTTTCTGCGAGCATGCTCGCCTGTGTGCCTTTGCCCGCCCCGGGCGCGCCGAGTAGGATTATGTTCATACGTTTCCTCCTGCCAAACCGCTTAAACAATGAAACCGATTCTTACGCTTTGGTTAAAGAAAATCTGCAAGCCTATCCGATTGCAAGTCGTTCTGCATACGGACGCGTCTTATTTCAAGAACCCTTTGTAATTCTTCATCATCAGCTGGCTCTCCAACTCTTTGTCGAGTTCAAGGGATACCGATACGACAATCAGAATACCCGTTGTGGAGAATACAGACAGAAGGGTCAGATTGCTTGCGCCGAGGCTTGTGAGCACCATACCGAGAATTGACGGTATGAACGCGACAAGCGACAGATATATTGCGCCGAACAGCGTAATGCGGTTGTTGATTCTTTTAAGATATTCGGCTGTGGGCTTTCCGGGACGGATACCCTGAATAAAGCCGCCGTTCTGCTGAATGGTTTTGGAAACGTCCTCCGGATTGAACTGCATAGACGCATAGAAGAACGAGAACGCAAATATAAGCAAGCACAATGCAATCATATACAGAAGCTGTCCGTACCACGCGCCGGACCCCGAGAACCACTCGGTTATGCCTGCCATTGCGCCCGAGTTAGGCCAGAACAAGCTTATTATCATTTGGGGGAACGTGATGAGGGCGAACGCGAAGATTAAAGGCATAACGCCCGAACCCGAAATTCTGATGGGAATTACGGAGGACTGTCCGCCGTACATCTTTCTGCCCTTAACCTGCTTTGCATATTGGACGGGAACTCTTCTTTCGGAGAGGTCAACCGTTACAATCGCAACAAACTCTACAACAGTCAGAATAACGAAGCCCAAAAGCTCCCAGAATCTGTTAAGATTGCCTTGGAAACCTTCGATGAGGTTGCCTACTATCGTAAGACCTGCCGTGGAAAGGATACCGGCGAAAATTATAAGCGATATGCCGTTCGAAATACCGTATTCGGTAATTCTTTCGCCCAGCCACATAACGAGCATCGAACCTGCGGTATATACAACCGTAAGGAATATGCCCGCCATCCATTTCGCCGCCGTTTCGGGAATAGCG
This sequence comes from uncultured Clostridia bacterium, assembly GCA_947589385.1. Classification (GTDB taxonomy): domain Bacteria; phylum Bacillota; class Clostridia; order Christensenellales; family Borkfalkiaceae; genus Coproplasma. Next base: position 30,793 of record CANPZW010000004.1, on the reverse strand, counting down.
CCCACGGCGCCCGAGCCGAAGATTTCAAGCCTAAGCGCGTCGCCCTGGATACCGAAGTTTACGATGATGCCTATTGCCTGCGCAACCGCAAGCGCGATTGTTACGTATCTGGTAATCTGGGCAATCTTTTTCCTGCCCTCTTCGCCCTGCTTGGAAAGACGTTCCAACGCGGGGATACCGACCGTCAACAGCTGAATTATAATAGAAGCGTTGATGTAAGGGCTTATGCCCAACGCAAACAAAGTCGCGTTGGCAAGCGAACCGCCCGTTATCGACGACAGGATGTTCAGAAAACTGTTACCCGCTATTACGCTGCTGAATTGCGCCGTATCTATGCCCGGAACGGGAATGTAACAGCCCAAACGGAAAAGCAAAAGAAGCAACAGCGTTATGAAAATCTTCTTTCTTATTTCCTTAACCTTAAAACAATTTTTTATTGTTTCAAACATTGTGAACCTCGTTCCGCCCCGATAAGGGCGTAGGTAATTTTATTCTGTGACTTCCGCGCTGCCGCCCGCCTTTTCAATGGCAGCCTTTGCGCTTTCGGAGAATTTAGCCGCTTTCACGGTGAGCGCCACGCTTATTTCGCCGCCGCCCAAAACTTTCAATCCGACGGAATTTTTAACGGCTTTCGTAAGCGAATTGGCTTCAACGTATTCGAAATCGACTACCGTACCCGCGGGAAGTTCCGCAAGCTGGCTTAAATTGATAACCGTATAGCGCTTCGCCCACTTGTTATGGAAGCCGCGCTTGGGCACTCTCCTGTGCATAGGCATCTGGCCGCCTTCGAACCCGGGGCGTACGCCGCCGCCCGAACGCGCCCATTGACCTTTATGTCCCTTGCCGGAGGTTTTGCCGAGACCGGAGCCTATGCCCCTGCCCAGCCTTTTGGCGGGGATTTTCGAACCCTCTGCGGGCTGTAATGTATCGATTCTCATTATTTTTCCTCCACCTTTTCAACCTTTACAAGGTAGGATACCTTACTGATTTGTCCTCTGTTGGCTTCATTGTCCGCCAAAATTCTGGACTGTCCTATCTTTCTGAGTCCGAGCGCTTCAATCGTAGCCTTTACAGACTTCACTTCGTTCGAAGGGCTCTTTATAAGCGTTACTTTAATCATAGCTGCCTCCCTTACGCCTTCAACTCTTCAACGGCTACGCCGCGCGCCGCCGCCACTTCTTCGGGCGATTTAAGCTCCAACAGACCCTGAACCGCCGCCTTTACGCAGTTGATGGGATTGGAAGTGCCGTGGGATTTGGTTCTTACGTCCTTAACGCCCGCGGCTTCCATAACGGCGCGCACGGGACCGCCCGCGATAACGCCTGTACCTTCGGAAGCGGGCATCATAAGTACTGAGCCCCTGCCGAACACTCCCAACACGGTATGGGGTATTGAAGTGCCTTGGAGGCTGACCTTCTTCATATTCTTTTTGGCCTGAGCGTTGGCCTTTTCGATAGCTTCGGGGACTTCCTTGCTCTTGCCCATTCCGTAGCCTATCGAACCCTTGCCGTCGCCTACGACGACAAGCGCCGCAAAGCGCATATTTCTGCCGCCTTTGACGGTTTTGGTTACGCGGTTGACCTGGATAAGCTTTTTGATTAAGCCGTCGTCCTCCTGCTGTCTCCTTCTCGGTTCTCTTCTTGCAGGTCTTTCTTTCTTCTCTTCCATATTACGCTCCTTAGAATTTGAGTCCGGCTTCTCTTGCGCCGTCCGCAACCGCCTGCACGCGTCCCGTGTACAGATAGCCGCCTCTGTCAAAGACCACGCTCTCTATTTTGAGCGCTACGGCCTTTTCGCCTGCTATTTTGCCGACGACCTTTGCCGCGTCGGTCTTAGTCATGCCTTGAATTTTAGCCTTAACGTCCTTTTCCATCGTGGAAGCCGAGCAAAGGGTTACGCCCTTAGTATCGTCTATAACCTGCACGTAGATATGGTTGAGGCTGCGGAAAACGCTCATCCTCGGCGTTTCGGCAGTGCCGCTTATCTTCTTGCGGACGCGCGCGTGCCTTCTGAGCCTTTCCTGGTTTTTATCGATTTTATTATACATACTTTCTCCTTACGGGCAGTACCTTTTCAGGTTTTCGACCACATTGCGGATTTGCGCACCGGTCTTACTTCTTGCCCTTGCCTCCCGTCTTGCCTTCCTTACGCTCGATTACTTCGTCGTCATATCTGATTCCGTAGCCGTGGTAGGGTTCGGGAAGTCTTAATTTGCGGATATTTGCCGCCGTCTGCCCGACGACGACCTTGTCAATACCCGAAACGGTAATTTCCTTGTCGCCGTTGCAGGCGAAAGTGATGCCGTCGGGTTCGGGGAATTCTATGGGGTGAGAGAAGCCGATATTTAAAACAAGCTTCTTGCCGGTTTTCGCGACTTTCCAGCCGACGCCGTTTACGATAAGTTTAACGGTGTAGCCTTCCGTAACGCCCACGACCATATTGTGCAGAAGCGCGCGGTAAAGACCGTGTCTTGCGTTTGTGCCTTCGGCTTCGCCCGTCGTGATAACGTGCGCCTCGGCGCCCTCTACCTTGACGTCTATTTCGCCGACTACGCTTTGTGTGAGCGTACCCTTGGGACCTTTAACGGTAAGCATACCGTTGTCGAACGTTACCGAAACGCCAGCGGGCAGGTGTACGGGTAATTTACCTATTCTTGACATATCTAAATTACCTCCTTACCAGATATAGCAGAGCACTTCGCCGCCAACGTTTGCGGCTTTTGCCTGCTTATCCGTCATAATACCCTTGTTGGTGGAGAGAATGGCGACGCCTAACCCGTCCATTACCTTGGGCATATCTTCAACGCCTGCGTACGTACGGAGACCGGGCTTTGAAACCCTTTTAAGGCCGTTTATTACGTTCCTCTTCTTTCCGATGTATTTAAGCGTTATAAGTATTTTTCCGTTATAGCCGTCTTCCGCAACCTTTACGTCGGAAACGTAACCTTCGGAAAGCATAATGTCGGCTATTGCCTTTTTCATATTGGATGAGGGAATCTCAACCGTTTCCTTGTTTGCTCTTATTGCGTTGCGTACGCGCGTAAGCATATCTGCAATGGGGTCTGTCATCTTAATTCTTCCTCCTTACCAACTCGATTTTTTAACGCCGGGGATTTGCCCTTTGTAAGCGAGGTTTCTGAAGCATATACGGCATACTCCGTACTTGCGGAGCACCGCGTGGGGTCTGCCGCAGATAGAGCAGCGGGTGTATTCCCTCGTGGAAAACTTCTGGGGTCTCTGCTGTTTATTTATCATTGATTTCTTAGCCATAATTACTCCTTACTTCTTGAAGGGCATTCCCATCGCCCTTAAAAGCTCTCTCGCTTCCTCGTCGGTCTTTGCGGTCGTTACGAAACAGATATCCATGCCCCTGATTTTTTCGACCTGGTCGTACTGGATTTCGGGGAAGATGAGCTGTTCCTTGACGCCCATGCAGTAGTTGCCCTTGCCGTCGAAACTTTCCGTGGGCACGCCGCGGAAGTCGCGCACTCTGGGAAGGGCTATCGAAACGAATTTGTCGTAAAAGTCGTACATCATTCTGCCGCGGAGCGTCACCTTAATGCCTATCGTCATTCCCTCGCGCACTTTGAAGTTCGCGACGGACTTCCGGGCTTTGGTGAGCACGGGCTGCTGGCCCGTAATCTGCTTGATTTCCGCCTGCGCCAACTGTACGGACTTGGCGTTGTCCTTTATATCCCCGAGACCCGTGCTTATGACGATTTTCACAAGCTTGGGCACCTGCATGGGATTTTTATACCCGAATTTGTTTTTAAGGGCGGGCACGACTTCGTTTACGTATTGTTCCTGAACCCTTGAAACGGTTCTGACTGCGGGCTTTTCCGCCGCCTTTGCTGCGGGTTTAGCCGTATTTTTCTTTTCAGCCATCGTGCTCCTCCTTATTCGTTCTCACCGCTTTCGGCGGCTTCTTCTTTTTTGGCGCGCTTCCTTACGCGCTTCTTGGGTTCTTCCTTCTTGGCGGCAGCTTTGGAAGGCTTTCCGTAAGCCTTATCAAGCACGGCGCCGCACTTGGGGCAGACGCGCACTTTTTTGCCGTCTATTACGGAATGTTTAATCCTTACGGGCTTATCGCAAGCGTCGCAGACTACCATAACGTTACTTACGTCAATGGGCGCTTCTATATCGACTATCTGCGAAACTTCGTTGGCCTTTCTCGCCTTTTTCGCCTTCTTGTGAAGGTTTATGCCCTGTACCACGACGGTGCCGTTCTTGGGAGAAGTAGATATTACCTTGCCCTGCTTGCCCGCATATTTACCGGTGATGACAAGCACATTATCATTTATTTTAACATTCATACTCTCTCCTTATAATACCTCGGGGGCGAGCGAGATTATCTTCATATAGTTCTTTTCACGAAGCTCTCTCGCAATCGGTCCGAAGATACGCGTTCCGCGCGGGTCTTTATTCTGGCTGATGATTACCGCGGCGTTGTCGTCGAACGTGATGTGCGTTCCGTCGTCGCGTCTGATGCCTTTGGTGCTGCGGACTATTACCGCTTTTACGACTTCGCCTTTCTTGACTGCGCCGCCGGGGGTTGCCGTTTTTACCGAGCAAACCACTACGTCGCCTATGTTGGCGTATTTACGCCAGCTTCCGCCGAGCACCTTTATACACATAAGCTCCTTCGCGCCGCTGTTATCCGCGGCTTTGAGCCTTGTCTGGGGTTGTATCATAAATCTGACTCCTTATTGATTTGAAACTTACAACATATTTTTCGCAGAGGATTGAGCCGCGCGCACATAAGCGAGGTGAGTTATCCCGCTCTCCTTTGCGCGCAGGCAGCAATCGTGCCTTCGGTTGGATTCCGGTGTGTTATTTTGCTTTTTCGACGATTTCCGCAACGCGCCAATTCTTATCCTTCGAAAGTTTGCGCGTTTCAACTATCCTTACCGTATCGCCCTCGCCGCACTCGTTGTTTTCGTCGTGCGCCTTGAAGCGGGTGGTCTTGGTTATCGTCTTTTTATAGAGGGGATGCTTGGACTTTTCGGTTACGGCTACTACCACCGTCTTATCCATCTTGTCCGATACGACTATGCCCACTCTTTCCTTTCTTAAAGTCGTTCTCTCTTCCATTATCTGCTCCTTTACGCCTTTAACTGCCTTGCGCGGATTACCGTATTCACCCTTGCGATATCCTTTTTGACGAGGTTTATCGACAGAGGATTTTCAAGCTGTCCGCTTGCATGGCGGAAGCGAAGGTTGAATAATTCGGTTTTCAGCTCTTGAAGCTTTTTAGCGAGCTCTTCGTCGCTTAAATTGATGATTTCCTTAACCTTCATTGGCTTCACCGCCTTCTACAACTTCTTTCTTTATGAACTTGCATTTTACGGGAAGTTTGTGGCTTGCAAGCCTCATAGCTTCTCTTGCAACGTCCTCGGTTACGCCCGCCATTTCAAACATTACTCTGCCGGGCTTGACCGTTGCTACCCAATATTCTACCGAGCCCTTGCCCGAACCCATACGGGCTTCGGCGGGGTGGCGGGTAATGGGCTTGTGGGGGAATATATCTATCCAAACCTGACCGCCGCGCTTGATGAATCTGGTCATCGCGATACGCGCCGCCTCTATCTGGTTGGATTTAATCCAGCCGCATTCCTCGGCTACCAGGCCATACTCGCCGTAAGCGATGATATTGCCTTTCTGCGCGCTGCCGTGCAATTTGCCGCGGTGCTGCTTTCTTCTTTTGACTCTTTTGGGAATCAACATAATTACTCTTCGCCTCCCTCCGAAATTATAAGCTTTTTAGCCTTGTCAAGCACTTCGCCCTTATATATCCAGCACTTTACGCCGAGCACGCCGAAAGTGGTTTGCGCTTCCGCAAAGCCGTAGTCGATGTCCGCGCGTATCGTTTGAAGGGGTATCGAGCCCTCGTGGTAGCTTTCAGTTCCCGCGATTTCCCTGCCGTCCAGCCTGCCGCCGACGGTGATTTTGACGCCCTTGACGCCCGCCTTGGAAACCTTTGCTATCTGCTGCTTGACCGCTCTCCTGTATGAAACGCGCTTTTCAAGCTGCGCGGCAACTGATTCCGCGACGAGCTGCGCGTCCTGGTCGATTTTGTCTATCTTTCTGACGTTGATAATTATCACCTTGCCCTTGGTGAGCTTGGAAAGCGCCTTTTTGATGACTTCAATCTCCGAGCCCGCCTTGCCGATTAAAACGCCGGGACGACCCGTATAGATGCCTATTTCTATCTTGTTTGCGGCGCGCACGATTGTGATTTTGCTTATAGCCGCGTCATAGTATTTCTTCTTCAAGAAGGTGCGGATTTCGCTGTCCTCTTTGATAAACGCCGAAAACTGCTTCTTGTCTGCGTACCATTGAGTGTCCCATGCGGAAATTATGCCGACTCTTAAACCGTGAGGATTAACTTTTTGTCCCATATATTCTCTCCTTAAACCTTCTTTGCGTCGAGTATTACCGTTATGTGGCTTGTTCTTTTAAGAATGGCGTGGCCGCGTCCCTTGGATACGGGCTGCATTCTTTTAAGGTGGGGACCGCCGTCCGCGAACGCCTCCGCCACAAAAAGGTCGCTTCTGTCCATGCCGTTGTTGTGCTCGGCGTTTGCCGCCGCGGACATAAGCACCTTCTTGACTTCGAGGCTTCCGCCTTTCGTGCAGTAGGTGAGTACGGCTTCCGCCTCCTCAACCGACTTGCCGCGGATAAGCGCGAGCACCGTTCTTACCTTATAAGGGGAAATCCTGACGTATTTTGCCGTTGCATAAGGACGTTTGTCTTTGTTTTCGGCAATTCTTTCAACCTTTTTATTCATATTGCTTGCCATAATTCAAACTCCTTACTTCTTGGCTGCGGCAGCGCTTTTCGCCGCATGTCCCTTGAACGTTCTGGTGGGCGCGAACTCGCCGAGTTTGCAGCCTACCATATCCTCCGTAATATATACGGGAACGTGCTTTCTGCCGTCGTAAACGGCAATAGTGTGTCCTACCATCTGGGGGAATATCGTTGTCGCGCGAGACCAGGTTTTTACAACCTTCTTCTCGCCGGCAGCGTTCATCGCCTCTATCCTTGACATAAGCCGAGCTTCGGCATAAGGCCCTTTCTTAACGCTTCTTGACATTGTCTATTCCTCCTTAATTGATTCTCTTCAAGATAAACTTGGAAGTGGTATTCTTCTTCTTTCTGGTCTTGTAACCCAAAGCGGGCTTGCCCCAAGGGGTCATAGGACCTGCATGGCCTACGGGGCTCTTGCCTTCGCCGCCGCCGTGAGGGTGGTCGTTGGGGTTCATGACCGAGCCGCGGACGGTGGGACGGATACCGAGATATCTCGTTTTACCGGCTTTGCCGACGCGGATTATTTCGTGTTCGAGGTTGCCTACCTGACCTATGGTCGCCTTGCATTTGAGGGGAATCAGCCTCATTTCGCCCGAAGGCATTTTAACGGTCGCATAAGCGCCTTCCTTTGCCATAATCTGGGCGGAAATGCCTGCGGCGCGCGCAACCTGTGCGCCCCTGCCCGGTTTCATTTCGATAGCGTGCACAACCGTGCCCACGGGGATTTCGGAAAGGGGCAGGCAGTTGCCGGACTTGATGTCCGCGCCTACTCCCGATACGACCTTATCACCTACGTTCAAACCTACGGGCGCGAGAATGTATCTCTTTTCGCCGTCCGCATAAGCAAGCAAAGCTATGTTCGCAGAACGGTTGGGGTCGTATTGTATTGACTTGACCGTTGCGGGGATGCCGTCCTTGTTGCGCTTGAAGTCGATAATTCTGTATTTGATTCTGTTGCCGCCGCCTATATGGCGTACGGTTATTTTACCCTGGTTGTTTCTGCCGCCGGTTTTGCGCTTGTCGTGCAGCAAGCTCCTTTCGGGCTTGGTGCTTGTGATTTCCGTGTAGGCGCTCACCGTCATGAAACGGCGGGCGGCGGAGGTGGGTTTATATCTCTTGATTGCCATTTAAAACTTACCTCCTTACGATAACGAGTCGAAGTACTCAATCGCCTTGGAGTCAGCTTTAAGCTGGACGATCGCCTTCTTGTAGTCGGGGGTATATCCCTCGTATTTTCCCATTCTCTTCTTTTTGCCCTTGCAGTTTACGGTGTTCACGCTTTTGACGCTTACGCCGAACAGCTTTTCGACGGCGGCTTTAATCTGCCTTTTGTCGGCGGACTTTCTTACGATGAACGTGTATTTCTTATCCGCAATCCCGTCGTAGCCTTTTTCGGTCAGAAGGGGCTTAATTATGATATCTTCGGCAAACATTATTCTCCGTATGCCTCCTCAATTTTTTCTACCGCCGCCTTTGTCAGAACGACCTTGGAATTTGCAACCACTTCGTAAGTGGATATCTGCGCTACGGGCAGGGTCGAAAGCTTTGCAAGATTTCTTGCCGCAAGTATTACCTTTTCGTCGTTGTTGTCCATAACCACAAGCGATGTCTTGTCAAGTTTCAACGCCTTGCGGAAAGCTTCCATCTCCCTTGTCTTGCCTTCCTTAACCTGTAAGCTGTCTATGACAATCAGCTCTCCGTCCGCAACCTTTTTGGAAAGCGCGGAAACAAGCGCCCCGGCTTTCGCCTTCTTGTTCATATCCTTGGAAAAATCGCGGCTCTTTGGAGCGAACACTACGCCGCCCTTTATCCATTGGGGCGCCCTTATCGAGCCTTGGCGGGCGTTGCCCGTGCCCTTCTGTCTCCACGGCTTCTTGCCGCCGCCGCGCACTTCCGTGCGGGTGAGGGTGGATTTCGTGCCCTGTCTTTCGTTGGCAAGGCGGGTTACGACCGCCTGGTGAATTAAAGCCTCGTTATATTCGGCTCCGAAAACCTTGTCCGACAGGCTCATTTCGCCCGCTTCGGTGCCGTCCATTTTATACACTTTTATATTAGGCATTTGTCTTGTCCTCCTTACTTAACGGTGTCGTTTATGGTAACGACCGCACCGTTGGGGCCGGGAACCGAACCCTTTATAAGCAGACAGTTTCTCTCTGCGTCCACTCTTACGATTTCAAGGTTCTGAACGGTCACGTTATCGACGCCGTACTGTCCGGCGAGATGTTTGTTCTTGAATACTCTCGAAGGCGAACTGTTTGCGCCCATGGAGCCCGGTTCTCTGTGTACGGGACCTACGCCGTGGGTTTCTTTCAGCCTGTGCTGGTTCCACCTTTTGATTACGCCCGAAAAGCCGTGGCCTTTCGAAACGCCGTGCACGTCAACCTTGTCGCCGGCGGCGAACACGTCAACCTTGATTTCCTTGCCGACTTCATAAGAAGCGGCGCCGTCGAGACGGAATTCCTTCAAGACCTTGCAGGGTTTCACGCCCGCCTTTTTGAATTGACCGAGGTCGGGCTTTGAAAGCGCCTTTTCCTTAGCTTCGTCAAAACCGAGCTTCAAGGCGGAATAGCCGTCTTTTTCAACAGTTTTGATTTGCACTACGGGGCAGGGACCCGCCTGTATGACGGTTACGGGAATCACCTTGCCCTCCGCCGTAAATATCTGGGTCATACCCGCTTTACGGCCGATGATTGCTTTATTCATTGATAAAGTTCCTCCGTTTTATTTTTTATCGGAAGATACCGCGTTTTGCCGTTGCGCCGATTTCCGTCGTCGGCAAGCCGTAGAGTATCGCGATTACATAATTATTTAATATTGATATAATGATATATTGTTCCCGCAATCCCCGGAAATCAAAGCTTAATTTTGATATCGACGCCCGCGGGAAGATGCACCGTGTCCAGAAGTTTTGCGTTGGGGGTATAGATGTCGATAATTCTTTTATACGTCCTCTGCTCGAACTGCTCGCGGCTGTCCTTGTCCTTGTGGGGGGAACGGAGAATGGTAACTATCTCCCTTTCCGTGGGAAGGGGTACGGGTCCCGAAATTTTAGCGCCGCTCTTTTTCATCGTCTCGACTATGCGGTGAGCCGCAAGATCTACGAGTTCGTGGTCGTATGCCGCCAATTTGATTCTGATTTTTTGTCCTGCCATAATTACTCCTTAAATACTAACCGAAAATTTTTATTCCGTGTCAACTTAACCGTGTGTATCGCGGCCGCAGGCATAAAAAAACACCTTTCGGCGTCAATTTGCATAAGCCGCGGTTAGTCGCCCGAATCGGGTCCGGACATTTGTCGGCGTAAATTATCTGCCCCGACGGCTTGACTTTACGGGGATTTTCAGTAACTTTACGCGTCAACCCATACGCACTTTTTTGAACACGCTTAGCTATTATATAATGCCGAAAGCCAAATGTCAAATAATTTAAGCCGTTTTTTTGCGTTTTTTATACTCTTTTATGCTGTTTTTGCCCCGATTTTTATACTTTTTCGCCCGAACGCCCGAAATTGCGGTTTTTAACGTTCCAAAAGCACAAGATATTGATTTAAAACATGTTTTTCGTTCGGTTAAACCGCTCTTTAAAACGCCCGCGGACAGGTATTAAATTTTCTTATACCCTCTGAAAATGGGCTTGGAAATGTGAATTTGTGAAAATTTAACAGAATTTTTGTGCGAATAAGCGGGCGGCGGCGCGGAATTTTCCGCGCCGCCGCTTACTCTCCGCTCGGCAATCCTCGGGCTTTATGCTTGCGGCAAATCGGCGGGAATAGCTATTCTTGTCGTTCCGAAGTCCGAAAAGAAATATTCTATCGTAACCAAACTCTTATTGCCCTCGTCGTCCGTTTCCACTTCCATACTCATTGTTATTTCCGTAAAATGATTTCCGTCGGTCTTGGCTTTGCAGGAAAGAGAAATTTCCTCGAAACTCAGGTCAAATACATATTCCCCGTTTTCAAACAAAATATCCTTGTATTCCGCCGTCGGTATCAGGTCAACCGTCATTTGTTTTACGCCGTCGCCTATTCCCTCCCAGCTGCCGAAATCATCTTCGAAACTGCCCGCGTCGTCCGAAGAAACGTTCCACATTCCGCTATCCTTGTCAAGGGTGTAGTCGGAAACTTCGCTCTGCGTCTTTACGATATACCTTTCGCTCCAACTTACGCTCGGCTCGTTTTTGCTCCAAATCCTGCCGTTGGGCTTATCGTACTTCGCGTCCGTTTCGTACTTTTCCTCTCCCGATTGCTGTACGACCTTCAAAGTGAAATTTTCAGCCGAAAGCGTATCCGATACCACCTTATCCCACTGCGTTTCGGTGAGTTTTGCGGCGGCGACGGTTACGGCGCAGTCCGCTTTTTTACCGCCGTCTTTTGTCTTTACCGTGACCGTCGCCGCACCCTCTTTAAGCGCCGTTACGGTTCCGTTTTCCACCTTTGCCACGGATGAGTCGGACGACGACCACTCCACCGATTTGTTTTCCGCGTCGTCGGGCAAAACAGAGACTTTCAGAGTCGCCGTTCCTCCCACCGTCAGCGAAAGCGCGGCTTTATCGAGGGAGACGCCCGTCACCTTTACTTTTCCCGTAGAACAAGCCGCAGCCGCGCAAAGTGTAACCGCGAACACAAAAAGCAGTACAGATTTAAAAATTTTCTTCATTTTAAATTTCCTCCTGCCTTGGTTATTGCAAAAAATCGTTTTTTTCAAACGGAATAACCCGCGCTTTCGAAAATAATGCCTTAAAAGGCTTGAAAATTGCCGCGGAACGGGTTTATTTTGAAATTAGGTATTGAAAAATTTTACAATATATAGTATAATGTCTGCAAGTAACTGCTTAATTTCGGGCAGACAAGGTGGAAAATACAATGACAATAAATTCTAAAAACATCAGAAACATTGCCGTAATAGGTCACAGCGGCGAAGGCAAAACTACCCTTTGCGAGGCTATGCTTTTTAACGGCAGGGCAATAGACAGAATGGGTTCCGTCGGCGCAGGCACGACGGTGATGGACTTCGACGAACAGGAGAAACAGAAACAGATTTCCATAAACACGTCCTGTGCGTATCTGCTTTGGAAAGAGGTGAAGATAAATCTTCTCGACCTGCCCGGATTTTACGACTTCGAAGGCGAGCGCCGCGAAGGGCTTGCGGCATGCGGCGGAGCCGTGCTGGTTATAGGCGCGAACGGAATTTTACCCATTGGTTCGGAAAGCGTGGTTGACTACTGTCTTAAACTCGGCAAACCGCTAATCATATTCATTAACGGCATGGATAAGCCCAACGCCGACTACATAGGCACCATTAACGCCTTGCGCGAAAAGTACGCAGGCAAACTTGCGCCCATTCAGATACCCATTATGCAGAACGGCAGAATGGAAGGCTTCGTAAACGCCATTCAGGAGAAGGCGTACGAATTTTCCTCTACGGGACGCGTGGAAATAGAAGTTCCCGCCGACCTTAAACAGCGTATGGACGAAATGCAGGCTTCGCTTATGGAAACTGCTGCCGAAAACGACGACGGGCTTCTCGACAAATACTTCGAAAACGGCAAACTTACCAAAGAAGAAGCCGTTTACGGCATAAGAAAGGGCATTGCCACGGGCAGCGTAATTCCCGTTATGGCGGGCAGCGCATTGCAGAACAGGGGCGTTATAAATCTTCTCGACGAAATAGTACGCTATATGCCCACCGCAAACGAGCGCAAAACCACGCTTGCCACCGACTACGACTCCGACGAACTTGTGAACGTAGGCTGCGAGGACGACGGACCTTTCGCCGCGCAGGTATTCAAGACGGCTTCCGACCCCTACTCCGGCAAACTCAATTATATCAAGGTCTATCGCGGCTGCCTTAAATCGGGCATGACAGTATTCAACTCAGCAAAGGGCAAGGAAGAGCGCATAGGCCAGATTTTCACTTTGCGCGGCAAGAAAACCGAATTGGTCACCGAACTTTGCGCGGGCGACATAGGCGCCGTCAACAAGCTTTCCTATACCGACACCAACGACACTCTTTGCGCCGTGGGAACAAACATTCAGTTCGACCCTATCCGTTTCCCCCGCCCCTGCCTTTCCATGGCGGTTACGGCGGCGGTTAAAGGCGACGAGGAAAAGGTTTTCAGCGGATTCTCGAAAATGTGTGAGGAAGATTATACCTTCAACATAGAAAAACGTCCCGAAACGGGAGAAATGATACTCAACGGTCAGGGCGAAATCCATATAGAAATTCTTGCAAAGCGGCTTAAAGCGCGTTACGGGGTTGACGTTGTTCTTTCCGAACCCCGCATCCCCTACCGCGAAACGATTCGCACCACCGCCACGGCGGAAGGCAAACACAAGAAACAGACGGGCGGGCACGGTCAATACGGGCACTGCAAAGTGCGCTTCGAACCCTGCGAATCCGACTTCGAATTTGCCGACGAAGTCGTCGGCGGAGCCGTTCCCAAGCAGTATATTCCCGCCGTTGAAAAAGGCTTGCGCGAGTGCATGGCAAGGGGCGTTCTTGCGGGCTATCCCGTAATCGGCGTGAAAGCCGTGCTCTTCGACGGAAGCTATCACGACGTGGATTCTTCCGAAATGGCGTTCAAAGCCGCGGCGGCGCTTGCGTTCAGGGAAGGCATAAAAAACGCGAAACCCGTTTTGCTTGAACCCGTTCTCAAACTGAAAGCGGCGGCTCCCAACGAATATTTGGGCGCGGTCATGGGCGATATTTCCAAACGCCGCGGGCGTATTGTGGAGAGCGCAACCGAGGGTGGCAGCACCACCGTTATCGCCGAAGTGCCCCTGTCCGAGGTCGCAAAATATGCGACAGACCTGCGCGCGCTGACCCGCGGACAGGGCAGGTTCTCAACCGAATTCCTGCGTTACGAGGAAGTACCCCCTCAGTTCGCGGAAAAAATAATAAACGAAAACAAACAATAATATTAGAAGCTCCCCGCGTTAAAACGCGGGGAGCTTTTACGTTATGGTGAATTATACTATCAAGTGCAACGGGTAAAGAACAGAAAACAGCCGTATCCTTCAACTCTTCGGACTTATTCGGCTTTTTATTGCCAACCGTTGCGCTTTAATTGGCAAAGTTAATTGCAAAAATTCAAGCGGCGCTGCGGAATTTTTCCGCAGCGCCGCAACGTATATTTTTTTAAATCAATACTTTGTAACTTTCACGGTTTTTATAAGAATGGGCGCGTTTGTAAGCTGGAAATCCTGCGCCAGATGCCTGTCCGCGTCGGAGAACATTTCAATGTCGTTTTCGACGGACACGTTGTTCGCGGAAACCAAATCGCTGTTCCTCAGATATTCGCTTACCGCTTCCTGCAAATCGCTTAAAACGGAAGTGTTGTCAAGCCTGCCGAACACGCAGTAGTCGTCCTTGCCGTAGGACGAGCTTGCGCCCACCTGCATCATGAAAAGCGAAGTCGCGCTGTTGTTCTTATAATCCGCCATAACTACGCGGTCGGACGTGGGCGTGACACTCACCTTTTCGGTAGTGGTCTTATCATAATAGAACATTTTCAACGAACCGTAGCTTGCCGAAAGCGAACCCTGCTTTATTTCCTGTTTGATGTTGTTGTAAAATTCGCCGATAAGCGAGGGAAGCGCGTCGTCCGCCGCCACAGAAGAAGAACCCGAATATCTATAAACGGTGGAAGCCATCTTGTCCTCCTCGAAAAGTTTGAGATAGGACTGCTCGGCTGAGTGGTCTTCAAGATATTCGCTCATCGCGCCCGTACCGCCCGAAGCCGCCGCCGAATATGCGTCCGCGTCGTAATAGTATCCGCCCGAGAACCAATCGTTGGAAGTATAATTGTGCACGACCATATTGTCGTAAAAGCCGTTTTCGGAAAGCTCCATAAAGTGGCGGACCGTGTTGGGGTACATATTTCTATAAAGGATATAGTCCAGCTCGTATGTTGTTGAATCGAACTCGACCGTAATTTTTACTTCGGGGTGGGAAGTTTCGATATTGCAGGCGGACATTGCCGCGGCAGCGCCCACCGTACAGAGTACTGTTGCCGATAAAAACAATTTTTTCAGAAGATTTTTAATCATCGTATATATTTTTCCCAATATAAATAATACCTTAATATTTTACCCGTAAAAGTACGGCTCGTCAAGCAATTTGATTGATTTTAGGTTAAAAATATAAAAAAAACAGCAAGCCGCGCGGGCAGGACTGCCCGCGCGGCGATTGAATTTCCGTTTCCGTCCGAAAATTATTCGAGAACGGCGTTTGCGCCTGCCGCTTTGAGGTCGGCAAGAATCTTTTCTGCCTCTTCCTTTGCAACGTTCTCTTTAAGCACGCCGCCCTTTTCTACCGCGCTCTTTGCTTCAACAAGTCCAAGACCCGTGAATGCGCGAACGACCTTTATAACGTCGATTTTCTTAGCGCCTGCGTCTTTAAGGACTACGTTGAATTCGGTCTTTTCTTCGGCTGCGGGAGCAGCTGCCGCCGCGCCTGCCACGGGAGCCGCCGCTACGGCTACGGGAGCCGCCGCGCTTACGCCGAATTCTTCTTCGATTGCCTTTACAAGTTCATTGAGTTCAAGAACGGTCATGCTCTTGATTTCTTCTATCATTTTCTTTACGTCTGCCATTTTTTTATTCTCCTGATATAATTTTTTATTTTAATTTGCGCACTGTCGGGCGGCGCGCACCCTTTCGGTTTTTAAGTCCAAAAACCGTAAAACTCTTTGCGTTAAGCAGCCTTTACGCCTGTTTCTTTTCCGCAACCGCGTTGAGTACGCGGGGAAGCTGTGCGACCATGTTGGAAAGTATTCCCGCAAGGTTTGCGACGGGCGCTTGCAGCGAACCGAGCAACTTTGCAAGCAGTTCTTCCTTCGAGGGCATTGTCGCAAGCGCGCTTACGCCCTTTTTATCGACGTATGCGTTGTCAACGAACGCGCTTTTCAGAATAACCTTTTCCTCGTAGTCCTTTGCGGCTTTAACCATAATTTTAGCCGCGCCCGTTTCGTCCTGTCCGAACGCTACGGCGGTAGGACCGTTGAGGTCGCTGTCAAATTCCTTAAAGCCCAACTCGTTCAAAGCCTTTCTTACAAGCGTATTCTTATAAACCTTGTATTCGCAGCCAGCTGCCCTGCAATCGTTGCGCAGTTTGGAAACCTCAGCTACGGTAAGCCCTTTGTAATCCACGAAAACTACGGACTTGGAAGCCTTGATTTTTTCCGTTATTTCGGCGACGACCGCTTTTTTTGCTTCGAAATTTGCCGACATCCTGTTCCTCCTTATGAGAGTTCACGCAAAACCCGTACGGGTCAGGCGTGTTACAATGAAAATCCCCGTTGCCGCAAAGGCAACGGGGAAAGCTTGGGAAAAACCCATTAAAATCAGCTATACTCCCTGCCTCCGCGGGATATTGAGCTTAAAGCACCCGCCTTCTACGGCTCGGAATTTCAATTTCTTTGACATTATATCCGCAAAGAAGCGGTTTGTCAACCGTTTTTATGCGGAATTTGAATTTTTAGCCCTTATTATAGGTTACCTTTACGCCGGGACCCATAGTGGAAGCCATTGTAACGCTCTTTATATACTGTCCCTTTGCGGCTGCGGGCTTTGCTTTTACGATTGCGTCCATAAGCGCGTTGAAGTTTTCGACTATCTTTTCCGCGCCGAAAGACTTCTTGCCGATGGGCACGTGGATGATAGCGGTTTTGTCAAGACGGTATTCTACCTTACCTGCTTTAACTTCCTTGACCGCCTTAGCGACGTCCATAGTAACCGTACCGCTCTTGGGGTTGGGCATCAAGCCCTTGGGTCCGAGGATTCTACCTATTCTACCTACCATACCCATCATGTCGGGCGTGGTAATCATTACGTCGAAGTCGAACCAGTTCTGCGATTGGATACGCTGTATTGTCTCCTCCGCGCCCACATAGTCGGCGCCCGCCGCCTGAGCCGCGTCCGCCTTGTCGCCCTTGGCGATGACGAGCACACGCTGGGTTTTACCCGTGCCGTTGGGAAGAACGAGCACGCCGCGCACCTGTTGGTCTGCCTGGCGGGGGTCAACGCCCAAACGGATATGAAGTTCAATCGTTTCGTCGAATTTTGCCTTGGCTGTATCGATTGCGATTTTAGCCGCTTCCGTTACGTCGTAAGACTTGGAACGGTCGTAGGATTTAACGCTTTCCGCGTATTTTTTAGACATCTTCATAGCGTACCTCCTTACTCCTCAACCGTTACGCCCATAGAGCGCGCCGTGCCTTTTACCATGCTCTTCGCAGCGTCCAAATCGTGGCAGTTCAAATCGGGGAGCTTGGTCTTTGCAATCTCTTCTACCTGAGCTTTCGTAAGCTTGCCCACCTTGTCGCGGTTGGGGCGTGCGGAAGCCGTCTCCAAACCCAGCGCCTTTTTGATAAGAACGGGCGTGGGGGGCGTTTTAAGCTCGAAAGTGAAGCTTCTGTCCTGATAAATTGTGACAATGCAGGGGATGATAAGACCCGCCTGCGCCGCGGTTTTTGCGTTAAATTCCTTCGTGAAGCCGGGGATATTGATACCGTGGGGACCCAGCGTAGAACCTACGGGGGGCGCGGGGGTAGCTTTACCGGCGGGAAGCTGCAATTTTACAACCGCAGTAATCTTTTTTGCCATAAAAAATTTCCTCCTCGGTGGTTATGTCGGATACGCCATAGAAGATTTAACGTACCCTCCCACCATATGTAAAAGCCCTTCCGGGCTTGTTACCTTTTTAAAAAATCTATACTGTTTCCGCGGAAAACATTTCGGCACGGCTATATTATATGCCGTTTATATGAAACGTCCGCAAAGCCATTACCGCTATATCCGAAAAGCGGCGTCAGCCTTCGTTGTTTTCCAACTTTTTGATTTGGATATACTCCACTTCCACGTCAGTATTTCTGCCGAACATCTGAATGTTCACCTTGGCTTTCTGCGCGGCGTCGTTAAGTTCGGTAATAACCCCTTCGAAACCTTCCAAAGGTCCCGAATCGACGCTTATCCTGTCGCCTACGGCAAAATTTGCGTCAACCACAACTTCTTCAAGCCGCATCTTGCGGATTTCGGCTTCTTTCATGGGAATGGGTCTGCCCTGAGGTCCTACGAAACCCGTTACGCCCCTTGTATTGGTTACCCAATACCAAAGCTGGTTGGAATATATCATTTTAATGAACACATAGCAGGGCAGAAGCTTGCGCTCCACAAGCTTCCTTTTGCCGTTTTTTTCCTCGATGGTCTGTTCCATCGGGATTTTTACGTCGAAAATCATGTCCTGCAAGTTGTTGTTTTCAATCAACCTGAAAAGGCTGTCTTTTACCATCGACTCGTAGCCCGAATAGGTGTGCAGGATATACCAGCGCGGCTTTTCGGTATCGGCTACCATTGCCATAAGCGCCCCTCCTTACTTAGTACCTATGCGGGTCACAAGGTCCAAAAGCGCTTGCAAGCCGTAATTTATGCCCGTTATGACGACGGTGAATACAACCACGACGACCAGAACGACGCACGTCGATTTAACCACCTTGGGGAAGGTGGGCCAGGTCACCCTTTTGAGTTCGGAAAAGGTTTCCTTGAATTTTCTGCCCATACGCACGAATATATTGGGCTTTTTTGCGTTCGTGTCTTTCTGTGCCATATCTAACCTCTCGAAAAATTACTTGCTCTCTTTATGTTCTGTGTGCTTTTTGCAGAACGGGCAGTATTTGGAAATGACAAGCCTGTCGGGGTCGTTACGCTTGTTCTTATAGCTGTCATAGTTGCGGTGCTTGCATTCTGTGCACTCGAAGGTGATTTTTGTTCTTACTTGTGCCTTTGTTGCCATTTTGGAAAACTCCGTACAAAAAAATTACACCCCTTTTTGCGGTGCAAAGAGAGTTTACCATACAAAAAGAGGGTTGTCAACTTATTTTTTTAATTATTTGAAAAAATTTATATTATTCTATCCCGCCGCTATCCCGAAATTTATTCTATCCCGAAAAGGGCGTCGGGCGTAATTCCAAATTTCCGCATTTAATATATATTTAGTAAACACAATCTAAAATAAAAATTCCCCGCGCAGGGCTATATCCCCATAGTTGCTCCACAATTCGTTTTTCGTAAAATGCAATACGGCATTCAGACCCTCGTTCTCATAATCGCCCGCCGCCAACACGGAATGGTCGTCCCAATCGCAAATTTGAAACGCTTTATTCCATAGCCATTCAAAACGCACTTTCCTGTTCCCGTCTTGCGTATCCAAAAGAAAGGCTTGGCTGTAAGAGCCGTCGCGGTCGCACCCGCCCATTGAAAAAGCGAGTTTGCCGCCGTCCGTCCAACGTGTGTTCAAACAGAACTCCATTGCGTCGAACTCGGTGACTTCCGAAGTCTGTTTCTTCAAGACGATTTCTTCATATTCCCGGCCGAAAACGGTTGAAGGTTCAATGGAGCGAAGCAGAGAAGGGTCCTCCGGATTATCCGCTTCCACCGTAATCCAATTCTCCGTGCCGGCAAAAGCCATTCCCTCCTGCGGTTCAAGTTCAATTACGCAATCGGCGCATGTGGGGACATTCGGGTCTTCAAAACTAAAACATACCGGATAATCCACACCATCTACCGTCACCGTGCCGTATCCCACGCCGTAATTGATTGCTTGGCGCAGTACAATGCCGTTGTCCTCGTCAACCCATTTTATGCAATACAGCTCTTGGATTTTAGAAAAGAATTTCGAGGTCATGTTGCAGGCGGTAAATATAAAAACACAAACGAAACAAGCAACTAAACAATCAATCAAACAATAACGGCGCATTTTTCTTAATATGTCACGCAAGTCAATTCAAATTGCCGCCGCCCGATATTGTGAAGCCGTAGCTGTCCCTGTCCTCGGGGAAAAGCGTTCCGCCTATTACGGGCAGATATAAAGGCGCGATGCCGGCAAGCGATGTAAGCGCAGATACCGCCTGTCTTAAATAAGGATAGACGGTTTTCGTCGCCTCTATCACGAAGCTGCGCTCCTCCGCCTCGTCCTTTATTCCCTCCACCTCGAAAACGCCGACCATAGTTACGTTTATATCGAAAGGCTTGGGTTCGGCGTCGGTGCTTTCCACCTTTACCGATAGGGCTATGAAGTTCAGTTTGTCGTTGCCGTTCACCTTCCTTACCTGCCTGGAAAACTGGGGTTTTATATCCAGCTTGCCTTCGGTGTTTAAACGGACTCTGTTTATTTTAAAAGACAATTCTTCGCCCGTAACGCCTTTGAAATCGATTTTCATAAAATATCTCCTGAACCTTTATTTTAATGATACGCCTACATTATAACTTTTAAACGGAAAATTGTCAATAACATTTCCGCATGCCGTGCAAACGCGCTTTTACAAGATAAGTCCGAATATGGCGACGACCGCCGAAACGGTGAGCGGAATTATAGGAACGCTTAAAACGGTATTGGTAATGAAGGCGTCGGCGGCGGTCTTTTTATCTCCGTCGAATCTCTCCGCCATAGCAACTACGGACGCGGCGGGAGACATAGCCATGGCGATTACGGGCGCAATAAACGCGAAATCGCCCGAAACCGCGCTTCCCGCCATATAGAAAAAGGCGACGGATACTCCCAGCGCGACAAAGGGCGCGACAATCAGCCTCAGCGCGCCCGCAAGGTAAATTCCGCCTTTGCAGAAAAGCTCTTTGGGTTTACATTCCGCAAGACGTATGCCCACTATTATCATAGAAAGCGGCGCAGTCATATGGGAAAGATAGCGCGGGAATATCTGCAAATCGGTAAGTCCCTCGAACATAAAAAAGTTAATTTGCGGCACGAAAAACAGCAGCATGGCGATAAAATTCGAAATTATGGCGGGGTTGCAGATAAGTTTTTTAAGCCTTATTTCCTTAAAAGAGCCCGTTATAAGAACTACGCCGAGCGTCCAGCACAAAAAAGTGAAAACAATATTGAACACCATTACGTACATAACCGCCAGTGGGTCGCCGTCGGTAAGCATTTCCGTAAAGGGCACGCCTAAAAATCCGCAGTTGGAGAAAACGGCTATAAACGAATACACGTCCGTCTTTTTTCTGTTTACGGACTTTAAAAATATCAGTTTGCACAGCCCGTAAGTCAATATCATGGCGAAAAAAGCTATCGCCGCCACCACGCCGAAATTTTTCAAAAGCTGCAAGGTTGGCATATCGGAAACCCGCTCCCACTGCTCCCGCGACAACGCGCAAAAAGATGAAATGGCAAGCGCGGGCTGGCAGACGTATAATAAAATATTGGAAAGCGTAAACGCCGCCCTTTCGCCGAGAAGGTTAAGCTTTTTCAGCGCAAACCCGGGCACTGCAAACGCGAACAGCACGCCCATTATCAAGAGAACTTTAAAATAAATCTGCGTCATAGTCTATATTTTATCATATATTTATATAAATCCAAAACGGATAACAAAAGTTTCCTTCAAAAATATGGACAAAACGGATATTTTGTGATAATATACGGATATGAACGTCATAACGTTTGCGGGCGAAGCCGAAAACACCGCGGAACGCCTTTGCAAAAGCTGCGAAATTTACGTAGCCGGCGGGGGTTGCCTGATAGAATACGCGGGCGGCGGCTTGGGTTTCGGCTGCGGCGAGGTTGCTGTCGTTCCCGCCTTTTTTAAGCACGGCTTTTCGGGCACGGGGATGCGCGTGTCGCTCGATAAGGCGCTTCTCCCGTTCAAAGATATACAAATAATTGAGGACATGTCGGGGGGAATTGCGTTTGCCGCAAAACAGGCGCAGAGATTTTTGGGCGGCGCAAACGCCGTTATGGAATCTTTGGGCGGGCTTATAGCGGCGTACGTTATCGCTTTTTCGGGCGGGGAAAAACTTTCGCCAGCGGTGACCGCCGTGCGCGACGAAATAAAAAGAAAGGCCTCCGACCCGGGTTTTTCGCTTGAAGACAGCCTGAGAAAACTGCCTTTGAGCTACGACTATGTGCGCAAACTGTTTAAAAAGGAAACGGGCGCGACCCCGCACGAATACCTTATCCACTGCCGTATGAAGCTTGCGCGGGAAATAATCGACAGCGGCATAGGCAACAGGTACAGCAACTATTCCGTATCGCAGATTGCCGAGGCGTGCGGGTTTTCCGAACCCCTTTATTTTTCCCGCGTGTTCAAAAAATACTACGGCTGCGCGCCCTCCCTTCTGATTGGGAAATAATTTAAATTGAAAAAAATTTTACAGAGGTAAAAAATGAAATATGTTGTACTGCTTAACCCTCTTGCCGGTTGCGGCGACAGGGGAAGCGTAAGAAGAAAACTTGCGGAACTTCTGCCCGCGGACGAACTGACTTTCGAGGACGCGACGGAAATTGCCGACTTACAGGGATATTTAGACGGGCTGGGCGAAAGCACGAGAATAATTCTCGCCGGCGGCGACGGCACTTTGAACAGATTTGTGAACACCGTCGATTGCGATAACCTTAAACGCCCCGTATATCTGTATGCCGCGGGTTGCGGAAACGACTTTTACAACGACCTGTGCGAAAATATTGCAGATTATTACCCCGACGCCGAAGTTGACGGGAAAAGTCTTTCGAGGACCTCTACCCTGTTTAACATAAATCATCTTATTAAAAATCTGCCCTCAGTGACCGTGAACGGAATTGATTACAAATTCGTAAACGGCGTCGGCTACGGTATAGACGGGTACTGTTGCGAAGTCGGGGATAAACTGAAAGCCGCCGGCAAAAATGTGGACTATACTTCCATCGCTATAAAAGGGCTTTTGTTTCACTTCAAGCCCCGCAACGCCGTAGTTACCGTTGACGGCGTCACCGCCGAATACAAGGGCGTTTGGATAGCGCCGACTATGAACGGCAGGTTTTACGGCGGCGGGATGATTCCGACGCCCGCGCAGAACAGGTCGGGCGACAAGCTGAGCCTGTGCCTTATGTACGGCAAAGGAAGGCTTTCAACACTTATGGCGTTCCCCTCTATTTTCAAAGGCGAACACGTCAAAAAAGAAAATATGGTAAAAATACTCGAAGGCAGGGAAATCACCGTAAAATTCGACGAACCCTGCGCCATTCAGATAGACGGCGAAACTTTACTTGACGTTAAGGAATATACAGCCCGCCGTTGATTTGCAAATAAGCGGAATTTCCGCAAAATACGGAGGTGGTTGATATGACGGATGAATTGAATGAGTTGCTGACGGCCAAAAATTACGAGGAAGCCGCCGAAGCCGTAAAACATGAAGAACCCGAAGCGGTAGCCTATATTCTGAAAGAATTGACGGAAGAACAGCTCCTACCGTTTTGCCACGCGCTTGACAGTTCCGTTCTTGCGGACGTGCTTGTTCTTCTCGACCCGGCGTTGCAGCAAAAAATCGTCAACGGCTTGCGCGACGACGAATTGCATGAAGTCATGGACGACGTTTCGGTTGAGGATACCGCCGAAATTATTGAGGACCTGCCCGAAAACGTTGCGCGCAGAATAGCCGAAGAGGACGAAATTCTGCACCTTTTGCACGAGCGCAAATTCTCCGTTCTTAAACCGCTGCTCGCCGAAATGAACGAAACCGACCTCGCGGACGTATTCGAAAGCGCCAACGAGGAAGACCTTCCCGTTCTGTTCCGCATCCTTCCGAAGGACCTTGCGGCGGATATGTTCGTGGAGATAGACCGCGACACGCAGGAAGCCCTTTTAAAAAAGCTGACCGACAGGGAAATCAAGGACGTCATGGACGAACTGTTCCTCGACGATACGGTTGACCTTGTGGAGGAAATGCCGGCGAACGTCGTAAACAGACTGCTTGCGCAGAGCGACAGCGAAACGCGCGGCTACATCAACGAACTTTTAAAATATCCCAAAAACAGCGCGGGCAGTATAATGACGATAGAATTTGTAGCGTTCCGCCCGCAGATGACCGTGGAGGAAGCCTTTGACAGGATACGCGAAACGGCTATCGATAAGGAAACCATATACACTTGCTACGTTATAGACGACGGCAGGCATCTTATAGGGCTTGTGACGGCAAAAGATTTGCTGCTTGCAAGCAAAAAGGCGCTCATATCCGACATTATGGAGGAAAACGTAATCTACGCCAACACCCTTGACGACAGAGAGGACGTTGCGCGTAAATTTTCCGACTACGGATTTATCGCCATACCCGTAACCGACAACGAACGTCGGCTTGTGGGAATTGTAACGGTTGACGACGCTATGGAAGTCCTCGAAAAAGAAAACACGGAGGACTTCGAAAGAATAGCGGCAATTATGCCCGCAAACAAGCCTTATCTTAAAACGAGCGTTTTTTCGATTTGGAAAAGCCGCGCGCCCTGGCTTCTTATACTTATGGTAAGCGCCACGTTTACGGGGCTTATCATCAACGTGTTCGAAGGCAGGCTGAACGCAATCAGCCCCGTACTTTTCGCATGCGTGCCCATGCTTATGGACACGGGCGGAAACTCGGGTTCGCAGGTCTCCGTTACGGTTATCCGCGCCCTTGCTTTGGGAGAACTAACTTTAAAGGATACGGGCAAAGTCGTTTGGAAGGAAATTCGCGCTTCCCTGCTCCTTTCAGTAACGCTCGGCGCGGCGTGCTTTATCAAGCTTATGCTTTTAGACAATATGCTTTTCGGCTACAAAGACTACACTCCTCTTCTATGCGGAATCGTTTCCCTTGCGCTGTGCTGCACCGTAATCCTCGCAAAACTTGTTGGCTGTCTGCTTCCCCTTTTGGTAAAAGCATGCAAGCTTGACCCCGCGGCGGTGGCAAGCCCCTTTATAACGACCATCGTTGACGCAGTTTCGCTTATAATATTCTGCTTGCTTTCGATAGCGATTTTAGGCTGAAAAACAATGACGCGGATTATATTTACGGCGGTGAACGCCATAGCTCCCATAATTTTGCTTATCATTTTGGGATATGCGCTGAAACGTATAAAATTCCTATCCAAAGACTTTTTAAAGACGGGCAACAAGCTCGTCTTTAAGGTTTTGCTACCTGTGATGCTGTTCATGAATGTATATGATTCCGACCTTTCGGCTTTCCGCTGGGACTTGGTTTTATTCGCCGTCATAACGATTGCGGTTATTTTCTGTCTTGGGCTTACGACGTGCGTGCTTACGACCAAGCGCGCGGACAGGCGGGGAGTTATTCTTCAATGCACTTTCCGCAGCAACTTCGCCATTATAGGCACTTCGCTCGCCGCGTCGCTTGCTGCGGGCAATACGGATTCCGGCGCGACGGTGGCGTTTTTGCAGGCGTTCTCCATACCCATGTTCAACATTCTCGCAGTAATATCCCTTTCGATGTTCGAAAAAAAAGAAGCCCGCGACGGGCAATCAAGCGAAAATTTCGGAAAGCCCGTTACCCCAAAGGCTAGGAACATTAAGCGGGTACTCTTTGAAATCTGCACCAATCCGCTCATAATATCTGTTGCGGCGGGGCTTGTATTCCTCGGATTGCGGCGCGCGGAAATCGCGGCGTGCGGGGAAGCGGTTTTTACGTTGAAAAATCAATTACCGTTCATATATAACACACTAAACCAACTGAAAAACGCGGCTTCGCCCGTGGCGCTTATAATTTTGGGCGGACAGTTCGAATTTTCCGCCGTAAAAGGTATGTTTAAGGAAATCGCCGTGGGAACAGTGTGGAGAACGGCAATCGCGCCGCTTATCGGTCTGGGCGCCGCCGTGATTTTATGTAAAGCAGGTATTCTCCCTTTGGGCACGACGGAATTTCCCGCGCTTGTTGCGCTTTTCGGCTCGCCCGTGGCGGTTTCAAGCGCGATTATGGCTGCCGAAATGAAAAACGACGAGCAACTCGCCACACAGCTTGTGGTATGGACAAGCGTGTTTTCCGTATTCACCGTATTCGCGGCTGTGTGCATACTTATGGCGGCGGGGCTACTCGCCGTCTGACATAAATTATCGAAAAACGAGGTACGTATGGCGTTATTTGAAGATTTTGCAAAACTGGATATCCGCGTGGGCACGATAATTTCCGCGGAAATTTTCAAAAAAGCGAAAAAGCCCGCCTATAAACTTACGATTGATTTCGGAGAACTCGGCGTAAAAAAATCCTCCGCGCAGATAACCGAACTATATACGCCCGAAACTCTTAAAGGAAAACAAGTGCTTGCGGTAGTGAATTTCCCGCCGAGGCAAATTGCCGACTTTATGTCCGAAGTGCTTGTTTTGGGGGCGTACGGCAAAAACGGAGTAATTCTCGCCGTGCCCGATTTCCCAGCATGCAACGGCGACAAACTCGGCTGACCAAATCAACGGCAAACCGCCCATTGCGGATTTTATAAACACTGGTTAAAGCGGCGGGGCGCTTTGCGCCCCGCTGCACGTTCTGTGATTTTCTTTGCCCTATGATTATATGGGCTTTCGGCTCGGTCCGAATGCGTTTTCTATATGGTTTACTTCTCCGCCGAGGATTTCAATGACGTCGAAGCGCGCCGTAAAGTCGGCTTTATTTTTTTGCAAATAATACTCTGCGGAGCGTTTATACCGCATACGTCTTTCGTTATTCACCGCCTCGGCGGGAGTTCCGTATCCGTCGCCTTCGCGCGTCTTGACTTCGCAAAATATCAGTGCGTCCTTTTTTTTAGCCACAATATCCACTTCCCCGAAAGGAGTACGCATATTGCGTTCGAGAATTTTATAGCCCTCTTTTCTTAAATGCCGTGCGGCGATTTTTTCTCCCCTTTCCCCGAGGTTCTTATTGTGTCTTTTCCGAACCTTCAAATTTTCGGCAGTAATTTTTTTAAGGACGTCCTTGTCGGCAGGGCAAAAAGTATAGTATTTAATTTCGTCTGGCGCTATCCATTTCAAGGCGGCATGTTCCAATAGCCGCGGCACGCCCTCGATTATCTCCGCTTTAAAAACCGTCAAACGCACACGTATATCGGGGTACGAGTGATTAACTTCCAAATAAACTTCGTGCGGCATTATGGTTACGCCAAGCTCTTCACGACATTCGCGTACCAACGCCCGGGACTTAGTTTCCCCCGCTTCCACCTTCCCGCCGACAAATTCCCACAGAAGTCCGCGCGCTTTATTAGCCGGACGCTGGCAAATAAGGAATTTATCTCCCTTGAATATCAGCGCCGCAACGACCTCTGTTATTTCCACCTTATTCATACGGATATTATAGCATGGCGCGGCAAAAAATTGCAAGCGGCAGGAAGTACGGCATTTCTAAATTTAATATGATAAAAGAACAGATTTTCGTTCAGTGCGAAAAATGGTTTTGCGGCGGCGCGCAAGATGCGCGCCGCCGCCTGAAAAAAGATTAAAATAAAAGGTATGTTAAAATTTTTAATTAAAAGGGCTAAAATTGCTTGTAATTTCGCAGAATTGAATATATAATTGAGAAGCAATCGATTATTGGGGCGTCGCCAAGCGGTAAGGCAACGGACTCTGACTCCGTCATTCGGGTGTTCGAATCACTTCGCCCCAGCCAATTTTGGGCGGTTTTTAGCGATTTTCAGCTAAAAACCGCCCGTTTTTTTATTCGGCTTTTTTCTTTTTCCCCACAATAGTGGGGTAAATCGTGGGGAAATTGTGGGACGAGGCAAGGCAACGTGACGTTGCATCCATGTATCTTAATTGCGTTATCGCTTGATTGACTTATTCGCTAATCAAGTAATCACGCAAGCGGTGTCGCACCGAAGGCGAAGCCTTACCGAGTTGTCCGCTGCCCTTACGGACAACGAGACAAAAGTGCGGTTCTTTCAAAACTCATAATCTATCTTCTGCGCCTCTTTGAATAGGTATTCTTTGGAATAGTCGGTATAGCCTCTGTCAATAACGGAAGTTACGCAGTCCTTGTCAAAGGAATGTCCCGCCCAAATCATTACCACTTCCTGGTTGCAACCTGCTTCTTTCGCCCTTGTGATGAAAGAATAGCGCAATTCGTGCAGGTGGTGCGCGGGGAACAGTCTTTTGAACGTCGTCCCCAGCGTATTCACGTTGACGTTTTTGGCTTTTTCAAAATCGACATACGGCAGTACCCTTTTAAACACGGGCGTAAACGGTATCGTGCGTTTTACGTCGCCGCGACCGAGCTTTGTTTTGCTCGTTATACAGGTCAGCGATTCGCCGTCCGTTTGAATGGTTTTCAGCTCGCTGCGGCGCAGTCCGAAGTACATTAGCACAAGCATTGCCGAAGCCGCCTCGCTCCCTCTATGCGCAATACAGAAGTCAACAAGTTTCCGTTCTTCGGCTTTCGTAAGCGACGTGCCTTTCTTCACTTCGTAATGCGGAAGTTCTACTTTTGCCATAGGTGATTTAATACCGTAATCTTCCGCCGCGACATCGAAGATTGCGCCTAAAAGCTGTTTGAGTTTCTGCGCCGTTCTGTTCTTGTCCTGATTGACTAAATCGGATAAATAGCTCTGAACGTCGGTTCGGGTGATTGCGTTAATGCGTTTGTTGCCGAAGGTCGGTTTAAGATGCGCGTCTATTAACAGCGAATAGCTTTTAATCGTGCTTTCCTTTACGGTGATTGTTTTGACTTTCATCCACTCGGCAACAAAGTCTTTGAAAAGCGGAACGGAAGTATCTTCTTTTTCCGCCGGTTTAGCGTTGGCGATTTTATCGAGAAATCTCGTTTTCAAAGTCCGAAGGTCGGGGGCATAAACTTCTACACGGTAGCCGTCCCTGCGGTAGCGTGTTTCATAAGAGCCGTTGTGATAACGGTAGGTTACGGCGTTGCCGTTGTACATAAGTAAAATTTGCTTTAAGTAGGCTGGCATAATATCAATCTCCTGTTTAGTGAATTTCAAAAATTTTTTCTCGCCCTTTCCGCCGTCCTGCGGCTTGTTTTTAACGGTTTTCAAAGCCGCGCTGTCCGCTGCCATTTTTAATACTATGGCGACAAGCTCGTCGGTATCAGGCGAATTTTGCTTTTGTATGAAGTCTAACAGAGTGGTTAATTCCTGTTGTTTCATACGGTTGATAACTCCTATAATTTGATAAGAGCATCATAGCTTTAAGTGTGGGTAAAAAAACATAGGCTGGGGAACGGAAAAAACCCGCCCAAAACAGCCGAAAGCACGGATTACCCCGTGTCGATATACAAACGCATATAACTCACCACCTTACCGAAAACCGTAATTTTTCCTTTTTTGTTTTTCGGCAAAAGGGCATCGGGGCATAGGCTGGGTGTGGTTTTATGTTTATAGGTCTTACTGTAAAGCGCAAAAGTAGCAACCGAATTGAACTGAATTAGTCTGTATGCTATACAGGTAAAAAATCGACAAATAAAATACCGAGCTGTTAAAAGCTCGGTTTTCTTATACTCGGAAACTATGTAATAATGATTTTTTACCGCACACCTTTTGCGCTTTACGAAGCCTATGCTACGATAAGCCCGCGAAAAACAAAAAATAATTATTGCGTTCAAATTCGGTTTTCATAACAATAATATATGTAGAATTTCGATAACGAAAAATGTAATTGACAAAATTAAAGTAAAATGATAATATAACGCTATGCCGAAGAAAATATTTTATGAATTACCAAAAGAGAAACAAAATTTAATAAAGCAATCGTTTATAAATTTATTAAAGACAAAACCGATTGATAAAATAACGTTTAATAGTTTAGCAAGCGAAGCAGGTATTGCAAGAACAAGTCTTTACGTTTACTTTGAAGATAAAAAGGATTTGAACGATTTTGTGTTCTATGATTTTGCTAAATTTTTAGAATTAAGAATAAATGAAATGCAAAATGGAAAATTGGATTTGTTTCATTACGCAAGAACGGTATTAAATATTTTTCAAGAAGCAATTATTAAATTTGAATATAACGAAATAATAAAAAATATTGCATTGGGATTAAAAATCACTCCCGTTGACGGATATGAATTTTTTGACGGTGTAATCAATAGCGTTAAAAATAAGTTCATTCATAAATATGATGATAGCGTAATCGAAGTGGTTTTAATATTATTAAAATATAGTATTTGTGCGCTTTTTGCTGATTTTAATAACAATAATAGAATTGTCGAAAAATTTAGTTCGCAAATAGATAAGATAGAAAAATTATAATGGAATAATGATTTGAAAAGTCTGCTCTTAAAATTAGAGCAGGCTTTTTTGCTTGTTAAATGAAAGTTTGGTGATATTTAATATCCAGCTATTGACAAATATGGTAAAAGGAAGTATAATAAAGAAAAATGACATAATGTCATTTAATAAGGAGATATCATGGCAAAAGCAAAAAAGACAATTATACTAATGATAACTTTTGTTTTGATGTGTGGTTTTACTATTGGATTGACTGCTTGCGGTGATAAAGAACCGGTTGACTGTTATTTTGATATCGTTAATCCCGAAACAGGCGAACATTTAGTGAAAGCTAACTATTATAATTATGAAGACGCTTATTTAACGTATGACGGAGAACAGAAACAATTAGATGTTAAAGTAAGAAGGCGTGATAATAATAAGCAAGTTTTAATAGATGGTTGGTCGGCTAAAATTACCTATGTAAATCCTGTTACGGGCAAATATGAATATAATCAACCTTTTATGCGAGAAAAAGGATTATATTTTTTTTATATTGATGAATTTGAATATGATAAATGCAAGTATAGACTTTTTCGTCCAAGTGGAGTAGATGTTTACATTCAATAGTAAACTAAAAATAAATTAAAGGAGAAACTAAATTGAAAAAGACAAAAAACATTTTTATTTCTTTGGTTTTAGCTGTAACACTGTTAGCTATAAGTGCTATTAGTGTCGTTAGCCTTAACCCAACTGCTTATGCCGCCGCCGCCCAGCTTTTGCGGCTTTACAAGCTGTTGATACCTTTTAATTTCGGGTACGGTCAGCCCCTCGCCGTTTTCAACCTTTTGTAATAGTTCTTTATCTGTCATATAAGCCTCCTTACTAAAGGTTAATACGATTATAGCGAGGTTTTGAAGTTTGTCAATAGCTGGCACGAAAAAATTTTATGGACCTCTGGAATAGCTCAAATGTAAAGTAAAGTGCCAGTTTGTAAGATTAAGTTCTAATTGGCGCATTTTTGTAAAAGTAACTGCAAAA